>MGUI01000001.1 GCA_001799895.1 Elusimicrobia bacterium GWD2_63_28
GTGCGCCCAGGCCAGCTCGTTGGAGTTGGCTTTTGTTTTTTTGACCCTGTTTTACATGGCCTGGTCAACCATGACCTGCTGATCCTGCAGAACAAGTTAACGTCGAACCTATTCGCCCCCGTTTGTCGCACCCCGCACCAGGTGCGGGGCGGATTGCCGCCCGGCCTTCGTCGGCCGGGTTCTCCGCAAGGAGGGCTCTGCCCTCCATTTCCATCGCCCACGTATACAACGTGGCCGATGTAAATCATCCTTAGTGTGCGACCTCGCTAACGCTCGAAGGCCGCTTGCTTCCTGCGCTGCGCTTGGGCGCTGCGCTGAACCACCCGGAGATGAATGCGGAACCTACAACAAATGGGTTCTCAAAGAACAAGACTACGAGTATATTTTAGCAGTTTTTCATTGGGGAGGACAGGGTCCAATGGCCCGGTCAATGCAGGGGGTCGGCAATGGAGGAGATGGCGGCCAGCGGGTCAGTTACGCCCGAGATCCTTATGCCGTCGCCAGCCCTGGAAGGCAGGAAAGCCAGGCGTGAGCCGAAGGCCTTGCGCCAGCCGGCTATGGCGCCGGCGTCCACCTTGGCGCCGGGCAGGAAGAAAACCTCCAGGTCCTCTTCCTTCTGCGTGACCGAGCGCACCGATTTTTTCGCCAGCCGCTTCTTGAGGCCTATCAGCTCCACCAAATTCCGCAGCGGCAGCGGGGCGGGGCCCGAGATATCCTCGAAATCCTTGAGCACGGCGGCCAGCTCGCCCTCTTTGGCGTTGAGCAGCTTCTTGTAGAAATTCAGCCGCTCCATGTCGTCGCCGACATAGTCTTCCGGGATGAAGGCCGGCACCAGCACGTCCATCTTGGGCTCCGGCAGCTCGGCCGCGCCGGCGCGGCCCTTGATGCGGTCTATCTCGCCGTTGAGCAGCTTAATGTACATCTCCAGGCCTATGGAATTGATGAAGCCGTGCTGCCGCAGGCCCAGCAGCTCGCCGGCGCCGCGGATCTCCAGGTCGCGCATGGCCAGGCGGAAGCCGGAGCCCAGTTCGGTGAACTCCTCCAGCGCCGAGAGCCGCCTCACGGCGTCCTCGCTGATCTCCTTCTTCTCGTCGTCTGGCGGCGGCGCCAGCAGCTCCGCCTTCTTCATAAGCTTCTGCGCGCCCTTCTTCATCCAGCCGGGGAAGAACAGGTAGCAGTAGGCCTTCTGCTTCTCGCGCCCTATGCGGCCGCGCAGCTGGTAAAGCTGCGCCAGGCCCATCTCGTGGGCGTTCTCCACTATCATCGTGTTCACCGTCGGGATGTCCAGGCCCGACTCTATGATGGTGGTGGCCATCAGCACGTCGTACTTGCGGTTGAGGAAGTCCCACATCTGCTTCTCCACGGCCTCAGCCTTCATCTGGCCGTGGATCACCGCTATGCGCAGCTCGGGCATCAGGCGCTTCAGGTAGGCCCTGCGGCTGTCTATGGTCTGCACGCGGTTGTGCACGTAATAGACCTGCCCCCCCCGGGCCAGCTCGTAGGTGACGGCCTCGGCGGCGCCCTTCTCGGTGAAGGGCCGCACGAAGGTGGAGATGGCCTGCCGCCCGACGGGGGCGCTCTCGATGACCGACATGGACTTCAGGGACGAAAGCGACTGGTAAAGGGTGCGCGGGATGGGCGTGGCGCTCATCAGCAGGCAGTGCACGCCCTTGGCGGCGGCCTTGATCTTGTCCTTGTCCTTCACGCCGAAGCGGTGTTCTTCGTCGGCCACCATCAGCCCCAGCGCCGCGAACTCCACGTCCTTCTGCAGCAGGCGGTGCGTGCCCACGATGATGTCTATCTTGCCGCGCGCCAGGTCCTGCAGTATCTTCTTCTGCTCGGCCGGCGGCACGAAGCGGGAAATGACCCGGATGTTCACCGGGAAACCGGCGAAGCGCTTGGTAAAATTCCTGAAATGCTGGTCGGCGAGGATGGTGGTGGGCACCAGGATGGCCGCCTGCCTGCCGTTGGCCACGGCGCGCATGGCGGCGCGCATGGCCACCTCGGTCTTGCCGAAGCCCACGTCGCCGGCCACCAGGCGGTTCATCGGCAGTTCTTTTTCCAGGTCGGCCAGCACCTCGGCTATGGCCCGGGCCTGGTCCGGCGTCTCGTCGAAGGGGAAGGAGGCGCCGAACTCGTCCTCCAGGTGGCCGCCGTGCGGCAGGGCGGCGGTCTTGAGCGCGGCGCGCTCGGCCTCCAGCTTTAAAATGTCCAGCGCCAGCTCCTCCACCTCTTTCTTCACCCTGGACTTCAGCTCAGTCCAGGTTTTGGTGTCCATGTGGCTCAGCCGCGGGACCTTGCCCTCGGAGCTGATGTATTTCTGCACGCGGCTGAAGTCGTGCAGGGGCACCAGTAATTTGTCGCCGCGCGCGTATTCCAGGAACAGGCAGTCGGAATCCTCCACCTGCGCGCCGTACCTGTCGCGGAAGAAGGCTTTCCTGATGCCGAGGTAGCGGCCCACGCCGTAATCCTCGTGCACTATGAAGTCGCCGGTCTTCAGGTCGGTCCATTTGAAGAACTTGTTCTTGGGCTTTATGGAGGCCGGGTCGAAGCGGTAGCGGCGCCGGAAGAGCTCGGAGGAGGTTACCGCGGCCGTCTTCGACGGGGCGTGGACGAAGCCCTCCTCGATGTAGCCGGTGGCGATCTGCACCAGGCCGCCGGCCCCGGCGTCGGCCAGCGTTTCGGCCAGGCGCTCGGTTTCGCCGCGGTTGATGCAGAAAAGGGTGGTGTTGATGCCGGCCTTCTTCAGGCGGCGCAGTTCCCCGGCCAGCAGGGCGATGTCGGAATTGAAATTCAGGTTGGAGGCCGCGCCGAACTCTTGAGCTTCCTCGCCGGACAGCGGCGCGGCGAAGGAAAACGCTTCGCCGGCGGGCAGCTCCCCGCCTTCGGGCAGGGGGCAGTCGAAGAAGAGCTTCCACCCCTCCCCGGCGAAGGCAAGCAGCGGCTTACCCGGGCCGCCGAAGATATTGGGCGGCACGTCCACCTTCTCCAGGAAGCCGGCGGTGTGCTGCGTGTCTATCTCGAAATGGCGGATGCTCTCGAGCTTATTGTCGGAGAAGAAAAGGCGCACCGGCCTATCAAAACCCGGCGGGTAGAAATCCAGGACCGAGCCGCGCGCGGCGAACTCCCCTTTTTCCTCCACGAAGGAGACGCGCTCATAGCCGGCCTTGATGAACAGGTCTATCGCCGCGCTGCGGGCGTAGGTATAGGCCTGTTTGAAAGAAAAGCGCAGGTCCGAATATTCGGCCTCGGGCATCAGCGCCTGGGTCAGCGCTTCTGGCGCGGCGATGTGGATATAATTGCGGCCCGGCTCTGGGGAATAAAGGGCGCGCATGGCCCTGGCGCGCTCGCCCAGGTCCCCGCCCCAGAGGCAGATCTCGAAAGGCGGCAGGCCGGGCAGCAGGCCGGCCAGGGAATTGAAGGCGTGCTGCCAGGAAGGCAGCACCTCGTCGCCGGCGGCCGCCAGCAGCAGGTGCGACGGGGCCCGCTCGTACTCTTTCAGCGCGAACCAGACTTTTGCGCTTATATTGGGCGCGCCTTTGACGGCCTTGGCTATCATCAGGTTAATGATATAATTTTGTTGTCTGGCACCTCTATGCTGAAATGGGTTGAAATAGATCTGAAAGTCCTGGCCGGCAATGTCCGGGCCGTTAAAAAAGCGCTGAAGCCCGGCGTGGAGTTCATGGCCGTGGTGAAAGCCGACGGCTACGGCCACGGCGCCGCCAAAGTGGCCCGCGCGGCGCTGGCCAGCGGCGCCGACTGCCTGGGCGTGCTTACGGCCGACGAGGGCGCGGCCCTGCGCGCCGCCCTGCCGCGCGCGGCCATACACCTGCTGGCCCCCTCCCTGCCCGGCGAAGCCCCGCTTATAGTAAAGAACGCCTTGATCCCCACCGCCGATTCCCTGGCTTTCATAAGAGCCCTGGACCGGGCGGCTAAAAAGCCTGTCCCCTACCACCTCGACATTGACCTGGGCCTGGGCCGCTGGGGCGTGCAGCCCGGCGAGGCCGAAGGTCTGCTGGCGCAGGCGCTCAGGCACAGGAAGGCGCGGCCCGGCTGGCTCTCAGCGCACCTGGCCTACCGCCCGGCGCAGAACATGATAGAAGCGGAAGAAAAACTCAATTCCTTTTGCGCCCTGGCCGAAAAGCTCCGGAGGCTGGCGCCGGAGTTGAAGGCCCACGCCGCCAACAGTTCCATACTCAGCGATTTCCCGCATTGGCAGCTGGACATGGTCCGCATCGGCAATTTGATCTACGGCATCTACCCCACCGACGTTTACAGGAAGAAGAGGCAGGGCCCGCCGCTGCCCGGTTTGGGCCGGCCGTGGCAGTTCTACGCCAGGATAATTTCGGTGAGGGAAGTGAAGAAGGGCGAATCGCTGGGCTATTCCAGCGAGTTCACGGCCCCGCATAACATGCGGCTGGCCACCATCCCCGCGGGCTACTCCGACGGTCTCACGATGGAGCCCACCGAGAACAAGATCAAGATAACCGCCGGCTTCAGGTACTGGGGCGTGATAGGCGGCAAGAAGGCCTATTTCGCCGGCAGGACCGGAATAGTCCACACCATGCTCGACGTCACCAACATCCCGGAAGCCAAACCCGGCACCCCCGTGGCCCTGCACGTCCGCCGGACCGCAGCTAACGCTAAACTTCCCCGCGTCTACAGGGGACGTTGATTCCTAATTCCTAATTGCAGGCGCACCATGCGAAACTTCCGGTCGCTATAGCAAGGCGCCGTAGATATTTAATTAGGAATTAGGAATCAACGTCCCCTCTAATGGACGGCGTCGCAGAATTCTTTGGGCTCGGTGCCCTTGATGAAGGCCTCGAGGATCTTTTTTTTGCAGGTGGGCAGGGACAGCTTGCCGGTCTCCTGGTCCACCGTGACGAAGACTATGCCCTCGGGCACGGGGAAGTCGCGCACGGGCTGGTCCTTCAGCACGGCCTCCATGATCTCGGTCCACCACGGCACCACGGTGCCGCCGCCGGTCCAGTCCTTCATCGGCAGCGACATGAAGTCGTCGTAGCCCATCCAGGCCGCCGCGGTCAGGTCAGGCGTCATGCCTATGAACCACATGTCCTTGGAGTCCTGGCTGGTGCCGGTCTTGCCGGCCATAGGCCGCTTCAGTCTGGAGGCGGCGGCGCCGGTGCCGCGCTGCACCACGCCCTTCATCATGTTGACGAGCACGTAGGAGAGCTGCGGGGAAAAGGCCTCGGTCTCCTCGGGCACCGCTTCTTCCAGCACGCGGCCCGTGTTGTCGGCCACCTTCAGCACGCCGAAAGGCGCGGCGTGGATGCCGCCGTTGGCGAAGGTGGAGAAGGCGCTGGCGATCTCGATGGTGCTGACCAGCGAGGTGCCGAGGCCGATGGACGGCACGGCCTCGAGGTGGCGCTTGATGCCGGCGCGGTGGCCGACGTCGGCCACCAGCGTGGGCCCGACGCGGGTGACCAGGTAGATGGAGGAGAGGTTGCGGGAAAGTTCCAGGCCCCGGCGCAGCGTCACGCGGCCCTGGAACTTGCCGTCGTAATTATTGGGAACCCAGATCTTGAAATCCTTGTTGCCCACGAAGGGCTGTATGGCCATGTCGATGGAGTACTGGTCGGTGGCGCCTTCCAGCAGCCGCCAGTCCTTGCCGTCGTAATAGTAGGCCATCGGCGAGTCTTCGATGAGGCTGGCCGGCGTGTAGCCGTTCATCAGCGCCGACATCCAGACGAAGGGTTTGAAGGTAGAGCCCGCCTGGCGGGCGGACTGCGTGGCGCGGTTGAACTTGCTGTCGCGGTAATTGCGCCCGCCAATCATGGCCTTTATAGCGCCCGTGCGGGTGTCCAGGATCAGGAAGGCGCCCTGCAGCGGCACGGAGGATTTGTCCACCCCCGCCTCATCCGGCTTCTCCTCCGGCTTGGGCTCGGCCGCGCGGCTCTTGGCGGCGTCGGCGTCGTACTTGGCCAGGTTCTTCTCCATGATCTCTTCCGCCGGGATCTGCATGTTCAGGTCCAGCGTGGTGTAGATCTTCATGCCGCCCTTCCAGAGCTGGGCCACTCCGTACTTGGGCTCCAGCTGCTGGCGCACGTATTCCACGAAATAGGCCGCGTGGCTGGCGAACAGCGTGGATTTCTCGGTGGGAATGGGCTCGGCCGCGGCCTCCTCGGCCTCCTTGTCGGTGATGAAGCCCTCGGCGCGCATGCGCTGCAGCACCAGGCGGCGGCGCTGCCGGGCGGTTTCGGGATTGACGAAAGGCGAGTAGTTGCCGGGAGACGGGATCAGGCCCGTCAGCAGCGCGCATTCGCCCAGGGTCATCTCGGAGACGTCCTTGCCGAAATAGAGCTTGGAGGCCGACTGCACGCCATATACGCCGTGTCCGAAAAAGATCTGGTTAAGGTAGAGGGCGAGGATCTCCGGCTTGGAGAAGTTGCGCTCAATCTGCAGCGCCAGCACTATCTCCTTGATCTTGCGGACATAGGACTTTTCCGGCTTCAGGAAGATGCCGCGCGACAGCTGCTGCGTGATGGTGGAGCCGCCGGCGGCGCGCCGGTGGGCGATGATGTTGCGCAATTGGGCGCGCATGATGCCGCGCGGCGAGATGCCCCAGTGGCGGAAAAAGTTCCGGTCCTCCATCGCGATGACGGCGTTCTGCATGTCCACAGGGATCTTGGAGAGCGGCAGCATAGCCCGCTTCTCCACCGAGAATTCGGCTATGATCTGGTTGTTAATGTCGTAGACGTAAGTGGTCAGCGACGGGGTGTATTCGTCCAGCTTGTCTATGGAGGGGATGTCGGTCAAGATCTTGCGCATCAGCACCGCTGACAGCAGGATGCCGGCGGCGGACATGATGCCTATAAGGTAGACAGCCTTCAGCACCAGCTCGCGCGCGGAAAGGCCGTCCAAGTAATCCAGGAACCTGCGGACAAAACCCATGAGCTAATTATATTAAATTCAGGGGACGCTGCTTAGTTTTTGAGTTGTTTGAATCTGGCCGGAACAAACACCGGGATAACAACGCTCCCGGGGTTAGTTAAGGAGCAAACAACTCAAAAACTAAGCAGCGTCCCCCGTCCCCCGCGGGCGGCCTCCGCTTTATAAGACCGGCCCAAAAATGATACATTTACCCTATTATGAAAAGACTTTTAGCGCTTTTAGGCGCGGTTCTGGTAATTTCGGCCTGCTCCGGGCAGGACGGCAAGGTGATAGCCAAGGTCGGTCCCGAGAAGATAACCGAGACCTACCTGCAGGAAAAATTCGCGGAGATCAGCCCCGCCGCGCAGGAGTACCTGGCCTCCAAGCCGGGCCGCAGGCAGTTCCTGGACGTGCTGATCCACGAGCGGCTGATGCTGCTGGCCGCGCGCAAGAGCCGCGTGGCCGCCGGGGACGACTACAAGGGCAGGGTGCGCCAGAAGGAAGAGGAGATGAAGGACACGCTGGCCGCCTATAAGGATTTCATGCTCACCCGCATGTGGATAGACGACATGCGCGAGAACGAGCTTAAGGTGACCGGCGAAGAGGCGCAGGAGTACTACCAGAAGCACCCCTACAAGGTGACGCTCGCCCACATACTGCTGCCCAGCTACGAGGAAGCCGAGAAGGTGATGAAGAAGCTGAAATCCGGCTCGGACTTCGACCGGACGGCCAGGGAATACTCCATGGACAAGGAAACCGTGCGCCTGCCCCCGGTGATGTACGGCGAGTTCATGCCCGAGCTGGAGGACATGGCCTTCAAGATGAAGACCGGCGAGACGCAGGGCATAGTGAAGACCGCGATGGGCTTCCATATCATAAAGAAGCTCGGCCAGGACAAGGCGGAGCAGGCTCAGGCCCTGGAGCGCGTGCGCAAGATCCTCGAGAAGAAAAAATTCGACGCATACCTGGCGAAGTTCCAGGAAAAGAACAAGGTGGAGGTTATCGATGAAAACTATAAATAAAATCCTGGCGTCCGCGCTGCTTTGCGCCTGCGCCGCCCCCGCGCCCGCGGCGGTGGTGGACGAGCTGGCGGCCCGGGTGAACAACGAGCCGGTCACCATTTCCGAGTACAAGCGCGCCAAGGAAGCCCTGACGGAGCAGTACGCCGCCGCCATGCCCGACTTCTTCCGCCAGAAGGACGCCGAGGCCCAGCTGGAGAAAGCGGCCCTGGACAAGCTGGTGGACGAGGCGCTGCTGCGGCAGAAGGCCGAGGCCCTCAAGATCAAGGTTTACGAGCGCGAGCTCGAGAACGGGGTGGGCGAGATCCGCAAGCGCTTCTCCCGCGCCCCCGACGGCTCCCCGCTGCCCGCCGACAAGGCCGAGGCGGCCTTCCGCGGCGAGCTGAAGAAAGAGGGCGTCACGATGGAGCAGTTCCGCGAGCGCATCCGCAGGCAGCTCATGGTGCAGAAGCTGGTGCAGGACACCATAAAGTCCCGCGCCAAGATGCCCGGCGACGAGCAGACCAAAGCCTATTTCGACAACATCTCCCTGGCGCTCAGGGAAGGCGAGGCCGCCGTGAAGGGCCTGAGCGACGAGGAGCGGCAGGACCTGGCGGCCGTGGCCGCCAAGTTCAGGGAGATCACCGCCGAGCGCCTGCGCCTGCGGCATATCCTGTTTAAGGTTGCGGAAGACGCCTCCCCTGAGCAGAAGGCAGCGGCCCAGGACAAGGCCCTGGCGCTGCGCAAGGACCTGGACGGCGCGCTGGACTTCGACCTGGCCGCCGAGAAGAATTCAGAGGACGCGGAAAGCGCCCGCCGCGGCGGCGACCTGGGCTACGTAATAAGGGGCATGCTGCCGCCTGAAGTGGAAGAGGCCGCGTTCAAGCTGCAGGTGGGCGAGAACTCCCAGCCGGTGGCAAGCAAGTTCGGCTGGCATATCCTGAGGCTCGAGGAAAAGCGCGCCGCGCAGAAGCTGCGCTACGAGCCGGTGAAGGAAGACCTGGAGCAGGTGCTGGCGCAGAACGCCTTCGCCGACGAGCTCGGCAAGTACATAAAGGAACTGCGCAAGGACGCCAAGATCCAACTGTTCCTCGGCGAAAAGAAAACCCCGTAAACAGGGGCTTCCAGCTTAGCCACGGGGAGCACCGCTTCCCGTGGCTTTATTTTATGAAACCCTCAGTCCTCATAACCGCCGGCGACCCGCTGGGCATAGGCCCGGAGATAACCGTCAGGGCCCTTAAAAGCCGGGCGGTGCGCCGCGCCTGCCTGCCCGCCGTCATCGGCGACCCCGCAGCCCTGCGCCGCGCGGGCTGGACGCCTGGGCTCTGCCCGCTGCTGCCGGAGGAAGCCGGCAGACTGGATTTCTCCCGGCCGGGCCCCACGGCCGCGGGCGGGGCTGCCTCGCTGCGCGCGGTCCTGGCCGGGGTGCGGCTGGTAAAAGAGGGTTTTTTCGGGGCGCTGGTCACGGCGCCCGTTTCAAAGGAGGCCTGGGCGCTGGCCGGGGCGCCCGCGCCGGCCCACACGGACCTGCTGCGCCTGCTGGAGAAGAAAGAGCCGCTGATGCTGTTCTCGCGCGGCCCCGTCAACGCCGCGCTGGTCACGGAACACGCGCCGCTGCGGGACCTGGGCCGGCTGATAACAAAAAAACTCGTTAAAGAAAAAGCCGCCCTCTTCAACTCGGCCCTGAAGGCGCTGGGGTTCAGGCGGCCGCTTATCACGCTCTGCGCGCTGAACCCGCACGCCGGCGACGGCGGGGTTATAGGCCGGGAGGAAATAGAAGTTCTCGCCCCGGCGGTGAGGGAACTTAAAAAAAGCGGGCTGCGCGTGACCGGGCCGCTGCCTTCGGACGCGGCCTGGGCCGCCCACCTGGCAGGCAAGAGCCAGGGCCTGCTCTGCCTGTACCACGACCAGGCGCTGGCCCCGCTCAAGACGGCCCCCGGCTCCGTCCCGGCCGTGCACTGGACCTGGGGCCTCTCCTTCCCCCGCACTTCGCCGGCGCACGGCACCGCCTTCGACATAGCCTGGAAAAACAAGGCCGACCCCTCTGGAATGGAGTCGGCCCTGCTCTTCGCGGCCCGCCTTGCGCGGAAATAAAAAATCTTAAGCTGCTCTACGGCACCTGCTGCAGGCGCACCGGCTTGCCTTTGGGCACAGCGGCGGCGGCGTAAGCCTCGCGCTGGTCCTTAGGCATCTCGAAGGCCATGGCCAGCGGGTTGACGCGGTACTTCACCACGGTCTCCTTGCGGCCCTTCTCCACCGCGGCCACGCTGAAGATGCCGCTGGGAAAATCCGAGACCGAGATCAGTATCAGCAGGTCGGAGGCCGCGAAATCGTGCGGGCCGGCCGTGAGCTTGCGGGAATTGGCGAAAGACCACCAGGTGTCGGAGCTCTTGAAGATCTTGTAATCCACCGGGGCGCTCAGCATCGTAACGCCCTCGTCCCCCCCGCCCCGCCCCATTTCCGGCATGGTGGAGATCTTGAGCCTGGGCTCGCGGCCCGGCTCTCCCCCCAGGTTGCGCACTTTCTTCCGCAGGTCAGACTCGTTCAGCCGCACCGGCGCGGGCTTGCGCCTGTCGCCCCCCATCTGGTTGAGCATGGACATCATGTCCTTGGGCGCTTCGGCCACCCCGTTGAAATCTTTTATCCGCACCACGTTGATAGCCCCGTCCGAGTTGACGGCGGCGCTGGACAGGCCCTGCCGCGAGGACGGTATCATGGAGGCCCTGCCGCTGGTGGCGGCCGCGTACCGGGCGGCCGCCAGGGCCTGCTCGGCCATGGCCGAGGCCCCCCCGGGCTTGTTGGCGTCCTCCGCCTGGCCGGGCAGGTTTGCGGGTACGCCGGTGCGGCTGCCCACGTAGTTCACCAGTATCAGCAGGCAGAAAACCGCCAGGATCCCGGCGAAGAGGTAGATTAAAGTCCGATATATCCTTCCGTCCATCAGTTAATTGTATAAAAAAGGATTTAACTATTAGTTATTATTTTTGTAACAGCCTTTAAGTAGAATTGATACGTATCTATGCGAGAAATATTATCTTTCCTTAATTCTTTTACTGTCCCCGGAAAGCCGGAGAGGGCGATATGAAATACTGGGCGTACGTGAATAACGAGATACTCGGCCCGTTCGAAAAGGAGAAGCTATTGGAGCTTCCCTCTTTCTCGCCCGCGCTCCTGGTCTGCCCGCAGACCCCGGTGGGAGAAAAAACCGAAGACTGGAAAGAAGCCTCCACCTATCCCGAGCTTTCCGCCCTGGCAGGCGGCCAGGCCGCCCCCGCGGCCCAGGCCACCGCGCCGGAGGTATCCCCCGAAGCGGCGGCCCAGCCGCAGGTTTCGGCCCAGCCTGCCATAGAAACGCCCTCCCTTTCCTTTAAGCCGCTGTCCGGTGCGCAGGCCGTGGACCCTGTCCCCCCCGCGTCGCACCTGGACGGGATGGCGGAAATAACCGTCAACCGCCTCGGCAAGTCGGGCGTAGAGCCCGCACCGGCGGCCGTGTCCCAGCCGCACCAGGCCTCCGCCAATTTCGACCCCATAAGCCTCTCCCAGATCGTCCGCCGCACCGAAACGCTGTCAGGACAGGATGCGCCGAGGCCGGCGGAAGCGGACGGCCTGGCTCTGGAGCCTCATAACTTCAGCCAGGCCGCCCCCTCTCCGGCGCCCGCCCCCTCGCTAGATTTCGGCGCGGCGTCCTCACCCTCGCCTTTCGCCGCCGCGGCCGAGCCTGTCCCCGCCCCGTCCCCCTTCGCGGCCCCCGAGCCCGCTCCGGCGGCGGCCGCCGCCGCGCCCTCGCAGGCCCCGGTCACCGACGTGGCCGGCCTCGAAACGCTTATACAGCGGCTGGACGCCCTCTCCAGGTCTTCCGCCACGCGGCAGGACCTCAGCGCCGCCGTAGACCCGCTGAGGCTCAAGCTCGACCAGATGGGGGAGGTCATTTCCTCCATAAAGAATTCGCAGTTCCAGCGCGAGGTGATGGACAAGCTGAACTATCTGGAGAACGCGGTAGGAGAACTTAAGACTTCCTTCAGGAGCGCCCCCCGGGAACCGGAAGCCGCCAAGCCGCAGGAAATGCAGATAGAGCGGAACTCCGACACAGTTTTCGGCGCGCAGCCGGTAAAACCCGCGGAGAAACCCAAAGCCGAACCGGCCAAAGAGCCGGCCAAAGCGGAGATAAAGGACGAGGGCAGCAAGCCTTCCAAGATCGGACCGGCCCTTAAGAAAATCTTCAAATCCCTGCTGACGCTGGTACTGCTCGCGGCCGTGCTCATAGGCGGCCTCATAGGGGCCAAGAAGTTCGCGCCCCCGGAGCTCCTCGCCAAGGCCCCCCCGGGCATACTTGCCATGATCCCCTCCTTCGGGGCCCCGGCGGAACAGCCCGCCCCCGCGCCTGAGCAGCCCGCCCAGCCGGAACAGGCGCAGGCCGCCGCTACAGAGCAGCCCGCCGCCCCTGAGCAGCAGCAGGCCGAACCGACCCCCGAGGAGAAACGGCAGGAGGAGTCGCGCGCGGCGGCCCAGGAGCAGGTGAAGGCGGCGCAGCAGCAGGTCCCGCCGGAATCCGTCCCGGAGATAATCTACATAACCCGCACCTATAAGCTAAAGGCCACCGCCAGCACGCTGGAGAACAAGATGTTCGAGCACGCGGCCAAGGCGGGCGGGAATTACAACCGCACCGAGTGGAAGGTCAGAAAAGCGGCGACCCCCGGCCTGGCCGAGATCGACGCGGTGATCCCGGCCAAATCGGGCCCCCTCACCTACACCTTTACCGTGGACCGCGAGAAAAAACACGTGCAGCCGGTCAACGCGGACGCCCTCGCCGTATACGCGGCGCTGGCGAAGGAAAGCGCGCGCAAGCCGGCGGCTAAAAAGCCCGCCCGCCCCAAGGCGGCGCCCAAAGCGGCCCCCAAGCCGGCGGCAAAACCCGCGGCCAAGGCCGAGCCCCAGGAGGAAGACGGGGAATATGAATACGTCTACGTAGACGAGGACGAAGCCGGGGAGTAATAAACGCCGCCGGGCAAAGAGAAGAGGAGGGGACTTCCCCTCCTCTTCTTTTTATCCCGGCCCCTACTTGCGGGCGGTGGTCAGCCGGCGCTTTTCGGCGGCGGCGCGCAGCGCTATGGCCACCAGTTCCTTCAGCACCCGCTCGGGCTTCAGGCCGGTTTTTTCCCAGAGGCGGGGATACAGGCTGTGCGAGGTAAAACCGGGCAGGGTGTTGATCTCGCAGAAGTAGACCTTGTTCACGTTTTTGGGATCGACAAAGAAGTCCACCCTGGCCATGCCCGACCCGCCCAGCGCGAGGAAGATCTTCACGGTCAGGTCGCGCAGGCGCCCGGCCACCGCCGCGGGCAGCGGGGCCGGCAGGCGCAGCTCCATGCCGTTGTCGTCGAGGTACTTGGCCTCGTAATCGTAGAATTCGTGCTTTCCCTGCGGCACCACCTCGCCGCAGACGCTGGCCCTGGCGCCGGCGGGCGAGCCGAGGGCGCCGCAGACTATCTCCCGGGCCCTGTCCACGCCCTTCTCTATCATCACGGCGTTGTCGAAGCGGAAGGCGTTCAGCACGGCGGGGCGCAGCGCGGCGGGGGTCTTGACCTTGGCCACGCCCACCGAGGAGCCCTGTGCCACCGGCTTTACGAAAAGCGGGAAGCCCAGCTTCATAGCCTGCTTCAGCAGCGGAGCCATCGCCGCCTTCTGATGCGCCCGGATCACCACGTGCGGCAGCACCGGCACGCCGTCAAGGGCGGCCAGTTCTTTTGAAATTATCTTATCCATTCCCACCGCGGACGCCGTCACGCCGCAGCCGGTATAGGGCAGGCCGAGCAGTTCCAGGAAGCCCTGCAGCGCGCCGTCCTCGCCGGTAGAGCCGTGTATGATGGGAAAGAGCGCGTCCGGCTTTACCCTGCCGCCGCCCTTCTTCATGAAGAAGCCGCCGCCGAGGGAGGGCTCCAGCTCCGGGCCGGCCAGCCGGCGGCCGGCGATCAGGTCCGGTAGTTTCACCAGGCGCCAGGCCCCCGCCCGCGGGGCGTAAAAAGGCAGGGCGGTAAAGCCGGCTTTTTCCAGCTTGGCGCAAACCGTTTTGGCCGACTCTATGGAAACTTCGTGCTCCGGGGACTTCCCGCCGAAAATAACCGCTATTTTTTTCTTCATAAATCTCCAGCCGCCGCAGTTTTAGATCTTCCCGGTTATCGTTCCCCCGCCCAGTACCCTGTCGCCGTCGTAGAAGACGGCCGCCTGGCCCGGGGCCACGGCGAACTGCGGCTTCTCCAGCCTGACTTCCGCGTCCCCGCCGGCCAGGAGCCGCACCACGCACTTCGCCGGCTTGTGGCGGTAGCGGATCTGCGCGGCGGAGGCGAACTCAGGCTTTTTAATATCCGCCAGCCAGTTCAGGCCGGACACGGAGAAGCCCGAGCTGTGCGCCGCTTCCAGCGGCCCCAGCACCACCTCGTTGGGCCCGGGCCGGACCTCGGTGACGTAAAGCCTGGCGCCGCCGTAGACGCCAGTGCCGCGCCGCTGGCCTACCGTAAAATTAAAAAAGCCGTTATGCTTTCCCAGCCGCTTGCCGGCCAGGTCCACTATGTAGCCGGGCCGCGGCTTAACGCCGGCGGAGCGGAGGTAATCGGAATAATCCCCCTCCGTCACGAAGCAGATGTCGTGGGACTCCTGCGCCCGGGCCGAGGGCAGGCCGAACTCCGCCGCCAGGCGGCGCACCTCGGTCTTGGGCATGCCGCCCAGCGGGAAAAGCAGCCTGTCGAGCTGTTCCCGGCGCAGGCAGTAGAGAAAATAACTCTGGTCCTTCAGCGGGTCGGCGCCGCGGTAAAGTCCGTAGGCGGCCCCCCTCTTCTTTATCACGGCGTAATGCCCGGTGGCCAGGGCGTCGGCGCCCATGGAAAGAGCCAGGTCGAAAAGGTAAGAGAACTTCAAATGCCTGTTGCATTCCACGCAGGGATTGGGCGTGGCGCCGGCCAGGTAGCTGCCGGTAAAATTGTCGATCACCGCCTTCGAGAACAGCCCCTGCGCGCTCTTGAAGTAATGCCGTATGCCCAGCGCCTGCGCCGAGGCCCTCGCCTTGGCCGCGCTGTCCGCGCCGCCGCAGCACTTCACCGCGTTCTTGCGCTCCTCGAAAAGCCGCAGCGTCACCCCGATGACCTCGTGGCCCTCTTTCTGCAGCAGGGCGGCGGTCACGGACGAGTCCACCCCCCCCGACATGGCCACGACGATTTTTTTCTTCTTCATCCGTTACTATTCTATTATTTTAGCGAACCCAAACAAAAAGAGGACGCGCTTTTTTGCATCCATCCCCGAGGTGCCGCAGGTCCCGCCGTTCGCTCATAAGCGTGCGCGGCAGAAGAGGGCCTGCGGCACCGCAAGCGACTAGTCATAAAAAAAGAGGGACCAATGTCCCTCTTTTTCTTTGGCCGAGCGGCCCCTACTGGCCGAAATCGAACCCCTTGAAAAGATCTTCCTCGGCCTGGTTGCCCCCCGCGGGAGCCGCGCCCTCCGCCGGCTTATTGGCGGGCTCCGGCGCTTTCGAGCCGGGCAGGTTCTGCATGCGGCCCTTGCCCTCGCCCACCGGCTGCACGATGATCTTGCGCACCCCTTCGGCGAAAGCCAGGAAGCCGGTCTCCATGTTGTAATAAAGCCGGAAAGGAGACTCCTTCATCTGCGGCTCGTAGGCCTTGCCCAGGTTCATGCGCTGCTGGTCCCAGCCGGGGTTATAGATCAGCTTGCCGCGCAGGTCCACCTCGTTATCGGTGACCGGCAGCGAGAAATGTATCTTAAAAAGGCCCATCGTGTCGCTGATCCCGGGGGCAAAAGAGAGGTTGATGGCGGAAGAGGCGTTCTCCTCGGCGGCGAAAATGTCCGCGCCCTCGCCGCCGCCGGCGCCGGGCCTGCCGGTGTCGGGGATCACCTTCACGGTGACGCCCTCGATAGGGTTGCCCTGGTAATCGGTGATCACGCCCTGTATATTGCCGTCCAGGAACGTCCCCATCTTGGTGGTGGAGAAGAAAAGGAATTCCCGCTTGCCGGTCACCTTTTTGGTCAGGGAAAGGTCTCCCACGCGGGCGTCGGTAAAATCCACCACCTTAAGGCGCTTCAGGCCGCCCATGCAGCCGGCCAGCGGCGCGGCCAGGAGGGTGATGGCTAGTATTTTCGCAAGTTGCTTGGTCATAGAGTTTTATCAGCCGCCTTCGGCCGGGGCCTCGCCGGCGGGAGCCGGGGTTTCAGGGACCGCGGGAGTTTCGGCGGGCGGAGCGGGCGCCTGCCCGTAAGCGGGGAGCGGAGCGGCGCCTTCGGGGGCCGCGGGCGAAGCGGCGCCGGGCGCGACAGCCGCGCCCACCAGGCCCGGCGGAGCCGGCGTGTCCGGGTAAGGGGTATTCTTTATGAAGAACACCACCCGGCGGTTCGTCTTGCGGTTGGCGACGGAGGTGTTGGGGACCTTGGGGTGGTATTCCCCGTAGCCCACGGCCGCCATGCGCTTGGGCGGAAATTTGGCGTCCAGCATGGACATTACCACGCTGGTGGCGCGGGCGGTGGACAACTCCCAGTTGTTGGCGTATTGTTTGGTGGCTATCGGGATATCGTCGGTATGGCCCTCCACCACGATGTCGTGCTTCTCTGCCAGTTTGGAGAGCACCGGGGAGATCTTGTCGAGCTGCAGGCGCATCTTCTCGGTGAGCTCGGCGCTGCCGCTCTCGAAGAAGGCCATGTCGCTCTGCTCCTCCATCGTTATGCGCATGCCCTCCTTATCCATCTGCACGCTGCCGGACATCTTGCCTTCCTTGATCATCTCCTGGATATCGGCCTGTGCCTTCTGCATATCCTTGTTGAGGGCGGCGGAGAGGGCGTAAAGGATGACGAAGAAGCAGACCAGCTCCGTCATCAGGTCGGCGTAGTTGACCATCCACGGAGGCGCGGGTTCTCCGACGGGCGCAACGCGCCTGTCGTCCTCCGGTATCATCCCTTTAACTCTTACTGGCATAAATTTCCCTATCGAGGCTTCGCCTCGATATAAATCCTTAAGCCGCGGGCTCTTTCTTTATGGCCGCGCGCGCCGCGGGGTCCAGGTAGGCCTTCAGGTTGGCCTCCACCACGCTGGGCGTGGCGCCGCTCTGCAGCAGCAGCACGCCGCGGATGATAATTTCTTTTACGAACAGCTCCTCGTCGGAGCGGTTCTTGAGCTTGCCGCCCATGGGCATGAACAGCCAGTAGCCCGAAGCCAGGCCGTAGAAAGCGGCGGCGAGCGCGAGGGCCATGCGGCGCGGCACCTGGGCCACGTCGTCGATGGAGGACAGCATCAGGATCATGCCGAGCACCGTGCCGATGATGCCGAAGGCCGGGGCGTAGGTGCCCAGCGCGTTGAAGATCTCGCGGCCGTTCTTGTGGCGCTCGCGGATGAAGTCGATCTCGGTCTCGAGCATGTTGCGGATGAACTCGTGGTCGGCGCCGT
>MGUI01000002.1 GCA_001799895.1 Elusimicrobia bacterium GWD2_63_28
ACGACACTGCAGACTTGGTAGCAGCAAAATAAACCTAAAGGAGGTCTGGCCTGCGGGCTGCCCCTTGGGTAACATTCTTAATTGATTTGACAGGTATCCCGCTATCGAGGCTTCGCCTCGATAGCAAGGTCCCGGCGGTTCTTGAGCCACCTCAGCATGCTGCTTTCAAAGCCGCCGTCACGGGCGAAGAATTCCTCCAGCAAGGTCTTGTTTACTATTTCCGGGAAACCGCCCAGACCGGCGTAATCCCTGAAACTGCTCCACTTGTAGCTCCTGAGGAAAGCCAGTTTTATCTCCGCGGACGCCAGCGGCGGGCGGAGTTTAAGCGGATTGGCATGGATGTAATGAGGGATCCATTCGTAATGATCCTCCCTTTTGATGTGGACCGATTGGTACGGACCCTGGAACAGCATGCCGGTCCTGCAGTGGCATTTGTTGAAATACATTGTGTAAGCGGTGCCCAGCTTTTGCATGAAGGACTGTATTCCTGCGGGGCGCAGCGGCGTCAGCAGCAGGTGGAAGTGGTTGGGCATCAGCACGAACTCCAGTATATTCACAAGTTTTTCGCCTTTGATTCTGCAGCAGGGCGGCGCCGGCATGTCGGACCCGGGATGAATAAGAAGGTTGCGCATGAAAGAATAGCCGGAGTTAACCACCGGCGCAGAGGTGTTCATCTCCTGGAGGTCCTGCAGGAACCGGTGCCTGTCGAGATCGTTTAAAAATACTTCCCGTTTGTCCGCGCCCCTGTTGTAGATGTGATACACTTCCCCCTCCGCAAATATAACCTTCCTCATACCCCCTCCTTTCTATCGAGGCTTCGCCTCACTATCGAGGCGAGGCCTCGATAGGCCCCGCAAGAATAGCATAGCAGACCACCCCGACAAGGGCGTGTCGGCGTGAAAACGATCCGGACCTCGCTATCGAGGCGAAGCCTCGATAGCGAGGTCTGGGCCTAAAACAAAGAACCCGGCTGAGAGCCGGGTTCTTTGTTTTTGCTGGCTGCGCTTAGCCGTTGTAGGCGCTGGTGAGGGAGCGGGTGTGGGCTTCTGCGGCGGCCTTGGCGATGAACTCGTCGAGGCTGACGCCGAAGACGGACTTGTTGCCGCGCAGGCGCAGGGTGACCGTGCCCGCCTCCTTCTCCTTGTTGCCCACCACCACCAGGTAGGGGATCTTGAGCATGGCGGCGTCGCGCACCTTGCCGTTGATGGTGTCGTTGCGCAGGTCGGCCTTCACGCGGAAGCCGGCGGCCTTCAGCTTGGCCTCCACTTCTTTGGCGTAGCCTTCCTGCTCTTCGGTAATGTTGAGCACCTTCATCTGCAGCGGCGCCAGCCACAGCGGGAAGTTGCCGGCGTAATGCTCTATCAGCACGCCGAAGAAGCGCTCGAGGCTGCCCATCAGCGCGCGGTGGATCATGTACGGGCGGTGCTTATGCCCATCGGCGGCGGTGTATTCGATGCCGAAGCGCTCCGGCTCGTTGAAGTCGAACTGGATGGTGCTCATCTGCCACTCGCGGCCGATGGAGTCCTTCACCTTCAGGTCTATCTTGGGGCCGTAGAAGGCGCCGCCGCCCTCGTCGAGGGTAACAGGCACGCCTTCTTTGTCGGCGGCCGCGCGCAGGCTCTTCTGCGCCTCTTCCCAGCGCGCGGGCTCGCCCACGGCGCCCTCGGGGCGGGTGGCGAGGTAAGCTTTAATGTCGGTCAGGCCGAAGGTGCGCAGGATGTTCATGCTGAAGCGCAGCACCTCTATGGTCTCGGCCTCCATCTGCTCGGGCGTGCAGATGATGTGGGCATCGTCCTGGGTAAAGCCGCGCACGCGCATCAGGCCGTGCAGCACGCCGGCTTTTTCGAAGCGGTACACCGTGCCCAGCTCCGCCCAGCGCAGCGGCAGGTCGCGGTAGCTGTGCGACGTGGCCTTGTAGATCTCGATGTGGAAAGGGCAGTTCATCGGCTTGGCGTAGTATTCTATGCCGTCGATGTCCATGGGAGCGTACATGGACTCTTTGTAGAAGCCCAGGTGGCCGGAGGTTTCCCACAGGCCGGCGCGGCCGATGTGCGGCGTGTTGACCAGGTCGTAGCCGCCCTTGAAATGTTCGTCCTTCCAGTAGGTCTCTATCTCGTGGCGGATGCGCGCGCCGTTGGGGTGCCACAGCACCAGGCCGGGACCTACGGTCTCGTTGATGCTGTAGAGGTCCAGCTGCTTGCCTATCTTGCGGTGGTCGCGCTTGGCGGCCTCTTCCTGCTGCTTCAGATAGGCGTTAAGTTCGTCCTGGGTCTCGAAGGCCACGGCGTAGATGCGCTGCAGCATGGGGTTCTTCTCGCTGCCGCGCCAGTAGGCGCCGGCCACGTGCGTCAGCTTGAAAGCCTTCAGCTTGCCGGTATGGTCCACGTGGGGGCCCTTGCACAAATCCTCGAAGGGGCCGCTCTTGTAGATGGAGATGACGGCGTCTTCGGGCAGGTCGTTGATGAGCTCTACCTTGAACTTCTCGCCCTTGTCAGCGAAATGCTTGAGGGCCTCGGCGCGGGGGATCTCCCTGCGCTCGAATTTGTGGGCCGCGCCGATGATGTGCTTCATCTTCTTCTCGATGGCGGGCAGGTCCTCCGGCGTGAAATGGTGTTCGGTGGCGAAGTCGTAGTAAAAGCCGTTGTCGATGGCCGGGCCGATGCCGAACTTGGTATCGGGGTAGAGCTCCAGCACAGCCTGCGCCATCACGTGCGCCAGGGAATGGCGCATCTTGTGCACTAGTTCTTCTTTGTTTTCGTCTGACATGTTTTCCTTTAAACTAGAAGCCCGCCAGCACCCGGAGCGGGTTCTAACGGGCTCTTGCTGGCTAAATCTGGTGCCCAGTACAGGGATCGAACCTGTGACCTTTCCCATGTCAAGGGAACGCGCTACCGCTGCGCCAACTGGGCCTTTACTGAAAATATTATACCAAACTTAAAAAGGCAGCAGTTACTTTTTGGCCTTATAAGTGGCCACTATTATGGAACTGAGGCCGCCGCGGGGCGTAAAATCACCCGTTACGGTGCAGCTCTTGGGCTTTATGGCCTTCACCACGTCGTCGAGCACGCGGTTGGCGATGTTCTCCATGAAGATGCCGCAGTTGCGGTACTGGAGGAAATAGTATTTAAGCGATTTCAGCTCGAGGCAGAGCTTGCCGGGAATGTACTCGATGGTGATGGTGCCGAAATCCGGCAGGCCGGTCTTGGGGCAGACCGAGGTGAACTCCGGGTGCTCGATGAGGATGGTGTAGTCGCGGCGGTACTGGTTTTCCCAGGATTCTATCTCGGGCAGCTTTATGTTCTTGACGCTCTGGGCCTGGCCCTGGGTGTAGCCGAACGAAGTGGAAGTGGCTGTTTTTTTCATAGTTTCTCCTTAGATCTTCACGCGCTTGAGGCGCAGGGAATTCATGACGACGGACACGGAGCTGAGCGCCATGGCGGCGCCGGCGGCCGAAGGCGGTATCACCAGGCCTAGCGACGGGTAGAAAGCCCCGGCGGCCAGCGGGATGAGCACGATATTGTAGGCGAAGGCCCAGGCCAGGTTCTGCTTGATGACCCGCCTGATGCTTTTAGAAATCCTGACGGCGGTGATGACCGAGCGCAGGTCATTGTGCATCAGGGTCATGTCGCTGGCCTGGGCGGCCACGTCGGTGCCGGAGCGCATGGCCATGCCGATGTCGGCCTCGCTCAGGGCGGGCGCGTCGTTGAAGCCGTCGCCCACCATGGCGGTGCGCTTGCCCAGCGCCTTGTAGCGCATCACGATCTGGCGCTTCTCTTCGGGAAAAACCTCGGCGTGCCAGGTCTTTATGCCCACCAGCCCCGCCGCGTGGGCCACCACGGCCTGGCGGTCGCCGGAGGCCATCACGGGCTCTATGCCCATGGCCACCAGCTCTTTAACCAGGCCGGCGGCCTCGGGGCGCACGGCGTCGGTAAGCACGGCGTAGCCCTTAAAATTGCCGTCGAGCGAAACGAGCAGCATGGAATCGGGAGAAGCCTTTATTTCCGCGCGGGCCTGCGCCGGCACGGTGGCCTTCAGTTCGTCGAACCACTTCAGGCTGCCGGCCAGGATCTCCCCCTCCGCCAGGCGGGCGCGCACGCCCTTGCCGGGCACGGCCTCGAAGGAATAGGTGGGCATGGCCTTCACCTCTGCCTCGCGGGCCCGCTCGCGCACGGCCTCGGCGAACGGGTGCTCGGACTTGTCCTCGGCGGAGACCAGCAGCCGCAGAAAATCTTTCTCGCTGCCCTGGGGCTTCAGCCCTTCCAGGCGCAGGCGGCCCTCGGTGACGGTGCCGGTCTTGTCGAAGATGACCACGTCCACGCCGGAGACGCGCTCCAGCACGTCGGCATTGCGGATCAGGATGCCGGCTGAAGCCGCGCGGCCGAAGCCCACGGCCACGGCCATGGGCACCGCCAGCCCCATGGCGCAGGGGCAGGCCACGGCGAGCACCGCGGCGAAGATGCTGACCGCGCGGGCGGCGTCGGCGCCGTAGTAAAGCCACGCGCCGGCCGAGCCGGCGGCCGCCAGCAGCACAAAGGGCACGAACCAGGCGGAGATGCGGTCCACCAAATGCTGCACGGCGCTCTTCTCGGCCTGGGACTCCTCCACGGCGCGGATGATCTTCATCAGCACGGTGGCCTCGCCCACGCCCTCGGCGGTAAATTCCAGCGCGCCGGTCTTGTTGATGGTGCCGGCGTACACGCGCGCGCCGGCTTCCTTCTCCACGGGCACGGCCTCGCCGGTGAGCAGGCTTTCGTCCAGGGCGGAGGCGCCGGATGCCACGCGGCCGTCCACCGGCACCTGCTCGCCGGGGCGCAGCAGCAGCAGGTCGCCCGGCACTATCTCGTCGACGGGGACGCTCTGTTCCTTGCCGTCGCGGAAGCGGCGGGCGAACTTGGGGGCGATCTTGAAAAGCTTGGCCACGGCCTCGCCGGCCTTGCTCTTGGAGCGGGCCTCCAGCCAGCGGCCGAGGTTGATGAAGGTGATGAGCATGCCGACTTCGTGCCACTGGGCGTGGTAATGCCCGGCAGCCCCGGGGAACAGGGTGACGAACACGCCGTAGAAATAGGTGACCGAGGTGGACAGCGAGACCAGCGAGTTCATGTCGGCGGTGCGCGCCCTGAGCGCGGCGGAGAAGCCCTGGTGGAAATGTTTGCCGGCGAACCACCACGCCAGGCCGGCCACCACCAGCATGGAATACGGCGAGAAGCCGAAGACGAAGTCGAGCAGCAGGAAGGAGGTGAGGACCAGGCCCAGCACGAAGCGGCGCAGGAACATGGCCTTCTCGCGCTCCAGCTCTTTAAGCGCCGTGTTCTCGGCCAGCGCGGCCGACTCGGAGAAGGCCAGCGCCTTGTAGCCCAGCTCGGCGATGCGGTCCTCGATGGCCTTCTGCCCGGCGAGGGCGGGGTCATAGGAGAGGAAAGCGGTTTTGGAAGGCAGGTTGACGGAGACGCGCGCCATGCCGGGGAGCGTCCCCAGGCCGTCCTCGAGCCGCGCCACGCACGAGGCGCAGTGCACGCCCTCCAGCGGGACCACGGCTTTCTTCAGGACGGGGGCGGCGGGCATCAGCGCTGTATCTCCAGGATCCAGGCCTTTTCCACGTCGGACAGCTTGCGCCACATGCCGTTATAGGTGTCTTCCAGCGCGCGGTCCACGGTGGCGCCGTCGCGCAGCTTGCCCAGGAAGATGGAGAAGCTGAAAGACCCGCCCTGGCGCACCAGGAACGAGACCACCGAGCCCACCTGGGCGTACCAGCGGTCCACGTTGCGCAGGCTCTCGTTCTGCGGGGCCAGATTGACCATCTGCGTAAAAGGCACGGGGTTGGGCGTAACGGTATTGGCCAGGCGCGCGGCGTAGACGGCGGCCGACCCCGTATCGGAGCGCATCTCCTCGTAAACGGCCACGCCCTCGTTGAGCCAGCGCAGCGAGGCCGCCTGCGACAGGCCCATGAATTCGTTGAAGACCAGGTGCGTCATCTCGTGCGCCATGGTGGCGCGCAGGCCTTCGCCCTCGAAGAGCAGCAGGGCGTTGCCGTAGGCCGCGCCGCCGGACCATTCGGGCTGGCCGGTCTTGGCGTGGAACTCGGCCGCGTCCCTGTAGATGACCACGTTGTAAGGCCGGGCCGGCACGAAAGAGTAAAGGCCCAGGTCCTGCATGATGCGGGAATAATTCTCCTCGCAGAGCGAGGCGTAATGCGCGGCCGCCGAAGAGTCGTAGGCGTTGATCACGAAATGGGCAGTCTCGGTAGTCTTGTAGCCGGGGTCCAGGCCCTTGTACGGGGATTCCACCGGCAGCCGCGCGGCCACGGCCGGGGCGTCGGACGACGGGACCTCTACGCAGCCGCAGGAGAACAACAGGAGCACAGCGAGGAGTTTTTTCATGTTTTAGTAAAGTTCCAGCATGCGCTTGCTGATGCGCAGGCCGTTGACCTTGATACCGTAAGGGTTGTCGGTGAAATCCAGGCGGAAAGTGAACAGGGCCAGCACGTAGGGCGGCAGCGTCACCGGCCCCAGCGAGAAGGCCAGCGGCTTGGCTTCCAGCACGCCGCCTTTCTTGACGGAGACGGCCAGCGCCGCCGACAGCTTGCGGCCGCGGGCCAGCCCGGTGATCTCCAGGTTCTCTTCCAGGCCCACCTCGAGCTCCTGGATGAAGGGCAGGCGGTCGGCCAGGAAGCGCTCGACGGCGTACTCGGTGATCTTGGCCGAGCGCAGTTTGACGGCGCCTATGCCGGAGGGCACGAACGGGTCCAGGAAGGGCCCGGCGGCGGAAAGATTTTCAAGGTCGAGGGTGAGGCCGTACACGTCGCCGCCCAGCAGATTGGCGGCGGGCGCGAAGAATTCCGCCCGGGCGTAGGCGCCGGTGGCCGCGTCGAAGCCGGACAGCGCCAGCGAGCCTTCCTCTATCTGCAGCGGCCCCAGCCGCACATTGCGCACGGTGTAGGCCCCCTCCTCCAGGAACTTCATGGTGGAGGGCACGCGGACGTAGAGCTGCGCCTTGGAGGTGTCGGCCAGCTCCAGCTCGGCCTTCTTGTCGAAGGTGGCCTGGAACCAGCTGAGCTCGCGCAGGGCCAGGAAGGCTTTCTCGGCGTCCGAGTCGGGCTCGCCGAAGCGCGGCGTCTTGTGCACCAGCACGAAGGCGCAGCCGGGGCAGGCCGGGCTGTCGGAGAATTTCACGGGCAGCCCTTTGCGCGAAGCGGCGTAGCGCAGGCTGGCGGCGTTCAGGCTGGCGTCGCCGTAAAGGCCCACCAGCCCGCCGTCGGCCGGCGTGTTGGCCTCTATGGCGGCCATCAGCTCGGCGGCGCGGTAATCGGCGGCCGGCGGCTTGGGCAGGCCGGCCACGGGGTATTTGCCGGCGGGGAAGGGCCGCACCAGCCCGCTCTGGTTTAGCGCGCCCAGCAGCAGCACGGCCGCCAGCAGGTACTTGCGCGCGGCGTGCGGCGTCATTATGGCGACGGCGATGGCGAAAGAGAGCATGGCGGGGTACAGCAGCTCGGGGCGGCTGCCCCGCATGCCGATGGCCAGCACCAGGTAGGGCGCCCAGAACCAGGCGGACACCACCTTCTTCTTCTCGTAGGGCATGAAGACGGAGTAGTGCAGCCAGGCCAGCGCGAGGCCGCCCAGGATGAACAGCGGCAGCCCGCCGGCCGACATGCCCAGCTTGAGATAATGCCAGAAGCCGTGGTATTCCCCCCACAGCGGCACCAGCCCCGCGGCCACGGCGGCCGCGGCGAACAAGTACCAGGGCAGGTTCAGGATGAGGCCGGGAAAGAAACCCTTGAAGAGCTCGTCGCGGCTGTTGGGATTGGCCAGGCCCGCTATAATGAACGGCACCAGCGGCAGGGCGTACAGCCAGAAGTGGCGGTGCGCGAAGAAGCCCAGGCCGAGGCAGAGGGCGAAGGCGAAGGACCACTTGGGGTGGTTGAAATCGTCGGAGCGGATATAGCAGGCGTACAGCCCGGCCGCCAGCGCCATCAGCGCCATCTCCGGCGAGGGGCGGCGGGCGGTCTCCAGCACGAAGGGCAGGGCCAGCGCGAAGGCGGCGCCCAGCCAGCCCGCGGCGTTGGGACGGCTGTCGCGCACGGCCAGGAACACCGAGAGCGCCAGCACGAACAGGAAGAAGGAGTTAACTATGATCAGCGCGGCGTTGAGGTCGGCGGTGAGATAGTCGAACACCGGCACGTAGGCCAGGTAGTAGAGCGGCGGGTTGAGGGTGAGGTCGGCGAACTCGGGCTTGAGCAGCGCCCAGAAGCCCTCGGCCTTCAGGTAGGCCGCGTAGCGCAGCACGCCGCCGAAGCTTTCGGCGTCGGCCTGGTTGAAGAAGTAGCCGCGCCGCAGCGCCCACTGCGCCAGCAGCAGCGCGTGCATCAGCCAGATGGCGCCCAGCACCAGCAGGCCCCTGGTGAGGGTCTGCTTCTTGACCTGCGTGACCTCCCGCTCGAAGAGGATGCTCTCCACCACCATGCGGGTGGCCAGGAATTTTTTGCGCCAGCCGGGCAGGTCGCTCTGGTTTTCGTCTGACATCGTGGCTCCGTTAACCGCGTTTTTTTCTGGTCTGCGCCGCGGGGGCGGTCAGGGCCTTCAGCCTGGCCTCGTAAAGGGCGGCGTTCTTGGAGGACAGCTCGGCGGCCCACTTGTATTCCGTGGCGGCGCGGACCCTGTCGCCCGAAGAGGCGTAGATGTCGCCCAGCAGGCCGTGGATCTGGTGGGAGTCGGGCTTGAGCTCGGAAGCCTTGCGCCCGGCATCCAGCGCGCCTTCGTAATAGGCGGTCTTGTAGAGCGAGAAGGCCAGCCAGTAATGGCTGGACGGGTCCTTGGGCATCAGCCCGGCGGCGGCGGAGAACTCCTGCGCGGCGCCGCCGTGGTCGCCCAGGTGGTACAGCGCTTTGCCGCGCTCGAAGCGGGCCAGCGCGGCGGCCGGGTTGAGGGCCAGCAGGGCGTCGAGGTCGGCTATGGCGGCGGGCAGGTTCTTGGCGTCGCGCGCGCACAGGGCGCGGTGGTAATAGGCCATCTCGAACTTGGGATTCAGGTCCAGCGCGCGGGACAGGTCCGCCGTGGCGGCGCCGCAGTCGTCGAGCTTGTAATAGGCCAGGCCGCGGTTGAGCAGGGCGAAGGAATAATCCCGCTTGGCGGCCAGCGCCTCGGAGAACAGCTTTACGGCCTCGGAGTAATTGCCGGCGTCCATCAGCATGGCGCCCAGATTGTTGTAGGCGGGCAGATAATCGGCCTTCATCTCTATGGCCTTGCGGTAGTCCAGGCCGGCCTTCTGCCTGTCCCCCATGCGCTCGAAGAGCAGGCCGCGCGAGACCAGGGCCTCGGGGTAGTTGCGCTTGAGCAGCAGGGCGCGGTTATAATCTTCCATGGCGTCGGAATGCTTGCCCGCGGCCAGCAAATGGTTGCCCCGGGTGAAGTAGAAGTCCGGCGAGCGGTTGCAGCCCGCCAGGGACAGCGCCGCTATGGTCAGAAGGATGAGTTTTTTCATGTTTTTTCCCCGCCCGCTACCGGCTTTTTTTCGTCTTTCACGCCGAGCGCCAGCATTACTGCTCCCACGGTGATGCCGCTGTCGGCCACGTTGAACACCGCCGGGAAGAAAGAGAAGTCGAAGAAGTCCACCACGTAGCCGTAGGCGATGCGGTCGTAGAGGTTGCCCAGCGCCCCGCCCAGCACCAGCGCCAGGCCCGCCGCGGCCAGCCAGCCGTGCTTTTCTATGCGGCGGCGCATGTACAGCAGCACGCCCACCAGCGCCGTGCTGAAGACCAGGAAGAAGAGATTGCTGTCCTGGAACATCCCGAAGGCCACGCCGGTGTTCTCGGCGTAGGTCAGGCTGAAGACCGGCAGCACCTCGATGGACCTGCCGTAGAGCGCCTTGAGCGACGACAGCGCCCAGGCCTTGGAAAGCCTGTCGGCTAAGAACAGCGCGAGCACTATGGCCGGCGGGACCAGTTTGTTCACCGGGAGGCGGCCTCCAGGGCGGCGGCGCAGCGGCCGCAGACGCCGGCGTGACGGGGGTTGGCCCCCAGGTCGCGGCGCCACTGCCAGCAGCGCGGGCACTTGGTCCCCTCGGCCTTGGCCACCTTCACTTCCAGCTCGGGCGCGGCCGCGTCGAATTCCACGGAGGCCTCGGAAACGATGGCCACCTCGGGCCACAGCGGCAGGGTGGAGTCCAGGAATTTTTTGGTCTCTTCCTTGGAGGTGCGCAGGGTGATGCGGGCCTCGAGCGACGAGCCCACAACGCCCGCCTGGCGCTGCTCTTCTATGGCCTTGGTGACGGCCTCGCGCACTCCCATGATCTTCTCCCAGCGCTCCAGCAGGGCCTGGTCGGCCCACGCGGGAGGAAGTTTCGGGTAGTCGGCCAGCAGCACGCTGTCTTCCAGCGTCGGGTCGATCTCCGCCTTGGCGGTCTGCCAGGCCTCTTCCGCCGTGAACGACAGCACCGGCGCGGAGATCTTCATGACGGCCAGCAGGATGTCGTGCAGCACGGTCTGCGCCGAGCGGCGCTCGGGCGAGTCGGGGCTCAGGGTGTAGAGCCGGTCCTTGAGCGCGGCCAGGTAGAAGGCCGACAGGTCGAGGATGCAGAAGTCCGCCACGGCGCGGATGGCCTGGCGGAACTGGTAGTTCCGGTAATGCTGCTCCACCGAGGCCGTGACCACGGCCAGGCGGGCGCGCATGTAGCGGTCTATCTCCAGCAGTTTCTCGTCGGGCACGCGGTGCTGCGCCGGCTTGAAGTCCGCCAGGTTCCCGAGCAGGTAGCGCAGGGTGTTGCGGATCTTGCGGTAGGTATCTATGGGGCCCGCCAGGATCTTCTCGGAGATGCGGATGTCGTCGGCGTAGTCGCACAGGGCGGCCCACAGGCGCAGGATCTCGGCGCCGTACTTGTTTATGACGTCCTGCGGGGGCAGCACGTTGCCGGTGGACTTGTGCATGGCGCGGCCCTGCTCGTCGAGCACCATGCCGTGCGTGATGACGGCCTTGTAGGGCGGGATGCCGTTGAGGGCCACCGAAGGGATGAGCGAGGTCTGGAACCAGCCGCGGTGCTGGTCGGAGCCTTCCAGGTACAGGTCGGTCGGGTAGAAGGCGCCTTCGCCCAGCATCCCCCCGTTCACCACGGCGTACCAGGAGACGCCGGAGTCCAGCCAGACGTCCAGGATGTCTTTTTCCTTGGTGAAGACGGTGCCGCCGCAGGAGCACTTGGAGCCCGGCTCCATCAATTTCTCGACGGGGTCGGAGAACCAGAAATCGCTGCCTTCCTTGAAGACGCGCTCTTCCATGCGCTTGAGGAAGGCGGTGTCTTCCTGCACCTTGCCGCATTCTTTGCAGTACACGGCGATGATGGGCGTGCCCCAGTAGCGCTGGCGCGACAGGCACCAGTCGGGGCGGGTCTTGAGCATGGCGGTCATGCGGCCGTGGCTGGCCTGCGGCAGCCAGTCCACGCCGTCGGCGGCCTTCATCAGCTTCTCGCGCAACCCGCCCAGGTCCACCTTGAGGAACCACTGTTCGGTGGCGCGGAAGATGACGGGCTGGTGGCAGCGCCAGCAGTGCGGGTAGCTGTGCTCTATCTTCTTGTGGCCCAGCAGGATGCCGTCGGCCTGCAGCGTCTCCACCACCTTCTCGTTGGATTCGAAGACCTTCAGGCCTTCGAAGATCCCGGCGTCGGCGTTGAACTTGCCGTCTTCCTTGACGGGGCAGAAGATGTCGAGGCCGTGCTTCTTGCCGGCGTGGAAGTCTTCCTCGCCGTGGCCGGGGGCTATGTGCACCACGCCGGTGCCGGTGCTCATGTCCACGAAGTCGGTGGCGATGACGGGCCGCAGGAAGCGGCGCGCCTCGGGCAAATGCGGCGCCAGGCAATGGTGGTACTGCAGGCCCACCAGCTCCTCGCCGGGGATCAGGGCGCCCTTGGCGGCCTCCAGGCCGGTGGCGGCCAGGAAAGAGTCGGCCAGCTTGTCGGCGACGATGAGGAACTGCCCGCCGGTCTCGAGCACGCGGTAGGTCTCCTCCTTGGAGACGGCGGCGGCCATGTTGGACGGCAGGGTCCACGGCGTGGTGGTCCAGATCACGATGGAAGAGCAATTCTTGCCCACGGCGGCGAGCGCGCCGGGCAGGGTTTCGAGCGGGAAGCGCACGAAGATGGACGGCGAGGTCTTGTTCTTGTACTCCACCTCGGCGTCGGCCAGGGCGGTCTCGCAGCTTACGCACCAGTAGATGGTCTTCTTGTCGCGGTGGATGTGGCCTTTCTCCAGCAGTTCGCGGAAGGCCTTTATGACGGTGCCCTCGTAGGCGTTGGCCATGGTGATGTAGGGCTTGTCCCAGGCGCCCTGGATGCCCAGGCGCTTGAACTCCTCGCGCTGTATGTCTATGAAGCGGGCGGCGAACTCGCGCGCGGAGCGGCGGAAGGCGGGGATGTCTTCGATGTGGCGCTTGCCCATCTTCATCTCTTTGAGCAGGGCCTGTTCGATGGGCAGGCCGTGGCAGTCCCAGCCGGGCACGTAGGGCGAGTAGTAGCCCAGCATGGAGCGCGACTTGACGATGATGTCCTTGAGGACCTTGTTGAAGGCGTGGCCGATATGGATATGCCCGTTGGCGTAGGGCGGCCCGTCGTGCAGCACGTAGGGCGTGGCCCCGCGGCGCTTGGCCAGCATGCGCCCGTAGAGGTCCAGCTTGTTCCAGGCCTCTATGATGCCGGGCTCTTTCTTGGTCAGGTCCCCTTTCATAGAGAAAGAGGTATTGGGCAGGAAAACCGTTTTTGAGTAGTCCGTCTTCTGTGTATCCATAATATATTTATTATACAAAAAAGGCCTCCTCCCCCTCCTTTGCCGCCCGGTTTCCCGGCCCGGCAGGGGCCCATGTGCTACAATCTATGCATGTTCCACCAAAACGCGCATTGCCTTGTGACCGATACCGGGATCGCTTTAAAGAGCGAAGAGAACCTGCGGGAATACCTGCGGCTGCTGGAGAAAGCCAAGCTGGATTTCAAGCTTCAGCTGGCGGCCTACGCGCTGCTGCCCGGGCGGGCGCTGCTGTATTTCGTCACGCCCGCCGTAGACCTGCACTCGGTGATGGGCGGGTTCGCCAAGGGCAGCGCCCTGGGGGCCTACCGCGTCGGCTACTGCAAGTACAAGGTGATACAGCCGGAAAAATACGCCGCGCACCTGGCCCGCTACATCCACATGGAGCCGGTGCGGGAGCAGCTGTCGGCCAGGCCCGAGGGCTACCGCTGGTCCAGCGCCGCGCAGTACATCGGAGGCGTGGAAGGCCCCGCCGACAAGGATATCGTACTCTCCACTTTCCCCGGCGAGCCGGCCGCCGCGCTGGCCGCCTATTCGGCTTTCCTCGTCGAGCCCGTGCCCGGCAAGTTCTGGCGCCCGTTCGACAAGAACCGCGACGCCGTGCTGGGCGACCGCGAGTTCGTGGCGGCCCATTCCCCCCACGGCCAGCCGGAATAAAAAAAGGCCGGGAGGGTAAACCTTCCGGCCCGGTCACGAAACGCCAAAGAGACCCTCTTTGGCGTTTTGCTTTAGTCGGTCTTCATCAGCGAAATTTCGATGCGGCGGTTCTTGGCGCGGCCCTCGGCGTTGGCGTTGTCGCCCACGGGGCGGTGCTCGCCGTAGCCGATGCCGGCCAGGTGCTTGGCCGAAATGCCCTGCTCCTGGAAGAACTGCAGCACGCTGTAGGCGCGCGCCATGGACAGCTCCCAGTTGGAGGTGTACTTGCCCTTCTTGATAGGCACGTCGTCGGTGTGGCCCTCTATGATGATGTCGTTGGGAACCTTCTTCAGCTCGGCCGCTATGGGGGCCAGCACCCGCCTGGCCGGCTCTTTCAGGTCCGCCCTGCCCGACGAGAACAGCACGCCCTCGGTGAGCACCAGCTTGACCTTGCGCTCGTTGGACTGGATCTGCACCAGCTTGGACAGGTCGTTGGTCGCCATCGACTCTTTCAGGTTGCTCTCCATCGCTTCCTCGTTCTCGCGCATCTTGGCGCGCTCCAGCTGCTGCGTGGTCTGCGAGCCGCCGAAGGCCTGCTGGATATTGGCCAGCGACTCCTCGTACTTGCGGCTCTTGGCCTTGTCGGACTTGGCGATGGAGAAGGAGAACAGCACCAGGAAGAAGATCATCAGGTAGCTCATCAGGTCGCCGTAGGTGACGGCCCAGAGGGCGCCCTTGTTGAGCTGGTTTTCCAGCTCGTCGCGGCGGTTGCGGTAGATCATGGCTGCCTCTCCGGAAAAACGCCCTTGAGCTTGGCGGCCAGCGCGGCGCGGATCCCGGCCAGGCGCTCGGCCTCGGCGGCCAGGCCGGCCTGCAGGGTCTCGACGGAGGCGAGCTTGCGGCGCAGGACGTCCCCGGAAACCCCGGTGAGGCTCTGCACGCGGTCCTTGTCCAGGTCCTTGAGCGCGGCGCCCAGTTCGGAGCTGACCGCGGCGATCTTCCGCTCGGACTCCTCGACGGAGAGGAAGAAGGAATCCATGAAGGACATGGACAGCATGGCGTCGGCGTACCTGGCGCCCAGCTTTTCAAAGCGCTCGGCGTTCTCGGCGCGCATGGCGGCGGCCAGCTCGGAGTAGCAGGCCTTCATCTCGGACGCGGCGCCGGCGGTGAGGGCCGCCGAGTCGCGGGCTACGCGCTCGGCCATGGCCTCTACGGCCTCTACCACTCCGTCGGCCTTGATCTTGTTGTCGCCGGCCAGGCGGGCGAATTCGGCCACCTTGCCGTCCAGCGCGGCGGCGCGGGCGTCTCCGTCCCGGCGGGCGGCCTGCAGGCTGTCGTCGAAGCCCCTGCGGATCAGTTCCAGCTCCTTGGCCACGCCCTCCTGGAAAGTCTTGCGGAAGGAGGCAAGGCGCTCCTCGGCCAGCCGGCCCTGCTCCTCGATGGCGCCGGTCAGGCGGCGGCCGAAATCCTCGGCGAAGCCGCGGTTCTTCTCTTCAAGCTGGCGGCGCTCGCCGCCGTAAAGCTCTTCCATGCGGCGCAGCGAGTCCTGCGCGGCCTGGCGCAGCTCGCCCGCCAGCGCCTCGGCGGCGGCGCGGGAGGCCCTGCGCTCCTCCTCGGCCTGCGCGGCGAACCTTCCGGCCGTTTCGGAGGCGGAGGCCTCCAGGGCGCGGCGCCCGTCGGAGAGGCTCTCGGAGAAATCCTTCACTATTTTGGCGTGGCGGTCGGGCGAAGCGTCCTCGGCTATCTTTACGAAGCGCTCTTCCATGCCGGCCAGGCGCTGCTCCAGCGCCTGCAGGCCCTGGGCCAGGGCGCGGGCGTCCTCGCCTGCGCGGCGGGAGTTCACCTCGCCCTCGGCGCGGCGCCTGGTTTCCGCGGCCATCAGCGCGGAATAGAAATCCATCAGCTTGCGCTCGGTCTCCTCGACGCGCTTCCACGACTTCTCCAGCTGGTCGTGCATCTGGCGGTCGACCTCGGAGTATTTCTGCTGCTCGCGCACGGCCTTCAGCAGGTCCTCTATCTCGCGGCGGGCGCTGATCTTGGATTCCTCTATGTTCTTGAGCATGCCGCCGGCGAGCGACGACTGCTGGGCGAAGTCGAAGAGCTTCTTTTCCAGCGCCTCCAGCTTGGAGGTCAGCGCGGGGTCGGCCGGGGGCCGCGGGGGCGCGGGAGGCAGGGGCGCGGGGGCCGAGGCGCGGGCGATGCTGGCGAACTGCTCGGACAGGCGCTTCTCGATGCCGGCCACGATGTTCTTCTCGAGCCCGTCGAGCTTCTGCTTGAGGGCGGTGATGTCTTCGGAGGCGGCGCCGCGGGGCGCCGGGGCCTGCTGGGGCGCGGGGGCGGGCGCGGCAGCCGGGGAAAGGCTGGCGAAAATGGATTCTTTGCGCTTTTCAGGCCCCCCCGACAGGGGCGGCTGCGACGGGAACGCCATAACTTATACCTCCGCTAGCGGCTGCTGTCCGGCGGGAGCTTCCCCGCCGCTTAACAGCGCCTGCGCGTTCTCGAGCGGGTTGGAGATCCTGCCTTCCCTGACCAGCTTGAGCGCGACGCCGACGATATCTTCCTGCACACGGTCGATCTTTTCCCTCGAGGGCTTGCCGTACTTCATGGACTGCTCCAGCATGGCGCGGGTCTTGTCGGCCATCTGGGCGGAGATCTTGGCTTTGAGGTCGTCGGGCATTTCGTGGAAGGCGGCGGCCCAGTCCTCGGTCTTCACGGCGGACACCACCAGCGACAGCTCGCGGTCGGCCAGGCTGCCCAGGTCTTCGAGCAGCAGGATCTTGGCGCGCAGCTCGGCGGCCACGGACGGGTTGGAGAGCCTGAGGCCCTCTAGCATGCCGCGCTTGGAGCGCAGGTCCATGGTGTTAAGTATTTCCAGCAGCTTGCCGGCCCCGCCCTCGGCCCCGGCCAGGCGCCGCTCGAGCTCGTCCTTTATGGCGGTCACGGTGTCGGCCTCCACGAAGCGCACCCGGGACATGCTGCCCATCACCTCGGTCATCACGTCGGGCGGCAGCGCGCGCAGGAATTCCCCCCGCACCTCGGGGCGCAGGTGGCTGACCACCAGGGCCACGTTGTTGGGGTCCTCGCGGCCTATCAGTTGCACCAGGAAGGGCACCTGCTCGGCGCGCACGGCGAAAACGACTTCGTCCCCGGAGGAAGGGGCTTCTTCGGCCTCGGGCCGCTCGGCTGATTCGGGCCCGCCGAAAGAGAGCTGCGGCAGGCCGCCGGGCAGGGCGGGGGCCCCGGGGGCGGCGCCGGGGGCGCCCGCGGCGCCCTTGCCCAGGTCCATGGTGATCTGGTGGCTCTGCTGGGCCTTGGCCATGGTGTTCATAGCGCCGGCCAGCTTCAGGAAGCCGATGGCCACCACGATCATGGCGATGATGCCCATCAGGGAGAGCACGCCGTACTTGAAGACCAGGTTGACCGCCTCGGGGGTGTACCAGATGGTCTTCCAGAGGGGCGCGAAGGGCGCCTTCACCACGGTCAGCTCGTCGCCGCGCACCTGGTCCAGGCGCAGCACGTCGCTGATGACGCTGCGGGCGTTCTGCACCTCGGCGTCGGTCAGGTCTTTATTTAATACTATGGTAACGGACATCCTCTTAACGAAGGAGGTCGGGAACATGAACGAGCGCTGGTAGGAGCGGTTCTCGCTCTGCGCCGCGCTGAAAATGGGGAAGCCGGGCATCACGTAGTCGGCCACGGCCTGCGTTTCGGGGTTCAGGTCCTTCCACTGGAATTTATTTTTGTCGTCCCCGGCCGGGGCCTGGTCCGCGCTCACGTCGAGTTTTTCGGTCCTGGTGAAATCCATGGAGGCCTGCACCACCACCTTGGCCTGGCCCGGGCCCAGCAGCTTCATCAGCACGTCCTCGGCCTTCTGCTCCAGCGACTTCTCGAACTTGGCCTTGTCCTCCAGCGGGATGGTCTGCGCGCGAACCCCGGCCGCCAGCAGCGCGAGGGCCGGCAGGCACAGGGCCGTCCGGCGTAAAGCGCGCAGTACCAGGTTCGCGTAGCGTTTCATAAGCAGGCTTCCCCCCCGGCTCAGGCCAGGTAGGACTGCAGCCTCCTTTCCACCACCAGCGGCAGGCTGCCCTTCATGATCTCCAGCACCCCGTCGAGGATCATGGCCTTCACCCGCACTTCCATCCAGAGGCGGGAGCGCAGCTTGCCGGCCACGGGCACGCAGAACACGTTGGCGAAGAAGATGCCGTAGAAAGCGGAAGTGATGGCCACGGCCATCGCGGGGCCCACCGACTCGGGGTTGGCCAGGTCCTTGAGCACGCCCACGATGCCGATCAGGGTGCCCAGCAGGCCGAACATCGGGGCCAGGATGCCCATGGTGCGGTACACGTTGATCACTTCGTTGAACTCGTCGGCGCCCTGGTTGATCTCCTGCTCCATCACCTGCTTGACGAAATTGTGGTCGCTGTACTCCAGCGCGGCCGAGGCGGCGCGCAGCAGGAAGCCGTTGCCCACCTTGGGGTCCGCTTCCTTGAAGGCGGCGAGCCCGCGCATGCGGCACTGCTCGGCCAGGTTGACCAGCACGGGGATCATCTTCTGGGGCGTCACGGTATCCCCCTCGTTGAAAATGAGGAAGAAGCCGCTGACCGCCTTGAGCAGATGCTTCATGGGGGTGTTGATGAGCATGGCTACCGACATCCCGCCCATGACGACGAAGATGGCGTGCATGTTGAACAGGAAAAGCGGGATCTGTTTGGTGGCGACGCCGCCGACCAGGAAGATCACGAGGCTGATGAGACCCAATATGGTACTGATATCCATAACTGATTGTCCTCCGCGCTTATTAATTATAACCCGCGGCCTGTTTCAGAAAAGTTATATTAATGTTAACTCGCCGCTACAGCCCGTAGGGCACCCTGAAGAAGAAGGTGGAGCCCTTGCCGAGCCCCGGGCTGGTCGCCCCGATCTCCCCCTTGTGCGCCCTGATGATCTCGGTGGCTATCGAAAGGCCGAGGCCCCAGCCCTGCTTGCGCAGCTTTTCGTCCTTCTGGTGCCTGGCCTGGTAAAACTTACCGAAGATCTTCTTGGTCTCGCTCGGGTGGATGCCGATGCCCGAGTCCTTCACGAAGACGGCGATGCCGCGGGCCTCCCGCCGCATGGTCAGCTCCACCTTGTGCCCCTGGGGCGTGAACTTGACGGCGTTGTTGAGCAAATTCATCAGCACCTGCGTCAGGCGGAACTTGTCGCCGTTGAGCATCATGCCGTCGGTGAGCTCGGTCACCACGAAATCCACCCCCCGCTTCTGCGCGTTGATGCTGATAGCGGGGATGATGTCGCGGGCGATCTCGCCCGAGTCGAAGATGGCCTTCTCCATCTTCAGCTTGCCGGCCTCTATCATGGCCAGGTCGGTCAGGTCCGCGATCAGGCGGCCCAGCTGGTCGGTGGAGGCCACGATGTTCTTGAGGTACTGCGCCTCGCGCTCGCCGGGCGTCTTCTTGATGAGCAGCTCGCTGAAGCCCCTGATGGAGGCCAGCGGCGTGCGCACGTCGTGCACGACCATCGAGAGGAACTTGGTCTTCATGTCGTTGAGGCTGCCCAGCTCCTGGTTGGAGAGGGCCAGCTTGCGCGACAGGCGCTCCAGCTCGGCGCTGCGGGCGTAGATCTGCGTCTGGGCCATGGCGATCTGCACCATGTACTGCTGGATCATGGAGTTGGAGACGCGCTGCCGCTGGTTCATGAAGCTGGACTGCATGAAGCTGGAGACCTGGGACACGACGAGCACCCCGGCCCCCGCCATCAGCAGGACCATCGGCAGAAAGATCACGGCTACCAGTTCCATACGCTCCTTTCGTGCTCAGTCTTCATTTCCAGCCCTGCTTCTTGAGGAAGTCCAGCGTGACGGCGTCCTTGGGGTCCAGCTCCACGGCCTTCAGGTAGGCCTTCTTGGCCTTTTCCTTGTCGCCCATCAGGTAGTAGGCCGAGCCCAGGCGGGTCCAGGCCAGGTGGTTCTTTTCGTCGAGCAGTGTGGCTTCCTCGCATTCCCTGACGGCCAGGTCGAACTGGCGGATGTAGAAGGCCTTGGCCGAGTTCTTGAGCTTCTCGCGGACCAGGGCGGTGAAGGGCAGCAGCTCGTCGCGGCGGATGGACATCCGGGTGAAGGAGCTCATCGCGTTCATCAGCTCTTCGTAGACCGCGTCGCCGCGCAGGTTGGTGCCCAGGGCCGCGTGCGCCAGCAGGAAGGCCTTGCGCTCCTCGCCGTAGGCGTAGGCGGCGATGGTGCGGTGCGCCAGCGCGGGCTGGGGCGCGGCGCCGGAGAGCAGGGTCTCGCGGGCGGGGGTCTCGCGCAGGCGCAGGAACTCGGCGGTGGCGGCCAGGCGCTTCTCCACGCCGCCCCACTCGCCGGTCTTCAGCGAGGGCTGCAGGTTGAAGGCGTTGTTGAAGTTGTCGAGGGCCTCCAGGTAGCTGCCCTCGTCCAGGTTTTTCCTGGCGAGTTCGACGAAGTCGTTGGCGAACAGGCGCAGCTTCTCGATGCGGGGCTTGGGCGCTATGGTCATCGCGCCCTTGGCGCGGCTGACGGCGCCGCCGAGGGGCTGCTTGGACCTCGGCGTGCCGAAGCGCCAGGTGACGCCCATCTTGTGCATCGCGCCCAGGTCGCCGAACGGGGAGAAGGAGTAGTCCACGTCGACGTAGGCCAGCTTGAAGCCGAAGCCCACGCGCAGGCCGGAGCCCTCGTCCTGGCCGCTCTTGTAGCCGGCGCGCACGCTCATCAGCTGGAAGGCGGCGTACTCGGCGCCGGCCGCCAGCATGTAGCCCTTCTCGTTGTCGAGGATGTGGTCCATGCTGAGCACCAGCTGGTTGGCGCCCCAGGGGTGGCCGTACCAGGCGGTGCCGAGGGTGTAGGAGGTGGGCAGCGGAAAGGAGACCTTGTCGAACTTCAGGCCGGTGCCGACGTTGCGGGCGGTGAAGGCGATGCGCAGTTCCTGCGCCGGGATCTTGCGCATCCAGTACTGCGAGGGGCGCAGGTAGTAGACCGCGCCGACGTCGGCGGCGAGGGCCGAGGCGGAGGCGCTGTCGAGCTTGGAGCTGATCATCTTCAGGTTGACGCCGGCGTTCAGCACGGGGCGCTGGATCTCGTCGGCGAGGAGGGTGCGGGCGTAGGCCGCGCCGATGGCCATGTCGGAGGCTTCCACCTGGCGGGTGCGGGTGCCCTGCGCGTCGAAGCCCTGGAAGGCGTCCACGGACAGGCGGGTAAAGCTGATGCCCAGCGTCGAGCCGAAGCTCAGCGGGAAGGCGGCGGCCACGTACTGGTGGGCGATGTCCTGGAAGGATTTGTTGTAGGTGGCGGCCAGCTCGGAGGTGTCGACGGAGGCCAGGCCGGCGGGGTTCCAGTAGTTGGCGTAGGCGTCCTCGGCGACGGCGGTGTAGGACTCGCCCATGCCCGTCGCGCGGGGGCCGGGGGTGTAGCGGAGGAAGGCCGCGCCCGACGTGCCGGCGCCCGCGAAGGCAAAAGCGGAAAGCGCCCAGAGGAGGGTGGCGGTTGCTGCGGCGACTATCAGGCTCTTCCCGTTCATATTGTGCTTATAGTTTACATTCGACCCCCCCCTTAATCCCGAAGAAATCCCGAAATTATTTATAAATTAGTGTTACAGCCTTATTAACACTTAATAACAGGGGTAGCGCGGGATTCAGGCGCGCCTTAAGAAATTAGCGCGCTATTTAGGAGCTTTGGGATTTTTGGGATATCAGAAACGGGGGTTCAGGCGCAAGAAGCGCTTGTTCTACAAGGGAATACGGGGGTTTGGCTAAAAAAGGGCCTGTGGGCCCTAGGCGCGCTCGCTGAGGCGGCCGAAACTGAGGTGGTTGCGGAACAGCCTGAAGGCCCGCGCGGGGAAATCCCAGCCGGTAGGGCCGTCCCGGACTATCCGGAACACCCGGGCCGGGTTCAGGTGGAACTTCAGGAAGGCCCCCCGGTACAGCCGCAGGTAGGTCGCGTCGCTCATGGCGCTGGCGTTGAAAGGCGCGGCCGTGTACTCGAAATCTATGGAGCTGCGGTCCTGAGGCAGCTTGCCGGCGCTGCGGAACAGCTCGTAGAGGCCGGTGCCCGGGAAGGGCGTGGGCGTGAAGAACAGGGCCAGGTGCAGCCGCGACCCGCAGGCGTAGCGGATGGTGGCGCGCATCTCACTCTCGGTCTCGGTGGGCAGGCCCAGCAGGAACAGGCCGCGGCAGAAGATGCGCCGGGAGGCCAGCAGGTCTATGCCCCGGGTCGCCGCCTCCATCGACAAATTCTTGTTTATGAGTTTCTGCAGGCGCGGGCTGGCGGTCTCCAGGCCCATGGCCACGTCGGCGGTGCCCGCCCTCTTGAGCAAATCCGCCGTGGATTCGCGCAGCAGGTCGGCCCGCAGGCCGTTGGGGAAATTCAGCACCGGATCCAGGCCGCGGCGCAGCAGCTCCTGCAGGAGCCCGTCGAAGCGGTCGGGGTCGTAATTGGCCACGTCGTCGAGCACCTCTATCTCCCGCGTGCCCAGCGAGCGTATCATTTCCACCTCCGCGGCCACGCTCTCCGGAGAGCGGCCGCGGAAAGTCTTGCCGAAGATCTGGTGGCAGTAGACGCAATGGAAAGGGCAGCCGCGCGAGGTGTAGAGCGGCAGGTAGGGCCGCACCCCGACGGAGGCCATGCCGCCGGTCTTCCAGAACCTTTTATAGTCCACCAGGTCCCAGGCCGGGAAAGGCAGGTCGTCCGGGTGCACCGCCGGCACCCGCGCCGGCGTGCGCGTCACGGCGCCCCCGGCGCGCAGGGCCAGGCCGGCCACGCCGTCGGCGGCGCCGGGCGCGTTCCAGCGCGGCCCTTCTTCCGCTATCACGCGCGCCAGCTCGGCGAAGGTTTCTTCCCCCTCGCCGATGGCGGCCGCGTCGGTATTGGCGTCGGCCAGCGCGCCTTCCGGGTCCGACGACGGGTAGGGCCCGCCCAGCACCACCGGCACCGAGGGGTCGGCGGCCTTTACGGCGGCGGCGATCTTATGCGCCAGGAAGGCTTCGGCCGTCAGGGCGCTCACGCCCACCACGTCGGGGCGGGAGGCGCGCACCGCGGCCGCCACGGCGGAGAGGATGTCGGACTCCAGGCGGGCGTCGAGCAGGCGCACGTCGGCGGACAGGCGCGAGCGCAGGAAAGAGGCGATGTAAAGCAGGCCCAGCGGAGGCATGGAAGCGCCGCGCAGCTTGGTGGCGAGGCTGCGGCTCTTTACGAGCAGGACGCGGGGTCGCTTCATAGGCAATAGTCTACCAAAAAGGCCCGGCGCGGAGGCAGGGCCGCGGCCCGCGGCCGGGTTTGACACCCCCGGCCATATGCAATAGAATACAGGGGTGACGAGGCTGCTCAACAAGCTTTCTTTCCGCCTGCGCCCGCTGCTGGCCGGCGTCTACGGCAAGCCCTGGTTCATAGCCTTCACGGCCTTCTATTTCCGCACTTTGCTGCCGCTGGTCCGCCGGTTCGTGCCGCTCTACGGCGTGACGGCGGTGCTCTCCATGTCCTACCGCTGCCAGTGCTCCTGCGCCCATTGCGGCGTGGGCAAAGCCCCCGCCCCGCCGGAGGGCGAGCTGAACCGCGCCGAGGTGCTGAAATTCATAGAGGACCTGGCCCGCCTGGGCGGGGCCTGCGTGCATTTCTTCGGCGGCGAGCCGCTGCTGTCCCCCCACCTGGAAGAATTCGTGGCTAAAACCAGGGCGCTGGGCCTGGTGGCCTCGGTGGACACCAACGGCCTGCTGCTCGACGAGGCCATGGCGCTCCGGCTGAAGGCCGCCGGCATAGCGCGCATCCGCGTCAGCCTGGACAGCCCCCGCGCCGGAGAGCACGACGCCAACCGCGGCGTGCCCGGCTGCTGGGACAAGGCCGTGGAAGGGCTGAGGATCTGCGCCAGGCTGGGCATCCCCGCCGCGGCGTCCATCTACGCGACGAAAGAGAACCTGGCCAGCGGCGATTTCGAGGAACTGATAGCCCTGGCCCGCAAGCTGGGCGTGGGCGTGCGCTTCCTTTCCTCCATCCAGAGCGGCCGCTGGAAAGAGAAGGACGTGCCGCTGACGCCGGGCGAGATAGACAAACTGCGCTCGCTCGTCGGGCCCGACGTGTGCTGGGAAACGGACTTTTTGCAGCACAAGGACGTGCCTTTCTGGTGCAATTCAATGATAGGCAATAAGTTCGACGTGTCGGCCTTCGGCGATGTGCTGGCCTGCTGCTACCTGCCGGCCGCTTTCGGCAATATCCGCCGCGAGCCGCTGGAGACGATAGTAAAAAGAATGTGGGGTTCGGAAATGTTCAAAGAGGGCTCGAGCCACTTCGACTGCCCGATGAACGACGGCAATTTTACGCGGCGCCACGAGAAGGAATTGGCCGCCGCCCGCCAGCCCGCCCGGGCGGCCTAGCGCCGCCCCGGGGTCAGGAATTTCAAAGCCATAGTCTTGAGCAGGAACCAGTAGAGCCGGGGGCCGCCGAAAGGCAGGTCCCGGAAGATCCGCCACACCCTCGACGGGCTGCCGAAGTAGAAGACGGCGGTGGCCAGCTGCTTCATGGCCAGCAGCTGCCAGGCCGGCTGGTCGGCGCAGCCGCCGTAAGGCACAAAGCAGGTATTGTCGCTCCCGGGGTCTATCCGCTTGGCCGGCGGCAGGGAATCCCACAGCCCGGTCCCGGCGTAGCCGCGGCAGAAGAAGAGCAGGAAGGAATGGGCCTTCAGCGACCAGAGGTAGCGCGCCGTGACCAGCATCTCTTGCAGCGTCTCGCCGGGAAAGCCCATCATCACGAAAGCGTTGACGAAGATGCGCCGCTCGGCCAGCAGCGCCACCGCCGCGCGCAGGCGCCCCAGGTCGGCGTTCTTCTTGATGCGCTCGCGCAGGCGGGGGCTGGCGGTCTCCACCGCCGCGCTGACGTATTTCACGCCGGCCCTGGCGAACAGGTCCACCAGCTCCCGGTCCAGCAGCTCGGCGCGCAGGCCGTTGCCGAAGAACAGGCCGAGGCCCGCCCCCCCGTCGATCAGGCCGCGCATGACGGCGGCCGCGCGCGCCCGGTCCAGGTTGAAGACATCGTCGGCCACCTCGATGTCGGTGACGCCGTACTTCTCCTTTAGCAGGCGCAGCTCCAGCAGCACGCGCTCCGGGGAATGGGCGCGGAAGCGCTTGCCGAAGACATTGTGGCAGTAGGTGCAGCGGTAGGGGCAGCCGCGAGAGGTGAACACGCTCATGTAGCGGCGCCCGAAGAGCATGGGCGAATGCGGCACGAAATCCTTGTAGCGCTCCGGCGGGGCCAGGTCCCAGTCGGGCAGGGGCAGGGAATCCAGGTTTGCTATGAATTCCCGCGGGGGGTTGTCCACGCGGGCGCCGTCCTTGCGCCAGGACACGCCCTTTACGCCGGAGAAGTCAGCGCCGCGCGCGTGGGCGGCCAGCAGTTCGGGGAAGGTGAGTTCCCCCTCGTTGCGAACCACGGCGTCTATATTGGCGTCGGCCAGGCAGTCGTCCGGGCAGGCCGTGGGATGCGCCCCGCCCGCCGCTACCAGCGGCACCCCGGCCTTCCTGGCGGCGGCCGCCGCCTGGTGCAGGGAGACGGCCTCGGAGGTCATGGCGCTGATGCCGACCACGTCGGGGCGGCGCCTGGCTATCTCCCGCTCCACGCCGGCGGCGTCCAGGCCTTCCAGCGCGATGTGCAGCAGCTCCACGTCCGGGTAGCCGGCGCGCTTGAGGGCCGCCGACAGGTACAGCAGGCCCAGCGGCGGCATGACGCCGTCGTGGCGCCTGCTCGGGGTGCTCTTCAGCCTGGCCGCCTTGATCAGCAGTATTTTCATCTTTTGCGGGCTCTCCGCCCGGGATCGAAACCAATTATATCACAATCAGCCAAAAGCGCCCCCCCTCCGCCCGCCGTGGCTTGGGGCCGCTTTTTTGTTATATACTAGCACCGTGGCCAGCCCGAAAAAGATAGTTTTCATCATCCCGCCCATAATGGACAAGCTGTGGACCTACAGCAGCGACCTGCTGTACCTGGGGGCCGCCGGCCTGGCCGCGCGGCTGATAGCCGAAGGCCACGAGGTATCGGCGATAGACTGCGCCGTGGACTGCCGCGGTCTGGGCGAACTTAAAGAGCGCCTGCGCCAGGTGCGCCCCGATATGGCGGCCGTGCCGCTGCTCTACGGCACCGTGCCGAACGCCTACAAAATAGCCGCCGCGGTTAAAGAAGCCTGCGGGGCGCAAGTGGTCTTCGGCGGGCTGCCCGCAACTTTCTCGGCAGAGCGCCTGCTGGCCGAGTGCCCGCAGGCCGACGCCTGCGTAGCCGGCGAGGGCGAGCTCGCGCTGAGCGCCCTGACGGCCGGCGGAGACCCGGCCGGCATCCCCGGCCTGGTTTTCCGCAGGGACGGCGCCGTGATCTCTACCGGCCCCGGCGAGAGAGTAGCGAACCTCGACGACCTGCCCCTCCCGGCCAGGCACTTGTTCCCGCAGGAGAAGTACCGCGTCTATTCCCTGCGCACCTTCCGGCAGCTCTACACCACCAATGTCGAAACCAAGCGGGGCTGCCCCTTCGCCTGCGAATTCTGCCTGCAGGCCCCGAAGGAAGGCCGCCGCTACCGCCTGCGCTCGCCGGAGAAGGTGATAGACGAGCTGCGGGCCATCAGGCGCGAGTTCCCCTTCATGGGGCGCGTCATGTTCGTGGACAACGATTTCCTGGCCCCCTACGAACACGGGATGGCCATCGTGGACGGCATCATAGCCGCCGGCCTGGATAAGGAACTGGAATTCATGGTGGCCGCGCGGGTGGACAATTTCCTGAAAGGCGGCGACCAGCTGATAGAGAAGTTCGCCAGGGCCAATATCCGGCTGGTCTATTTCGGCGTCGAGAGCGTCAGCGCCGGCAACCGCGAGCGCCTGGGCAAGATCAAGCCGGGCTATGACCTGCCCGCGCTGCTGGAGCGCATGCGGGCCGGGGGCGTGCACACGATGTGCTCGTATATTTTCGGCTTCGGGAACGAGGACGAGGCGGCCATGCTGGAGACGGTGAAGGCGTCCATGGCGGACGCCCCGTCGATGGTGAAGTACAATATCCTCACCCCCTACCCCGGCACCGCAACGCACGGCGAGTGCGCCGCGGCCGGCCGGCTGCTGCCCGGCGTGCCGCTGTGGCATTACGACAACGCCCATCAGACGGTGCGCCACCCGGCGGACTGCGCGGCTTTCTTCCGCGCCGCCTACCGGCGCTACTACTTCAACCCGGCGCTGTTGAAAAAAATAAGGTGGACCGGTTTCTTCGGGGCGAACAAGGACATGAAGCTGCTGGCTTTCGCCCAGCATGTCGCCAAGCGGGAGTTGCAGAGTTTCGCAAGGGACGCCTGGAGGGCGGTAAAGTTCGGCCTGTTCAGGTCGGGTGACCTGGCGGGCTAGGCCCGCTTACTCAGGGGAGGCGAATGCCGCCCTTTTTCCTGCACTCGGAAAGATCGAACACCAGCCCGCTGTTGCGCGGAGACTTCCAGGAAAAAGCGGCGCGCTTGCGGGCGTGGCCGTAGAAGCCCAGCGGCTCCCGGGCGGCCGCCACTATCGCCGAGATCTCCGTCTCGCGGGGGTAAGTGGGCGCCCAGTCCAGGTATTCGCGGCTGTAATTGCCGTCTTCCATTACAATGTGGGTCACGCCGTAGGCCGGCCCGAGGGCGCAGGCTCCGTCGGGCGTGGCCGAGTAGAGGGCCGAAACCAGCGCGGCGCGCCGCGCGTCGAAATCGGCGCCGCCGTGCAGGTACATCAGGTACTGGTCGCGGTGCTCGTCTATCAGGAAAGCCTGCCGCCGGGCGAAGATGGGCACGCCCATCAGCAGGCGGCTCCGCGGGTGGCCGGCCACAACGGCGTCCCGGGGCAGCGCCGCCAGGTAGTCGTAGGCCGGGGCGTAGTCCCGGAAGGATTCCCGCAGCCCCAGGCGCAGGTACAGGGCGGCGAAGAGCAGGGCGGCGGGCGCGGCCACGGCCAGCGTGCGCAGCCTGCCGCGGCCCAGGCGCCGCAGCCCGTCGGCGGCCAGGAAGACCAGGGCCAGCGGCACGGCGAACACCGTCTGCCTGGAAGCCGAGACCGGGTGCAGGACGTAGAGCGCCGCGAAAGCCGCCAGGGCGCCGGCGAGCGAAAGCTTTACCGAGACCGGCAGGAACAGCCAGCCGGGCCGGGCCAGGGCGCCGGCCGCGGCGGCCAGGGCCAGCAGGGCGCTCATGACCGGGTAGAGCCGGCCGTACTCGTTGAGGTTCAGCACGAAATAGGCCAGGAGGTGCAGCGGGTTGCGCGTGTCCAGCGGTCTGTCTACGAACTGGTACAGCTTGTAAGCCTCGAAGCCGTTGCCCGCCTGCAGCGCCCTGCCTATCCCTTCTCCCGCCGCGCTGCCCCAGATCGCCACTACGCAGAGCAGCCCCGCGGCGGCCATGGCGGCGGCGTAGCGGGCCAGCAGCCGCCGGTCGGCGAAGTCAGCCCTGAAGAACAGCGGGACCAGCAGCGCGGAGAAGGCCGCGCCCAGCGCGGCGATAGGGTAGGCCAGCAGCGACAGCACCATCAGGAAGGGCAGCAGCAGGAAGCGCTTCTCCTCCACCGCCACCAGGAAGGCCAGGAAAGCCAGCAGGCCGTACACCCGCGGCACGCCGAAGAAAGTGTCCATGGACAGGAAATAGACGGTGAAGAGCACCGCCGTGATGGCCGGGCGGGCGGCCGACCTGGCGGCCAGCCGGAAGACCAGCAGCGCCCCGGCGGCGCAAGCCAGCGCCGTCAGGAAGCGCAGGCCCAGGGTATACGGCGTGATGCGCATGAACAGGGAAGTCACCCAGATCCACGGCAGCTCGGTGCAGAAGGTCTGTATGCGCGACAGGTACCAGGCGGCCAGCGGGTCCTTCGGGAAGAGGCCGGGATCGGCCCACAGCTGTATCCAGTAGAAATTGGCCACGTCCAGGTAGACGGCGTACTTGGGGTCGAAGGAAGGCAGATTGGTGAACAGCGTGGCGTAAAGGCCCGCGGCGGCGGCGAAAACGGCCGTTCCCCCCGCCGCGACGGCGGCCGGGTACCTGGAGAACAGATCCTTCAGTAGTTTCATAGGAGGCCGGTGAGTATTATATTAATTTCCGCGCTCCCGGCCCGGCGCGGCCGCCGCGCCGTTTAAAGATATAATATTACCAACGCCCCCGCGCAAGCGGCGGGAGCGGGGGACAACATGGCCGTAAAGAAACTCAAAGCGCTGCTCATCTATCCGCCCGGGGAACAGAAGATCTCCGAGCCTATCCCGCCGCCCAACATGACGATAGCGGTGCTGGCCGGGGCGCTGAAGGCCGCCGGCTACCAGGCCGCGCAGCTGGACGCCGAGAAAGACTGGTTCGACGGCGTGCGCAGCCGGTTCTCCCCCCGCCAGACCGAGCTGATCTACGACGAGAAGGCGGCCGAGGCCTACGTGAACGGCAGGGCGCCCCGCAAACTGGCCGCCGAGTACGACCGGGTCTGCGGCCTGCTGCTGCGCTATCTCAAAATAGGCAAGGCCGACCTGGTCGGCATAACCCTGGTGGACATCAGGGCCGAGCCGCTGATCCTGAATTTCTCGGCGCTGGTCTGCCACGCCGTCCAGAAAAAGTTCGGCGCGCGCACCGTCATCGGCTACCGCGGCCTGCCGAAGGAAGGCTTCGCCTACCTGATGCGAAAGTACCCCTGCTTCGACTACGGGGTGTACGCCAACTGGGGCGAAAAGGCCCTGCTGGAGATCATGAAGGATTTGGCCGGCGAGAAAGCCGCCTTTACCGGCACCGTCGCGCGCAGGGGAACCCGCGTGAAGGATTACGGCGGCGGCGAGCAGCGGCGCCCCCTGGCCCCCACCCCGCAGTACGAGGACCATATCCTGGCCAAGTACCAGGCGCACGACGGGGACATACTGGCCAGGTACAATTCCGATTTCCCCTTCATCAAGAAACTTATCAACAACCGGAAGAAATACCTGGTGGTGCCCTACGCTTTCGAGCTGACCTGCCCCGGCGCCTGCGCCTTCTGCGAGAACGACAACCGGCTGCCGTCGGACATCAAGTCGGTGGACCAGGTGATAGACGAGCTGGCCGCGCTGAAGGCCAGGGGCGTCACGGGGCTCTACTTCGTCAACTCCTCTTTCAACAACTACTATAAGAAGGCCGAAGAGCTCTGCGAGAAGATGATAAAGTACAAGCTGGACCTGAAATGGTTCGACTGCGCCAATCTGCGCGTCATCGACGAGCAGCTGCTGGACAAGATGCGCGACGCCGGGGCCGTGAAGCTGGCCTTCGGCGTGGAGAGCGGCAGCCGCCGGCTGCTGGACCTGGTGAACAAGGGCATCACGCCGGAGCGGGCCCGAAAATACCTGGAATACTCGCACACTATCGGCATCTGGAACCACATAGAGCTGATAGCCGGCTTCCCCAGCGAGACGCCCCGCGACGTGCAAGCCACGCTGGGCTTTATCGACGAGATAAAGAAGTTCGTGGACCTCTACACCCTGAACCCCTTCTACCTCTACCCGAACTCCCGGTTCTTCCGCGAGCAGAAGAAGTTCGGCGTGAAGGTGCAGCCCTACCCGCCGATGGACGAGATAAATTTCTTCTACCCGCGCTTCCGCATTGTGGAGCAGTACTCGATGAAGTTCGGCGAGGCCGGCGGCCTGGGCTGGGAGGCCAAGGACCGGCAGATTGTGGAGTCCACCCGGGCGCTCGCCGAGAAGATCTACTCGGTTGCGACCTACAGGGTGATGGGCAACGAGCATGTCTACCTGCTGAACTGCCTCTACGACAAGCTGGGCCACCGCAACAAGAAGCTCATCCGCGAGATGGTCAAACTGCTCACCATGAAGTTCAAGCCGTATAACCTGGATTTCTTCATGGACGATTTCAGGACCAGTTTCAGCAAGGAGAAGGACCTGCGCATCTTCTATCCGCTGAAGGGCACCACCTACCTGGGCACCGAGCCCGACGGGCGCCCTGCTCCCGGGAGCGGCCGGTGAGCGCGCCCCTCTTCGACCCTTACCGCCTGGACAAGGCGCTGCTGACCGGGCACGCCGCCCGGCTGAGGCGCGCCGCGGGCCCCGGCGCCCCGGCGCGGTTCGCCGAGCGGCTGGCCGCCTACGCCGGCCGGCGCTACTGCCTGCTCACTTCCAGCGGCCGCGCGGCCATACGGGCCGGCCTGGCGGCCCTGGGCGCGGGCAAGGGAACCTGCATCGGCATGACCGACGTGACGCACCCCTCGGCGCTGGACGCGGCCCTGGCGGCCGGCGCGCGGCCCGAACTGCTGGACATAAACCCCGGCAGCCTCAACATGTCCCCGGCGCGCCTTAAAGCGGCCGCCGATAAACTGGACGCCCTTATTTTCACGCCGATGTTCTCGACTTCAATACCGCCGGAACTGGTCGCGTCGCTGGCCGCAGCCAACGGCTTTCCCGTGCTGGAAGACGCCTCGCAGGCTATAGGCGTGTATTCCGGCGGGCTGCCCTACGGCTCCTTCGGGGACATCAGCGTCTTCTCGCTCTCCTCGGGCAAGCCGGTTTCTTTCCCCGGCTCCAAGGCCGGCGCCCTGCTTTGCGACGACCCGGTCCTGTTCCGCCGGGCCGCCAGGGCGGCGGCGGGCACCGGCGGGCCGGCCCCTGAGGCCGTGCCGCTGATGGAGCTCAAGCTTTCGCTGATAGCCGACACGCTGGCCGTTTTCCGGCGCAACAACGACATCTACCGCCACGTGCTGGGCGGGCTGACAGGCCTGCGCCTCCCGGCGACGGGCCGCGAGGCCCAGGATTTCCCGGTGCTGGCAAAAGACAAGGCGGCGCTGGAGAAATTCCTGCTAAAACTGAAGCTGCCCCTGGGCCGCACCTACGAACCTTTCCATACCCTGGCCCCGGCGCGCGGCCGCTTCACGGGCGGCGCGCTTTACGCCGCGCAGGCCCTGCACCTGCCCTCATATCCCATGATGACCGAAGGCGAGTGCCTTTACGCCGCCGGCGCCGTTAAAGGATTTTACCGTCCATGACGGCCCCGGCGCTATTGGACCCGCGCCACGTCACGCTGGACCTCACCTACCGCTGCCCGCTGAACTGCGATTTCTGTTTCATGGCAAAAAGCTCTACCGCCCGGCGCGGCCCCGAGCTGAGCCGCGGCCATCTGGGCCGCCTGGTGGATTCCCTGTCGGCCGCCCCGCGCAGGTTCTACCTTTCCGGCGGCGAGCCGCTGCTGCGCCCCGACCTGCCCTGGCTGGTCAAATACATAAAGTCCCGCGGGCATTATTGCCGCGTCATCACCAGCCTGTCCTGCGGCGCCGGCGCGCTGCCGGCCCTGCTGGCCGCCGGCCTGGACGAACTGACCGTCTCCGTGCACGGCACCCCGGCGATACATGACAAGTGCGTGGGCCGGCCCGGCGCCTTCGCCGCCATAGCCGCCGCCTGCGCGGCCGTGAACTCCTCCCCCTTCAGAAAAAGATCCAAGCTGGTCTTCTGGTGCACGGTGAACAAGGCCAGCCACGCGGCGCTGCACGCCGTCTATAAGGCGCTGGCCGCCCTCAAGCCCGACGAGATAGCTTTCCACCACCTGGATTTCATAACCGCCGGCGACCTGGCGCGGACGAACAAGGTCCTGCCCGGCCGCGGCGGGCCGCGGCTGAAAGTTTCACAGGACCTGGCCGCCGGCATCTCACCGGGCCGCCTGTACGCGCAGATCCTGAAGATTAAGGGAGAGCGGGACCCCAGGGTGCGCTTCGACCTCGAGCTGAGCCGCGCCGAAATGAAGCGCTGGTACGACCCGCGGGCGAAGCTGGAGCGGAACGGCACCTGCCTGGGGCTGTGGAACGGGCTCTGGATAGACCCGTCGGGAAATCTGATAACCTGCCAGCCGCTGGGCTGCAGGCTGGGCAGCGCTTTAAAAGAAAATTGCCTGGAGGCCTTCAACGGCCCGGCTTACGGCAGGTTCCGCGCGGCGCTGGCAGAGCGCGGCGGCTTCCTGCCCACCTGCTCCCGCTGCGGCAGGGCGGCCTACATGAGCGGCCGGCCCGCCGGCGCTCCTAAGCTGAAACCCCGGCCTTAACCCTTAACAAGTCCCGGCGCACGGCCGCGGCGAACACTTCCGAACCTGAAAATATCTCTGCCGGCGGCACGAAGCCCGGCGAGCCATCGGCCAGCGCTTTGTCCATGGCTTCGGCCAGCAGGGCCGGGGTCAGCGCGTCGTAGTCGAGCACGGCCGCCCCCGCCAGGTCTTTGAGCATGGCGGCCCGCGCCAGCTGGTCGGAGCGCTCGGCGCCCGGGGCGCCCTTGAAAGGGATCAGCACGCTACGCCGGTTGAGGTACAGCGCCTCGTAAACCGTGCCGCCTGCCGTGCCGGCGGAGACGGCGCAACCCGCCAGCAGTTTGAAGAAGTCGGGGGTTTCTTTGATCAGGGTAACACCGGGCCCGGCGCCGCGCAGCAGGCCGCGCCAGCGGCGCATTTCCGCCGGGGTGCTCGACGGGCCCGAGACTATGACCATGGGCAGGGAACTCTTCAATAGTTTTTTTGCCCGGATGGCGCAGTCCACAATGGCCCGCGAGGTGGGGCCGCAGAAACGGTGCACCAGGATATATTTGCCGCCCCGCCCGGCCGGCCGGCGGGGCCGGGCCGACGGCAGCACATAGCCGGTGAAATTCAGTTTCTCCTTCAGCCCCATGAAGACTTTCTCCACAGCCGCGGGCGAGACGCGTTTCTCGAAGGGCATGGCGGCCGCCATGTAGCGCAGGTCGAAGACCAGCGGCGAGTGGATGAAGATCCTGTCGTAGAACCCGGCGAAGCGGAAGAGCCCGGGCAGATCTTTCTCGCTGTGGGAGAAATACGGCATCGGCACCGTGGAATAGATCTTCAGCCCCCTCTCCCGCGCCAGCCGCAGGGCGGGCTCTATCTCCCCGGCGCAGCCGGTGCGGCCGAGCGGGAAGAAAGCGGTGAGCAGGAAATCGGGGGCGAAGTTGCGCAGGGCCGCCAGGATCTTCCGGGAGCGGTCCGGGGCGTTGCGGGAAGTTTTAGGGGGCAGGGTGAGGACGGGGCCATATGTCCACGACGAGGCCGGCGGATAGGACGCCCCGGCGTCCCTGAGCAGGGCCAGCTCGGCCCTCCCGGCGGCGGCCAGGGAGGCGGCCAGCCTGAAGAGGTGCACGCCGTGGCCGATGTCGCCGGCCGGGCTGTAATGGTAGAACAGGCCCCTCACTGCCCGGGCGCGCGCCGGCATGCGCTAACCGACCTTACCGGCGGCCCGGCGGGCCTTCCCGCGCGGCCGCTCGAATTTGGCCAGCACGGCGGCGGGATCCAGCTTCGACGGGCGCAGCTCTTTCCAGCCGAACAGCGCGGTGTAATCTTTCCGGGGGCCGGAGCAGAGCGGGGCCAGGGTGCAGCGCGCGCAGGGCGGGCAATTGCCCTTTTCCCCCATCGAGAACTTGGTCTCGCCCCGGGCCATGGCCTGGGCGTCTATGGAGTGCTGCTCGTAGCCCTTCATATAGCAGAGCGGGAAGCCGTCGGTCAGGAAGTTCAGCCCGCCGCCGGAGAGCAGCTTGAAGGTCTTTTGCAGGTACGGCGCCGCCGCGGAGAGCGGCGGGACCAGCCAGCGCCGGGCGGCGGAGTTGCCCAGCAGCTTGAGCGCGTTGATCTCGACGTAAAAAAGCCCGGGGAACTCCCTGAGGATGAAGGCGGCGTAGGCCGGCATGCTCTTGAGCATCAAAGTATTGACCACGAAGGTGAGCCGGACTTTCTTCGGGCCGGCGGCCGCTATCAGGTTCTTGACGGCCGCCACCCGCCTGGGGAAATTGCCGCGCGTCTGCGTGACGGCGTCGTAGGCCTGCTCGGTATGGGCCGGCATGTTGACGTTGAACAGCGTCACGCCGGCGGCCAGGTACCTGCGGGCCAGCGCGGGGTCTTCCAGCCCGTGGCCGTTGGTGACCAGCACTATATCCCTGACGCCGCTCTTTTTGGCGTGGCGGATCCACTTGAACACGTCGGGGGCCAGCGTGGGCTCGCCGCCTTCGAAGCAGACGGAATCCTTGTGCTCGGCTATCACCGCGCGGATGCGCGCCGGGGAATACTGCACCACCTCCGCCCCCCTGGAGCAGAAGACGCAGCGCTGGTTGCAGCGCACGGTGAGCGAGATTATGGGTTCGTTCGGGTCGCCGGGAGCCCAGCCGGTGATGTCTCTGGGTTGCGGGGGCATAGCAGGAGAAGACGCGGGCGCGTCAATAGACTATGACCTGGTACCCCAGCTTTATCAGCGGGGAGAGGTCCACGGGGACGTCCGCGTTCGGAGACATCGGCTCGCCCGTAGCCTTGAGTTCGTTAAAGACGTCGAAGATCTGCTTGGCGGACATGGAGCAGAGGGTGTAGGGGATCTTTTCCAGCTTCATCTTGTCCAGCAGGGGCCGCATGGCCGGGGGGGCCCTGAAGGACATGTCCAGCAGCTTTAATTTCGGGTGCTTCGCCGTCATCTGCCCCGTGCGCCCCTTCACGGTGCTCGTGGAAGTTTCCACGGCGTCCTCCGCGGCGAAGGCCGTCATCTTGGTTTTCCAGCCGGCGGTGCCCAGCACGCCGTACAGGTCGAGGAAAGGCAGGATGCCCTCCCTTTCGAAGATCACCTGCACCTCTATGCCGGCCTCTTTCAGCTGCACGGCCCGCTTCATGGCGTTAACGACCTGCTGCCTGCCCGCCACGATCACCACCTTGCCGGTCTGCTGCGCCGGCAGGGAAGCGGCCAGGGAAACCACTGCGAAAGACGCCAGGAATATTTTTTTGATCATAGTTCCACCCCTTGCCCTTTCCGCTTTCAATACGAGCCGTGGGACCCGTGCGAGCCGTGCGAGCCGTGCGACCCGTGCGAGCCGTGCGACCCGTGCGAGCCGTGGGAATTGTGCGAGGCGTGGGAGCTGTGGGAACCGTGGGAGGAGTGCGTGCAGGCCGCCTCGGAGGAGGTGACCGACAGCAGCAGGGAAACCACGCCCATGCCGAGGCCGACGGAAGCGCCGGCCATTTTATTTATCTCGGTCTTGGTTATCTTCCCCTCCTCGCTGGTCAGGAACAGCCGCAGGCTTTTTTTAAGCGAGGGGATCTTTTTAGGTTCTTTCTTGTGTGCCATATGCCCTACCTCTACCGCGCCTTTCAGTAAACGACTACGGTGTAGCCCTGTTTGATAAAATCAGAAATGTCCGCCGGATTTTCCGGGTCCGCCGAGAGCGGCTCGGCGGCCGCCGTCAACTCGTCGAAAGCCATAAAATCCCCGGCCGCCTGCGCCGAAACCGTGTAGGGGATCTGCAGGTCCAGGACGCTCTGCAGCAGCGTCCTGAGCGCGGGCGGCAGCCCCAGCTTCTTCCCCGCCACCTGGTACCTGGGGGGCCTGACGATCCTGGCCGCCGCCTGCCCGGGCCGCGCGAGGTCGTCCTCCAGGCCTTTGACCTTTTTCTGCCAGGCCGGCTTGTCCAGTTCGCCGTGCAGGTCGAGGAAAGCGAGGACGGACGAGCCCTCGAAAAGGATGTGCACCTCGAGCCCGGCCTGCTTGAACTGCAGGACCCGGAGCAGCCCGCCGTCCAGCAGGCTGTTCGCGAAAAAGCTGGTGAGCACGACCAGCACTTTCCCCCCGGCCTCCTGGGCGCGCAGCGGCGCGGCGAACAGCAGGAGGGAGACGGCGGCCAGGAAAAGTCTTTTAGTCATGATAAAGCCCTAGTAGGACCCGTGCGAGCCGTGCGAGGCGTGCGAGCCGTGCGAGCCGTGCGAGCCGTGCGAGCCGTGCGAGCCGTGGGAATTATGCGAGGCGTGCGAGGAATGCGAGCCGTGAGAGGAATGGGTGCAGGCCGCCTCGGTGGATTTCACCATCATCAGCAGCGCGGCGATGCCCATGCCCACGCCGATGGAGGCGCCGGCCATGCTGCTCACCTTGCGCTTGGAGATCTTGCCCTCCTCGCTCGTCAGGAAGTTGCGCAGGTTCTTCTTCAGGGAGGGCAGTTTTTTTTCTTTCTTCATTTTTTCAGGCATTGGCCGCCGCCTTTCTGGCCTTCGCTCCGTCCCGGTACCACTCGGCGTTCAGCCAGGTCTCCAGCACCGCGCGGGAGTCCGCCTGCGCCAGCTTCTCGAAAAGGATCTTCTGCACGCCCTTGTTGACGGCGCAGCGCTGGTCGTTGGCCTTCTGCGGGAACAGGCTGCCCAGGAAATAGCTGTTGACCGGGCAGACGCCGCAGAAAGGCTTGAAGGCGCAGTCCGAACAGCCCGGCAGGCTTTCCAGGCAGGAGGAGAGGCAGGCCGTCTTGGTGACGGGGTGGTCGATGACGCCGGCGTAAGTCGCGTCCAGGACGCTGCCGAGCCTGAAGCTCTCGTCGCCCATGACGGCCAGCATGCGGCCCTCGTCGCAGGTGTAGATGTCGCCGTTGTAGTTGTAGGCCAGCTGGCCGATGGCGGCGCCGCACATGAGGCGGCAGTCCATGTGGGAGGGGTCCTCCCCCCCGAGGATCTTGGTCAGGAAGGTCTGCGCGGTCTTCTCGCGGATCTTCACGCCGCGCAGGTTCAGCCCGATAAGGTATTCCAGCAGCTCCCGGTAGAAGGCCAGGTACTCGGCGGCGGTATAGCCTATCTTCTGCCAGTTGCCGCCGGTAAAGCCGAAAGGGTTGAGGGGGCGCGGGTACACCTCGCGCTGGCCGAGCTTCAGGTATTCGTCCACCAGCTCGCGGGGCTTGGCCAGCATCCTGCGCGTGACGGTGGCCAGGGCGGTGATCCTGTAGATGTAGCCGCGCTTGAGGTAGCGCGGGCGGGCGGCGTTGAACTTCTTTATCCACTTCACCGCGCACGCGTGCCCCGAGCCGCCGGAATAGACGCGCTGCGCGTCGTGCAGGGCCGCGGGGCCGTCGAGCGAGGTGGCCACGGCGATGCGGTGTTTGAAAATGAAGCGCAGCTTGTCGTCGTCCATGGCCGACAGGTTGGTGACCAGCTTGAAGCTGACGGTCTTTTTGAGCTCTCCGGCCCGGGCCTCGGCGTATTCCACCGCGAACTTGACGACCTCCCAGTTCAGCAGCGGCTCGCCGCCCTGGAACTCGATGTCGAGGCCGGCCCGCGGCGAGGAGAGGATGAAATCCACGGTCTTGCGCGCCGTCTCCAGGTCCATGTCGAACTGCTTTTCGCCGGCGCCCTTGGCGGACGCGTGGCAATAGACGCATTTCTGGTTGCAGCGTATCGTCGGTATGATGATGTGCAGGGCGGTGCCGCCGAAGATGGAGGCGTTGAGGCCCGCGAACTTTTCCGAGCAGCTGATGAAATCCGAGGGGCGCAGCAGGAAGCCGCCCGCCGCGAGCTCCGGGTAGCGGGCGTGGCCTTCGGCGATCTTGCCCGCGAGGAAAGCGGCGAAGTCGGCGTCGTCCAGGAAAGCCCAGCCGCCCCAGTCGTTGGTGACGAGGGTGCCCAGGCCGCGCATCGGCTCGAAGTAGAAAGGCGAGGCGCCCGTTTTTGAAAGTTTCTTTTTACCGTTTACCATAAGGCCTGCCGCCCTCAGCGGCTGTTGAACAGCGCGCAGTTGGAGAATTCGTCGGCCAGCTCCGCGGGGGACCCCGGCGCCGGGGTGATGACCGCGGTGATATAGGCGCCCCGCCTGGAGACGGCGACGGAGGCGAAGTCCGCGTACGCCTCGGCGGCGGCTTTCACGCCCCGCTCGGAATAAACGGCGGAATGGAATTTAACGGTCGTTCTTTTTTTTGGCGCCATACTTTTCTTCCCAGGGCTGGGCGATGCCTAGCGGGTCCTGCGAGTAATCGGCTTTTTCCGCGGACGCCCCTATCAGCGCCTGCGCGATGAGCGCCTCCCGGATCTTTTTCGTACGCCTGGCCACCAGCACGCGCAGTTCGGAGTTCAGGAGTTCGTTGAAGAACTCGTCCTTGAGGGCCTGCAGTTCCAGGGGCCTGGCCTTCCCCTTGGGCTTGATCTCGGCCAGCAGGGTGCCCTGGTCCTTTTTATCGAAATAGAAATAAAGCCTGTCCAGCATGGCGTACGCGGCCTGGTAGACGCTTTCCAGGCTGTAATTACCCAGGTTTATGGTGAAGCTGAGCTTGTTTTCTGTTTTCATAAGGCCGAATGAAATCTGCACTAATAATTAATAGAGAAATACTACAGTTTTGACGGCCGATTGTCAACGAAGCGGGCCCGCCCCTGAAACCCGGCCCGGGCCTGTCTCCGGGGGCCTATATTTTATAGAATTTAACCCGGACGGACGGCAATCCGGCCCTGACATGCCCATGACCTCACTCCAAAGCAGGCTCGCTTCTCCCCGGACCAGGGCGGCAGCCGCGCGGGCGGCCCTGGCCGCCCGGGGCGGGGAACAGCGGGAGCTCTTCGCCCTGGCCAGGAAGGCGCGGGACGGGGCTTTTCCGGCAATGACGGCCGAAGTGCGCAGCGTCATAGAGGTCTCCAACGCCTGCCGGGCCCGCTGCCGCTTCTGCAATATCAACGCGCTCTCCCCCCGCAAGCGCTACACCCTGGGCCGCGAAGAGCTGGCGGGAATAGCCGCCCGCCTTTACAAAGAGCGCGGCCGGCGGGTGTTCCTGCTGCAGTCCGGCGAGAACCCCGCCGAAAAGTTCATAACGATGCTGTGCGGCGCCGTGGCGGACATGAAGGCGGCGCTGCCCGGCATTTCGGTCATCGCCTGTCTCGGCAGCCTGCCCAAAGCGCAGTACGCGCGGCTGAAAAAAGCCGGGGTGGACAGGTATATACTAAAATTCGAGACCTCGGACCCGCGCCTCTACGCCGCCGTCAAGCCCGGAGACACGCTGGCCAGGCGGGTCCGCTGCCTTGAAACGCTGCGCGGCCTGGGGTTCGGCGTGGGCACCGGGAACATAGTCGGCCTGCCCGGCCAGGAGCCGGCCGGCCTGCTGCGGGACCTGCTGTTCTTCCGCCGCTTCTCGCCGGAGATGGCCAGCGCCTCGGTCTTCATCCCCGGCGAGGATTCTTCTTTCAGCGGCCGCGGCCCCGGGAACCTGGACACGGCGCTGAACTTCATGGCGCTGCTGCGCGTTTTTTACCCCCGCGCGCTCATCCCCAGCACCAGTTCGCTGGAGAAGGCGCGCCCCGGCGCCCAGCTGCAGGGACTGCTGGCCGGCGCCAACGCCGTCACCGTGCACGACGGAACTCCGGAAGCGCTGAAGCCTGTTTTCCCCATCTACTCCGTCAGCCGCTTCACCCCCGAAGAAAGATTCATAAAGAGGATAGCCGCCGCTGCCGGGCTCAGGCCCGCGGCGGGGCCCCTGGCATGAGCTCACCCCTGGGCCTGGAGGCCTTAGGCGCGGCGGCCGCGCTCGGTTCCGCGGCCTCCTGGGCGCTGACCTCCGTGATGTTCGGGACGCTGGGCGAGGATGTGCCGCCGGAAGGAATGAACCTGGCGAAATGCGCCGCCGGGGCGGCCATGCTGTGCGCCGCGCTGCCGTTCGCCGGGGCCGGGAGCGTGAGCGGCCCGGCGGCCCTCTGCCTGGGCCTGAGCGGCCTGCTCGGCATAGCCGCCGGCGATACTTTTTATTTCAGGGCGCTGGTGGGGCTGGGCCCGCGGCTCACGGTCCTGCTCGGCACGCTGGGGCCCGTCCTGACGGTGCTGCTGGCGGTGGTCTTCCTGAGGGAGCGGCCCTCGCCGGCCGCCTGGGCCGGCATAGCGCTGGTCACCGCCGGGGCGTCGTGGGCCATGTGGGAAACCTCCCCGGCCGGCAAGGCCAGGGACCGCGCCAGGGGCGTCAGGTACGCGCTGCTCGCGGCGGCCTGCATGGCCGCGGCCGTGATACTGGCGAAAGCGGGCGTCCAGGATTCCCCCCCGCTGCTCTCCTCCGTCATCCGCATGGCCTGCGCCGGGGCCGGGCTTTTCGTCTGGGGGCTGGCCGGAGGCCGGCTCGGCGGCTGGCTGACCCCGCTGAAGGACCGCCGCCTGATGCTGCACCTGCTCGCGGCGGTTTTCCTTACGGTCTTCGGCGGCTTTTACCTCGCGCTCGTCGCGCTGAAGTATACCACGGCCGCGGTCGCGTCCACCCTCACCTCCACGACCCCCCTCTTCATCCTGCCGCTCTCGGCCCTGATGCTGCGCGAAAAAATAACCGCGCGCGCCGCGGCGGCGGCCGTCCTGACGGCCGCGGGCGTCATCCTGATAGTGCTCTGATCAAACCAAGTAGGGATTAAGCGGGCCGGGGGCGTAAGCCCCGCGGCCGAAAGGCATGAATTCCGGCTGGTAGAACTGGTGGCAAACCTCGTCGGCGAAGAAGGCGCCCTCAGGCGTCAGCTCCAGCTTCGCCGCGTCCTCGTACAGCAGCCCGGCCTCTTTGAGGCGCGCGATCCTGGCCCCGAATATTTCCCCCGGCAGCCGCCCCGTGAGCCGTTTGAAGTGCCCCTTGATCACCCGCCGGTTCTTGAGCGGCAGCACGAAGGCCCAGACGGCCTGCGCGGCCGCGCCGCGCACCAGGCCGCGGTTCACGGGCAGCCTGCCCGCGGCCAGCAGCGCGTAGTATTCTTTCAGGTCGGCGGTGGGCAGCGCGAACCTGTCGCGCAGGCTGCTGAACGCCGTCAGGCCGAGGCCTATCTGGTCGACGAGGCCGCAGCACTGGTCGTGCGCGTAGCGGGAAAAATCGGCCGGGTCTTTTGAAAAGACGCGGCGGAGGTTCTCCGTGTAGCCGGCCTCTTCCAGGAGGAGCTGCGCCGCCTGCTTCATGCGGAAAACTTCCTCCGGCGGGGTCTGCGGCCGGGCCACGCCCCTTGAAAAGAAACCCGCGTGGTCCCCGTAGGGGATCAGCTTGATCCTGTAGAGCTGGACCTCTTCGACGCCCAGCGCCGCCGCCCGCCGGACGGTCGCGGTCCAGGTCTCCATCGTATCGCCGGGGTAGCCGTAGATGAACTCGATATTCAGCTTGAAGCCCGCCGCCCGGGCCGCCTCCACGGCCCGCAGCGCCGCGGCCGAGTCGTGCGCGCGGTTCATCCGCCCGAGCACGCCGTCGTCGAGCGACTGCAGCCCTATCGTAAGCCGTCCCACCCCGTGCGCCTTAAGTATCCTGAGGCGCTCTCCGCCCTCCGGCCCCAGCAGCGTGCCGGGGTCCACGTCGTAGGAGAACTGCGGCGCGCCGGAAAGGTCGAACTGGGAGGTGAAGTCTTCCAGGAACCGGGCGAGCAGCGCCGGCGGCAGGAAGGTCGGGGTGCCGCCCCCGACCAGCACGGAACTCACCTTCGGGCGGTCCAGGCCCAGGCGGCGCCGGTACAGCCGCGCCTCCAGCGCGAGCGCGTCCAGGTAGGCGGCCTTGTCGCCGTCGGAGGCCCCGACGGTAACGGGGTAATGGCAGAAATGGCACCGGCGGCCGCAGAAGGGAATATGGACGTAGACGGAGATCCTGCCGTCCGCCGGCGGGGTGTAGCCGCGGAAGAGGTCCTCCTCGCCCGCGGGCGGGTACATCGTGATGCCGGGATAATGGACCACCGGGTAGAAGTCCCCGTCGAGCGGGATAAGGCCCAGGGCCTGCAGGCGCCTGAAATCCCCGGCCCGTTTTTCCACGGCAGCCCCGGCTTCTTTTCTCATGGCGCGCAGCCTCCAGCCGCGGGACATAACCGCTCCGGCCCGCCGGCCGCAACAGCGGCGGCCGCCGAGGGGCGGCAGGCCGGGATAAAAAGGCGCGGGAAGCTCTGCATATTTTTAATTTCGCGGGCGCGCTGCGCTGCGCCCGGGACTATATTATCCCAAAAAGGTCCTGTCCTGAAAAGCCGGAAGGTCATTGGATGTAGCCCGCTTTTTTCAGGGCTTGTTCCAGGCCGCTTTTTTCCGGCGCGGCGGCGCCGTCAAAACGGTATTTTTCCAGGCAGTCCAGCAGCGCCGCCGCCGGCGGCACGCAGCCCGGGGCCGAAGAAGGCCTGCCGTCTACTTCGCAGCGCAGCCCTCCCGCCGGGCCGAAGGCCGCGGAGTAGCCGTCTTTGGCCGTCTTCCAAAGCCCGGGGGCGGCTGAAAACGTATAGCCTTCATAAGGCCGGACGCCCCGGGCGAGCAGCGCGGCGCGGAGCAGCCGCAGGGCTTCCCGGTACCGGAGCAATTCGGGCTCCGGGCAGCCGGAGCTCTTCAATTCCGCGGCCGCGCCCTCGAAGTCAAGGTTGCCGGCCAGGCGCGAAGCGGCGGCCGCGGCCCGCCCGCAGGGCGAAGCCGGGGGAGCCGCCTCCGGGCGGAGGTCCGGCCGTGAACAATTTTCCGCGCCCTCGGCGTAGACAGTCCCCGCCGTGATCTTTTCAGCCCCGGAAATTGCCAGGTAGCCGGAAGCCAGCCGCAGGAAGTCGGCGGGCCGCGCCTCCGCCAGGTCTGCCGTTTCTCCCGGGTCGGCGGCCAGATCGAACAGCTCCCACCGCGGGCCGTGCCGCGCCAATTTTTTCGTCCCGTCGTAGAAAGCGGCGTGCCTGACCTGCCTCACCGAACCGGGCGGCCCGCTGGCGCTGGCGGTTACCCACCCCGCCGTTTTCCAATTCTTGCCGCCGGGGGCGGCCAGGTTTTGTCCGTCCAGCCCGTCCGGGCAGGGAATGCCGGCCGCGGCGCAGACGGTGGGCAGCAGGTCCGCGTGTTCGGCGACGGCCGCCTCGCGCCGCCCGGCGCCGCCCGGGAACCTGACCAAGAGCGGCACCCTGACCAGCTGTTCGTAAACGGTGCTGACGTGCCCCAGGCGGCCGTGCTCGCCCAGCAGCTGGCCGTGATCCGAGGTGACTATGATCAGCAGCGGCCTGTCCTTCTCTTCTTCCAGCGCCCGCAGCAGGGAACCGAGGCCCCTGTCCAGCTGGGAGACGCAGCGGTCATAGTCGCGGGAAAGCCGGGCCAGGAAAGCCGGGTCCCGCTTATACGCGAGCACCTGCTTCCAGCTCTGCGGGTCGAGGCGGGCCAGGTCCCTGCCGGGGCTGTCGTTGAAATAATCCAGGAAAGCGGCGTCCATCGGCGGCATCCCGGGGCCCTTCTCTACGTCCCCCCCGGCGCAGTTGCGCGGGCTGTGCACGTCGAGGCCGTGAACGGCCAGGAAGAAGTCTTTTTCCGGAGGCAGGCTTTTTTTCCACTCCAGGGCGGCGGCGACCTGGTAGCTGAAAGGGCAGGTGGAGGAGACCGCGGCGAAGCGGCCGAAGCCGCGCCCGAAGCTGTACCCCGCTTCCCCCGGCAGGCCGCTGAAAAAGGCGGCGGTTTCGTAGCCGCCCGCCGACAGCAGGGCCGGCATGGACGGGATGTCCGCGGCCGGAGAATCTAAAAAACCGGCCAGGCCGTGCGAGAACAGGCGCCGGCCGGTCAGGATGGTGGCGAACGAAGAGCCGGTCCAGTTGGAATTGGCGTAGGCTTTCTCGAAGACGACCGCGCCCGCCGCGAACTTGCCCAGCGCCGGAGTGGCTGAAGCCGCGTAGCCATAGGGCGAGGTGCGGTCTGCGCGGACCGTATCGTAGATGACGAGGACCACGCTGGGGCGCCGGGCCGGGGCGGCGCCGCACACCGCCGGCAGCGCCGCCGCCAGGCAGAGGGCGGCGCAGCGGGCTTTAATATTTATCCGCATCCGTGCCCTTCAGCCGGAAGCCGCTCATGCCGGGCGGCGGGCCGGGCTGGTGCGGGCGGGACTCTTCCATGTTCTTGAGCAGCTGGAAGGCCAGGCGCGCGGCGATCTCGGGCTTTTCGGCGTAAAGGTCCCTGGTCTCCAGCGGGTCGGAGCAGAGGTCGTAGAGCTCCCAGCTGTCCTTGTAGAGGTAGTGGTGGAGCTTCCAGCAGGCGTCGCGGGCCACCCGCTCGTCGATAAGCGGGACCGTGCCCGTCAGGAAAGGGACGTTCCGGCTGGAGCGCGCGAAGGCGTATTCCCGCCACGGGGCGGAGGGGTCCTTGAGCAGCGGCACGAAGCTGCGGCCCTGCAGGCCCAGGCCGAGCTGGCTGGCGCCGGCTATTTCCAGGATGCTGGGCATCAGGTCTATGCGCTGCACCAGCTGCTTGAGCCGGGCGCCCGCGGAGCCTGGCACGGCGGGGTGGCGCACCATCAGCGGCACGCGCAGCACCGGCTCGTAAAGCCCCTGCGTGTGGTTGAGCAGCCCCTGCTCGCCCAGCAGCTCGCCGTGGTCGGCGGAGATGATGAGCACGGTATTGTCCTCCATCCCCATCTCGCGCATTTTTTCGAGGAATTTCCCCACCTGCGCGTCCACGCTGTTGAGGGCCGCGTCGTAGCGCGCCACCAGGTGGTTCAGATGCCGCGGGTCGCTCTTGAACTCCTCCACTTTTTTCTTCAGCTCCGGCGGGTAGCCGGACTCCTGGCCGTTGTAGGCCCGGGAAAAGGGCACGCCCAGCACGTCGGGGTCCTGCGCTATGCCGTCGTAATCCGGGTCGTATTTTTTGGGGTCCGGCGAATGGTAGGGCGTGTGCAGGTCGTCGATGGTGGCGAAGAGGAAGAAAGGGTCCCCCCCGTCCTTGTTCTTCCTGACCCAGTCCAGCACCGCCTCGAAGTTGTCCTCGAAGGGGGCGGGCACCCGCGCCGGGGACGCGGTGGAAAAGATATTGGTGTAGGTATCGAAGCCCTTGGCCAGGCCCCAGGCCGGCATCAGGTAGACGCCGCCGCTGAACAGGGCGGTCTTGTAGCCGGAGCGCTTCAGCTGCTCGGCGAGGGTGGTCTCAAAAGCCGGCAGCCCCCGGGCCGGGAGGTTATTGTAGAGGCCGTGCACCTCGGGTACGTGGCCGGTCAGCAGGCTGGCGTAGCTCGGCAGGCACCAGGAGCCCTCGGACATGGCGTTCTCGAAGACCGCGGCTTTTTTGCCGAAGGCGTCCATGTTGGGCGTGGTGTCGCGCTTATAGCCGTAGGTCCCGAAGTGGTCGGCCCTGGTAGAGCAGATGTCGAGGAAGATCACGTTCAGCCTGGCGGCCGCCGCGGGCAGCTGGCAGAGCTGGAGGAGGAGGCAGAGAAGCGCAGCATTTTTCATTTTATCCTTGGGCGGCCCGCCGCCGGGCCAGAACCGCCCTATGGAACATTATATTAAACCGCCGCCGGGTTCACCGGATGTAGCCGGCCTTTCTCAGCGCCCGCTCCAAGGCTCCGCCCGGCGGCGGCTCGCCGGCCTTTCCGTCGAACCTGTACTTTTCGAGGCAGGACAGCAGCGCCGCGGCGGGCGGTACGCAGCCGGCCGCTAAGGAAGGCCGCCCGTCAGCTTCGCAGACCAGGCCGCCCTCCGCCCCGTAGGAGACGGAATAGCCGCCCTGCGCCGCCCCCCAGCGCCCGGGGACGGTCGAGAATTCATAGCCCTCGAAATCCAGGTGCTGCATGCCGGCGTAGGCCTGGGAGTACAGCCGCAGCAGCTCTTTATTAACAGCCGCCGTTTCGGCGGGACAATCAGCTCCGGCCAGCCTGGCGGCCGCGGCGGCCGGGTTACCCAGCCGCGCCAGTTCGAACGCCTCGAAGCGAGCCGCCTCGCAGGGCGCGGCCCCGGGCGGGGCGGGGCTGGGCAGGCGGGGCGGAAAACAGTTCTTCCCCCTCTCGTCGGGGAGCGGGGAGCGCAGGGCGACGCTGCCCGCGCCCGAAAAGGCCAGGTAGCTGCCCGCCAGGCGGAGGAACTCGGCGGGCCGCTCCAGAGACAGGTCTGTCTCCTCGCCGGGGTCGGCCGCCAGGTCGAAGAGCCGCCAGCGCCGGTTCAGCATGAATAATTTTTTCCCGTCCTCGAGGTAAGCGGCGTTCGTGGCCACGGTGCGGGAATTCGCCCTGATGCCGCTGGCGGCCGCCCACCTGCGGCGTGCGCCGCCCCTTTCTCCGGAGGCCAGGTCGGTCCCGTCGAGCCCGGCCGGGCAGGCAACGCCGGCCGCGCCGCAGACCGTGGGCAGCAGGTCGACGTGACTGGCGAGGGCCGGGAGGCGCCTGCCGCCGCGCCCGTCGGGGAAACGGATGAGCAGCGGTACCCTGGCCAGCGCTTCGTAAAAAGCCCAGCCGTGGTCCAGGCGTCCGCGCTCGCCCAGGAACTCCCCGTGATCGGAGGTGACGATCACCAGCAGCGGCCTGTTCTTTTCGGCCTCGAGGCCGCGCAGCAGCGAGGTCACGGCGCCGTCCAGTTGGGTCACACAGCGGTCGTAGGCTCCGGAAAGGGCGGCCAGGAAGGCGGCGTCTTCCCGGTAGGAGAGGGCCTTCTTCCATTTTGCGGGATCCAGCCTGGCCGGGTCCCAGCCTTCCGGGAGGGTGTTATTGTAGTAGGCGAAGAAGTCGAAGCCCAGCTCGGGCAGGCCGCCCCGTCCGGCCTCCCCGGCGGGGCAGTCGTAGGGATGGTGCGCGTCGTTGCCGTGCAGCAGGATGAAAAAATCTTTTTCCGGCGGCAGCCCGCCGCGCCAGGCGAGCGCCGCGGCGACGTGAGAACTCATGCGGACTTCGCTCAGGCCCCCGGCCACATGCCCGAACCCCCGGCTGAGCCCGTAGGCCGCGGCGCTGCCAGTCAGAAAAGCGGCCGTCTCATAGCCGCCGCCGGCGAGCAAAGACTGCATGGTGGGGACGTCTGCCGGAAGGCGGTCGCGGAGCCCCAGCAGGCCGTGGGCAAAAGGGCTCTTGCCGGTCAGGATGGAGGCGAAAGAGCCGCCGGTCCAGTTGGAGCCGGCGTAGGTGTTTTCAAAGAGAACGGCCTCCTCCGCGAACCTGGAAAGCCCGGGGGTGGCCGATTTTAAATAGCCGTAGGGAGAAGTGCGGTCGGCGCGCACCGAATCGAGGACGACGAGCACCACGCTGGGGCGCCGGGCGGCGGGGCCCGCCGCGCCTGCAGGCAAGGCCCAGGACGTCAGCAGCGCGCAGAATACGAGTGTTTTCAATGCGGTCATTCAAAAATAAAAACCGTACCGTCATCCTTGTTTTTCCTGCGGTAGGCGCCGGCGGGCAGGCCGTTCTTAAAGATCTGTATGCGGCTTTCCGAGGCCCGCAGGCTGTCCCCTTTCGCGAACCTGGCCGCCAGCCCCGCCTCGCCGTCGCAGTCCCGGTACCGGACGGCGCCGCCTTCCGCTGCCCGGCCGCCTAAGAGCCGGACATAGGAACCTTTTTCCGGGAATTTTATAACGGGGCATTTCAGCAGGCGGGCGAGCTTACCGGCCAGGGCGGGGCGGACCTTGCGTATTTCCCCCAGGAGCGCCCTGGCGTAGTTCACGCTGGGCCCGCAGCGGTAAGAACACGGGTAATGCGAGACCAGGTAATGGTCGCCGCGTATCAGATTGTTCAGGTAGAAAGACGGGGTACCCCCGGTATTTTTAAGGGCTTCGTATTCTGCCAGATGCGATGGCCTCGGCGGGCGGCCGGTCACGAACTTCAGGAAGAAGTCGAAACAGCAGCGGGGATAGCCCATCAGTTTCGAGAATTCCAGCGAATCGCTGTAAGAGGGTTTTCGCCGCCCCAGTATCCCCTCCTCGCACTTCTTCGCCCTGGCGGCCAGCGCGGCGGACCCGGAGATGTAGACGTAGGCGGACTCCCCTTGCGGGTCCAGCAGCGTATCGTCTTCGGAGGAGATCCTGAAATCGGAGCGTTCAGAAAACAGGCGGCGGGCGGCCAGCAGTTTTTTCAGCGCGGCGTACCTGTCGAGCCTGATGGCGTAAGTCCGCAGGACCGGCTTCAGCCCGCTGGCGACCGCGATGAATTCTGGATAAAGGCTGTGGGTCGGGACGCCCTCGAACGGCTTTAAAAGATCCCGGTCGAAAAGGGCCGGCTGGGACTTGCCCGCGCGCGGGCCGAGGTTATTTGTCTTCATTGTCGCAGAAGCCGCCCGGGCGCTGGCGCCCGGCCCGCCGCTTTTTATATTATAGCGAAAAGGAGCGGGGCAGCACGCCCGCAAACCGCGGCGCAGCGTCCCCCTATGCCGGACATCTGGAAATTTTTCAGCGGTTTTGAATTCCTGGGCGGCCTGCTGCAGGTTACCGTCGGAGGGATTTCCCTCTATTCCCTCTACGGCGCCCTGCTCTTCTGGGGGTTCTGGGGCTGCCTCATTTATAGCCTGGCCGCCCGGCCGAAAGAGGCGCTGTCGAAGCTCTTCCAGGGGCCGACCGCCTGGCTTGCGCTCGCCGTCGCGGCGGCTTTCTTCTTTCTCAACAATAACGATTTGGGCTCGGCGTATACTTACGAGGTCCAGAACCTGGCCGGGGCCCTGACCGCCGCGGACGCGGGCGACCTGTCGCCGCTGCTGCGCCAGGACCGGGTAATGCCGCTGTTCTTCGGCGTCATACTTTACTTTTCCGGCCTGCAGGCGCTGACGGCCGTCCTTTGCCTGTTCATCGGCCTGTTCTACGCGCTCTGGGAGCGGATACTGCGGGAAGTGTTCGGGTTCAGGCAGGGGCTCACCGTCCTGCTGGCGCTGCTTACGGCCCTGCTGCAGCTGAAGCTGCGCTATTTCTTTTCCGCCTATTTCATCTTCGCCCTCTTTTTCTCCGCGCTTTTCCTCTACAACCTCCTGCGGCTCCTGAAAGACGGGGCGAAGGAGCAGTCTTTCTTCCGGCTGGCGCAGCCCGTCGGCCTGATACTGCTGGCGTCCCTGTTCAGGCAGGAGAGCGTGACGCTGTTCCCGGTGTATTTCACGGGGCTGCTTTTCCTGGACAGGGCCTCTTTCAAAAAGGGCGCCGTCCTCCTGGCCGCCGGGTGCGTGCTGTACCTGCCTTTCCTCTACCGCGACTGGACCCGCGAGGAAAGCCAGTTCATGTCCCGCGAGTGGGACCAGGGCGTGGCGGAACTCTTTTACGACTCCGCGCCGCGCGCCATCCCCAGGGAGCTGTTCTCGACGCACCAGCACCTGGCCAGCGCGGCGTTCACTATCAGGCACGGCAGGCTGTTTGGCAGCCTGGACAGGCAGGAGTTCGTGGACGCGGTAAAGACCGTCAATGAAACCCCCGCGCCTTCGCTGGCGAACGTCTGGTATAACCTGAAGTACCGCTCCACGCCTTTCCTGCTGTTCACGGCGGCCTGGTTCGCTTTCTTCCTCGCGGCGCTGCGGGGCCGGCGCCGCCTGGGCCGCGCGGGCGGCTGCCTGGCGGCGCTTGCGGTCTATATCCTGTCGCTCTTCTTTATTTTCCACCTCTCCAGCCTGGCGACGGAGATCTGGGTGTCCTACTGCCACCTGCTGCCCGCCTACCTGGCCTTCTGCCTGCTCGCGGCGAAGACCCTTTATAAAAAGGCGGGCACGGCATGAACGAAAGACTGCTGCTCTTCATCCCCGTCTACAACTGCGCCCCCCAGTTCAAGAGGCTGGCCGCCAAGCTAGACGGCGCGGCGCTGGCGCGCTTCTCGGAGGTCCTGGTGGCCGACAACGGCAGTTCCGACGGCACGCTTGAGGCCGCGCGCGAGGCGCTGGCCGGCAAGAAGGGCGTCAGCGTCACGCTGGTCAGGAACTCCGGGAATTACAGCCTGGGCGGCTCGCTCAAGATCGCTTTCAATTACTGCCTGGACAAAGGCTACACACACTGCGCGGTGCTGCACGGCGACGACCAGGCTGATCTTCGGGACCTGCTGCCGCGCCTGGAAGACGGGAATTTTCTCGGTCACGACTGCGCTTTCGGTTCCAGGTTCACGGCAGAGTCGAAGCTCGCCGGCTATTCCACCGTCAGGCTGCTGGGCAACAAGGCGCTCAATCTTCTGGCCTCGCTGGCGGCGGGGCGCCGGATCACCGACCTGGGTTCGGGGCTCAACCTGTACAGCGCGGCTTTCCTGAAGACCAGGTTCTACGAGGGCTACCCCGACGGGCTCACCTTCGACGTGCACGTGCTGCTGCACTGCCTGCGCAGCGGGGCGGATTTCATCTTCTTCCCGATCTCCTGGCGCGAAGAGGACCAGAAGAGCAACGCCAGGGCCTTCAGGCAGGGGCTGGAAATACTGTCCCTGCTGGCCAGGCACGCCCTGGGCGCGGCGCGTCCGGCGGGCGCGGGCCCGGCGGCTCCTCACACTTTCAAGATATTTTATTCACACCGGCCGTAAGGCCCCGCGTTAAGGGCGGCCGCCCTTTTTAAGGATCTTCCCGGCGATGTTTAGCTTTGCGAACCTGTCGAGGTCCGCGGGGATGCCGAGCCCGTACATCCCGTCGAACTCGGCGCCGACATTATAAACCGCTATGCTGCGCCCGGCCGCGATGAGCTCGTTATAGACGGGCGCGACGTAGAACTCCCCGTTCACGCGCAGCCCTTTCCCGATCATGCCTTCAGCGGCTTCCACGAAGTCGCAGCCCCGCCTGAAATTGTAAACGCCGACGGTGGCTTCGTTGGAGATCACGCGCTTCTCCGCCACCTCGACGGCCCGGCCCGCGCCGTCCAGCCTGACGAAGGACCACTTGGGATCGTCGGCGCGCATGGTCATGATCAGGCCATCCGCTTCCCCGGCCGCGTCCAGGTAGGCGTCGATGTCCGCGTCCACCAGCTGGTCGCTGTTGGCTATCATCAGCGGCTCGCCGTTATCGATCAGGTCTTTGGCCAGCAGGACGGTGCAGGCCGCCCCGCCGGTCACTTCGTTCACGGGCAGTACCGCGCAGCCCGGCGCCAGCCGCTGCAAGATCGCGTCCAGCCCGTGCGCGGCTATATGTTCGGCCAGGCACAGGAAGATGAACCTGTGGGACCGCGCCGGCCTTAGATTGGCTATCACGTATTCTATGACCGGCACGCCGTCCACGGGGATCAGCGGCTTCGGCAGCCGGAACCCGGCCTCCAGGAAGCGCCGCCCCCTGCCGGCCATAGGGATGACGATATTCAGCATTTCCGCGCCGGGCCTTTCAGAAACTTGTCTTTAAGTACGCCGGGGACTTTTACCACTACGGTCTTGACGGCCGCCAGCGCCCTGAAGTCGGCGCTCTCGCCCGGCTCGATAACGATTATATCCCCGGCCGAGTATTTGACGCCGTTGATCCTGGCGCTGCCCGAGACTATGACCGTTATTTCGGTGGCGACCTTGTGGAAATGGGCCTCTTCGCGTTCGCCTTTCCTATAGGTTTTAATTCCCGCCTCGGCGGCTTTGGTTTTGTAGCAGGCCGGCGAGAAATTCCCCACGAACCAGCCCCGCGTCATGTCCTTCAGCTTGAATTCTTTCATGATTTTTCCCCACAGGCGGCTATGCGCCTCTTCACGAAGTTGTAGCAGACCTCGCCGGGCCCGGAAACCCTGGCCACATGCGCCCCGGCCGCCTCCGCGGCCTTCACCCCGACGGGATGGTCCTCCAGCACCAGGCACTCGTCCGGCCGCAGCCCCAGCCTGGCGAAAGCCCCCAGGTAGAGCTGCGGGTCCGGCTTGGGCCTCGCGGCGTCTTCCTGGGCCGTGAAGAATTCCAGGTAGGGCAGCAGGCCGGCCCTGGAAAGGACCTGTTCCGCGGTTCGCCGCAGCGAATTGGACGCAACGGCCAGCCGGTAGCCTTCACCCTTCAGCGCGGCCATCATCTCCAGGTGCTCCCGGCGCGGGGCGCAATCCTTCAGGATGAGCTCGGTGGTATAGCGCTGTTTCAGTTCGTTTATAGCGGGGTAGAGCTCCGCCGGCAGCCCTTTTTCGGCGGACAGCAGCTTCAGCTTTTCTGCCGTAGTCAGCCCGTCGTAGCTGCGGTCGTGTTCTTCCCGGTCCAGGGCGAAGCCGTGCGCGGCAAGGGCCCGGCTGAAAGCCTGGTAATGCCACGCGCCCGCGTCCACCAGCACGCCGTCGAGGTCGAAGATGACGGCTTTAATCGCGGCCATTGAAATATAGCCTCGCGCGCCGCGGGTGATCGGTGCAGAGCATGAGGCTGTCCCGCCCGGTTTTCTTCTCGATAGCCCTGAGCTTACCCCATTCCTCCGCGTAGTCCCGCTTATGCAGCTCGGGGGACACTACGCAGACCTGCTTGCCCGCCGCCAGGTGCCCCCGGACCGCCGCCAGGCCGATCCAGGGCCCGTGAAACTCGTCGAGCCAGACGCCCGCGGCCTGGTCGTAATACGCGGGGGCGGGCTCGTATTCGCTCTGCCGCGTGAATACCCTGAGGGAACGCTTTAAATACCCCAGGCCGTCGGGGACGGCCATGTCGAAAACGAAATAATTGCGGACTTTGAATTTCGCCAGCAGCGCGGCCAGCTTGGCCTGCAGGCCGCAGGCCTTGATGTTCAGCGCCAGCGGCAGGTCTCCCCCCGCCGCCGCGTACTCGGCCAGGAACCGCTCCAGCCCGGCGCAGCGCGCCGCCGGGAGGTCATGCGAGACCACGAGGGCGCCCGCGGCGTCGCGCACGTCCAGCTCGGCGCCGTAACCGGCCCGCAGGGAGCGGCGGAAGGACTCAGGCGTGTTGGTTTTATGGGTAAGTATGCGCATCGTTTTAAATGATACAAAAAACCGGCCTGCGGCCCGGCAGCCCGGCCAGGACGGACCGAAGCGCCGTCACTAGGCTTTTTTTCGCGCGCGCAGCAGTTCGTTGACCTGGAGGTTCAGCGTGTCGCCGCAGTTGAAGTTCCGCAGCTTCGCGTAGTCCCTGCTTTTATAATAAGCCACCTGCAGGTCGAACAGCCTGCGTTGATGCCCTTCCAGCAGCGCCCTGCTGCCGGCTTTAAAGTCTATGTGGCTGAGCAGGCGGTAGCTCTCGTCGGGGAACTTGACCCGGAAATCCTCGAAGGACCTGGTGCCGGGGTAAGGCGTCCAGAAATACATCTCCGTCGAGGCCGGCAGGTACCTGCGCAGGATGCCGTCCACCGTGTCCAGGTAGTAGGCGGAGCGCTTGTCCCTGGCGCCCCTGATCATCAGGTTCAGGTGCAGGTTTATGCCGCACTTATGCGCCAGCTCCGCCACCCGCAGCTTCTCGGGATCGTCCGCGCAGCCTTCCTGCACATTGAAGCCGAACGAGAAGCAGAACCAGCCGGCGGCTTTCATGCGCGCCATCTTTTCGGCGGTGAGCCCGCCGAGCGGCCCCAGGAAAGAGTAGATCTTCTTGCCGCTGCGGGCCAGCAGCGCCAGGATCTCGTCGAACTCGGGGTGCAGGAAGAACCCCTCGTCGCGGATGAACAGGTAGTCGTAGTCGTACCTCGAGAGGAGCTTCAGCTCTTTCCTGATATAGGAGGCAGGGTAAAAATGCTTCTTGTCCTTGTAGGTGGCGTAGATATAGCAGTTCCCGGCGAAGTCGCAGGGAAAGGGGCAGCCCATGAAGGTGTTGATGGAGAGCGAGCGCCGGCCCGGGTAGATATCGGCGAACCAGAATTCCTTGAGCTTGTCTACGGGGAACACGCTCCGGTCCATGTGGTTGGGGCGGAACTTGCCCCTGACCACGCCCCGGGGCCCCGCTATCAGCTCGTCGATGTTGTTGCCGAAGCCGACCACGATCCTGCCGGCGAGCCCCTTGAAGTCCTGCGGGCGCAGGCTGGGGTGGTAGCCCCCGGCGATGATCCTGCTTGCGCCGACTTGCTTCGAGAACGCCTTGAAGTCGGGCAGGCCGCAGGTAAAGACGGAGCACAGGTACAGGTCCCCGTCGGGCCGGACCGCGTTGTCGAAGACGAACTCGGTGTCCCACTCGCGGGCGTCGGGCACACAATAGAGGATGGACGGCTCCCGCACGCGGACCTCCGAAGAGAGGCTCGGGAAATTATACAGGTAGCACTTTTTCTTTTTCATTTGCGCGCGCGTTTCCCCGCGGGGGCGGCGAGCAGGCGCCGGCAGTAGGAGCATTGCCAGCAGTCGTGCGCGCAGGCGGTCCTGACGTCGAAGAAATCGTCCGGGTACGGCCGCAGGTACGCTCCCGCGGCCTTGCCTCCCCCCTCCCCGCGCGCGTCGTTGCCGCTCAGGAAGAGCGTGCCGCCGAAAGCCGACTGCATGCCCCGGGCCAGCGTGACGTCGGCCTCGTTTATATAATCGGCCAGGAGGCCCGCTATGAAATCGTTCGAAACCGGCCAGCCGTGCACGCCGCGCGAGGCGACCTTGAATTCGTCCACGAGCCCGGCGTAGCGGGGCAGGAATTTGGGCGGGACGTACTGGCCGGTCAGGAAGCGCCAGCGCTGGTCCGGGGCCAGCTTGCCGCAGTAGAAGAGGCCCTGGTCCGGCTTTGCGCCCAGGCCCATGGTCATGGAGCAGGAATGGAAGCCCTGGTCGGGGCATTCGAAGATGCAGCCCTCGTTGGCCATCAGCCTGAGCTTCAGGCCGGGAAAAGCCTTGCGCACGGCCGCGATGTACTTCAGGTCGTAGGTCTTGCGCCGGCCTATATTGTAGGAGGTTATAAGGCCGGCCGGGTCCCGCTCCAGCAGTTGGTGCAGCTGGTTCAGGGAATTGATGTCATTGATGATGGAAATGGACAGCTCGTACCTGCCGAGCCGGAGGAACTCGTCCATTACGCAGGTCCCGTTCACCGTCACCGCGTCGGGTTTAAGGGCGTTCGCTATCTTCACCAGCCCGGGCAGGGCCGCGGAGCCGCTTATGCCGTCGAAATTGTAGACGAGGTTGAACCCGATATTTTCGGCCTTCAGCGCGGCCCGCAGTGCCCGCAGCCTGCCCGGGGGCATCCCGGGCACGAACCTGGCGCTGGACACGCCCAGCGAGAGCCCGGGGGTGGAATAGACCGACGAGATGTATTTTTTAAAAGGCAGGACGACGGCGCGGAAGAAATCCTTGTCCCCGTTATAGCCCACGCTGAATTTGCGGTAATACTTTTTATTGTCTTTCAGTCGCATGTTCCGGCTCCGGCGGGACTATTATAACACTTGCGGGCGCGCGGCCGGCTTCTGCGCCGCGAAGATCACCCATTTCCAGGCGGCCAGCAGCTCGCCTTTGCGCACGGTTACGCCGCAGGCCCTGCGGTCGGCGGCGCCGGTCCCCAGGTAGGCGGCGAAGATCTTCGCCTTCTGCTCCGGGGAAAGGTTGGGATAGCATTTCATCAGGGCCGTGATGGATTCCCTGGTAAAGTGAACTGCTTCTTTTTTAACGCGCAGGCCGGCCCGCCTGATATGCGCGCGCAGGTCGCCGCCCAGGTAAAGCTTGGAGGGATCTTTGAACACGCCTTCGGGCTGTATCAGCCGGTAGATCCTGAGCAGGCGCTTGCGCTCCGCGGCGCTGCGCGGCACGTGGTGGCTCAGCAGCAGCGCGCCGCCGGGCTTCAGCACGCGCGCGGCTTCCTTCAGGAAAACCGCCGGCTTGAGGAACTGCATGGCCTGGCGCATCACCACCGCGTCGAAGAAGCCGTCCGGGTAGGGGATGGCGTGCGCGTCGCCCGGCTTGAGGGTCTTGATATGCCGGGCCGCCTCGCCGAGCATGCCGGTAGAGAGGTCGAAGCCGTAGGTCTCCAGGCCGCGGCGCTTCAGCGCGCCCGTCACCTCGCCGGTGCCGCAGCAGGCTTCCAGAATACGGCCTTTGGCCGGCAGCAGGTTTGCGGCGGCGCGGCGGTGCGCCGCCAGCAGGCCGGGGTCCGTAACCCACGAGGCGGACTTGGAAAATTCGGACGAGCGCGCGTCGAACTGCGCCTTCACGGTGTCGTTTTTCATTTTAGCAGGGAGCCCGGGCAGAGCCGGGCGTCCTCCTCCAGCACCGACTTCACTTCTTCGTCTGAAACGGGGCGGTCCGGATAGGCGTAGGCCCGCTTGTCCTTCACCAGCGCCGCCGTGCCGTAAGGGCCGGGCACGTAGTTGGCCTCTATGTCGCGGTAGGCCTTTCTGTAGGCCTCTTCCGGCAGGCCGGACAGGTTCAGAAAATCGTCGTCGGCCAGGCCGCGCTCGCGCGCCAGCAGGCCGCGCAGGTGGCCGAGCTCGTCTTTTATGGCGCCGGAGGCCACCGCGTCGGCGTAGACCTTGGTGCCGGGGATGGCGGACAGGTATTTTACCCGGCACGGCGTACCCGGCGACGCCGAGAAGGCCTTGGCGCGGGCCAGCGCCTCCGGCGTCTCGCCGGGCAGGCCGACCACGTAAGCCGCCCCCACGGTGATGCCGGCCTCCCGGGTGAGCTGCAGCGCGCGCACGGTCTCGTCCTCGCTGAAGCCTTTGCTGGCGCCGTCGAGCGCCGCCTGGCTGAGCGTCTCCACGCCGTAGAGCACCTGGTCGCAGCCCGCGCCCGCCATCGCCTTCAGGACTTCCCCGTCCACATTCTGCACGCGCGTCATGCACCACCATTTCACGCGCAGGCCTTTTAGCACCTCGCACAGGGCCAGCGTCCGTGTTTTAGAGAAGGTGAAGGTCAGGTCGGTGAACTGGAAGAACTCGGCCTGGTGCCGCTCCTTCAGCATGGCGAGCTCGCTCGCGAGTTTCGCCGGGGACTTCAGGCCGAGCAGCGGCGTGGTGCGGTAACAGAAAGCGCAGTTCTTGTGGCAGCCGCGGCTGGAGCTGACTATGACCTGCCTGAGAAAATTGTCGGGGCGGCCCCACAGCCGGAAATCCGGCGCCGGCAGCCCGTCGAGGTTGGCCAGCTGTTTGCGGGGCGGGGCGGTCTTGAGCGAGCCGTCCGGCAGCCGCGCTATCGCGCCGGGGATGGCGGCAGCTTCGGCGGCCAGGGTGCCGCGGCAGAAGGCGTCCAGCAGCTCAAGTATGGTGATTTCCCCCTCGCCCAGCACGCCGATGTCGGCGCGGGTGTTCTTCATTACCAGCTCCGGCACCGAGGTCACCAGCGAGCCGCCCAGGATCACCGGCCGCGACGGGGCCTCCTCCTTGGCGAGCGCGCAGAGCCCCTCTATGAACGGAAAGCCGTCCTCGAAGGTGCCGATCCCCACCACGTCGGCGCCGCGGAGGCCGGCGGCCGCGTAGGCCAGGGGCGAAGGCTTGAACCTGGCGTCCACGATCCTGACCCGGTAGCCGGCGTTGGCCAGCACGGTAGCGATATAGGAGATTCCCTCGAAGGGCCGCTCGAGGTAATAGCCCCAGCCCGGGGGCACGGTGAAGGGGCTAGGCGGCACCACCAGCGCGACCAGCGGCCTGGCCTGGTCCGGGAGCATCGGGGCCAGCGCGGTGGCCGCGATCAGTTCTTCCCAGCGCCGGTATTCCCCGCCGCAGTTGACGGTACCGCTGAAATCCGTAAGGTCATCGCTCATAGTGCCTCTTTCTCCGCCACCTTTATCACGCCCATGTCCAGGACCAAGGCCGGGCCCCTGGAGGCGGCCAGGCTCTTCTCCACTTCTTCCCGCAGGCTTTTCATCAGCCGGGCCTTGAGGGCCGTGAAGGCGGGGTGCGTCTTCACCTCGGCGGTACGCGGCTCGGGCAGGTCCACGGCGATGGATTCCTTCACCACGCCGGGGCGCGCGCTCATCACGATGATGCGGCGGCTCATGAAGATGGCTTCGTCGAGGTGGTGGGTGATAAGGACGAAGGTCTTGCCGAGCCCGCTCCACAGCCGCAGGATCTCCTCCTGCAGCATCTCGCGGGTGATATTGTCCAGCGCGGCGAAAGGCTCGTCCATCAGCACGGCGTCAGGGCCGCAGGCCAGCGCCCGCGCTATGCCCACGCGCTGCTTCATGCCCCCGGAGAGCTGGTGCGGGTACTTGTCCTCGAAGCCGTCCAGGTGCACCATGGAAAGGTATTTGCGCGCCCCGGCCCGGCGGGCCGAAGGTGAAAGGCCCCTGGCCTTCAGCGGGAACTCGACGTTGCCGGCGGCGGTCTTCCAGGGGAAGAGCCCGTAGTCCTGGAAGATGACGGTGCGCTCGGGGGACGGCCCGTCGACCTCCGCGCCCTTGTAGAGCAGCCTGCCGGAATCGGGCTTCAGGAAGCCGGCCATCAGGTACAGCAGCGTGGTCTTGCCGCTGCCGCTGGGCCCGATGACGCTGACGAACTCCCCCTCCTGTATCTCCAGCGACAGCCCGCCCAGGGCCTCCAGGGAGGCGCCGGACTTGGGGTCCCTGAAGGACTTGTGCACGGCCTCGGCCTTGAAAAGCGGTTCGCTCACGGCTCCTGCCTCCCCGGCTTCCACGAGAAGCGGCGCTCCACGCGCACGATGGCCTCGTTCATGACGTAGCCTACGGCCCCGATGGTCACCATGCCGCAGATGACGTTGGGGATGTTCATCATCGAGCGGTTCATCTCAATCATGTAGCCGAGCCCCGACGACGAGGCGATGAGCTCCGCCGCGATCACGCTCATCCACGCGAAGCCCAGGCTGATGCGCAGGCCCGTGACGATGAACGGCAGCGCCGACGGGATAGCGACGTCGAGCAGCAGCATCTTCCTGTCCGCGCCCAGCGTCCTGGCGGCGTTCAGGTGGATCTCCTCTATGTGGCGCACGCCGGAGAAGGTGTGCAGGAACATCGGGAAGAAGGAGGCGATGAAAGTTATGAAGGCGCTGGCCCCGTCGCCTTTTATGCCGAACCAGAGTATGGCCAGCGGGATCCAGGCGATGGGCGGCACCGGGCGCAGCAGCTCTATGACCGGCAGCAGGTACGCGCGCACCCCGGCGCGCGAGGCGGCCAGCACGCCCAGCGGGACGGCGGCGGCGAAGCCTATGGCGAGCCCGGTCAGCACCCGCTTGAGGCTGGCCGCCAGGTAGATGAAGAGCACGCCCTCGTCCGCCGTCTCTATGAAGGCGCGCAGCACCTTCGAGGGCGGCGGCATCAGGTAGGGGTTCAGCCAGCCCAGCATGCTGGCGGCCTGCCAGGAGGCCGTGATCAGGATTATCGAGACGAGGCCTTTCACTTTTCCTTTATGGTAACCCCGGCCGGGTCGAATCTGCCCGCCAGCGCCTTGGCGCGCGCGGCCTTGACGAAACTTACGTCGGTATTCTCTTTTACCGGGGATCTTTCCTTCAGCAATTTGCTCGTCACGTTGAAGTGGGCGATCTGCTCCAGGCGCAGCGTCAGGTCCTGGCCGGGGACCAGGTCTATGTCCCCGAGCCGCCTGGCTTTCGAATAGGCGGCGTTGTAGCTGGAGCCCTTGTCTATAAGCCCGGCCGAAACGCCCATGGTCTTGGCCAGCCAGCCGTTGACCAGGGCATGGTTCCTGGCCATGTACAGCGCGGCCTGCTGCAGCGCCACCAGGAATTTGACGGCCGTCTGCGGGCTGTTCTTCAGGAATTCCGCCGAGGCCACCGTCGTGGTAAAGAACGAGGGGTTGGCGTCCAGGACGCGGGCCGCCTTCTTCTGCACGAAGTCTTCCACGAAGGGGTCCCAGATGACGATGGCGTCGATATCGCCTTTGACCAGGGCCGCGCGGCCCTCCGCCGCGGCCATGTGCACCACCTGCACGTCCTTGCCGGGGGAAAGGCCGGCCTTGAGCACCCACTGCACGGCCGGATAATGGGCCGAAGTGCCGAACACCGTGGCCACGGTCTTGCCCTTCAGCTCCTCCACTTTTTTTACGGGCGAATCTTCCCGGACCATGATGGCGATGCGCCCCGCCGAGCCCAGCGTGGCTATCATTTTGCAGGGGAATTTGGCGGCGAGGTTCACGAAGTTGGCCTCGCTGGTCAGCGCTATGTCTATCTTCCCGGCCAGCAGGGCCTCCTGCATCTGGGAGCCGTAAAGGAAAGGCACCACCTCCGCGGCCAGGCCGTTCTTCTCCAGGATGTCCGTATTGGCCAGCACCGTTCCCACCTGGCCGTTTATCAGCGCGCCCGCCGACGGGTAGCCGATCCGGATGCGATTGCCTTCAGCCGAGGCGGCGCCGCAGGCGGCCGCCGCGACAGAGACCAGGGCCGACACCGCGAGAAGACGCACGAAGCTTTTCATTGTTTCTCCGTTGATCTTGGCGCGGCCACGGTCTTGGCCCGGCCTTCCGACGGAGCGGAACAGCTTATCCTGTCAAATTCCAGCAGGGCCGACTGCTGGTCGAACTCCCGCTTCGGGAAAAACAGCTCGATCTGCGCCAGCAGGGCTGTCTTTTCACAGTAGACATAACCCAGCAGCCCCCTGTAGCCGACCAGGTCCTCGGCGCCCGCGCCGTAGGCCAGGCTGGGCGTGGCCGCCAGCACCTTCACTACTTTCTCGCCGGGCTTGGTCCTGAGGTTCTTCGGCCGCAGCTCCGCCGGCACCTCGAATTCGGTGGTGACCATGCCGGGATAGGCGGCGCCGCCGGAATAGAGCGCGTCTATCCTGAGGAAGCGCTCGGCCATGGTCCTGCGGGCCTGGTCCGCTCCGACGTTTTTGGTCAGCTCCAGGCGCAGCCGCACCCGGCCGTCGGCCGCCGACAGGGTCCAGAAGGCGGGGCGGGCGCCGCTCCAGTCGCCGCGCCTGTAATTCTTGTCCACGGCGTAGGGCCGGGGCCCCGAGTAACCGAGGCCGGCCTCGGCCAGCACCGCCTTCAGGGGGCGGCCCGGCTCCGCCGGCGCGGGGCGGGCGGCGCAGCAGAGCAGCAGCCCCGCCAGGGCCGCGCTAGTTCTCAAAGATTTCATCTATGATTTTCCCCTGCATATAGTCCGGCACGGCCGTCCCGGTAAGCTTCAGCAAAGTGGGCAGCTGGTCGGCGTTGCTGATATTTTTCTTCAGGCGGTAGCCTTTCTTCACGCCGGGGCCCATCACCGCGAAAGGAGTCCAGAGCGCCGGGTTCTTGTCGCCCAGCAGCGCCTGCTTATAGCCGCCTTCCACGGCGTCGCGGAAAGCCGGCAGGCCGGCAGACATCTCCTCGGTGAGGCCGTAGCCGGGCTTCATTACCAGCAGCAGGTCGGGGACGCGGTCCGCGGGCATCCGCAGCTCGCCGGCGTCCTCCCAGTTCACCACGCGCTCCACCGGGGCGAGTTCCCCGTCCCGCAGGTTTATCAGCAGGTCCTTAACTTTCCCGCGGAGGGCTTCGTACCCGGGCCCTGCGCCGCGCTTCCACGGCCCGGCCAGGCTGTCGGGGCGCAGGTACACGCCTATCATCTTCAGGTGGGCGGCCTGCGTGCCGTCCCAGTCTATGGCGGGCACGCCGGTCACCGGGTCCGTGCTGAACTTTAAAAGCCCTTCCTTCGCGAACAGGTTGTTCAGCATCACGTAGCGGTTGAGCGGCGCGACGCCGTGGTCGGAGCTAAGCACTATCAGCGAGTCCTTGCCGGCGTGCTTGATGGCCTCGCCGAGGATGGCGTCCAGGCGCGCGTACATTTCCTCCAGGTCGGCCAGGGCCGAAGCCCGCTCCTCCGGGGAGGCCGCGGCGTAGCGGGTGCTGGCCGGGTCCGTATAGGGCAGCCACCAGCGGCTCTCCAGCATCTGGTTGGGCGTGTAGGTGTCCTGTATGAAGACGTCGGGCTTCACCGTGGCGTACATGAAAGGCACCAGCGCCCGGTGCCAGTCCAGCGCCAGTTTGGCCTCGGAGAAGAAGACGGCTTTTTCCTCAAGCGAATTGTTGAGCTGGGCCGGCCAGTTGTCGGGGAAGTCCACCATCGGCCCGACTTCCCTGCGCAGGGCCGGCGCGGCGTCGGCCGGCTGCACCGTGGTGCGGTTCAGGGGGTCGAACAGCAGCCGGGCCTTCAGGGAGCCGGAAGGCTCCAGCTTTATCAGCGAGACCTTCAGGCTGGACTCGAGCGGCTCGGGGCCCCAGGCCAGCTTGACCGGCGCCCAGCCGCTCCAGGCGTCGGGCCGCGACAGGTCCGCCAGCGGCTCGGCCTTGTCCAGGGAGAACAGGGCGCCGGAATAATTTTCAGTTTTGTCGTCGGTGCTGTCGTAGATGTAGGCGTACACGGTGGCGCCGTAGGCGGCCAGCTCGGCCTGCAGCGGCGGCGAGAAGGAAGCCGGCGCGCCGGCCCAGCCCTGCGCCGGGACGGTCTTCACCTGGCGGGTCAGCTGCGGCCCCATGTAGAAAAGCCGGGAGGCATTGCCCGCGGCCTGCCGCCCGCCGGGCGTGGCCTCGAAATTTATAGCCCAGAAATCCGAGCCCCAGGAGCCCCAGCGGCCGCGGATGGTGAGGCCCGAGGACAGCTCGGGGGGCGTGGAGCCCGGCACGGAAACCACCGCCACGGTGCGGCCCGCGTCCTCGAAGACCTTCCAGGCCGGCGCGACTTTCTTGGAGCTCGACGAGAAGCCGGAGATGGACGGCCTGGCCAGGCCGAAGCCCTCCAGGCGCATCTGCCCGTCGGCCACTCCGTGGCGCTCCGGGTAGCAGCCGGTCATCAGCGTGGCGAAGTTCACCGGCGTGTGGGACGGGTAAACGGGCACGGAATAGCCGTAGGCGCCGTTCTCCATCAGCAGCCGCAGGTTGGGATATTTCGTCCCCCCGGCGGCCAGTTCGAAAATGTCTTTACCGCCCAGGTCGGCGCGCATCCCGTCCGGCACGAACCAGTACAGCCCGGGGGAGGCGGCGCCGGCGGCGGCGGGGCTCAGCAGCAGGGCGGACAGCAGCAGGCGTGCGGGCATCAGGCGGGCTCCTTCTTGCGCGTCAGTTCCCAGATATCGTGGAAGTAGCCGCGTATCAGGGCCTCGTCCAGGCCGGTCATGTTCACGATCTCGTCGTCGAAGTCGCCGGCCCGGCGCACCGAGAGCTTGCGCAGGAACTCCTCGGCGTCCTTTATCCTGCCCGTCTTCACGGCGTCCTCGTAGACGGCCGTGCCGGGGAAAGGCACCAGGTATTTCACCAGCGGGATGAAGTCGCCGGTCTTGATATAGTCGTACATTTTCTTCAGCGAGTCCTCGGTCTCGCCCGGCAGCCCGACGATGAAGAGCCCGCGGGCCTGCAGGCCGGCCCGCGCCGAGATCTCCACCGCCCTGTTTATCGCGGCGATGGTGGTGTTCTTGCGGTTCCTGTCGAGCACGCCCTGGTCGTAGGACTCGATGCCGAACCAGATGCCCAGGCAGCCGGTGCGCTTCAGCCCGGCGGCGAACTCGTCCGTCATGCCGGTTACCCGGGCGAAGACGTGGTATTTCACGCCGCTGCGGCAGAGGATGTCCGCCGCCCCCAGCGCGCGCTTTGGGTCCGCGTTGAAGGTGAGGTCGTTGAGCCAGGCGTAGTCGAATCCGGTGGTCCGCTTCAGGTAGGCCACCTCGTCAGCGAACCGGCCCAGGCTCTTGGTCCTGAGCGAGGGAATGGTTTTATAGCAGAAGGTGCAGGCGCAGGGACAGCCGCGGGTGGTGGAGATTATGACCTGGCCGTTCTTTACTATGTCCCTGTAGTTCGGCCAGACCGTGTAATCGGGGAAGGGCAGGCTGTCGAGGTTTTGTATCTGCGGGCGCGGGGCGGTGAGCTTCACGCCCGACGGGGTCTTGAGCGCCATGCCCTTTACGGCGGACAGGTCACCCCCCCTTTTTCCGAGCGCGGCCTCCAGGAACTCTATCAGCGTCAGTTCGGCCTCGCCCAGCAGCGCGCAGTCGGCGGAAGTCTTCTCCAGCAGCAGCTGCGGCAGGGAGGTGACCAGCGGCCCGCCGAGGAACAGCGTCACGCCGGGATACGCCTGCTTGATCCCGGCGGTCATCTCCTCGAGGAAGGCGAAGGAGTCGCAGTAGGCGGCCAGGCCTATGATGTCGGCGCCTTTCAGCTCAGCGAGGACATGGGCGGCCCGCTCGTTGCCGGCGGGCCGGCAGTCCACCACTTTCAGCCCGTAGCCCAGCTTGCGCACCACGGTGGCGATGGAGGTGAGGCCCTCGAAAGGCCCGGTTATGAGGAATTCCCTGCCCGGCGTGGGGATCTGCGGGGAAGGAGGTATGACCAGGGCGACGGTCTGATCTTTCCGCGCCGGCGCGGGCTGTCCGGACAGCAGGCGGAGTACGTTCTCGTAAGGATCGGCTTGGTTCATGAGTATCCGCGTCAATTCTTTAATATAGTTAATTATATTACTAAGCCTCCGAAAATGCAAAAAAGCCTTTCAGCCGGTGCTTAAAATAAAAACCCCGGCAGGACCGGGGCCGCGCGCAGGCCGCAACGGGTAAAACTTGTCAGCCGAAATCCAGCCGCGAATAGCCTATGCCCGCGGCGAAAGCTTTCAGGCGCACCGCCGCCGAAGAGCCGGCCTTGATCCCCCTGAACCGCGCCTTCGCCCAGCCGCCGAAGCGCAGCGCCAGCAGGCGCACCAGGTCCGCTCCCAGCGGGTCCTCGTAGCTGCCGGCCGCCAGCGGCTCTACGGGCACGCTGCCGCGCCTGGCGGGCAGCGCCGCGAAATACTTTGGGCCGTAGGGTTTCAATTCCGCGGTGCCGTACTTTTCGGCGTAGAATTTCCAGATCCCGCCGCAGACCGGGTCGAGGGCGCAGCCCCGGCAGGCGCCGGCCTTTACCTTGTTGCGCCGGTTGAAGGCGTCGCTGAAGTACGGGAAGGCCTCGGACTTGGAACTGTCCATGGTGCGCGCCCGCCGGCCGTCGTGCAGGAAGGTGTCGGTAAAAAGCCGCTCGTTGCCGGCCAGCAGGCAGAGGGGTATCACCCCGCAGGAACTGAGCGACACCCGCACGCCCCCCTTCTCCAGCCTGGCCACCGCCCTGGCGAAATAAGGCTGCACCGCGCTCAGGCGCGGGTAGATGGCCATATGCTTCATGGTGTGGGAGGCCGGGAAGATGTAGGAGAGGGTCAGCATCCGCACCGACGGGAATTCTTTCAGCACGAAGGAGGCGAACTCCGGCAGGGCGGCGTAGTTGCCGGCGGTGATCAGGTGGTAGAGGCCGAAATTGAGCCCCGCCGCGCGCAGGTTCTTCAGCCCGCGCAGCGTCCTGTCGAAACTCCCCGCCGTGGCGGTAAGGGCCTCGGACACGGCCCGCTTATGGGAATGCAGGGAGACGCAGATCCCCAGGCTCTGCCCGGGGCCCGCCGCCGCCGCGGCGGCCTTCAGCGCTGCCGCTTTGCCCGGGTCGGCCAGCGGGGAAGCGTTGGTCAGCAGCATGACCTCCCGGTAGCCCAGCCCGAAGGCCCGGCTGATAACGCGCGGCAGGTAAGGCAGCAGCGTGGGCTCCCCGCCGTCGAGGGACAGCTCGTCGTAGCCTTCGCGCCGCTTGCGCCCTATTATCCCGAGGCATTCGCGCAGGGTGTAGCGCCTCTTCACCCCCGCCGGGGCCTTGCCCTTGGCGCAGAACAGGCAGTTCTCGTCGCAGTCCCACAGCGGTGAAAAAAAGAATTTAGGCATCAGAGCACCAGCAGGTACAGCAGCGAGCCTTTGACGGCCGCGGTGAGGACCGCGCCCGCGGCCAGGAAGACGGCGAAGGGCATGTCTTCCTTCTGCACGCCGTACTTGGAGGCCAGGCCGGGCAGCACGGACGTCACCAGGAAGAGGCCGGAAAAGATGACGGACATGTACAGCACCATTTTAGCGGCCTGCAGGCGCAGGGGCGAGGCCAGGACGGCGGCGAAGAACACCGCGGAGACGGCGTACAGGCCCAGCCTGGCGGCCCGGCCCTCCAGGGCCAGCCCGAACTCCCCGCCGCCGAAGAGCAGGGCGGTCATCGCCAGGATATTCAGCGACAGGTAGGTCCCGGAGCTGAGCCCGAAATAAGAGGCCGCGACCATCAGGGCGCAGAAGACCACCGCGGCGGCCAGGAAGAGCTTGAGCCCGTTCCGGAACTTCAGCGCCGTCGAGTCCACGATCTCCCGCAGGAAATTCTGCTGCGGGTTGTTCCTGACGAACCTGTAGATGCCCCAGGACGCCTCGGCCCAGACATACAGGGCCGCCACGGTAATGACGTTGAGGAAAAGGCCGAACGACGGGAAGACCGGCAGGAAATGGTTGAAGTAATACTTGAGCGGTAGCAGCAGGGAGATGGCGAAGAAAAGCTTGGCGTCCCCGGCCGACCAGTAGCCCAGGTGGAAGATGAGGAAGCCGCAGACCAGCGCCGCGGCGGAATTCAGCGCCGTCATCCACAATAGCCTGCCCCAGCTCCCGTCGAAGAGCGTGTTCGAGACCGCCGCGCAGGCGAACCCGGGCAGGTACAGACGGGCCAGGGAAAGCGCGGCGTAGGCGGCCGCGCCCCAGAGCAGGGCGAGCGCGATCCACTTGTTGCGGATCTTGCCGGTGCGCACGTCCTCGACGGAAGTCACGCCGCAGAGCAGCGCCAGGGCCGGGAGGGTGGCCAGGTCAAGGATATCAAAGCCCATCGCGCCCCTTTCCCGCCCCGGCCCTCGGGGCCAGCTCGCGGCGGTATTCGTGCTTGCGGTAGCGGCAGGCCTCAACGAAGGCGTCGCCGGAGAACGGCCTGAAGCGGGAGGTGAACAGGTCGGCGTGCTCCTTGATGGCTTTTTTCCGGGAGTGGCCGAGGCGGCGGTAAAGGGCCATCAGCAGCCAGATATGCTCGAAGTCTATCCACTTGGCGCCGGCGGCCTCTTCGATGGCGGCGGCCAGCGCCGCGGTGGACGCTTTGATCTGCAAAGTCTTCTGCTCCCAGGCGGGGCCGCCCTCCTCGTCGAAACGCTCCGAGAAATCCCCCACCCTCTCGTCGGTGTCCAGGTAATCACACGCGCGCCCGGAGGGGCGCAGCCGGAGGCCGAACTCGGCGGGGCTGCGGTAGAACGGGGAGCCGCGGTTGAGGAAGAAGGGGTTTAGCGAATAGGTGTCTATCACCCGGGCGTGCCCGCGGATGAAGTCGCAGGTGGCCCGGGTGTCGTCGGCGGTTTCGGTGGGCAGCCCGCCGATGAGCTCGATGTGGTTCCAGATGCCCAGCCTGTGGCTGGCCTTCAGGCAGCGGGACACCCTTTCCGCGGTGGCGCCCTTGCGGATGTAGCGCAGCAGCCGCGGGCTGGCGGTCTCCATGCCGAAGGCGAGCTTCACGGCGCCGGCGCGCCGCATCTTGCGCAGCAGTTCCTCGTCGATCTCGCGCACATTGGCGCAATCGCTCCAGGGCAGGTTCAGGCGGGCTTTTATCATCAGGCCGCAGAGCTCGTCGGCGTATTTGTAGCTGTTGTTGAAGGCGGAGTTGATGAAATAGATGCCGGTGACGCCCCGGGCCTTCAGGCGCGCGAGCTCCTCCACCACCCGGGCGGGCGGCTTGGCGTTGGAAGGAAAGCCGTTATTGTTGGAGCAGAAGGCGCAGGCCCCGGGGCAGGTGGTCTCGAAGGTGTAGGGCACCACCAGGCTGGTCCGGTTATCCTTGAAAAGGCCGGCGACGAAGGGGTACCCGGCGTCGTAGGAGGCCAGCAGGCGGCGGTCGTCGAGCGCGTAAGCCTTGAGGATGTCGTCCTGGTAGAGCGGCGAAGGCGGCGGCATCAGGACGGGGACCGACCGGTGGATGAGTATCCTGCCGCCCTGCAGCTGCAGCGCGCCCTGCGGGCGGACCGCGGCCCCGCCGGAGCGGGCCAGGATGTCGAGCAGGGCTTTTTCCCCGTCCTGGGTATAGACGGCGTAATCGAACACCGGGTATTCGCGGAGGATCTGGGCGTAGGCCTGCCTGGGCAGGGCCCTGCTGCCGATGACCACCGGGCGCCCCCGCTCCGCCCTGAGCAGGGCGGCCAGCGCGGCGGCAAGGTTCAGCATCAGCGGGTCGCTGTTCATGTCCACGAGGGTGATGCCGTAGAGGTCTCCCGCCGGCAGGCCGGCGGCCAGCAGCCTGGCCGCCTTTTGAAAGGCCGGTTCTCTTTTCTCCCCCCTCGCGTGGGCCGAGGCCCTCTCCCTGTTGTGGAGGACCTCCAGCTCGCGGGGCGTGAAAGAGCGCTTCAGGCCGCGGTGCCAGGCCAGGTCGAGGTCCGCCTGCGCGCAGGTATGCCCCGCGCGGTCCAGGGCGCCGGCCAGCGCCGCTGTGGCCAGGCTGGGCAGGGGAAAAGCCTCGGAGTTGCGGCTGTTGGCCGGCGGGTAGATCAGTACGGCTTTCATTTCGCTTTTTTGATCTCGGAGAGCCCGAAGACCTCGGCGTAGTTCTTCCAGATCCCGCCGCAGTCCTCCCGGCGGGGGCAGCGCGCGCAGGCCCCCGGGGCGACCTTGGACCCGCGGGAGCCCAGGAAGACGTCCTCCTCCACGGAGACCGGGGTGTTCACCTTGAGGTTGAGCCGTGCGCCCGGGATCAGCGCGTGGTAGCCCTCGTCGAGCAGGCAGTAGGGCACGTTGAAGATGATGTTGCGGTCGAGCGCCATGCCGCGGGCCAGGTCCACGGCCTCGCGCACGTAGGGCAGGGCTTCCGTCATGCGGACGCCCAGCCGGCGGGCGTTGACGCGCATGCTGCCCTCGTAGATGGGGTAGATGAAGCCGATGCCGCTGACGCCTTCGCGCAGCGCGAAGCGCTCGACGTACTGCGGCAGGAACCGGTAATTGGGTTTGGTGATGACGATGTCCACGCTGGTGCGGGCGCCGAGCGCCCGGACGTTCCGCAGGCCGGCCAGCGCGCGCTCGAAGCTGCCCTTCACGCGCGTCAGCCCGTCGTGGATCCCGGCCGTGTGGCCGTGTATAGAGAACTTGAAATAGTCGGCGCCGGCCTCCACCAGCCGGCGCGCGAAGGCGGGATAGGAGAGCATGTTCCCGTTGGTCTGCACCCGGATGGTTTCGAAGCCGGCGGCCCGGGCCGCCGCCGCGAGCCGGGCGATATCCGGGCGGATGGTGGGCTCGCCGCCGCCGAAGCCGATGGTGCGGAAGCCCTCCCGCCTGGCGGCCTCTATGTCGGCGAGGGCCTCCACGGTGGTCTTGGAAATGGTCCGGCGGGCGTGCCCGATGGAGCAGAAACGGCAGTTATAGTTGCAGGCGTAGCCGAGCGTCAGCTCATAGACTCGTTTGGAGTTAAGGGCCTTGCGCTCGGACTTCTCACTCATAGAGCGTCTGTATTTCTATCTCCCAGGTGACTTTTTTCGCGTCCAGGCTGACGTTGAAATCCCCGCCGGATTCCTCGCAGACGTTCAGGGAGCCGAAGGCCTCGTACTCCTGCGGCCCTATCTCCTTGATCATCTCCTGGTAATAATCCGTTTTCTTGGGCACGTCGGTCTTCAGCTTGAAGATGCCCCTTTCTTTCGCGTCGGCGGGCTTGATGCGCCAGAGGATGCGCCAGCGGCCCTTCGGGACGTTGATGACGTAAGAGGTTTTCACCTCGCCGCCGGCCTGCGCTTTGAGGGTTTTTTTCTTTTTAGCCTTGTCCTTCGAGTCTTCGGCCCCGGCTGCCGCCTCGCTCAGGGAAACCTTCGGCGGTTCGGGAGGCCTCGCCCCTTCGCCCGGCCTGTCGCCGGGGAAAGGCCGGCCTTTGTCGGGGATAAAATAACCGGTGCCGTCGCCTTTCAGGGCGGCGGTAGCGGGGCAGGTTGCGCAGGACACATGCGCCGGCACCGCGTCCTTCGGGCCATTCAGGGCCTGCGCCGCGGCGGCCGCGGGCAGCAGCAGCATTGCGGCGGCGGCCGCTATCAGTTTTTTATCCATAGATATTCTCCTCCGCTGTATTTTTTCGCTACCAGGCCGAACTTTATCAGCCTCTCCGCGGCGCGGAACACTTCCCCCTCGTTGGAGCAGGAGGAACAGATCTTCAGGCCCCTGGCCGCCTTCAGCACCTGCGCCGTGCTGAGGCCGTTTTTCGCCGACAGGATCGCCAGCATGCAGCGCTCGAGGTCCGTGAAGCCGCGCTCCGGCGGCTTGAACGCCGCCGCCTGCGCGGCGTGCCGGGCGGGTATCCCGGAACATCCTCCGGCCAGGAAGCATTTTTTGGCCGCGGGGCAGGGCGAACTTTTTCCCGGCGAGGTCTTCAGGTACCGGGCGTAGCCGGGGGCCAGGCAGGGCGCTATGCCGGCGATCTCCAGCGGGACGCCGCGCTCGATGCAGAGGTCGGCGGCCGCCTTCAGGGCCGCCAGGCCCTCCGCCGAGCCCGGCAGGCCGGCGCCGGCCCGCAGCGCCACCCGCGCGGGCCTGGCTTTCTTAAGGGCGGCCAGCGCGGCCTTGAAATTCTCCCGGGTCAGTTCTATTTTCATCGCCTGGCCGAGCGCAGAAAACTCTTAAGCGCCCCTATAAATACCCTTACTTCATTTTCGGTATTATACACAAAAAAAGACAGGCGGACCGACTGCCCGAGCCCCCTCAGCCTGTGCAGCGGGATGGCGCAATGGCTGCCGCAGCGCACGCAGACCAGGTGGCGGGGCAGTTCATTGTTCAGGTAGATGGAAAAATCCTGCGCCAGCAGCCTTTTATTCCTGAAAACGAAAGAGACTATCGGGGCCGGCCGAAGGCCTCCGCCCGCGGGGCCCAGCACCTGCACCTCGCCGATGCCGGCGAGCTCTTCCCGGCAGAGAGCCGCCGCCCCCTGGGCGCGCTCCTCGATGGCGCCGTAGCCCGTCTCCGAGATGAAATCCATTGCGGCGCCGAGGCCGGCTATGCCGGCGTAGTTCTGGATGCCGGCCTCGAAGCGGCGGTAGTCGGAAAAATATTCGGGCTCGGGCAGGCCGGATCGACCCAGCGGCACCCCGGAGACCGTGCCGCCGCCTACGCTGAAATTCTTCAGCCGCTTCATCAGGTCCTTGCGGCAGTAGAGCACGCCTATGCCGGGGGGCGCCCCGATCTTATGCCCTGAGAAGGCCAGCATGTCCACCCCCAGCGCCCGCACGTCCACCGGGCGCGTGGAGAGCTGCTGCGCGGCGTCGGCCAGCACCACCGCGCCGCGGGCGTGCGCCGCCCTGGCCACCTCGGCCGCCGGGAAGGATTGGCCGGTCACGTTGGAGCAGAGCGGCAGCGCCACCAGCGCCGTCCTGCGCGAGATGAGGGGCAGGATGCGGTCCGCGCCCAGCTCCCAGTTCCCGCCGGGCAGGGCCATTTGCACGGACGCGTTCCCCTTTTTCATCTCCTCGATGAAAGGCAGCATGGTGCTGTGATGCTCGAAAGCGGTGAACACCACGCCGTCCCGCGAGCGCGAGAAAGGGAAGCTGCTGGCGGCCAGGTTCACGGCGTGCGTGGTGTTGGAGGTGAAGATGATCTCCGAGGGCGAGGCGGCGTTGATAAAGGCGGCGGCCTTGCGCCTGACCTCGTGGCAGAGCTCCTCGGCCGCCGCGCTGAGCGCGTGCCCGGAGCGCCCCCCCGCGCAGGCCCCGTTGGCGGAGAGGTACCCGCTGACGGCCCTTACGACCCGCCCGGGCTTGAGCACGCTGCAGGCGTTGTCGAAATAGATCAGCCTTTTTCCTTCCACGCGGCGCGACAGCGCCGGGAACTGGTCCCTGATTTTTTTGATGTCCATATTTTTATCGCCGGGCAGCCCCGGGCTTGGCGCGCCGCGGCTTTTTAAGGACCGGCCGCACCGCGGCCCTGCCGAACAGCCGGGCGTGGTCGGCGCGGGGGCCCAGGCAGCGGTCGCCGAGAGCGCAGCGCGCGCAGGCCGGCAGTTTCTTCTTTTCAGCCAGCGCCGCGGAGAGGTCCCCGGCGCCCGCAAGCTTGATATAGTCCACGCTGAGCGGGGCGAAGCGCCCGAGCCAGCACGGCGGGATGTGGTCCACCATGGCCTCGATGCGCCCCCTGCGGCAGGCCTCCAGCGCCTTCACCAGCCAGGGCGCCGCCTGCGCGTAGCCGGGGGCCAGCCAGGCGTTCTTTTCGGCCAGGCCCAGTATTTTGACGTAGCTGAACTGGATATAGGAGATCCCGGGCAGCTCGCGCCGCACGAAGCGCACGAACTCTGGCAGCGCTTTATAATTCAGCCCGGTCACCAGGTGGGTGAGCCGCACCCTGGCGCCGGCGGCCAGCAGATTGCGCACGCCCGCTATCCTGGGCCCCAGCGTGCCCGAGGTGCCGGTGAGCCGGTCGTTGACCGCCTCCACGTGGGAAGGGAAATTGACGTTGAACAGGTCCACGCCCAGCGAGGCCAGCCTGGCCGCGTTCTCCGGATAGGCCGAGGTGAGCCCGTTGGTCTGCAGTTCCACGCGCAGGCCTTTCGCCCTGGCGCGGGCCACTACCCCGGGCAGGCGCGGGAAGAAGGTGGTTTCCCCCCCGGAAAGCGTAACGGAACCTGCGCCCCGGGCCGCCTCTCCGTCTATGAATTTGTTTATCCCGGCGAGCGTGAATTTATCCTCGCGGCCGTAGGCCGAGCAGAAAAGGCAGCGCTGGTTGCAGCTCTTCAGCAGCGGTATCAGCGCCATTTCACGTCCAGGACCGGGCGGCAGGGATTGGTCCCCGGGATTATGCGCGGGGGCGCCGCCGGCGGGGAAAATTCTTCGGCGCCGTAATGCTCCAGGTAGTCCCAGTGCACGCCGAGGCAGTACTGCTTTACCGCGCAGGCGCGGCAGGGCCGCGGGAAAGTGACTTCCTTGCGCGGCAGGGTGCGCCACGCGTAGCGCCACAGCGCCGGCGGCAGCGCGCACAGCGGGAAATGGTAAAGCTTCAGCTCGAAGGGCGGGTCGCCGGCGGCTTTGAAGAAGGAGGCCACGGGCCCTGCGGCGTCCCTGTACCTCAGGCCCACGCTGGCACTGTTGGCCCCGGCCATGCCCTCCATCTCCATGAAGATCAGGACCAGCGACTTTATGCCCTTGAGCCGGCTCTTCGCGAACCTGTACACCTTGTCCAGGTTCGGCAGGCTCTTCTTTGTCAGCACGAAGCGCATCTCCACGGGGGCGCCGAGCGCCAGCAGGTTCTTTACGCCGGAAAGCATATTGGCGAAACTGCCGGGGGTGCGCGTTACGGCGTCGTGCGCCGCGGCGCTGTGGCCGCAGATGGAGACCTGGAATTCCATGTTGCCGAAAGAGGCGCATTTTTTTGCGAATACCCGGTAGGCGAACATCCGGCCGTTGGTGTCTATGGCTATCCGGGCGGCGGGGCAGCGGCCGCGTATGAAACCCAGCAGTTCCAGCAGGTGCGGGTGGAGGGTGGGCTCGCCGCCGGTGAGGTAGATGTCGGGCTCGCCCTTCGGTATGCGCCGGACCCGCTCCTTTAGCGCCTCCAGCGTATAGGTCCCGACGCGGTCATAGCCGGGCGGGTTGGAGCACATGACGCACTTGTTATTGCAGCGGTTCCAGACGGGGATGCATTTCATACTAAGACGGTCGGGGCGCGCGGACAGGCTTCAGCTCGCCGTCCCCGTACACCCGCAGGTACTCCTTCCAGATTCCCTCGCAGCCGGCGTACAGCGCGCAGCCCAGGCACTTGGCCGGCTTTTCCCGGCCCAGCTCGCGGCGGCCCTTTATGGCGTCCAGGCTGGTATAGTCCGGGGCGACGTGCTGCACGTTGGAGAACAGCCGGGCCTCCCGGGCCTCGCTCACCTGGCGCGGGTAATACTCGGCGAAATAGCAGAGCGGCACGTACCTGGCCGACCAGTTATAGCCGAGGCCGGGCGGCCCGCCCTTCCACTCTTTGGCGATGTCCAGGCACTTCCTCATATAAGGCGCGAAGTCCCGCAGCCGCGGCATCAGGCGCTTGAAATCTTTCTTTACCGAGCCGTAGTTCGGGTCGGCGTAGATGAACTCGGAATTATAGAAGGCGAAGCCGGCTATGAACCTGCCTATCTCCGGGAGGCTGCGGTAGTTCAGGCGGGTGACGGCCGTGTTGGTGGCCACCGTGCCCCTGAAATATTTTTTGGCGTTCTCTATGCCGCGCAGCAGCTGTTCAAAGCTGCCCTCTACTCGGGTCAGCGCGTCGTGCAGCTGCGCCTTGTGTGAGTGTACCGAGAAGATCAGGGAGGTCAGGCCGCTGTCGAAGACCCGCCGGGCGAATTCCGGGTAGGCGAACATGCGCCCGTTGGTGGCCGCCGCCACCTGTTTGAAGCCCAGCCGGCGCGCGCTGGCCACCAGCTCCGGGAAGTCGGGGCGGATGGCGTTCTCCCCCCCGGCGAATTCCAGGTAGTCGCAGCCGCGGCGGGCGGCCAGGGACATTTCCCTGCGCACCTCGGCGGTGCCGCGGGCGGGCAGGGCTCTTTTGTCGGAATTGATGCAGAACACGCAGCTGTTGTTGCACTGGTAGCCGGGCACTATCACCACTTTCCGCGAGGTCGGTATCTTTCTCATCGGGCGTCGGGGCGGCGTCAATCGGAGCCGCGGCAGCAGGTCCTCTCGCAATAATATGTCCAATAGCTGCCGGCGACGTAAATAGCGCTCTGGCAGTAGTAGCTGAGGTCGGTGTCGCCCGAGGCGCAGGCGGCCGGGGCGCAGCCGGCGGAGGCGTTGGCGATGCAGCCGCGGTGGTAATAGGATTTCGTCATCACCGTTTTCCAGCTCTGCCAGCCGCTGTTATAGCGCCGGAAGTAGAGGTTGTCGTCCCACATGTTGGACACGATCTGGAAGCCGTAGGCCTGGTCTCCGGGGTGGGAGCCCACGCTGATGCCGTTGGAATAGCAGGCGCCGGAGCCGTTATTGGCGCAGCCGGTGTTCCAGGAATAGAACGGGCGCAGGCCGGTGCCGGGATGCGAGGCGTCCGGGCTGGCGCCGACGCCGTTCACCTTGTCGGATGTGCCGGAGTTGCTGGCGTAGCGCACGCCCAGGTCCGACGGCTCGGTCCAGCCGGAGCCGGAATAAGCGCCGTTGTTGTAGACGTACCGGGAGTAATCCACGTAGTTGCGGCCTTCCGCCCGGGAGATGGCCACGCGGCTGCCCACGTCGTAGAGGCCGCCCTGGGCGTTGAGGCTGGTGTTCGTGTACAGGCCCCAACTGGCGTGCGAGGCGAGGTAATAATTTTTCTGGTAATCGCTCAGGCCGGATACGCTGCCGGGGTATACGACGCGGTTGAGCGCCATCGTCTGGTCGCCGCCCACGAAGCGCACGTCGCCGCTGCGCACGTAGTTCAGCTCCAGCGGGTCGCCGGCGACGCCGGTATTGATGGTGTCGGCGTAGAAGCTGGACCCTATGCGGCCGTAGGCGGTATTGGCGTTGTAGTAGTCGTTGGTCGCGAAGAGGCTGCCGGAAGCGGTTATGTCCGCGCGGGTCCAGATGCCGTTGCCGATGGCGGTCTGGGTCACGCCGTTCTCCATGAAGAGGGCCTGGTGGCCCAGCCCGGCCTTGGACTGGCCGCCCACATTGGTGTGCGTCCAGGCGATGCCGTAGAGCGTGCCGGGGGTGGTCCCGTCCGCGGCCAGCTTATAGGAGTCGCCCATGGCGAAGACGCCCTGGTAGCGCGTCGAATCGTAGAGGCCGACTACGCCGAGGCCGTAGTTGTCGTCGATATACACGTTGCCGCCGGGATACAGGCCGCCGGCCGTGGTCAGGTTGCCGCTCATGTCGAGCTGCAGCCTGTTGGCCGCGGCGGACCAGCCGCCGATGCGGAAGACGTTGTCGGAATCCAGTCCCATATTGACCGCGTACGAGCCGCCGCGGTGGAAGCTCATGAAAGCGGCGTTAGTGCCGGTGGCGTACACCTGCAGCGGGGGATTGCTGAGGGCCCCCAGCGTAGTGCCGAGGTTGGACTGGAAGTAATTGATGCCGGTCCAGGTGCCCGCCAGCGCGCTGACATTGGCCGCGGTGATGTTCCAGGAGCCGGAATTGGTGACCACCTGCGTGCCGTTCACATACAGCTGCTGGTTGAAGTAGAAGGGCAGGTCGGCGTAGATGTGCGCCCAGGTGGCGTTGGCGGGGCCCAGGCGGATATTGCCGTAGTCGGTGTGGAAATAGTTCCAGGCGCCGTCGGTGACCCACCTGCGCGTGGCGTTGCCGTTGTAGATGGTGCCGCCGTTGGCGCGGATGGTGCCGGCCACCTCGAAATTGCCGTTGCCGACGTTGAGCGCGCCCACCGGCGTGCCGCCGTTGGTGCCCCAGGTGAAGCCCCGGGTGGCGCCGTTGCTGTCGATGGCCGTCTTGATGGAGTAGTCCGTCACGGGCCCGTAGTGGTATTCCCCGGCGTTGCCCATGGATACTTTATAGGCGTCGCTGCCGTTCCAGAACTTGAGGCCGTTGCCGTCGGCGGCGGAGACGGGGTAGGAGGCGTTGTTGGCGAACCCGGGGTTGGGATAATTGCCGCTCAGCACGCCGCCGGCCGCGCCGGTGGGCGGCGCCCCGCCGGCGGTGTCGGCGTAGCCCGCGTTGCTGACGCGCACGCCGTAGGTGTTAGCACCGTTATATCCCATCAGCGTGGGGTAGGAGGCCGACCAGGCGACCTCGGGATTGGTGTTGTTGTGCGCGGTGCCGTCGGGCGCCGTGCCGTTGGACGCGTCGAAGATGACATGACTGACGCCGTAATTTTTCCACCGCAGCACCTGGGCCACGGGGTAGTCATTGGCGACGGCGGCGTTCCAGGCCGCCAGCCCGCGCACCTGGGACGCCAGGTTGGCCAGGGTATAGTAGCGCACGTAGTTATCCGAGGCGTAGGTGCCGTAGATCTTGGCGATGGCGTTAGTGCCGGCGTCGCCGGAAGGAGTGTTGAGCCAGCCGGCCTGTATGTAGCCGTTGCCGTCGGTGCGCACGAGCTTGTTGGCTTCGTTGTTGGTCCCGGCGTGCGCGTGCAGGCCGTCCACGGTGTCGGCGTTGGTGGCGTACGGGGGCGTGATGCTGGTGAGCTGCGTGCCGTCGCTGTTGAGCAGGCGCACGTTGTTGCCGCTGGTGTCGAGGCTGGCGCCGAAACTGGTCTTGTGCAGGCCGTCGAGCTGGTCCGCGTCGAGCAGGGAGCCGGAGCCGTCGTTGCGGTCGTTCCAGACCTTGGACCAGGAGCCCCAGATATTGCTGCCGCCGTCCCTCCTGGCGCGCACCCAGAGGCCGCTGTCCCCGCCGTCGGAGCCCGGCCAGCCCAGGGCCAGCTGCGTCACGGAGGCCCCGGTGCCCCCCTTCAGGGTCAGCAGGTGGCCGTAAGAGGTGGGGTAATTATTGGCGTAGATGGGGCTCCAGTACTGCCCGGAGCTGAGCGAGTCGGGCAGCGTGTTGCCGTCTATGGCGGCCACTTTTCTCAGAAAATCGGTAGCGTGCAGGCTGTCCACCGTGTCGGAGTTGGTGGCATAGGGCGGCGTGACGCTGGTGAGCTGCGTACCGTCGCTGTTGAGCAGGCGCACATTGTTGCCGCTGGTATCCAGGCTCGCGCCGAAGCTGGTCTTGTGCAGCAAGTCCACCGTGTCGGCGTTGGTGGCGTAGGGCGGCGTGATGCTGGAGAGCTGCGTGCCGTCGCTGTTGAGCAGGCGCACGTTGTTGCCGCTGGTGTCGAGGCTCGCGCCGAAGCTGGTCTTGTGCAGCAAGTCCAGCGTATCCGCGTTCGGCCAGGTGCCGGAAGCGTTGGAGGCGTCGGTAAAAGCGAAGTCCTTGTACGCGGCGTAGGGCGTGGCGGAGTTCCAGTCCTGCTGCCAGAGCCGCAGGCCTATGGCGTCCTTGCGGATCATCAGCAGATTGTCCTTGCCGCCGGTGGCGTCGGTGTAGGAGCGCAGGTGCAGGAAGTCCGCGTACGGGGCGGCGCCGTTATTCCCCCACGCCGTGAAGCCGAAGCGCATGGTGCCTGAGGTCTCGTCTGAAGGGGCGATGGTCCTGAGGTCGCGGCGGTAAACGGAACCCTCGAAATAGCCGGCGCCGGTGATATCGAAACCGGCCATGTTCAGGTCCTGCGTGGCCGTGTGGTTGCCCAAATTGTCGGCGGAGAGCGAAGCCCAGCTAAGGTTGCCGGCGCCGTCGTTCCTGAGGATGGTGCTGGCCGCGCCCTGCGCTGCCGGCCAGGAATAGGCGATATTGTTGACCTTCACCAGATTGCCCGTGGCGTTCACCTGGAACTGGTTGTTGCCGATGGTGAACTTGGCGCCGGGGCTGTTGGTGCCGATGCCGACGTTGCCGGACGCGGTGGCGAAGTGCGCGCTGTCCTTTACGGTCAGCATGCCGGTGGCGGATACCGACGACACAACCGTGCCGTCTGAAGCCCGCCAGATCTGCGCGTAGACGTTGGAGGCCGTGCCCGTGGAGACTACATCGAGGGCCGCATTCGGCGCCGTGCGCCCAAGGCCTACGGCTCCCGAATCTCCCTTGATAAACAGCCGGGCCGTGGGCGTAACGGCGGCGCCGGCGGTTGTATCGCCGTTCTGCCCGTAAATGGCCACGTCGCCGGAGTGCTTTAATTCTACGCCCGCATAGCCGCCGCCGGTGGTGGCGTCCTTCGTGCGGTAGGCGTCCGAGCCGGAGGTGCCCTGCAGATTCCTGGCCAGCAGCACGTCGCCGTAGTTCAAGCGCCGGCTGTTGCCTATAATGCCCGCCTGCCCGGCGTTATTCCCGACAAAGATCTCGGAGTCTATCCCGTACACGTCCAGCTTGCCGCGCGCAGTGCCGTTAGTTCCTATGGATACTGCTCCCCCGTTGAAGTAAGTATTCCCGTTCGAAACCAAACCTATCGCGGCTACAGCGGCATGATTATAGAGCAGAATGCTGGAGCCCATGGCGCTGGCGCCCCCGTTCAGCGCTATTTTGCCGGTGGTTAAGCCGGTATAGCCGATCTCCATTAGCGCGGCGTCGCCGTAATCGTAAAATTTTACCGCCGCGGTACCGGTGCCGCCGTAACTGCGATACTTCGACATAAGGAGATAGGTGCCGTCATACGTGCCCGTAGAAACTATATGCAGCCGCGCCTTCGGGTCCTGGTCCCAGGCGTTCTTTCCGCCCACGGCAAGCATGCCTTTCGGGCTGAAATACAGTCCGTCGTTGGCGGTAGTCGCGGTGGCAAAATACACACCGGTCGGGCTGATCACCTCCAGGCCATAGCCCGGCGCCGCAGTACCGATGCCGACTTTTCCGTTCACGGTATTAAAGAGGCCGGCGGCCGCGGTTATATTGGAGGACACCGCAAGCCCGTAGGTCCCGCCGTTGCCGGCCACAGTCATGCTGGAATAGGTCGTGATGGCAGCGTTGGCCGTTATGGAGCCCGCGCCGAATATGTTGAAAGTGTTCAGATTCAGGTTCTGCGTGGCCAGGTGGTTGCCCAGGTTATCCCCCGGCGTGAGGGCCCAGGTCAGGTTGCCCGCGCCGTCGTTCTGCAGGAAGGTGGCGGCCCCGCCCTGCGCGGCCGGCCAGGAATAGGCGATATTGTTTATCCGTATCAGGTTGCCGGCGGAGTCTACGCGGAACTTGTCCCCCGCGCCCACGGTGAGCAGGGCCGCGGGCGTGGAATCGCCAATGCCGACGTTAGCGGCGAAAATGGCGCCGCCGGCCGGGGAAGCCGTCCCGGCGTAGCCGATGCTCAGGCCGCCGTCGCCGCCCAGCAGGCCGGTGCCTACCCAGAAGCTGTTGGTGGTTTCGATGCGGGCGTTATCGGCGTTGTAAAAGACGTACTGGGCCTGTGACGGGACCGCCAGCAAGGCGGCAAGGCAGGCGAACAGGCAGGCGCGCCGCCCGGCGCGGAGCCTCCGTTTTTCGGTTAAAATCAGCCTTTCCATAATATCGCCCTTTACCGTCATTTTTTAACTTCAGCCTGCACGGTCGTGCCGCCCGGCAGCGGCCGGGGCTGGGCCTTGTCCGCCGGAGGCGGGGCCAGTTTCATGCTGTCCAGCCTGCGCTGCAGCTCCTGCTTGCGGGCGGGGTCGGCGGTTTTGCCTACCAGGGCGCCCAGCGCCGCCTCGGCCTTTTCCTTCTGGCCGTTTTCGGCGTAGAGGTCGCAGAGCGCCAGCGAAAGTTCGGCTTCGGCCTGCGGGAGCTTGCGCAGGCCTTCCTTCAGCACCTCCGCGGCCGGGTCCAGCCCGGCCGAGCGCAGGCGCAAACGCGCCAACTGATAATAATACAAGGAGCGGGGCTCCAGTTCAATAGCTTTCTGCAGGGCTTTCTCGGCTTTGGCGGAATCGCCTTTCTCCCGGTACACCTCGGCCAGCTGCGCCCAGTCCCCGGCTTCCCTGGGGTTGGCGGCCGTTTTTTTCTCCAGCACCTCGGCGGCCTTGGCCAGATCCCCTTTCTGGCGGTAAAGCATGGTCAGCTTTGCCTGGTAGGAGGGTTCCTGCGGCCGGTCTTTGACGAGTTTCTCGACGATATCTATGGCCCTGGCATGGTCTTCCCGCTGCGTATAAAGGTCCGCCAGGCGGGAAAGCAGCATGGGGTCCGAGCCGCCGCCCTTCCAATAGCCGTCCAGCAGGCTTATGGCCTTGTCCGTCTTGCCGGCGCGGAGATACGCCTCGCCGGCCAGGCGGTAAAAGTCGGCCAGCACCGCGGGCTCGCTCCTGGAAAGGTCCGCCAAAGCCTCACCCAGGCTGATCTTTTCCAGGTTGACCGGGCCCTTCTCGGGAGGCTTCGGCGCGGCGGCGGTCTGGGCGAACCCGGCGCCCCCCGCCAGAAGCAGAGCGGCGGCGAAGGCCAGCCTGGCCCCTACCCGCGGATAACCTTTAAACATATGCGTCTCCCTCTCCTTAGTTAGTGCAGAAAGTCTGCAGCTCGGCCTTTCTCAGCTCGGCGTAAGGCCCGTTGGTCCCTGAGACCCAGAGCTGCACGCTGGCGTGGGCGGCGTTGGCTTCGGTGAACGCCGACGATACGTAAGTCCGGAAGGCCGGCGAGTCGCCCCAGGTGGAGCCCAGGTCAAAGTCCCTGTTGACGCCGCCGTCGAAAGCTATGCGCAGGAACACGTGCTGCCCGCCTCCCTGTATGTTGTCCACGAACTCCGCGTAGAGCTTATGGTTGCGCACGGAGCCGGCGGGGCAGGACGGCATGCCGTAGGAGAAGGGCCCGTAGATGGCGCGCATCGTCACCGGCGCGTTGGCGCTGGTCCTGAACGGCAGGTCGCCGTTGCCGCCGTAGATCGTGGAGGTGAAGACCGGCTTGCTCAAGGCGGCGTCCTCTATGAAGTTGCCGCTGCTGGTTTTCCAGTTGCCGTTGGAAACCGTAAGCGCCAGGCCGCCCACGCCGAGCGTGGCGCCCTTCACCGTCAGCGTGCCGCCCACTATGGCCTGGCCTTCGGTATATAAAGCGCCTGTATTATGGAACTGGTAGGCGGGGTTGGCGGTCCCGACCCCGACGCTTGCGCCGTTGTCGTAGAGGGCGCCGGTACCCAGGGTGTCGTTGGCCGTCCAGCGCGCCGCGTAGTTCTGCGTTCCGGTCATTGCCGTCGGGGCACCGGCCCCGTTGGCCTTCACCACTCCGGTCAGGGCAGCGGTGATCTCCAGGGAATCCGCGTCGCTCCAGACCAGGCCGCCGGCGGCCGCCGTGAGGTTTTTGCTGGTGCCGCCTTTAGTCAGCGGCAGAACGCCGGTGACCTGCCCGGTGGCCAGGTCGGCGGCGGGATGCGTGTGGTCGCGCCTGGCGGCCACGGCCGCGGCGCCGGGGCCGGCCGTGCCCAGCGCGACGGGGTTCACCGCGTCGAAAGTCAGCAGGGTGGCGTCCGTCCTAACATAAGTGGAGGCGCTGCCCTCGGCGTTGGCCGTGCCCAGCGTCAGCGCCGGCGCGGCGCCCAGCACCGTGTGCGGCAGGTCGCCGGTCTGTATCGCGCCCTGCGCGAAGCGCGTGCCGTCGCCGCGCAGGTACTGGCCCGAGGCGGCGGTATTGTTGATGCGAACGCCCGAGCCGCTCTCTATATTGATGTCCCCCGCCACCTGCAGTTTCTGCAGCGGGTTCACCGCGCCCAAGCCGAGCTTGCCGGCAAAATAGTTATTGCCCGCGCCGCTCGAGATCAGCAGGCCGCTCTGGGAGATGTCCCCCGCCACGGTCAGTTCCTGATCGGGAGAAGTCGTCCCCACTCCGACCCTGGTCCCGTTG
>MGUI01000003.1 GCA_001799895.1 Elusimicrobia bacterium GWD2_63_28
CGGCCCAGGCGTAGGCGGTCTCGCGCAGGCCGGGGGTCAGCAGCGCGGCGGCCGTCTCCAGCACGGCGTCCCGGCCCTTGTCGGCTATCGCCGCGGCGATGCAGCCCATGTAGTCCCCGGCGTTTTCCACCTCTTCGAAGAGCGGGTTTGAGACCAGCACTCCCTTCAAACAGTCTATTTCCTTTTGTTTGAGCTTGCCGTCGGCGGAAACCGCCATTATCGCCACGGCCATAATGGCGTCGGCCGGGGTCAGCAGGGTCTCCTGCTGGCAGCCGCAGGCGCAGCCGCAGGCTTTTTTATCGGTTTTCTTTTTCATATGTTCCTCCGGTGTCCAATCTTTAAATTCTAACAGATTTCCGCCGCTTAACCTATAAGCCTGACCTTATATCCTGCGGCCTCCAGCTCGGTCTTCAAGAAAGCCCGGCGGTCGCCCTGCAGTTCCAGCACGCCGTTCTTCACCGCCCCCCCGGCTCCCAGCCGCTTCTTGAACTTGCTGAGCAGCTCTTCCTTGCCGGCCGGGTGCATGGGCAGCTTTTCCACCAGCGTCATGCCGCTGCCCTTGCCCGTGCGCCTGAATGAGATGCGGACGGGCTCGGTTTGGTTTCTTTTGCGGACCTCCCCCGCCAGGCCCTCCGGGCACTCGCAAGGGGTCTTGCCGCAGTTCGGGCACTTGATCGTCCCGCCGGGCCCCGTGGAATAAACCAGCCTGTCGTTGTCGCTCATAGTCGCTCCTAGAATTTTGAAACGTTCCACTCAGCCTCTTCTTCCTCCGGCGGCAGCTCCGGGACCGGTGCCGGCCGCGCCGGGCCCAGCCGCTTCCAGCGGCCCGTGGCGAAATAGCCGGCGGAAAAAGCCAGCCCGGCGCACCAGGCCACCGGCGCGCCCCACCAGATGCCGTCCATACCTATCCTCGCCGCCAGGTAAGTGGAGACCGGCACCCGGATGACCCAGAGCGCCAGCAGGGTGACCAGCATCGGGATCACGGTGTCGCCGGCGCCGCGCAGCGCCCCGTTCACCACGAACATCGACGAGAAAACGATGTAGAACCCTCCCACTATCAGCAGGTAGCGCGCGCCTACGGCCACTACGGCGGGGTCCGTGGTGAACATGGCGATCAGGTGCCAGCCGAACACGACCACGGCCAGCGTGGTTGCAAGCGAGGTGGCGGCGGAGATCAGCAGCGCGGCTTTCAGGCCGCTGCGGACCCGCTCCAGCTTGCCGGCGCCGAGGTTCTGCCCGACGAAAGTGGAGATGGCGGCGGACAGGCTCATAGCCGGCATAATGGCGAAAGTATCCACGCGGCCGGCCGCGGTGTAGCCGGCCAGGGCGTCGGCCCCGAAGCCGTTCACCAGGCGCGTCAGCACCATCATGCCGCCGGCCCCCAGCACCTGCTGCGCCCCGGCGGGCAGCCCTATGCCCAGGGCCTTTTTAAAGATGGCCCGGTCGAACTGCAGGCCGCGCAGCCGGAACTTGAGCACCGGATGCGTCCGGTTCAGGTAGATCATCGCGCCGATGAAAGAAGCGCCCTGCGCCAGCACCGTGGCCCAGGCGGACCCGGCAATGCCCCAGCCCAGCCCGATGACGAAGAGCGCCACCAGCCCGGCGTTGAGCACCGTGGAGAAGACCAGGATGTAGAGAGGGGTTTTAGAATCGCCCAGGCCGCGCAGGATGGCGCTGACCGAGCCGTAGCCGAACAGGAAGACCAGCCCGCCGAAAGTGATGCGCAGGAAGGTCAGCGCCTGCGGCAGGATCTCCTCCGGGGTGTCGAGCAGCCGCAGGATGCTCTCCGAGAATAGCAGCCCGACGGCCGTCATCAGCAGCGAAGCGAAGAACAGGAAGATGTAGGAGGTGTCGATGGTCCTGCGGACGGAGGACAGATCCCTGGCGCCGAAGTACTGGGAGATCAGGACCGAGAAGCCCATCGTCGCGCCGACGATCAGCGAGATCAGCAGGAAGAGCACCGGAAAGCTGGCGCCGACGGCGGCAAGCGCGGATTTGCCCACGACCCGCCCCACGATGACGCTGTCCACGACGTTGTAGGACTGCTGCAGCGCGTTGCCCGCCAGCATCGGCAGGGTGAAGTTCCAGATCAGCCGGCCTTCATTGCCGGTTGTGAGGTCCTTCATTTTTTAACTTTGGATTTCAGGAGCAGCCCGCGCAGGGTCTTCATGTCGGCCGCGAACTTCCCGCTTTTCCTGTAGCGCGGGTAAAGCCTGTCGGCCAGCGCCTTGCCCGCCTCTATGTCGGCCGGGTGGTGCACGCCGCCTATCACGCGGTCCAGCGCGGCCTCGTCGGCCCGCGCCAGGAATTGCGCCCTCCGCTCCGGGACCAGGTCGGCCAGCATCAGCGCCAGCAGCCTGGAGATGGTGGCGTGGCCGCTGGGGTAGGCCAGCCCGCCTATGCGGCCCAGGCAGGGCTTCAGCCCCGGGTCGCGCAGGAAGGGGCGCTTTCGTTTGAACTTGTCCTTGATGTCCGCGGCCGCCCCGTCGGTCTCGGTCTTGACCCGCCTGAAGATCGCCGCGGCCTCGGCCGGCAGCGGCGCCGGGAAAGGGCTGATGTCGCCGAAGAAATTCTCGAAATCGGCGTGGGCCGCCATTTTGGCCCTTTCGCACTGCCCCGGCTTGAGGCTCCGCTGCATGGCGAAGACCGCGGAAAGGTCCGCCCTGTCCGCCTTCGACCCCGGCTCCGGAGGCGCCGGGAAGTCCGGCATCTTCTGCTGCTCCGCCGTTATGTAATAGGTAGTGCGCGGTATTATCCATTCTTCCGCGCCGGCCAGGAGGGGCGCCAGCAGGGCCGGGGCGGCCAGGATCAGTTTGTAGATTTTCATGTACTAATTTTAGCAAACAAAGCCCGCCTTTCCCGATATCAGGGTAAAAAGATATAATTACAACAACGATTTAGACTGGAGGGGCAAATGATCACCGCAACCAAGGAGAACAAGAAAACCATGAAGAAAGACTTTAAAGTCAAGGATATCAGCCTGGCCGCCTGGGGCCGCCGCGAAATAGATATCGCAGAGAAAGAAATGCCCGGCCTGATGGCCATCCGCGAAAAGCACGCCGCCAAGAAGCCCCTCAAGGGCGCGCGCGTGATGGGCTCGCTGCACATGACCACCCAGACCGCGGTGCTCATAGAGACCCTCGCGGCCCTCGGCGCCGAAGTGCGCTGGTGCTCCTGCAACATTTTCTCCACCTCCGACCAGGCCGCCGCCGCCATAGCGGCCGCCGGCATCCCCGTGTACGCCTGGAAAGGCGAGACGCTGGCCGAATACTGGTGGTGCACCGAAAAGGCCCTGGACTTCGGCGGCGGCAAAGGCCCCCAGCTCATCGTCGACGACGGCGGCGACGCCACCATGATGATACACCGCGGCTTCGAAGCCGAGAACGACGCCTCCATCCTCAACGCGAAGTGCGGCACCGAGGACGAACAGGAGCTCAATAACTGCCTCAAGACCATCCTCAAGAAGACCCCCCAGCGCTGGCACCAGACCGCGAAAGACTGGAAGGGCGTCTCCGAGGAGACCACCACCGGCGTGCACCGCCTGTACCAGATGCACGAGGCGGGCAAGCTGATGGTCCCCGCCATCAACGTCAACGATTCCGTGACCAAGTCCAAGTTCGACAACCTCTACGGCTGCCGCGAGTCCCTGGCCGACGGCATCAAGCGCGCCACAGACGTGATGATAGCCGGCAAGGTCTGCGTGGTCTGCGGCTACGGCGACGTGGGCAAAGGCTCGGCCCGCTCGCTGCGCGGCTTCGGCGCGCGCGTCATCGTCACCGAGATAGACCCCATCTGCGCCCTGCAGGCCGCCATGGAAGGCTTCGAGGTGAAGACCGTGGAAGATACCCTAGGCGAGGGCGACGTCTACGTTACCACCACCGGCAACAAGGACATCATCCGCCTCGAGCACATGCTCAAGATGAAGGACCAGGCCATCGTCTGCAATATCGGCCACTTCGACAACGAGATCCAGGTGGAAGCCCTCAAGAACGCCAAGGGCGTCAAGCGCCTCAACATCAAGCCGCAGGTGGACCGCTACACCCTGCCCAACGGCAGCTCCATCTACCTGCTCGCGGACGGCCGCCTGGTGAACCTGGGCTGCGCCAAGGGCCACCCGTCCTTCGTGATGAGCAATTCCTTCTCCAACCAGACGCTCGCGCAGCTCGAGCTCTGGACCAAGAAGCACGAGATCGGCGTGACCCGCCTGCCCAAGCACCTCGACGAGGAAGTGGCCCGCCTGCACCTCGAGAAGATCGGCGTCAAGCTGACCAAGCTCACCAAGGAACAGGCCGACTACATCGGCGTGAAGCCCAGCGGCCCCTACAAACCGGAGCATTACCGGTATTGAGCCTGTAATAAGGATGAGGCTCAACCTCGGGGAAATGAGGTTGAGCCTCACTTACACAGCAAAGCCCGGGGAGAAATCCCCGGGCTTTTTTGTATCATAACAGCGGGGAACCAATGAAACTCAGTTTTCTTACTATTAACGCCCACAAGGGTTTTTCGCACTTGAACCGCCGCTTCGCGCTGCCGGAGCTGCGCGAGTGCGTGCACGACTCGGGCGCGGACATCGTCTTCATGCAGGAGGTCGTAGGGCAGAACCTGCGCCACGCCGAGCGCTACTTCGGCTGGCCGGTAAAGCCGCAGCACGAGTTCATGACCGAGGTCTCCGGCTTCAACCACGCCTACGGCAAGAACGTGGTCTACACCGCCGGCCACCACGGCAACGCCATCCTCTCGCGCTTCCCGATCCTGCACTCGGAGCGGGTGGACATCTCCACCAACCGCGTGGAGAAGCGCGGGCTGCTCTACGCCAAGATACAGCTGCCGGAGGACAAGCCGCCGCTGCACTGCGTCTGCGTGCACCTGGGCCTGCTGCGCCGCTCGCGCGTAAAACAGTTCGCCAGGATCTGCGAGTTCGTCAAGTGCGTAGTGCCGGACCACGAGCCGGTCATCGTGGCGGGCGACTTCAACGAGTGGCGCAAGGGCAAGAAGGACGAGCTGGAGACCTGCCTGCTGCTGAAGGACGCCGGCCTGTCGCTGCACGGCCGCAAACTTCGCACTTTCCCGTCGGCGCTGCCGGTCTTCCCGCTGGACCGCATCTACCTGCGCGGCTTCAAGGTGCTCAAGGCGCACGTGCTCAACAAGGGCCCCTGGAAGGACGTCTCCGACCACGCCGCCTTCCAGGCCGAAGCCGAATACGACTGGGTTCCGTCCCCGGCCTCTAAAGTCCTATAAAGCTAAAGGCCTTTGGGCCCTCCCCCCGCGCGGCGCCGCAGGCTATAATTCATTCAATGACGAAATACCTGGCGTTCTTCACCCTCTTCTTTTATTGCCTGCCCGCCGGCGCCCAGACAGCCCTTGAAACTCTGCGCGGCGCGGCCCCCGCCGCCGAAGTGAACAGCCCCGAGCCTCCCCGCTTCGGCGGCGGCGCCGGCAAGCCCGTGGACGTGAGCGGGCCGGACGGCTTTCCCGCTCAGGCGGCCGCGGCCTACCGCTCGCTGCCCAATTACATTACCCTGCACACCATCCCCTCGCCCGCCCCGATGGACTGGACCAGCGTCGGCTCGCTGGCCCTCGCCTTCGCCCGCAACGAGATCGCGGTGGAACTGCTCGGCCAGACCCACTCCATAGGCCACGTGGCCTTCGAGATCGGCTGCACGCTTCCCGACGGCTCGCGCACCTTCCTGATGACCGGCCAGTCCCCGGTCAGCATGAAGGGCTTCTCCGAGCAGGTCAAGCAGGGCAGCGGCTTCGGCGCTTTCTTCGGCTACGTCGAGGGGCGCCTGCAGACGGAAGACGAGCTGAACCAGTCGCTGACCAGACTTTCCAAAAAGAACAAGGAAGCCGCTTTCCTGACCATGCAGATCTCGCGGGAATCCTGCCTGGAAGCCTCGCGCTACATGGCCGCCTACCGCTCTGAAGGCGTCTACACCCGCTACGGCCTGGGCGTCCGCCCGCTCTACGCCGAGGGCGGCGGCTGCGCCAACGTAGGGGCCAGCGTGCTGGAGGTGGCCGGCCCTTCGTCCTTCCCGCTGCTCTCAAAGCAGTGGAGCCGCACCATCTACCTGCCTAAAAAAGCTATGGGCGTCCCCGGCAACCCGGCTGGCGCGGGAGACATCGCCCCCTTCCTGCTTACCGACTGGACCAGGAAGCCGGCCTATCCCAGCAAGCTGCTCTTCTTCTACGACCCCGATCTGGTCTACGACTGGATCCTGCGCGCCTACGCCGCGGGCAGCTCCGAGGGCCGCCCGGTGAAGCGCTACGCCATAAACAAATCCAAAGGCGTCCTGGTGGACTATTCCGGCGACAGCGCGCCCACGCAGTGGTGGAAAACCGGCGGGCAGGACTAGCAGCGCCCCCGAGCTGGCGAAGAAGGCCCCGCAAGGGGCCTTTCTTTTTGGGATAATATGAACATGAAGCTGCCGATACAGCAGAGCGCCGGCGAGATAATAAAGGCCGCGGCCGCAAGCCGCCGGCTCATTATTTCCTCCCCCCCTGGCTCGGGCAAATCCACCAAGGTGCCGCAGATCCTGCTGGACTCCTGCGGGCTCAAAGGCCGCATAGCGGTACTGGAGCCCAGGCGCCTGGCGGCGCGCATGCTGGGCGACCGCGTGGCTAAAGAGCGCGGGGGTACTCCCGGGGGCGAGGTGGGCTACCGGGTCCGCTTCGACGACAAGACGGGGGCGGCGACCCGCATCATTTTCGAAACGGAAGGCATCCTGCTGCGGGAGCTGGTCTCGGACCCTCAGTTGAAGAAATATTCCGCCATCATCCTCGACGAGTTCCACGAGCGCCACATCCACGGCGACATCACGCTGGCCGCCTGCCTGGCCCTGCAGCAGGGGCCGCGGCCGGACCTGCTTATAGCAGTGATGTCAGCCACCCTCGACGAGAAAAAGCTGGCCGCCTACCTGGCCCCCTGCGAGACGGTGCTGGCCGAGGGCCGGGCCTACCCGGTGACCGTGGCCTATTGCGGCCCGGAGACGGCCAGGCTGCCGCCGTGGGACGCCGCCGCCAGGACCTGCGCGCAGGTGATGCAGCAGGTGAAGGGCGGCCACGCGCTGATCTTCATGCCCGGCGGCTACGAGATCAGCCGCACCGCCTCCGAGCTGGCCAAGATCCCTTCGCTGGCGGGCTGCGCCGTGCGGCCGCTGCACGGCGAGATGCGCCCGCAGGACCAGGACGCCGCGGTGGCGCCGTCGCTGCAGCGCAAGATCATCATAGCCACCAACATAGCGGAGACCTCACTGACCATAGACGGCGTGACGGCCGTGATAGACAGCGGCCTGGCCCGGGTGGCCCGCTACGACGGGGCGCGCGGCATCAACACGCTTTTCACCGAGAACATCGCCGCCCCCTCGGCCGAGCAGAGGGCCGGCCGCGCCGGCCGCACGGCCCCAGGCGTCTGCGCGCGGCTGTGGACCGAGCGCGACAATCCCGGCCGGCCCGCCGCCCTGGAGCCGGAGATCCTGCGCCTCGACGTCTCCGAGGCCCTGCTGACCCTGAAGGCCTGCGGCTTCAGGAACTTCGACGCCCTGCGCTGGCTGGACCCGCCGTCCAAAGAAGACGGAGAGCGTGCCGAGCAGCTTTTAAGGGACCTCGGAGCCGCCGCCCCCGACGGGAGCCTGACCCGCGAGGGCCGCGAGATGGCCCGCTACCCGCTGCACCCGCGCTATTCGCGCATGATGGCGGAAGGCGCGCGGCTGGGCTGCGCCTATGAATGCGCCCTGATAGCCGCCGCCGCCCAGGGCCGCGGCCTCTGGCTCGACGAGGCGAAGCGGGCCGAGGGCGCCGGCGGCGAGATAAAATCGGACCTGGCCGCCGTGGTCAGGGCACTGGAGCGCTGTTCCGCCTCGGGCTTCGATTTCTTCGCCTGCCAGAAGGCCGGCGTAAAGCAGAACGCGGCGCGCGACGCCTGGCGGCTGGCGGCCCGGCTCTCCGGCGGCGCCGCCCCGGGCGGGAGCAGGGCGCTGGAACTGGCCTCCAAGTGCTTCCTGCGGGCCTTCCCGGACCGCGTAGGGGCGCTGTTCTCTGCCGAGAAAGGCCGCTACCAGCTGCCCGGCGGCAGGCGGGCGCGCCTGAGCCCCTCCAGCGCCGCCGAAGGTGCCGCCATAATCTGCGCCGGAGAAGCTATGGAGACCCTGCGCAAGGGCGGCGCCGACATCACCCTCTCTTTCGCCGCCGGGATAAAAGAAGAATGGCTGCGCGAAGCCTTTCCCGCCGAGCTGGAAACCGTGACCCGCGCGGCCCTCGACGAGGCCATGCGCACGCCGGTGACCGAAACCCTCACCCTTTACCGCGGCGTGGTCGTGCGCCGCGAAATAACCGCCGCTAAACCGGCCAAGGCGTCCTCGGACCTGATCGCCGAAGAGTTCATCGGCGGCAATGAAAGATTTCAGAAATGGGACGAGGAAGTGGAAGACTGGCTGGCCCGGGTGGACTTCCTGGCGAAGGCCTGCCCCGACTTCGGCCTGGAGCCGCTCTCCGACGAGGACAAGGCGCTGATCATCACGGACATCTGCTCCGGCGCGCGCAGCGTGGCGGAAGCGCGCGGGCGGCCGGTGCTGCCCGCCCTGCAGGACTGGTACGGCTGGGAGAAGGTGCGGCTGGTAGACAAGCACGCCCCGGCGCGGCTGGAGATGCCCGGCGGCCGCCGGGCCAAGATCCGCTACCCCAGGAACGGGGAGCCTTTCCTGGAGGCCAAGATACAGGATCTGTTCACGGTAACGGAGACGCCCCGCGTGGCCGCGGGGCGGGTACCCCTGGTGGTGCACATACTTGCCCCCTCCATGCGGCCGGTACAGGTGACTAAAGATCTGAAAAGCTTCTGGGCCGACAGCTATCCCAAGCTCAAGCCGGCCCTCGCCCGGCGCTACCCCCGCCATAAGTGGCTGTGATCAAAGACTGAAGAAATCCCTTATTTTCGAGAGCAGGTTCTGCTCTTCGGCCTTCAGGCCGGCGGCGGCGTCGCCGGCCAGCTTCTCACGCGCCGCGGAAAGTTCCACGCGGCGCTTGGCGATGATGGCCGCTATGCTCTCGGCAATCTCCGGGCGGCTGGCCAGCACGCCGCGGAAATTCTCCCTGTCCAGGCGGTAGCAGCGCACCTCGCCCGAAGCCACCACGGTGGCCGTCCGCGGCTCACCGGTAAGGAGGCCCATTTCCCCCAGCACGTCGCCGGGGCCCAGCTTCTTTACCACGGTGTACTCCCCGCCGTTACCCGCGCGCACCTGCACCTCGGCGCCGCCCTCGCTGATTATGTAGAGGCAGTCCGAAACGGCGCCCTGTATGGTTATCTTCTCGCCACGGGAGAAAGGCGCCGACTTGAGCTTGCCCGCGATCAGCGCGAACTCCGCGTCGGTGAGCGGCTCGAAATCTTCCACCTCCCTGAGCGCGGCCAGGCGGCGCTCGTGTTCGGTCTGCTGCCCGCGGTCCGCCGCGTCCTTCGCGGCTTCGCTGAGCACCAGCGAGCGGTTGTGGATGGAAAGTTTTATCCCCGCCCTGGAAAGCGCGTAGAAGATCTTGGAGCGCACCCTGGAATCCGTTCCGGCCGGGGAAGACAGGTCGGAGAGGTAATAGCGCAGCTCGTAAACTATGCAGTTCGGCAGGAAATCCTTGATGCCGCAGACCGGGGCAGGCGTTGCGGCCATGCCGGCGGGCAGGTCCTCGGAGAAGGCCTTATTGAGCACGCCTTCCACCTCTCCCGGGGCGCGGTCATAAAAGACATTGAAAGGCACGGCGCGCCAGCGGGTGTCGTGCTGGGCCCGGCCCTGCACGGTGACCGGGCTCTTCATCAGTATGATGTTCGGCACCACTACCAGGTCGCCGTCCAGCGTTTCCAGCGTGGTCTGCCGCCAGCGGATCTCGCGCACCACGCCCGCGAACGAGTCTATGCAGATCCAGTCGCCGGGCTTGAAGGAATCCTCGAGGTGCAGCACCATGCCGCCGATGACATTGCCCAGGGTGTCCTGCAGCGAGAAGGCCACGACGCCGGTGACCACGGCCGAAGTGGCCAGGACGCCGCTCAAATCGGCGCCGGAGGCGGAGATGACCGCCAGGCCGCCCAACAGGTAGGCGCCGGCCAGCACCAGGTCCTCCACGAATTTGGAAACCCCGGTCCGCAGCTTGGGCATGACCAGCGAAAAGCCGAACACCCCGGCCACGTTTATCGCCGCGATGACGGCCAGCATGCGCGCGCCGACCTCTATGAGCTTCGGCAGCCCGCCGCCGCCGGCGCCGCCCAGCAGCTTCACCGAGAGCAGGCCCGCTATCGAGATTATTACCATCAGCGCGCTGCCGCCCATCCTGCGGCGCTCGTCGGGAGCGGCGCGGTACAGCAGCGCTATGAACAGGAAAAGCAGCGAATAAAAACCGATGATCCAGGGGCCGAAGAGGGCCGAGATGTTTTGCATGGGTATATTGTAGAAAATCTGGCGCCGTTTAGCGGAAGGCCAGGCGCCCGAGCAGCAGCAGCTGGGCGGCCAGCGCCAGGGCGGCGGCCGCGGCGAAGAACCGGGCCTTGCGGCAGGTTACCCTGGCGATCGTTAAGATCTGCCCCACTATGTCCTCGTAATACGGCGTGGCGGTGATGCCGCCGCCCAGGTACTTGTCGAGGATGATGACCAGCTCCATCTGTGTATACTTTTCCAGGTCGGAGGCGTTCAGCAGCGAGTCTTCCGGGCGCGGCTTGCCCCGCGACGGAAAAGGTAGAGGGACCCGGGGAGGCCGCTCTATGAACGGGCTCACGGCAAAGACGCACAGCGGCAGCGCGGCGGCCAGCAGCACCCCGGCGGCGTAGGCGGCCGCGCCGGGAGGCAGCAGGAACCGGCCCAGCGCCAGCTCCAGCGCGGCGAAGGCGCCCAGCGCGCCCAGCTTCAGGTCGGTCCAGTCCTGCGAGCGGCGCAGGTTTTCGTGTATGATCCAGAGGCGCCGCTCGGGCTCGGGGTTCAGGTGCGAAGAAACGCTCATGGGGTCTCCTTGCCCGGCGGCGGGTCAGCTGTCCTGCAGGCGGCGCAGTTCGCGGTCGGCGTCGCGCAGGCGCAGCGCCTCCACGTTGGCCAGGCGCTGGTAGAAGGCCGCGCCGTACGCCGGGTCGCTGGCCGTAACGGCGTCAAAGGCCTCGCGGCTGATGCAGTAAAGGTCGGTGTCGACCAGGGCCACCGCGTCGGCGGTCCTGGGCGTGCGCACCAGGAAAGCCACCTCGCCGAAGAAGTCGCCGGGGCCGAAGACGGCCAGGTGGTGCTGGCGGTGGGTATCCTTGAGCGGCAGCACGATGCGCACGCGGCCGCGCCTGATGAGGAATAGCTCGTGGCCTCCGCCCTTGCGCAGGAAGACCGCCTCGCCCGCCTTGACGCGGCGCTCGGCGAAAGCCAGGTGCATCCTGTCGAGCAGGGGCTTATCCAGGCCCTTCAAAAAATCTATCTGCGCCAGGTCCAGCAGCTCTCCGGCGTCGGGACGCGGCACGCCGGCCTCGTCGAGCGCCATATCCTCTACCCATTCCAGCGCGTCGTGCAGCGTCTCGAAGACGCGGCCGCCGCCGCGGCGGTGGGTAAGCCCGAGCTGTCTGAAATAAGCGCCCAGGTCCTGCCCGCTGGGCAGACTGGCCGGCAGGTGCGAAAACACCAGCGACCCGCCCCTCTCGGCCAGCCGCTCGCCCACCTGCGCCAGCATGTGCACCGCCGTGAAATCCACCGAGGTCACGCGGCGCATGTCCAGGATCAGCCGCCGGCAGACCTTAAGGTCGGGCTCTATGTCGGTGAAGAGCTGGTCCGTAGTGCCGAAGAAAAGGCTGCCCTGCAGTTCCACCACCAGCGTCTCGCTGCCGCGCTCCGCCAGCGCCGCGCTCTCCGCCGGCAGCCGCTTCTGCTTGGAGGACATCTCCGCGCCGGTGGCCTTGCGGCGTATGACGTTGCTGCCCATCTGCTCCCGGATGAAGAGCAGGATGGACAAAACTATGCCTACGGCGGCGGCGTTGAGCAGGTCCGAGACCAGCGCGGTGCCCGCCACCGAAACGATGACGGCGAAGTCCAGTATCGTCGAGCTTTTAAGGGCCAGGCGCAGGCTGGAGCGGTCTATCATGCGCACGCCTACCACGGCCAGGATGCCGGCCAGCGCGGCCACCGGGATGCGGCCTATGGCCCCGCCCAGGGCCAGCGCGGCCGCCAGCGCCAGGCCGCCTTCGAACAGGCCGGCCAGGCGCGTCTTGCCTCCCGCGGCGAGGCTCACCATGGTGGCCCCCAGCGTGCCGGCTCCGGGCATGCCGCCCAGCAGGGCGGAGGCGATGTTGGCGGAGCCCTGCCCGCGCAGTTCCCGGTTGGAATCGTGGCGCGAGCGCACTATGGAATCCGTGACCACGCAGGTCTTGAGCGTGTCGATTGACAGGAGCACCGAAAGCGTCAGGGCGGGGCCCGCCAGCAGGTAAATGTCATGCGCCCCGACCTGGCTCAGCCAGCCGAAGTTGTTCCTTATCCCGTCGAAGATCACCGCCGGGCTGGTGGAGATGGCGCCGATGATGAAAGGGTTGCCGTCGAGCGCCAGCAGCTGCGGCCGCAGCAGGCCGGCCAGGAAATGCGCCGCTATGCCGGCCGCCAGGCCCAGTATGGCCGCGGGCACGCGCGTGGTAAAACGGGGAGCTGACACCATCACCGCCGCGGTGACCAGGGCCACGGAGAAAGCGGGCCATTGCCAGGACGCCGGGGACAGCAGGCCCGCCATCGGCGACGTATCCTTGGCCAGGCCCAGGAAAGGCCCGGCCTGCTTGAGTATTATCAGCAGGCCCACGCCGCTCATGTAGCCGGTGACCACGGGATAAGGGATATATTTGATAAGCCGCCCGCCGCCGAGCGCGCCGTAAACCAGCTGCAGGGCGCCGGAGAAGATACCGACCAGGACCAGCGAGACCACCACGCTTTCGGGAGCGGCGCCGCCAGACACCAGCCGCGCGCAGAGCGCCGCCATGACGGCCGCAGCGGGCGCGCAGGGCGCAGAGATCAGCCGCGGGGCCCCGCCCAGGGCGGGGGCCGCCAGGCCGATGGCCACGGTGCCCAGGATGCCCGCCAGGGCGCCGGCCCCGGCGAAGCCGGGCCCGAGCGGCGCGTACATGGCCACGCCGAAAGCTATGGCCGAAGGCAGCGCCACCAGCATGGCGGCCAGCCCGCCCCAGGCGTCGGACCAGTCTGTACTTTGGGGCTTGCGCTCCGCCGCGGCTGTAGTGGTCATAAATTATTCCAACTATACAAAACAAAAAGGCCCCAAAAAAGGCCTTAAACCGACCGGGCGCGGGGATTCACTCGTCTTTTTATATTATAATTGGAAAAAGGTTCTTCAGCCAACAGGCGCTTTTATGAAAATACTTATCGTGGACGACAATGTCCTGACCAGGTCCCTGATAAAAGACCTGCTCACCGAGATGGGGCACGAAGTCACCGGCGAGGCCGGCGACGGCAACGAGGCCGTTACGGCTTTCAGGCAGCAGAAGCCGGAGCTCGTCCTCATGGACCTCGTCATGCCCGGCAAGACCGGCATGGAGGCGCTGCAGGAAATTAAAGTCATAGACCCGGCGGCGCGGGTGGTAATGGTGACGGCGGTACAGCAGGGCGCCATCAGCGAAGAGCTCCTGCAGAAAGGAGCGGCCGGCGTGCTGCATAAACCCTTTCTTTACGGGGAACTGGACGAACTGCTCAAGCAGATGAAATAACGGCCCTGCCATGAAACAAGCACCTAATGTCGCCCTGCAAAGCCTGTCCGCGCTGAGCATCGCCTTTTGCCTGCAGCGCATCTCCCGCGCCTCGGCCGGCACCTGGCAGGTGTTGGACACCAAGATCTCCTACGGCACCTTCGAGGACGCCCTCCGGCAGCACGATTTCAAAAAGCCGGCGGCCGCGGTCTACGTCGGACTAAAGGGCCGGTCCCCCCTCACCGCGATGATGCTCTTCGACCCGGCCGAGATAGACTGCGTCGCCAAGTGCTATACCGGGCAGTCCTTCCACAAGACCGGCACGCTGACGCCCGCCGACGAGATGCTGCTGGTCGAGCTGGGCAACATGGTGATCAACGCCCTGCTGAGCGCCCTGCTCAACGCGCTGAAGAAGAGCTTCATGCCCGCCGTGCCCAAGTTCGCGCAGGGCAATTTGCCGGAGCTGGCGCAGGAACTGCTCAACGCCGCCGGCATAAAGACCAGCTTCCGCATCATAGCGGTCACGCTGGGCATGGAATCGGGAGAATTCTCGGCCAGGAGCGAAGTGTTCGCCCTGATACCGGAAGAGATGGCCCTGGAGATAGAGAACCTGCGGCCCTCGCCCTGGACCCCCGAAACCCGCAAGCCTTAGGCGCCGCGGAGCACGCGCAAAAAGAAAGCCCCGGCGAGTGCCGGGGTTTTCTTTTCACTCAGGGACCCGCGGGCGGCTATCCGATCCTGACCTCGGCCTGGTGCTCCCCCCTGTCGTCGGAGAGAGGGATGCACCTGTCCTCCCGCTCCGTCCCGTCCACGGACACCGAGACCACGCCGTTGCCGGCCCCTGACCGCTCTATGTTTATGTGGTAGAAGGTTTCCCTGTAGCGGTAATGCACCTTGAACGATTTCCAGTCCCCGGGCAGGCAGGGTTCCAGGTGCAGCCTGTCCACCTTCAGCCGCAGCCCCAGCAGATGCCTGACCAGCAGCTGGTACATCCAGGACGCCGAGCCGGTGTACCAGGTCCAGCCGCCCCGCCCGGCGTTGGCGCCGCCGGCGTACACGTCGCCGGGCATGACGAAGGGCTCCACCTTGTAAACGGCGCACTTGGCCGCCGTGTCGCCGTGGCGCACCGGGTTGATGAGCCCCAGCAGCTCCCAGGCGCGCTTGCTGTCCTTGAGCATGGCGAAGGCGATAACGGACCAGACGGCGCCGTGCGTATACTGCCCGCCGTTCTCCCTGACGCCCGGCAGGTAGCCCTTGATATAGCCAGGGTCGCAGGCGCACTTGTCGAACGGGGGCTCGAACAGCTTTATCAGCGCATGCTTCCTGTCCGCCAGCCGCAGGTCCACCTGGGCCATGGCGGCCGCCGCCTTCTCCGCGGGGGCGGCGCCGGAGATGACCGCCCAGGACTGCGGCAGGGAATCTATCCGGCATTCGCTGTTGGACTCGGAGCCGAGCGGTTCCCCGCTGTCGAAGTAAGCGCGCTTGTACCAGCGCCCGTCCCAGGCCGAAGCCTCGATATTGCGCGCCAATTTTTCGCCCTCCTCAAGGCACAGCGCGGAAAACTCTTTGTCGCCGCGGCCGGCGGCCAGGGCGGCCATGGATTTAAGGACGCTGCACAGGAAGAAAGCCAGCCAGACGCTTTCGCCCTTGCCCTCGCGCCCCACCAGGTTCATGCCGTCGTTCCAGTCGCCGCTGCCCATCAGCGGCAGGCCGTGCGCGCCGAACTTCAGGCTGTGCCTGACGGCCAGGACGCAATGCTCGTACAAGGTCCCGGTCTTGGGCGACGCCTTGGGCAGGTCATAATAAGATTCCTCCTCCGGCTTTACGGGAGGCCCTTCCAGGAAGCCCGCCTGCTCGTCGAGCACGCCGGTATCGCCGAGTTCCTCCACGTAGAGGCAGGTCACCAGCGGCAGCCACAGGTAATCGTCGGAGCAGTGGCTGCGGACGCCCCGCCCGGAGGGCGGATGCCACCAGTGCTGCACGTCTCCCTCCGTGAACTGGCGCGAGGCGAAAGCCAGCAGCTGCTCCCTGACCAGCGCGGGGTGAGAGTGCGTGAGGGCCATCACGTCCTGCAGCTGGTCGCGGAAGCCGTACGCCCCGCCGGACTGGTAGTAGCCGCTGCGGCCCCACAGGCGGCAGCTCAGCACCTGGTACTGCAGCCAGCCGTTCACCAGGAAATTCACGGACTCGTCCGGCGTTTCCACGTAGACCACGCCGAGGGCGCGCTTCCAGTACTCCCAGACGCCCTCGAGCTCGCCGCGCACCGCCTCTGCCCCGCCGAAGCGCTGCAGGATGGCGCGCGCCTCGTCCGCGCTGCCGGCCGCGCCGAAGGTAAAGACTATTTCCTTTTCTTCGTTCTCTTCCAGCTCGAACTTGACCTGCATGCAGGCGCAGGGGTCCAGGCCGGCGCCCACCTTGCCGGAGAGCGCCTCGCCGCGCATGGCGGCGGGCGAAGCCAGCGTGCCGTTGCGGCCTATAAACTCGCGCCGGTCCCCGCTCACGTAACGCGCCGTCTCGCTGACGTCGAGGAACACCACCCGGCCGGGGAATTCCTTGTTGTAGTGGTTATAGGCGGTCAGCGCCCCGCTTTTGGGGTCCACCTCGGTGACGATGTGCATGTGGGAATTGTCCCGGAGCGTCCCCATCACCAGCTCGTTGTACGACGAGGCGGACAGGCTGCGCCTGCGCCCCGAAGCGTTGCGCAGCTTGAGCACCGCGAATTTTACCGGCTGTTCCAACGCGACGAACACCGTCAGTTCCGAGGAGATCCCGTCCTCGGCGTGCTCGAAGATGCTGTAGCCGAAGCCGTGGCGGGACAGGTAGCCGGAGGTTCCCCTGGCCGGCAGCGGCGTCGGGGACCAGAACCGCCCCGTTTCCTCGTCGCGCACGTACAGCGCTTCGCCGCAGGCGTCGGTCACCGGGTCGTTGGCCCAGGGCGTCAGGCGGAACTGCTGGGCGTTCTCGCTCCAGGTGTAGGCGCTGCCGCTCTCGGAGATTATGGTGCCGAAGCGGCGGTTAGCCAGCACGTTCACCCAGGGCGCGGGCGTGGTTTTGTCGCGGCCGGTGGAGATCACGTATTCCCGCCCGTCGCGGGTAAACCCGCCCAGGCCGTTGAAATAAGCCAGGTCGGGCCGCCGCGCCGGGCCTTCCGGCTCTCCCTCCGGCTGTCTGCCGGGAGAGGCCGCCAACAGCCGCGGCGCCGCGGTCTTGGCCACGCGGTCGAGGTGCTCGCTCAAAGTCCCGCCCCTGTCGGTGATCACTATCCGCGCCACGGTCAGCATCAGCACCTTGTCCTCTTCGGACATCTGGTCGGCGCGCCGCGAGAAGATCCTGCCCTGTATTTTGGACGGCAGCTTGGCGGAGGCCGCGATCAGGTCGCTTATTTTTTCGCTCAGCGCGTCCCGGTAAACCGAATGGTTCTCGTTCCAGATGACCAGGTCCACCGGCAGGCCCTTCATGCGCCAGTAGGCGTGGGCCTGCGCCATCCGCGCTATCAGCCCGATGTTCTCCTGGTCCTCTATGCGGACTATCACGATGGGCAGGTCGCCGGAGATGCCGTAGCCCCACAGGTCGGTCTGCCCCCGCAGGTTCTGCTTGAGCACGCTGGCGTGCGCGCGCCACTCCGGGTTGGCGTAGATGATGGCGCTGGCCAGGCGGCCGTAAACCTGCGCGTCGGACTCGGACGCGTTTATCTGCTGCAGCGCCACGTGCGCGTGCGTCCAGGCCAGGTCGAAGACCCGGTCGGCCAGATTGCGGTCCCGGTACTTCTCGATCAGCGCCCGCGCGGCGTCCCTGCCGGCGCAGACCCCGGTCACATAGTCGATCACCGCCGATTCGCCGGGCTCGAGCTTTACTATGCAGCGTATCGAGACTACGGGGTCGAGCACCGCCCCTTCAGTGTCCGAAAGGGCCCCGGTCCCGCGCATGGCGGCCGGGCTGGCCACGGTGTTGCCCCTGCCGATGAACTTGTCGCGGTCGGTCTCGTAAGAGGCGCCGACGACGGAATGGCCGTGCACCGCCATGAAATGCGCCAGGAACGGGAAGGCGTCTTTTTCGGAGCGGGGCCGGCGGTTGCAGACTATGGCCTGGTGCGACCTGATTATTTCCGTCTGCACGAACAAATTGCTGAAGGCCCTGTGGAACCTGTCCGCGGCGCCCTGGTTCAGGACCACCTCGGCGTAGCTGGTGAGCTCTATGGTGCGGGCGCGGCGGGAGAGGTTGCGGACATGTACCCGGCGCAGGTCGATATTGTCTTCCGGCGAAACCGCTATCTCGGTATGCACGTCGATATTGTGGTCCCTGCGCCTGAACTCGGCCCGCGACCGGGAGAAGATGGCCTCGTATTTGCCCGGGGTTTTCAGCGTAGGCTGGTAAGTCGTGGACCAGAACTCGCCGGTCTCGGTATCCCTCAGGTAAATGAACGAGCCCTCGTTCTGCAGCACCGCGTCCTCGTGCCAGCGCGTCACCGCGATGTCCTTCCAGCGGGTGTAGCCGCAGCCGGAATTGGTGACCATGAGGTTGTAGCTGCCGTTGGACAGCAGGTGGGTTTCGGGCGACGGGGTATGGGGCGTGTTGAAGACGCGGGAAAGGGCGTCGTTTTCCTCCGTCTTGCGCAGCAGCCCGGAGACTTCGGTGTCATAAAGGAAAGGCGCCGCCTTGGGGACCCGCTCCTGCAGCAGCAGTTCCGTGGCCTTGAACATGGGGTCCGCCAGGAAGCGCCGCTGCATGGGCCGGCCGAGCAGGGTATAGGCCAGCGACAGCAGCCCCATGCCCTGGTGATGCGCCATGTAGGACTTGACCACCGCGCGGCTGCCGTCGTGGGAGGCGCGCGACGGGGTGTAGTCTATCGCCTCGTAAAAGCCGTATTCCCCCCCGAAACCGTCCGCGGCCAGGCGCTCCAGGTTCTGGCAGGCCTTCTCCGGCTCCACCATCAGGGCCAGCATCGAGGCATAGGGCGCCACCACCAGGTCTTCGGAGAGCCCCCGTTTGAAACCCAGGTCCGGCACGCCGAAGGAGCGGTACTGGTAGGCCAGGGCCGCGTCGAGCTTGTTGTAGCCGGATTCGGACATCCCCCACGGGATATCGTTGGCCGAAGCGTATTCCATCTGGCAGGCCACCATCGCCTTGTAGGTCCGCTCCAGCAGCGTGCTTTCGTAGACCGGCATGACCAGCAGCGGCATCAGGTATTCGAACACCGAGCCGCCCCAGGACACCAGCACCGGGTCCCCGCCGTATTTCGACAGCAGGCGGCCGAGCATGAACCAATGCTTCTGCGGCAGCTTGCCCTGTGCGATGGCCACGAAGCTGCAGAGCCTGGACTCGGAGGCCAGCAGGTCGTAACAGCCGGGGTCCAGCCTGTGCTCGGAGACGTTGTACCCGATGGAAAGCAGCTGCGCGCCCTTGTCGTAGAGGAATTCGAATTCCACCGCGGAGAGCTCGGTGCAGCTCAGCGCCATGGCCTCGATGGCCAGTATCCTTTCGCTGGCCCTGTCGCCGGTCTCCTTCAGGGCGGTGCGCAGCCTGGCGAACCAGTCCTGCTCCCGCTTCGCGTCGTAGTCGGACTGGTCGAGGCCGGCTATTATAGCGTCTATCAGGCGGAAAAGTTTCTGTTCCAGCCTGGCGGCGTCGGTCAGGGCGGGCCCGGAGTCCAGGCGCCGCAGCTCCAGGCGCAGCAGGGCCAGCCGCTCTTTCTGCTTCGCGTCCCCCTTGTCCCACATGCCCGGGATCTCGGGCGCCAGCAGCACCCACGGGGCGATAAAAGCCATGTCTTCCAGGTAGTCGTAGCACTGCTTCTCAAAAGCGCGCGCCCAGCGCCTGGCGCCGTCAAAATGTTTTCCGTCGAGGCCGGCGAGGGCCTGGGAGCTTTCCGAAGACAGGCGCCGCAGCAGCGCGTGCATCTCTGACAGGGACGCCGGGGCGGTTTTGACCTTGGCCAGCAGCCGCTCCGCCTGCTCCGAAATCTTGCGCCCGCCCGTTGCCGCCCCGGGGATCCTGCTGCCGCCCAGCCCGGCGGCGCATTCCCGCAGGACCGCCAGGGTATCGGCCAGCCCGTCGAACATTTTAGCGGACACTATCCTGGAGCCCTTCATCTCCTGCAGGCCCGCGCGCAGCACCAGCAGGTGGCCGGCCATGTTGCCGCTGTCCACCGAGGAGATATAAAGCGGCTTCAGCGGCTTCAGGGTTTCGGTGTCGTACCAGTTGTAAAAATGTCCCCTGTACTTTTCCATGCCGCCCATGGTCTTCAGGGTTTTCTCCGTCCTGTTGAAAAACGCCCCCATCGAGACATAGCCGAAGTCGTAGGCCGACAGGTTGGAGAGCAGCGAAAGGCCGATGTTCGTGGGGGAAGTCCTGTGGGCCGCGGCGCCCAGGAACTCCTCCTGGTAATTGTCCGGCGGCAGCCAGTTGTCCCGCTCGGTCACGAAGGTCTCGAAAAAGGCCCAGGTCTTGCGCGACAGGGCGCCCAGGAAGATCAGCCGCGGGGAGGAGAGCGCGGTCTTGCGGGGAGCCGCGGGGCTGCTGACCAGCCAGGCGATGGCCGGGGAAAGCAGCCAGAGGAGGCAAAGCCCGGCGGAGAACGGGTCCGCGCCGCCGGCGGCCAACAGCGCCACGAGGGCGGCCAGCGGGCCAGCGGCCATGGCCCTGGCATACTGCGGGACGGTAGTGGCAGACTGCTGTTCCGCTTCGCCGGAAGTGCGCCATTCCAGCAGGCGCCGTCGGGAAGCGAACATGCGCCAGTAGGTTACCCCTATGGCGTGCAGGCCGTAGAAGGCCTCGTGCGCGAGGAAGGCGAAAGAGAGGCAGAACTGGGCGGCGCGCAGGCGCAGGGAATTAAGAACGGAGCTCAGGTGCACCGCCAGCGAGATGTCCCGGCTCTTGCCCGCGGCTTCCACGCAGGAGATCAGCAGCAGGGGGTAGCCGGCGAAGAACACCACGGCCGACGGCCAGAACCAGGAAGAAGGGAAGCGGAACCAGCCGGCCAGCAGCAGCCACGCGGCCGCGGCGGGCAGGACGCTGCGCCTCAGATTGTCCAGGATCTTCCATTTCGACAGCATGGACAGCGGGTTGCCCGCGGCGCCTGGCCCGGGGACGAAAGGCAGCACCCAGCCGGAGATCTGCCAGTCGCCGCGGGTCCAGCGGTGCCTGCGGTTCATGTCGGTCAGGTAGCCGGAGGGATATTTCTCGTAAAGCTGCACGTCGGTGACCAGGGCGGAGCGGGCGTAGCAGCCCTCCAGCAGGTCGTGGCTCAGTATCAGGTTCTCGGGCAGGCGCCCGCCGACCGAGCGCTCGAAAGAGTCCACGTCGTAAAGGCCCTTGCCGATGAAAGAGCCCTCGTAGAAAAGGTCCTGGTAGATGTCGGACACCGTTTTGGTGTACGGGTCTATGCCGGGCTCCCCGCCGAAGATCCGGACGAACAGCGACGGGTCGTCTCCGGGGTAGCCGAGGTCCACCCTGGGCTGCAGGATGCTGTAGCCGGCCGTGACCCGCCCTTTTTTCTCGTCGTAAACCGGCCTGTTCAGGGGATGGGACATTATTCCCGCCAGGTCCCGGGCGGCGTCCCTGGGCATCCTGGTATCAGTGTCCAGGGTTATCACGTATTTCACGTCCTGCAGGCGCTGTACGTCCCCGCTTACCAGGCTGAAGCGGTCCGTCCCCCCGCCCCTGAGCAGGGCGTTCAAATCCGCCAGCTTGCCGCGCTTGCGCTCATAGCCCATCCACACTTTTTCCCCTGCGTTCCACCGGCGCGGCCGGTGAAAGAGGTAAAAAATATTGTCCCTGTGCCCCAGGTACTTCTGGTTGAGGCGTTCTATTCCCTCGCGGGCCTGCTCCAGCAGCGCGGCGTCCCCGGGCAGGCTCTCCTCCCGCGCGTCGCAGAAATCCGTCAGCAGCCCGAACTCTACGTTGGCGTCGATATTGGCCAGGTAGCAGACCTCCAGCCCCTCCAGGAGCGAGTCCACCCCCCGCGCGCTGGTCAGCATGGTGGGGATGACCGTCAGCGTGTGGGCTTGCGCGGGGATGCCCTCGGAAAAATCCATCCTGGGCAGATTTTCCGGCTGCACGGTCTTTGTAAAGTACCAGTTCACCAGCGTGATGGCCGCCTGGCTGGCCGGGAACAGCAGCGGCAGGCCGAAAGCGGCCAGCCACGGCCAGCCGCGCAGCCCCTGGCCCCAGGCCAGCAGCAGCACTGCCGCCGACGCGGCCAGGGTGAGCAGGATTATGGGCCCGGCGTAGAAGACCAGCGGCAGCGCCGTGTTTTTAGCCCGCAGGTAATCGCCGAAGCGCAGGCGCAGCCCCAGCGAGCGGTAAAATTTTTCCACCCCGCGGTCTACGAGGTAATAGCCCACGTGCCCCGCCGCGCCGCCGGGGGCGGCCTCCAGGGCCGCGCGCACCGCCCGCGCCGCCACTTCCTCTTCCTCCAGCTTGCTGCGCTGCGCGAGGTCTTCTACCGCGTGGCGGTAAGAATCGCGCGTGGCGAAAGCCATCCCCGCGTAATGACCCGAAGGGTCCTTGCGCAGTTCTTTCTCCACTACGCTCAGGCCTTCCACGAAGTCGTGCCAGTCCGTGACTTCTATAAAACGCAGGCTCTCGATGGTGTTGGAGATGGAAACCTGGTCGGCCGCCTGCCGGTGCGTGGCGGACTGTATCAGCCGCTCTATGGTCTTGCCCGTCTCGGAGAGCTTCTTTTCCAGCCAGACTATGGGCAGGTTGAAAGAGGGGCTTTGCCCGTGCAGCTGCCGCACGAACTCAGCCACGAAAGAATCCGACATCGGCAGCTCGAGCTTCGCCATCGAAGCGATCTCCAGGATAACGCCGCTGGTGTCCTTTGCCAGCACTTCGAGTATCCTGTTGGCGTGGTAGTCGGCGGCGTCCCGGTCCGTCTGGGACAGGATCATGCGGGAGGCGATGCGCCTGAGGTTCTCTATCAGGGCCAGCCTTATCATTATGGGAACGGCCCACAGCTCGCCCAGCCTGAGGGGCTTCACCTCCTGGTAGGCGGCCACAAAGCCTTCCAGGCCGTGCACGTCCAGGCGCCCGTCGCCGTGGGCGACGATCTCCATGGCCAGCTCGTAGACCCGGGGAAAGCCGGCCAGCGGGCCCCTGGTCAGGCTGGGCAATTCCTCGCTGTAGCCCTTCGGCAGGAATTTCTGGGCGAGGCGTATCTGCTCCTCTATAAGGTAATAATTATCCAGCAGCCAGTCGCCGGCGGGAGAGATCCTTCTTTTCGAGCTTCCCGCCTGGTTAAGCAGCTCGTAGGCCCGCAGGATGATACGCTCGTTTTCCTTGAGGCGCGCCAGGAGTTTATCGCTGCCTTTTTTAAAGCTGACGCTGTGCCTGGCGGCCAGCGCGCCGGCGTGCAGCTTGAACTGGCGCAGGGTAAAAAGCTCGGCCCGGAGGGGCTGTTCCTCGGCTATTTTGGGGGCTGGCAGGATCCTGGCAAGTCGTTTTTTAACGGCCGGGAGGCTGCGGTTAACGAACTGCAAAAACATCAGCATTCCTCCGGCGCTTGGGGCTGTTTGCGGACACTCTATTCTACCATACAGGCGCCTCCGCTGCGCGCCGTCTAAAAACAAATACCTGATAGAGCCAGCCGCCGCCGGCGGCCTAAAGTTAAAACCGCCGGCTTCCCGGCGGTTTTAACCTCTGGCAACGGCCTGTTAATACCGGAAGATCGCCGCCGCCGGCGCCAGGCCCGGCATGCGGTCCGGCTCCAGCGAGTACACCTTCCCGCCGTGGTCCAGCGTGCGCGTGGCGCACATATCCAGCAGTTCCAGGTCGCAGGGCTGCGCCTTCTGGTGCACGTCCAGCACGCCGGACTCTTCGTCGTAGAAGCCCCACCGCTGCTCCTTAGCCGAAACGAACAGCGCGGCGACCCGGCCGTTATTGGCGGCCTCCAGGATGGACTTAAGGTGGTTGGAGGCCCTGGGAGTTCCCTGCAGCTGTTCGTACTGCCTGACGGCCGCGCGCGCGCCTTCCTCGAAGCCAGGCTGCACCAGCGCCCAGGCCCTGTCCTTGAGTTCTTCCGGCTTTAAGTCCGACGGGTTGCCGGCTATGCGGCCGGCGCAGAGCCGCGGGTAGGTATTGGCTTTTTCGTAGATGCGGGTCAGGTAATCCACGCCGGCCAGCACCAGCGGCCCCCCGTGGGAGTTGAGCACGGCGTTCACGGCCTTGTTCACGCTGTGGAAATAGACTAGGACGTTATCCTTGTCCTCGTCGGTATCCTCGGCGTGGCCGTGAAACATGCCCGCCCGGCCGTTCCCCCCGGCGTGCCCCTCGGTCTGCGCGTGGAACTGCAGCTGTTTCTCGCCGCGGTTGAGCTCGAGCAGCTCGGCGATACCCCTGGGCACATGCTGCAGGTCGGCCTCGGCCACGCTGTAGCGGCTGCACTGGTACAGTTGCGCCGCGCGCTGGCTCAGCGTCAGCACGAAGAACCTGCCGTCCTCGGCGAAGAGCGGCAGCAGCTGTTTCACGCAGAACCTGTCGCCCACGGCGGCCATTTCGGAGAATTTGAGCGGCAGCGTGTAGGCGCGCTTGACCTTCTTTGAAAGGAAAACCGCCAGCCCGCCGCGCTGGTACTGCCAGAATAGCCCGTCGCCGAGCAGCGGCAGCGCGGGGGCCAGCAGGGCGTCGGCTTCGGCGGTCTTCAGCCCCGCCGCGGCCAATTTGCGCCCGGCCTCGCGCAGCAGTTTCTTGTACCTTACCGGGTTCTGCCTGGTTTCAATGCTGCCTTTTTCAGTCGGCATATAGATTGAAACGCAGGGCCCCGTCCTTTCGTCCGTCAGTTCCTTCAGTTCTTCCCTTTTCATCATCAGCATGACTCCCCCCTTTGATTTAAAAACGACCGCGCCCGGCCCGCTGCGCGACTGCCCCCTCTCCGGCTTTCTCCAGCCCGGGACGGCTGTAGTGGTCATAGAGCTCGCTTTCGTAGTCTTCGCTGACCGGCTGCGAAGGGTCGAACCGCGGGCTCGCCTCTATAGCCAGGCGCGTCAGGGCCACGAAGACTTCCGAGGTTTTCCAGTCCACGCGCTCTATCCAGTGGGGCGAGACCAGCACCTTCCTGCCCGGCAGCCAGGTGCCGGTGCCGGCCACCAGGTACCGGATAACCCATTTAGCGTCGTCCACGATGTAATCTTCCACGTGCCCGATCAGCCCGTCGGCGGCGTGCAGGCGGTAGCCGGTTACGGCCCGCGTGCTCTGCAGGCGGGTTTCAGGATACGGCGGCCGCGCCTCTTTTTTTACCTCTTCTTCCCTCAGCGGGAAAACGGCGCCGCCGGACATGCCGCCTGCGTAGAAACCTTCCACCCAGGCCCAGGCGTAATGCTTGTGCAGTTCCAGCTCATGCAGCCGCGTAACCGTCTGCCCGGTATCTATATCCGGGCTGTTGCGCACCTGTTCGCGCGTCAGGTTAACCGGCAGCGCCCTGGCCCTCAGGTCGGGCTCCCGTTTAAGCGCCGCCGTTGAGATAAGCACCTTCCGGCCCGACAGCCAGCCCCCGGTCTTTACCACCAGGTAGCGGATAGCCCAGGTCTTATCGTCGAAATAGAACTCGTCCGCCGTCCCCAGCTCGCCGTCAGCGGCGTGTATCGTGTATCCTTTCAGGCTGTTGATGTTGCGCAGCATCCCCCCCCCTTGCCCCTTGTATCTTAAGCCTTCAATTTATGTTCCTCTGGCCGCAGAACGCCTTCCGGCAGCGCTTATAGCGCGCCGCCCCTGTAGCGGCGCGGAAAGTCCCGCGGCGGGAAGTTTTGGAGCGGCACAGCAGCCCCTCCCGGGCCAGCAGCTCCAGCAATACCCGGGCCTCTGCCGCGCGCAGGCCCGAAAGCCTGGCGGCGCCTGAAACGCTCAGCGCCTCCCGGTCCCCCAGGAAGAAATGCGCCAGCAGCAGCCCGACTTTTTCCGAACTTGTTCTCATTGTCCCGCCCCCCCGGCCGGCCCCCTGCGCGGGCACAGCCTCACCTCAAGGGTTCACGCCCGTCTTTTTCAGGTCGAACCGTATCTTAACGCGCTCCCCCTCCACCTTAACCTTGCCGGTGCCAGGCACGGCGTCCACCGGCAGGGGCAGTATTTTGACATAGCTCCTGTAGGCGGAGCGCTGCACGCCGCCCCCGGGCAGGTCCGCCGCGGATCCTGTCCTGGCGCTGAAAGATATCTTTATCCGCTCGTCCGTTATATTTATATCCAGGCCGTCCTCGGCCAGCCCGGGAATATTTATGCCGATAGTAACGTCCCTGGCGCTTCTTACGACGTCTGTGCGGAATTCCCCCATCAGCATCCTTTGCTCGAACCATTTGTCCCAGTAACCGTCGAAGAGCAGCCGCTCCGCCCGCTCGAACCTGCCGGACATTTCACGCCGTATCCGCTCTATTTCCGTAAAAGGGCTGAACTTGCCGGAGAAGAACCGGTCGTTGAAGAAAATGTCGAAATCCCGCTCCGGCACGGGGTCGCCGCGGCCTATCTGCCCGTGCACCTTCTCGCGCCATTTCTCGAACTCCTCCCACTGGGCGTCGTAGGATTTTTCGGAATACAGCCGCTGATGTATGTCCGGCTGCAGCGGAGGCGGCCCGGAATTTTCACCGGCCGAGACCCTCTGCTCGTAAATATAGCAGGACTGGCCCAGCGTCAAAGCCAGCAGCACCGCTATCACCAGCCAAAGATATTTTTCTCTCATGCCGCCTCCCGTACTGACGCCGCTTCAAAAAACAGCCCTCTTAAGCCGCTACGCAAGCCAGGCGGATAGATGTCCTTATGAGGGATTCCGGCTTAAGGTAATAAAAGTTCTGCCGCATGAAGAGCGCGGCGCCGGAAATAGCGCCGCTCCGCTTCGTGCGGCGGCGGCGCTTCGCGGCGGGACTGGCCCGTCTTTTAGTGTTTTTCATATTCCCCCCCTGCGGCAACGCTTCCGGCAGCATAGAACGGCAAATGCCGGAGGCTACTGATGCAGGTATCAGCAGCGTGTTGCGTTACAGTTGCAGTATTAAGCCCCTACCCCTAGGAGTTCATTACACTGGAATTCTATTGCTTTGTTTGTTTTTTGTCAAGCCTGTACAGCCTGATTTTTACCAGGTTAATCTTTGATATACTACAGCAAGGTTAAGGGATGAAACGCTTCGATACCGGAAATACCTGGATGGCCTACGCCGATGCCGGACCTGAAAAAGGCCGGCCCGTAGTGTTTTTGCACGGGGCCACCGTGGACCATGTCTCGATGAAGAACACCTTCGAGCCGTATTTCCTCGGGGCCAACGACGATTACCGCCGGGTCTACCCGGATTTCCCCGGGCACGGGGCCTCCGACTCCCCGCTGACGCGGGCCAACATGCACGCCCTGCTGGAAGACACCGCGGCTTTCTTCCGCGGGAATTTCACCAGGCCGCCCGCCGTGGTCGGCTACTCCCTGGGCGGCTTCGTCGCGCTTAAGCTGGCGGAGAAGATCCGCTTCCCCTCCTTGTTTCTAATAGCCCCGCCGGTCTGCACGGACAAGACGAAGATCAAAAGGCCGTCCGCCCCCACGATAATCACCGACGAGCTGACGCAGGCCCAGAAGAAGACCGCCGACGCCCGCTACCTGAAATTGGCCGTGAAGCGGACGGCGCAGACGCTGCAGAATTACACGGCGGACATCCCCTCCGGTTTTTATCCCGGGCGGCTGACTTACCAGGCCCTGCTGGCCAGGCGCGCCACGGCCGCCAATTTGAAGATCAAGCCGGCGAGCATAGAATCCAGCACCACCTTCCTGGTGGGGCAGCAGGATACGCTGACGGGCTATATCGACCAGTTCAAGCTATCTACGAAACTGAAGGACAGCGAGTACCACGCTTTCTACGACTGCGGCCATTTCCTGCCGCATGAATGCCGCCAGTTCGGAACGCTGTTCCGCGAATGGCTGCGCATGGGCGGCCCCGCCGCCTGACGCGGTGCCGGCTTAATAAGAATTCAAGAATCAGCGTACCCCGGTCAGTCACACTCCGGCCAGATTAAACAAAAAGATTCCAGGCAAGACTCCGGGGGGCTCCCGGAGCGGGGCGGCCTTTCGGCAAAACTGGATTTCTTTGTATTATAAATATATTAAGAACGAAATTTCAGTGCATCGAGGACCCTGAGGTGACTACATGAAAGAACTGAACTGGCGGTTGCTGCTGCTCGGAGGTTTGCTGTGCGCCGTAGCCGCGGCGGCTACTCCGTACGTGACGCTGAAGCTCGGACAAAGCGTGGACCTGACCATGGGCGGCATGTTCCTGGCCGCCTTCGTGCTGGGCAAGCGGATGAAGGGCCAGGAACTCGCCATCGAGCTCAACATCATCCAGGCCATGATAGGCCTGGTGTCGAGCATCGCCTTCATGGTCGTCATCCTCTCGGCCTTCTTCTATATCCAGAACGTCTTCGGCCGCGACATCGGCTTCAACCTGAGCGTCTGGCAGAT
>MGUI01000004.1 GCA_001799895.1 Elusimicrobia bacterium GWD2_63_28
CCGCGGCCGACAGGAACGGCCCCCACTGCGTGAACAGGTAGGGCAGGGTCTGGAAGCCCAGGCTCAGGCCGCTGCCGGCGGCGGTCATCTGCGCCACTCTATCTATCCCCAGGTAGCCGACCGCGATCGGGATGATGATGGCCGAGCCCAGCACCACCTCCACGAACTCGTTCATCCAGCCGGCGCTCATGGCGTTTAGGGCGATGTCGTCCTTGGGCTTAACGTAGGAAGAATAACAGTGTATGCTGCCCATGCCCAGCGACAGGGTAAAGAAGATCTGCCCGGCCGCGCTGAGCCACACCTTGGGGGTCCAGATGGTGCTGAAGTCCGGCGTCCAAAGGAAGTTCAGGCCCAGCACCCCGCTGAAGGCGGCGCCCTGCTCCCCCGCCGTCATGGTGACGCCGCGGATGGCCAGGATCACGCCGAAGAGCAGCAGCAGCGGCATGCCGATCTTGGCGGCCATCTCCACGCCCTTCTGCAGGCCGCGGGAAAGTATATAGGTGTTTATGGCCACGCAGGCCACCCACATCAGGATGGGCTCGGAAGTCTCAAGGTTAATGTAGGAGGTGAAGAACCCGGCCACCTGCTCCGCGTTCATGCCCATGAAATGGCCGGCGGCGCTGTGCCAGGCCCAGGACATGGTCCACGCCTCTATATAGGTATAGTAGGCGCAGATGCCGAGGTTGGTGAACAGGCCCAGCACGCCCAGGTATTTCCAGACGGAGCGCTTGTCCAGGGAGCCGAAGATGTAGGGGGTGCTGTGGTTGCCGCTCTTGCCGCCGAAGCGGCCGGTGGCCCATTCCACGTAGAGCATGGGCAGGCCCATCAGCAGGAAACAGACCAGGTAGGGGATGATGAACGCCCCGCCGCCGTTCTGTATGGCCTGCGCCGGGAAGCGCAAAAAGTTACCGAGCCCGACGGCGTTGCCGGCCATGGCCAGCACCAGGCCTATGCGCGAGCCCCAGGCTTCTTTGTTTTCCAGAGTCATAGTTAAAGCGTTCCTCCCTGAGTCCCGCACGGCGGGAAACCGATATAATACAAAAAAACGGCCGCCGGTTTAAGGCCGGCGGCCGTCTTTCTTGCTTATCGGCTTTACTTCTTAGCGGCGGCGGACATGGAGTACAGCTTGTCCGTGGCGCTCTTTATGCCGTTGGTGACGTCGGCCACCATCTTGGGGTCCCAGTCCTTCTTGTCCACGCGCAGGAAGGAAGTCTTGTCCACGCGGTTGTCGAAGCGGCCCACCGGGATGTGGAACTTCTGGCCGTGGGCTTCGATGGTGATGGTGCCGGGCACCTCGGAGATCTTCTCCAGGTGGTCCATGTCGTCGCAGCCGTAGTCGTTCATCATCACGTCCATCGGCACGCCGTGGTGCAGGATGGAGCCGGGGTCGTTGGGATCAGTGCGGGCGGTGTTCTTGCGGCGGCTCTCCTCGGGAGTCACCCATACGTAGAGGAGCACGGCGCGCCTGAGGATCTCGGCGTCGAATTCGGCCAGGGAATACTGGTAGCCGAACGGGGCCGGCAGCGGCATCGTGGAGCCGTGGGGGCCGCCGCGGGCGGCTTCCACCACTATGGTCTTGCCCTCGAAGGAGGCGGGATAGGCCGCGTGCTTCTCGTCGAGCATGGCGCGGGCTTCTTTCTCCAGCTGGGGCAGGACTGCCGCCATGGTGGCGGCGTCGATCTTGGACATGCGGGGCTCTATCTTGGCCTTCACGCCGGCGGCGTCGATGCGCTTCATCAGCAGGTCGGCGGCCGAGTCGGCCTTAACAATGTTCTTGCCCATCAGGTCGCGGTAATCCTCGTTGAGCAGGTGGATCAGCGTGCCCCAGTCCTTGGGGTTGATGAAGGGCTTGTCGCCCGACTTGAAGAACACGCGGTCACGGCCGAGCTTGGCCAGCTCGTCGTCGGCGCGGCGCATCATGTGCACATACGGGAAATCGTCGAGCTGCAGGTTGGCGCCTATGTGGAATTCTTTCTCGAGCCTCTCGGGCTCTACGTTGGCCAGGAAACGCCTGACTTCGGACTTGCCGGAGGCCGGCAGGGCCATAAGCAGTACTATGTCGAATGTCTCGCTCATTGTTTCTCCTCCTAACTGGTTGTAGTTCTTAAATTCTAAACAATATAAGGAAAAAAGTAAACCTCCGTTTTTTATATAATTTCCCACATGACCTCCCTGGAAATAATGTGGATCATTTTCACCCTCACCGCCTCGGCGCTCTTTGTCGCCGACATTAAGCTTTCCGCCGGCCGCGCCCACGAGATAGGCCGCAAAGAAGCCATGCTGCTCTGCGCCTTCTGGATCCTGGTCGCCTCCATCTTCGGCGTGCTGACCGGCTACATGCTGGGCTTCGACCGCATGGTGGAGTTCTTCACGGCCTACACCATAGAGTATTCCCTCTCCATGGACAACATGTTCGTGTTCATCATGATCTTCTCGTACTTCGGCGTGCCCAAGAAGTACCAGCCGAAGATCCTGACCTGGGGCATCCTGGGCGCGGTATTCATGCGCCTGATTCTGATCTTCGCGGGCGTGGGGCTTATCAACAAGTTCCACTGGCTCATCTATGTCTTCGGCGGCCTCCTGATCCTCACGGCGGTAAAGATGCTGATGCACAAAGAGGGCGACATGGACCCCGGCAAAAACCCCCTGCTGAAGCTGCTGGCGAAGATAATGCCGATAGACAAGGAAGCCTCCGGCGGGGAATTCTTCGTCAAGAAGGAAGTCTGGCACGCCACGCCCCTGTTCGCGACCCTCATTGTCATAGAGACCACGGACCTGGTCTTCGCGGTGGACTCCATCCCGGCGGTGCTCGCCATCTCCAGGGAGCCCTTCATCGTCTACACCTCCAACGTCTTCGCCGTGGTGGGCCTGCGCTCGCTGTATTTCCTGCTGGCCTCGGTGATGGACCTGTTCCGCTACCTGAAGTTCGGCATCGCCATCATCCTCTTCTACGTAGGCGTAAAGATGAGCATCTCCGGCTACTACAAGATAGACCCGCTCATCTCGCTGGGCGTGGTGCTGAGCATCCTGGCGGCCTCCATCCTCCTGTCGGTACTCATCAAGAACGAGGTTAAGGCGGCCAAGGCCGAATAGCCGCGGCGCCGCGCGAAAAGGCCCCGGGAGTCCGGGGCTTTTTTTGTATAGTGTCACTGGGGAGGGCGCTTACGGAAAACGCTGAAATAACCGCTTGGCACAAGAAAGACGCAGCCGGGCTTTTTAAAGAGCTCGGCACTTCCGCCGCCGGCCTGCCGGCCGCGGAGGCGGCCGCGCGCCTGGCCACCCACGGCCCCAACTCCCTTAAAGAAAAACCCAAGCGTTCGCCGCTGGCCATGTTCCTGGACCAGTTCAAAGACTTCATGATCCTGGTGCTGATAGGCGCGGCCGTGGTTTCCGGCGCCATAGGCGAAGCCCTCGACACCATAATCATACTCGCCATAGTATTCCTCAACGCCGGGATGGGCTTCGTACAGGAATTCCGGGCGCAGAAGGCCATGGAGGCGCTCAAGAAGATGGCCGCGCCCGCGGCCTCCGTGCTGCGCGGCGGCGAGCCGGCCAGCATAAAGGCCTGCGACCTGGTGCCCGGCGACCTGGTGCTGCTGGAAGCCGGCAGCGTGGTGCCCGCGGATTTGCGCCTGATAGAATGCGCCTCCCTGAAGACCGAGGAGGCCGCGCTCACCGGCGAGTCCCTCTCGGTGGAGAAGCACGCCCTGCCGATAGCCGAGGACAGCCTGCCGCTGGGCGACAGGCGAAACATGGCTTTCAGCGGCACCGCGGTCTCCTACGGGCGCGGCAAGGGGGTGGTCACGGCCACCGGCATGGGCACGGAACTGGGCAAGATAGCCGGGATGCTGCAGGAAGAAGAAGAGGTGCAGACCCCGCTGCAGGCGCGGCTGACCGTGTTCGGCAAGAAGCTGGCCTGGGCCATCCTGGGCATCTGCGCCATAGTATTTTTCGCGGGGCTCGCGCGCGGAGAGAAAGCGGCGCTGATGTTCCTGACGGCTGTGTCGCTGGCCGTAGCGGCCATACCGGAGGCGCTGCCCGCCGTGATGAGCATAGCCCTGGCGCTGGGGGCGGCCAAGCTGGTCAAACAGAACGCGCTGATCCGCAAGCTGCTGGCCGTGGAGACGCTGGGCTCCGTGACGCATATCTGCTCGGACAAGACCGGCACGCTGACGCAGAACAAGATGACGGCGCAGGAAGTTTACCTGGCAGGCACGCCTCTCAAGGCCGGGGCCGCCGTTCCCCCCGCCCTGGCCCCGCTGCACGCCATGCTGCTGAAAGCCGGGGCGCTTAACAACGATTCCCGCAAGGGCGCTGCCGGCTGGCTGGGCGACCCGACGGAGACAGCCTTCTGCGCGCTGGCCGAAGCCGGGGGCCTTGAAAAGGCGGCCCTCGACACGGCGCACCCGCGCCTGGCCGAGCTGCCCTTTGACTCTGAGCGCAAGATGATGACCACCTTCCATTCCGGCGCGCTGGACGGCGGGAACGGCGCCTTCTTTTCCGTCACCAAAGGCGCGGCCGAGAACCTGCTGGAGAACGCGGCCGGCTTCCTGACGCCTTCAGGTGTTTCCCCCGACGGCAAGGCGAAAGCCCAGGCGGCCGCCGAAGAGATGGCCGCGCGGGGCCTGCGCGTGCTCGGGCTGGCCTTCAAGCCCTGGGAAACGCTGCCAGGCAAAGGGAATCCGGCCAAAGAGAAAGACCTGATATTTATCGGCCTCGCCGGCCTGGAAGACCCTCCGCGCCCGGAAGCCGCCGCCGCCGTGGCGGAGTGCGGTGAAGCCGGCATCATCCCTGTCATGATAACCGGGGACCACCCCGTGACGGCGCGCAGCATAGCCGAGAGGATGGGCATCATTAAGCCGGGCGACGAGGCGGCCATGCTGACCGGCCGCGAACTCGAGGCCCTGGGCGACGAGGAATTCCTGCGCCGGGTGGAGGAGATAAGGGTTTACGCCCGGGTGGCCCCGGAACAGAAGCTGCGCATAGTGAAGACGCTGCAGGAGAAGGGCCACTTCGCCGCCATGACGGGCGACGGCGTAAACGACGCCCCGGCCCTCAAGCGCGCCAATATCGGCATAGCCATGGGCATTACCGGCACGGACGTCTCCAAGGAAGCCGCCCACATGATACTGCTCGACGACAATTTCGCCACCATCGTCAAGGCTGTTAAGGAGGGGCGGCGCATTTACGACAATATCCGGCGTTTCGTGCGCTATGTGCTGGCCTGCAATTCCGGCGAGATCTGGACCATCTTCCTGGCGCCTTTCCTGGGGCTGCCCATACCGCTGCTGCCCATACATATCCTGTGGATAAACCTGGTCACCGACGGGCTGCCCGGCCTGGCGCTGGCCTCGGAGCCGGCGGAGCCGGACATTATGCGCCGCCCGCCGCGGCCGCCGGGAGAAAGCCTGTTTTCAGGCGGGCTGGGCGCGCACGTGCTGTGGGTGGGGCTGCTGATGGGCGGGGTGTGCCTGGCGGCGCAGTACTGGGGCATCTCCACGGGGCGCGACCACTGGCAGACCATAGTCTTCACCGTGCTGTGCCTGAGCCAGCTGGGCCAGGCGCTGGCCATACGCTCGGAGAAGCGGCTGCTGGCGGAGCTGGGGCTGTTCACCAACCGCCCCCTGCTATACGCCGTAGGGATCACTGTCGGCCTGCAGCTGGCGGTCATCTACACGCCCTGGCTCAACCGGCTTTTCCGCACCTCCCCGCTCAGCCCGGGAGAGCTGGCCCTGGCCCTCGCCCTCTCGTCGGTAGTCTTCTTCGCCGTAGAGGCCGAGAAGCTTGCCCGCCGCCGCGGCTGGCTTTGACCGGCCGCGCGCAAATAAAAAGCCCCGGCTGTCCGGGGCTTTTTATTTTGCTGCTTAAGACTTACTTCTTGGGCTCGGCTTTGGCGGCCGCTTTTTTGGCGGCGGGCTTGGCGGCTTTCTTCGCTTCCTTGGCGGGCTTTTCGCCCATCATGGCCATCGGGTTGTCCTTGAGGATCTCGAGGAGCTCCACTTCGAAGACCAGCGTCGCGCCGCCGGGGATCGTGCCGCCGGCTCCCTGGTCGCCGTAAGCGGTGTCGGAGGGGCAGACCAGCTTGGCCTTGCCGCCCACTTTTATCTTCTGCACGCCCTCGGTCCAGCAGGGGATCACGCCGCCCAGCGGGAACTCGGCGGGGGAGCCGCGGTCCACGGAGGAGTCGAACACCTTGCCGTCGGGGAAGGTGCCGTGGTAATGCACCTTCACCATGTCGGCGGCGGTGGGGCTGGCCCCGGCGCCTTCCTTAACGGGGATATAGACCACGCCGGAGGGCAGCTTCTGCGCGCCGGTTTCCTTCTCCATCTTCTCGAGGAAGGGCTTGGCGGCCTCTTTCTGCTTAGCCACAATGGCCTCCTGCTTTTTGGCCAGGTAGGCGTTGAGCTTCATGCCGTAGGTCTCGTCGGTCTTGCTCTTCTCGCCTGAAAGGTTTTCGGAGAAGCCCTGCACGATGTACCTGGCTTCGTCGGCGGTGAATTCGAACTGCTTTATCTTGGCGCTCACGGCCTGGCCCAGGAAATAAAGGGTTTTCTGGTCTTCGTTAAGCCCGCTGGCGTCAGCGGCGCCCGCGGGAGCGGCCTTGTCCTGTGCCATGGCGGCGCCGGCTATAAAGCAGGCGAAAACAGCTAACAGTATTTTCTTCATTTGTATCCTCCTGTAGATTCCTATATTTTATCAAAATATTCGGCGGCCGTCAGAGCGAGGCCGGGTATTCGGCGCTGAAAGTAGTGCCGTCAGCCCCGGTAGTGAAAGAGACCGCCCCCTTCAGGTACCGCACCGTCAGCAGGCGTATGCTGTAGGTGCCCAGGCCGCGCCCGGCGCCCTTGGTGGAGAAGGAGCGCTGGAACACCTGCAGGCGGGTGTCCTCGGGCATACGCGACGGATTGTGCACGGTAAAGACCGCCCCGCCCCCCCTCTTTTTGCAGTTCAGCGTCACCGTGGCGCCGGCGGGTTCGGCCTCCAGCGCGTTCTTGGCCAGGTTGCCTATCACGCGGGATAGCAGCGTCCGGTCGGTGTTGATGCGGACGTCTTCGCAATCAGCCGCGACCACGAGCTTTTTATTCTTGGCCACCTCGTGCGCCGAGAACAGGCCCGCGACATCCTTGAGGAATTCACGGGCGTCCAGCTCCTCCGCTTTCGGCTGCAGGTCGCCGCGCTCGGCGGCCGCCAGGTCTTTCTGTGAAAGTATCTGCTCTATCATCCGGTCCGCGGCCCTGGAGGCGGGATGGACGTAGGTCTTTACCTCGCCGGCATCGGAAGCGTCCATGAGGCTGAGCAGGCCCTGCACGCCGCCTGCGGTATTGATGATGTCGTGGAAGAACAACCGCTCCAGCACTTCGCGGCGTTTCTCGGAGCTGATGTCAATCAGCGACATCAGGAGAAATTCTTCCCCGCTATAGTTAAAGGGTTTAACGCTTACCATCAGGTCCAGATCGTCGCCCAAGGTGCGCGACATGATGCGGCATTCTTTCAGGCCTTCCCGGCCGGCAAGGGCAAGGGCCAGCGCCTGCGCGGCGCCGCAGCGCTGGCAGGCCTCGGTGGTGCCGCAGCCGCCGGCGGTTTCAGAGGAGTGTACGCAGCCGGCCAGGTTGCCGATGCGCTGGCCCACTATGTCCGTGACGCCGTGGGTGGTCAGGAACTCCCGGAACGGCTTGTTGGCGTAAACTGCCTGCCGCTGGCGGTTCAGCACCAGCGCGAAACTGAGCATGCCGTCGAGCGTCTCGGTAATAAGCGGGGAGGCGGCTATCAGCGCGCGGTGCTTTTCCAACTCCAGCACGGCGGCTTTTTCCGCAGGCAAATAATGTGTCGGCAGCTTTTCTTCAGGCATTATCCCCCCTAGCTTATCCGCCCTAGCTTATCCGCCCGGCTCGGCGCAGCGCGGCGGTGACGCGGGCCATCACCAGCGGGCCCTTGAACGGCTTTATAACGTAGTCGTCGGCCCCCAGCGCGAAGGCGAGCTCCTGGCTCTTGTCCGACCCCTCGGTGGTGAGCATGATGACGGGCAGGTCCAGCAGGCCCAGGGTTTCCCGCACGCCCTTCACCAGGTCGTAGCCGTTAAGGTTGGGCATGTTGATGTCAGAGATCAGCAGGTCCGGCGCTGGGCCCTCGGCTATCTTGGTAAGCGCATCCGCGCCGTCCACGGCCTCCACCGCCTCGTAGCCGGAGTTCTCTATGAATTTTTTAAGCAGCATGCGCATGATCTGGTCGTCGTCGGCTATCATCACGCGCGGCTTACCCGCCGGTACGGCCGGCGCGGGCTTTTGCGCCGCGGCGGTAACGGCGGCAGGGGCGGCGGCCGAAACTTCAGCCGGGGCCGCCTCTTTGGCTTTCTCCAGTTTCAGGTACGGTTCCACTTCTTTCAGGTCGGCCTGACCCGTGGCCATGTGCCACAGCGCGTCCTTGGTTATGGTGCGCAGGGCGCCGGTCTCTATGGCGGTCCTGGTTATTTCCTCCGCCGTGGCGTTGTTATTGATGAGCTCTTTAACCTGCCCATTGAGCATCAGCAGCTCTACGATCGAGGTGCGGCCCGCGTAGCCGCTCATCTCGCAGTTCTTGCAGCCGACGGCGCGGTAATAGACCTTCTCGAAGCCGTGGTCGGCCAGGGCCTGCAGTATCTCCGGGCTGGCCTCGTCCGCCGTCACCTGCTGACGGCAGAGCGGGCAGAGCTTGCGCACCAGGCGCTGGGCGGTTATGGCCAGCAGGCCGGGCGAGATCTTGAAGCGGTCCACGCCCATGTCCACCAGGCGCGACAGGGTGGAAACGGTGTCGTTGGTGTGCAGGGTGGACAGCACCAGGTGGCCGGTCATGGCGGCTTGGAAGGCTATGTCGGCGGTTTCCTTGTCGCGGATCTCGCCGAGCATGATGATGTCGGGGTCCTGCCGCAGCACCGAGCGCAGCACGGCGGCGAACGAGAGGCCCTGCTTCTCGTTGACCTGCACCTGGTTGATGCCGGCCAGCTTATATTCTATGGGGTCTTCGGCCGTGACCACGTTGGTGGTCTCGCTCTTCACCTTGTTGAGCACCGAGTAGAGGGTGGTGGTTTTGCCCGAGCCGGTAGGGCCGGTGACGAGGAGGATGCCCTGCGTCAGGGACATGCACTTGTCCAGGCCGGCGGCCACTTCCGGCGCGAAGCCGAGCTTCTCGAAGGGCACCTCGGCGGCGCGCTGGTCCAGGATGCGCATCACCACCTTCTCGCCGAAGGAGGTGGGCAGCGTGGAGACGCGCAGGCCCACCTCGGCCGTGCCGATGCGGATCTTGGTGCGGCCGTCCTGCGGCACGAAGTGGTTGGACACGTCCAGGTCGGACATGATCTTGATGCGCGAGACCACGGGCCCCATGGCGATGTGGCGCGGCAGCTTCATGACGTTCTTGAGCTCGCCGTCCACGCGGAAGCGCACGTGGCTGGATTTCTCCTCGTGCTCGATGTGGATGTCCGAGGAGCGCTTGCGGTAGGCCTGCGAAATTATGGAGTTGACCAGTTTGATCACCGGCGAGGTGACCGAGGCGTCCTTCGACTCGTCGTTAGCGGCGTCGCCTAACACCATGATCTCCTCGGGGGCGTCCACCTTGCTGAGCAGGTCGAAGATGACGGTGTCGGCGCTGAAAAGCTGGTCCAGGCAGGCGTCTATCTCGCGCGGCAGGCTGAACAGCGGCACTATGCGCCGGCCGGTGACGGCCTCCAGGTCGGCGTGGGCGTTCATATCCGCGGGGTTCAGCATGGCCACCTGTATGTCGCTTTCGGCCAGCTTGACCGGCACCAGGTCGTACTTGCGGCAGATCTTTTCGGGCACCAGCGACAGGGCGAACTTGTCCACCTTTTCGGCGGACAGCGGGAAATACTTGGCCTTGAAGACTATTTCCGCGGCCTTGATGAACTGTTCCTGGTTCAGCACCCCGGCGTCTATCAGGGCATGGGAAAGGTATTTTTTCTTTTCGGCGCGGAACTGCGCCAGCAGCTCCGGCGTAACCCCTTTTACGCCGGCAAAGGCTTTCAGCAGCCACTCGTCACGAAAATGCCATGAATCTGTCATATCGCAATATTATATTATTTAAAGGCATTATTGCATGCCGCGAAAACTTATGCCGCAAAAAGGATACTCTGCCAGCTTTATAGTGCGCCTGATCTTGGCGTCAGCCTGCCTTTTTGCCTGGGCCGCCCCCGCCGCCGCGCGCCATTATTACAGCTGGGAGAAGAAGCCCGAAAAGACTTTCCACGTCAAGGCCAGGACCCGGCTCTGGATGGCGTCCACCTCGGCGCAGGTGCGCTCCTCGATGTTCACCCCCTCCTCGTGGTGGACGCCCCCCTCCGACAATATCAGCAGGGGGAGCACCTACGATTTCAAGTCCATGGACGCCCCGCTGCTTCTTTTCTCGCTGGAGACGCAGCCGCTGCGCGGCTTCTCTCTGGAATTCGAGACCGGGGATAATAAATTTTCCAAGGGCAAATATTATGAGCATGACTGGCTGCACGCCACCAACCAGACGCTTTTCCTGCTCAACGGCGTGGTATGGGACAGCCCGCAGCACCGGGATTACGCCAAGAAGGAGATGCAGACCAGCGGCCGGGCCCGGCAGTATTCCGCCGCGGCCTATCTGAACGTCTACAAGACCGGCGGGTTTTCGCAGGACGAATGGTACGAGCTCGAGCATTCCCTGGACCTGTTCGTCGGCTACAGCTGGTACGAGACCAAGGTGCGGCTTTTCAACGGCAACAAGATAATGTCCACGGATTTTTTCCTGCCCACCGCGCCCGTGGGGCCCATGACCGGGCTGGATTCGCGGGCCCGCATGGCCTGGTACGGCTGGCGCGGCGGCTTCCGCGAGCGGGCCGTCCTGGGCAAGAACTTTTTCGCCGAGGCCAGATTCGGCTTCGGCCCCACCATGAAGTACAGGGGCGAGAATTACTGGAACCTGGACACGGCGCTGGCCAACCCCGGCGTGCGCAACGCCGCCACCGGCATCCTGACCGAGTTCGAGATCTCGGCCTCCTGGAAGTTCTGGAAGCAGTTCCGGGCCGAAGCCGGCTGGATGGTGTGGGCCTACCGCGCCGCCTCGGGCCGCGAGACCTACCGCTACGCCGACGGCTCCACCTGGGAAGGCACCCTGAACCGCGTCAAAGCCACCCGCAAAGGCCTCTACCTCGGCCTCTCCTGGCAGTATTAATTCCCGCCCCGCCCATATAAACACAAACCCCGGAAGATTAATTCCGGGGCCGGTCCTGATATTTCTTGTCTCAGGTTCGAATCTCTTAAATGGTTGCGGGGGCAGGATTTGAACCTGCGACCTCAAGGTTATGGGGACTGCGATTTAAAACGGCCTTTTTGGCCTGTTTTAGGGCCTTTTTTAGCCCTTTTCCCATCGAACCTTGCGCACTAATTACTGCGCTTCTGATGCTGCAAAGAACGCAAAACTACTACAGGAATAGTATAGCATATTCCCGCGGCATCATGACGAACATTGCGAACCCAAGTTTTCAGGAGCTCAGACGGTGGGAGGCGGAACGTAATCGACAGGCGAGAACTTGCGGTGTTGTATTACTACTTCCTGCTGGGCAAGATTTACGTAGATCCGAACCATATCCAACGTCGCGTGGCCCAGGATTTTCTGCAGGCTAAAAGCATCCCCCCCGTTCTTGATGTACTGGATGGCAAAGGTATGCCGCAGGGTATGCGGCGAGACCCGGACCCCGGTTATCCCCGCCGCCTTCCCATACTTCCGCATGGCCACCTGAACGTATCTGTTCTTCATCTGATAACCGCGGCGGCTCAAGAAGAAATGGGGTACCTTGAGATCCTTGCGGACCCGGGCATACTCCTGCAACGCGACCTTCGTTGTCTCACCTATGGGAACAACGCGCTCCTTCCTCCCCTTCCCCATTACCGTAACGATGCCATCATCCCAGTAGATCTTCTCGGTCTTCAGCGATATAGCCTCCGAGAGGCGCAGGCCGGAATCCACCATAAGCAGCATCAGCGCTCTGTCCCGTGTTCCTTGTGCCGTCTTGGCAGAAGTCGCCTTCAAGAGGGAGTGAACCTGTGCCATGTTCATAGGCTGGATGATGTGCCGCTCGCGGCGAGGCTTCTCCACCCGATCCATGATGTTCTTCCTGACGATTTTCTCCATGCGCAGGAACCGGAAGTAGCATTTGAACGCCCCCCACGTACGGAAAATGGTTTCGGTGCTCTGGCGGTTTTGGCGTTGGAGGGACAGATACTCACGGATATGAATAGGCGTAACCGCTTCTATAGTAACGACACTGCTGGCAGCAAGGAACTCCCCCAAAAGCTTAAGCTTCCGGGAGTACCAATCGATGGTGAGCTCGCTAAGGTTCTGCGAGTAGCACCTCGAAAGAAATGCCTGCTGGGCGTCTGTCAGTTTCATAGTCCGACTAGCGTCCGCTTCTCCTATAGAATCCTAGCAAGGCCGGCGTAAACCGAGTAGTGCTCGGCATATACCCGGGATCGAGCTCGATAGCCTTTGCAAAATAGCGCCGCGCTTCCTCGAAATTGCCCAAATAATAGGCACAAGCTCCGGCATAGAAATAGGCCTGCGCCCTCTGTTTCCCCGCCCCATTCTCTACCGCAAGTGAAATCATCTTCGCCTTACAGTCCTGGTAACGAAAGCGCCGAAAATCCTCTTGCCCCGCCTGAAATGAAATCAAGAACGCAGCCTCATTCTGAATCCCTTCCGCGGCAGGAGAACCTCCCGCGCCCTGCCCTCCAATCCCCGAAGACAAGCCTGAGGAAGGATTTTCGTGCCTCTCGCCCGCCGCTATCGACGCCGAGGTTTGACCTGCCGCTGCGCGTCGTGCCTGCCAGTTCCGTGCTTCTTTCTGTTGCCGGCGAGTCTCCCTTGCTTCCATGACATAAGCGTAAATCCCTATCCCTAGGCAGATCTGGTCCTTGATGTTCCCTGCGCATCCAGAGAGCAGTATCAGGCACATGACAAGGGAAATGCTCCTGACACTCATTTTGCCACCTCCTCCGAGTTTTCGGAAGCCTCGCAAGTCCCCTCATCCAAAAACACCTTAAACGTATACCTCTTGTTCTCGTTCACGATAATCGTTCGCGTAAGCGGTTGGTACGCCGGATTCGAAAAGCGGAACTCGACCCTTCTTCCTGCCGCAATCCTGACCGGATTTACGAACGGGGCATCGGTCAGGTACCTCCCGTCCAAAAAAACCTGCGCCATCGGGTCGGATAAAACCATCACCTCTGCCCCACGTCCGTTCTTCTCAGCTCTTTTGCCGCCGAACAGCGTCAGTATCCCCATCAACACACTCATCCCTAAGAGAACAACTGCCATCTGCGGGTTGATACTAAACGTCTGAGCAACTGCGCCGACAAATTTGCGAGCCTCCCCAGCCATCGCGTTAAAGATACCCACTGGGCTATTAGCCCTTCCCTGGGAATAACCGGGAGGAGGCGTGTATGTCCAACTTTGGGAAGGCTGCCGCCTCTGATGCGTCGTAGTCTTCCTGGCTGACGCCCCTGGCCTCGGTGCAGCATGAGAAGACTGGCTCAAGAGAATCGCTCTCGCCTCTTTGGCCTTCACCTTCTCCGTATCAAGCCGGTCTTGCTCCGGGCCGGCGGCCATGGAATAGGCGTTGTTCAATGTCCTCATCTTAACGGAATACGCCCCCTCTACCTCCTTGGGGGTGTACGGCGAATGCAAACCCAGCATCCGCTCCGCCTCAGACAAGGACATTGAACTCGCCATAGCGCTCATTCCTTTTTCCGTATGGCCAGGCCGCTGCTCATCTCGATGAAGTGGCGCTCAAGGTTTTCCTTGTCGCCTATCCACCGGTAAAGCACCTTCCCGTCATATACGCTGGCCATTTTGCGGAGAGTGTCCTCATCGAGCGCCTCCCTTTCGCCGATGCCGACACACTCCACGATGATCCCTTCGTTCTTAAGCGATGCCGTCACTTTCACCGGATTCCCGTTGCCGTAAAACCCTCCATCGCTAAGAACTATGATCCGGCGATTTGCGGTAGAACCCGGCAACCACCCGGGAGAAAGTGCCCGGCCTGCCTCCTTCAGGCCGTCCACTATCTCGGTAGAGCCATTCATTTCAATGGCTCTCGTCGCGCTGACCAACTCATGGTAGCCCTCCCTGACCACCACGAGCGGGGAACAGATCTCCGCATAGGAGCCGAAGGTAATGACTCCCACCATATCTTCCGGAGACATCTGCCGTTTGGCATCTATGAACTTCACCGCCGCCTCCTTCATCGCCTCAAGCCGATTCGGAGGATAGTCACTGCTGCCCATGCTCCCGGAGACATCCAGGAGCAGGACTACCGCTTCCGGCCCGCCCGGAATTGCTTCCGGGCTGCCGGTGGGTAAGCGCCAGCCCATACTAAGCGCTCCTCAGAGAGTCCAGGTCCTTCTTTTTGGCCTGGACTTCCGCATCGCTCAGCCCCGTCTTATGCGCTATCTCCTTGAAGACGGTGCCGGTCCCCGCGGTATCCCGAGCGTAACAGCGCAGGATACCCGAGGTGGTTATCTCAAGCTTCACCTCTATCCTCTCTGTCGGGACCGCTTCATGAGGGAGGTTCGAAAGGCTCACCTGGAATATCTCCTTACATTCCGTAGCCAGGCCGCCTTCCTCTCCTTCCAGAAGCCGTATCCGCGCACTGGTCGCAGTCGGCTCCGCCAGCAGATACTTCTTAGTGTCGGAGCACCCGAGAGGGAACCCCCGCTCAAGGATGACCGAACAGCGCACCTCGCCCTCCCCGTTCAGCAAGGCGGCAACCCCTATGCTGTGGGTCAGGATGTCCCGGATTTCCGGAAGGCGCGCGCCGCCAACCACCAGCGTATGGCCCTCTTTCTTGGCCTGCTCAGCAGCCGCGTAGATGCCCGCCCCCATCGCCACGGCAAGGTCGACATCCACTATCCCTTCCTTTAGCGGCTCCACCCCTGTGACCTTCGCCATCAGCGGCCGGAAGGCCGCTAGGCGGGAACTGCCCCCGACCAGGAGCACCTTATCCGGTTTAGCCTTGCTCCGCCCCAGAAGGCCACTTGTTATCGCGGCTATCTTATCGAACTCCGGCTTCGCCAGCTCGCTGAGTTCGGCCTGGGTGTAAGTGAAGGTGACCTCTTTCCCCTTGGCCTCCAGAGAGAAGACATGCTTATCCTTCGAGGCGAGTATCTTCTTCGTCTGTTCGGAGCGGTCCCTTATCATCTGCAGGGAGCGCATGTCTTCGGGAGAGCTGCGGTCGAACTTGACCCCGAGCTTGTTGAATTTCCCTTCGACATACGCCACCAGTTTGGCTGTTATGTCCTCACCGCCCAGGTTGGTGTCCCCGTCGGAGTCTATGACAACCAGCTCATCCCCCTCCTTGCGCAGGAGAGTGAAGTCGCTAGTGCCACCACCGAAGTCGCATAGCAGCAGGGTCTCATCCGACTTGAGCCCCGTATTGTATGCGATTGCAGCGCAGACGGGCTCGTTGGCTATCAGCAACACCTTAAGCCCCGCTATCTCGGCGGCCTGCTGCGTAGCTTTGCGCTGCCCTTCACTGAAGTAGTGAGGGACAGAGACTACAGCCCCCGCTATTTCCCGGCCAAGGGCGGCCTCCGCGTCCGCCTTCAGCTTCGCGAGGATGAGGGCAGCTATATCTATCGCCGAATAGCTTTTCCCTTTCTCGTCACGGTAGACTTCCAGCGGCTTGCCATCGGCATCCAGTTTCCCCATTGAGCGCTTCGACTTGCTCATGGTCTCAAACTGGAGCGCCTGGTTAACCGCGGTCCTGCCCACCAGCGGGGAACTGCCAGGCGGAAAGGCGACAACCGATGGCGTCATCAGTTCGCCCTCCGCGTTCCGCAAGGTCTCCGCCTTGCCCTCGTTGACCCATGAAACGGCGCTATTAGTGGTCCCCAGGTCAATGCCGACCACAACGCCCTGCGTCTTGCTCATTGTCTTCCTCCTAGTTTTTCTGCTGCACTTCAACTACCACTCCGGCAGGCCTGACCACCTTGCCCCTGACCTTGTAGCCAGGCCGCAACTGCTGCACTATGCGCGGAGATTGTGACGGGCCGTTAACAACGCCTTCTGCCCTGTGAAGAAGAGGGTTAAATCCCCCCTCGACGGAAATCGGTTCCAGACCTGCCCGCTCAAGTGCCCCCTCCAGCTCAAGGCGCAAGGATGCCAACTTAGGGGCTCGTCTTTCCATGTTTTCAAGGCGATCCATGAGAAGAAGCAAGTCCCGGACAAGGCTTTCAAAGTTCGCCATCGGGATAGCCCCGCCCGTACCCTCAAGGCGCTGTATGACGCCCCGGGCGACACCGGCAGTAAATGCTGAAGACTCGATTTTGCCTAGCAGCTCTCCCACCTGCCGGCCATTTTCTATGGTGCCGAAGAGGATGTTTTCCAACTTGGAGTTTATCCTCGTCAACAGCAGCTTCAGTTTCAGGCGTTTCATAATTAGTATCTCCTTAATGATGATCAACCGCTTTCAGGACCTATATCAGAGCTATCACACCCAGCGGCGGCCGCCCGTGGCCCGTATGCGGCAACGGCACCGTCTTAACCAGATTCTTCCCCTTCATGGAATCGAGCAAGCGCTGCCAGGCGCCGCCCTTAAGGCCGGTCTGCTGACGGAGTTCCGGGAGGCTGATCGGCCGGGCATACATCTTCAGGTAGTCACGGGCAGCGGACAGAACAGCCTCTTCGACCGGGCTGCGGTCAGTTTTATAAATGATGCCGGCAGCTACCTCTGGGGCCGCCCGCTGGGCAAGGCCGAACCCCTGGTTAACACCCTGAATCTCCTCATCACTCAGCTCCCGCACCGCGCTGAGGGGCGGCCGGATATATGTCCTTATCCCTGGTATCCCTGGCGCTGAGACCAATGCCTCGCCGGCATTGAGGTTCTTCACGATGCCTCCGCCCTCTCTAGAGGTAATGCTTTCAATGTATTCAAGCTCGGCCTTGTCGGTAGAGCGCAGGAAGAAGCGGTAGTTCACCATATCCCGGACCACCCGGCCCGCGCCGCGGTAATCGCCGAGGGACTGGGTCACGAGGGTGACGGCGGCGCCGTACTTAACCTTCTCGCGGGCAATGCGGATGAGAAGCCGGAGCACCTGACCGGCCATTTCCTTGGCCGCAGGAGACCTAACCCCGGCGGGCAGGAAGATATGCGCCTCTTCGAGATATAGGGAAAGGGCAATATCCTGAGTTTCGGCTGCCAACCCATCGTAGACAGCCTGAAGGATGTCCCGCACATAAGTGCAGGCCGCAAGATCCGGGTCATCGCCCGTCAACAAGATATCTTTCAAGGTAACGACCGAAAAACCGGTGAGGAGCTCACGAAGGTCCTCGGGGAGTGCCAGACCGACCTGACTACCCGGTGTGTAGATACGGAAATTAAAACCCCTAGCGTAACTCCGCGGGATATTCAGGGCGTCGTACCGTTCAAGGACACCCGAAGCCGTGGTCGGCTTTGTAAGACCTGTCGCCTGCCGGGTAGGGTCGATCACCAGAATATTCTTAACGCCGGCGGCGATCTCGTTCTCGCAGAGCACCGCCCTGACATAGCTTTTCCCTCCACGCGTGCTTCCGCTGGCGTATCGTATTCCCGGTCTTACCGGATAATACAGAGGTATGCCGCTAAGCTTACCCCCTTCCATGATATAGCCGACCAAGCCACCGTGCTTCGGAAGCGAATAGGTGTCTATCAGGGATTTGGGCGCCGTTTCCAGTCTGACCAGAACGTTCTGGAACATCTTCGCAGGGATTGACTTCCGCGGTTCCACGACCACGCCATCCTTCCTGGTTATCTCCTGGTTGCTCGAAACCATGAGCAAAGCCTCGATCTCGTTCCTGAGGACGTCAAATCCGGCCTGACCGAGGCAGGCCAGCTGCCTGGGGCTGTCTATGGCCTCCCAATCACCGAGAAAGAAGACGCTGGGGGTTTTTATTTCAGAAACAGATACCTTGAAGGCTCCCATAAGTTTCTGTCTGATCTCGAAAAGGTCCACGTCCGAAACCTCTTTGAGTACGCCGGCAAGCGCAGCACGGAAATCCTCGCTATTGATGACCACCACTACCGGCGTCGAGTAGGTGAACTTGAAGAGGCTCAACCGCCCATGATCCTTATATTTCCTCTGCAGGTCCGCGACATTATCGACCAACTCACGCTGCGTCCTTGCGAGCGCTGCAAGTTCTTCTGCCTTAGCCTTCAGGTCCCTTTCCTGCTGATACAGGTGCCCCTTTGTCAGGCCATCGGGGCTTTCGCTCCCCTTCAAGAGCTCCCGGAGCTCCTTGGCATGCGCTATTTCCCCCGCATTCCGATCGATCTCCTTGTTAATGAACGCTAGCGCTACGTCCGGGTCCTGATCTTCCGGCACTTTCATAACCTGCTTTGCCCGGCTAAGCGATAAGGTATCGGTAGCATCGCCAAGGAAAGAGATGTTCAGGTGCCCGGTCCCGAACCGCTCCAAGGCATCCTGGACGTTCGCCAGATCACGCACGAAAGTCTCCCCCTCTTCAGTTATGTTCCGGAGGACGTAGGACTTTGCCGCCTTTACAGCGATGACGCCACCGACCTGGCGGACGATTACCATCACCCCGTTGCGCCACCAATAGGTGGTGAGATACGGCACTTTGCTCTGGGCGACTTTTATATAGCCGAGCGATTTTAACTCCCGGCGGACGTATGATGGGTTATGGCTTGTCATAGGGTATCACCTTGGAGAGTTCCAGGCCCAATTCGGCCAACTGCCTTTTAAGCCGGTCCGCCTGCATGACCAGCATAAGGTCGTCACCGTCCTCCGAAGAAGTAACGCGACCAGAGAGGAGTACAGAAAGCTCGTCCCGCAAAATACGGATCTTGGTTTCAAGTATGTACTTGCGGTTCTCCAGTTCTTCTTTCTTCCTAAGCGCCTCCTTCTGCTCCGCCGCGCACTTGGGGCAGCACTTCTGCGCCTTGGAAAGTTCTCCCACCGCCGACCGATGCTCCTTGCACAGAGGATTGCCGCAGATGCACTTCGCCTCGCAGAGGGCACAGGTCCCTACACCACAGACGCTGCAGTTTCCCCGGCGGTCCTGCGGCCCCTGGAGCGGGGCCCCGCAGTTAGGGCAGTTCGCCAGAACCTTTTTATGGGATTCCGTCACCTGCTCCTTGCCATCGTCCGTCAGTTCCATTTCATGCGTAGCATGGACCCGTCCGGCCTGGTCAATCTCTACTTGCTTTCTGATGATCCGCTTCATTATCGCCCCCTACTGACGTTCACCCTTCTCTTTCGGCGTCTCCGCGGCACTCTGCCAAGTGTTAAACTCGTCCACGGCCCTTGGTAAACAGCTAAGGCAGTACAAGTTTCCGCCAAGAAGTCTAAGGTGCGCGGCGCAAAAAAGCTTTTTGCACCCCTCCATCGCGCAGTAATCCATCCTCCCCTTAAGACCAAAGCCTTCGCAGCCGGGATGCTGGCACTGCCCATGAATACCGTCAAGGCTCGTGTGCTCCCCGAACGAGGTCATCGGGAAATAGCGTTTGACGAAATAGCGGGGACCGTTCTTGGTCTCCTGTGCCACCTCAACCTTTTCGGGAATCCCCTGCGGGCCAATGACCGCCGGCTGGTCGTGGTAGACCCGTGTCCCAAACCCCTCAGTCGAGGAAATCGGGATACCCGTCGCCGGCGGCGCAGACGGGGGCACCGGGGCCGGCGCTGTGTGGGTAAAGTTCCCCATAAGGTATTTCACTATCTTCGTGAAGATATTCTTCATAGAGTGACTACCCCTCCCTCACGCAAAGAATAACCTGCACGATGATCAGCCCCCAGAAAAGCCACCGCAGGAAGATAGCGATCTTGGCTTGGGCTCCGGCATAAGGAGAAAGGTAAAATGCGATTTTGTCCGGGAGTCTAACGCTGGATATCGCAGCAGCGATCAGGAGGAAGATATACACCTGAGGCCATAAGCGGTGGAGAAAGGCAAAGTCCATCGAGAAGACAATGGTTGTCGCGAGGTAAAAGACAAGGGCATTTACGAAGACGCTCTTGACCCCATTTTCCCACGCCAGCGTAAAGAGCCCCAGCGCGAGTATATTCCAGAGACCTAACCGAAAAAGAAGGCTATGCACCGGCGAGTATCGCGCCGCGTACAAGAAATCCAAAAACCACGTCCATGATGTTGCTACGATATCCATGATCCTCTCCTCGCCACACGCTCCCGATATCGAGAGCGTGTGGCTTCCCCTGCTACTGGGGCACACTCGCAATCTGCGAGGCGAGTTGCTGCCGGCAGAGCTCGGAAAGCTCGAGCAACTCCGCGTCAGAAAGCGACTCGAGCTCCTTTTTCATCGCCGCCTCATCTAACCCGAAGTATTTGCGCACCGGGTCAGACTTATTATCTTCTCTTAGGTTCATTTGAGCACCTCCCACTATCATTCCACAGAGAAATAATACTCCGACAAACCGTATGCGGTTTGTATTCAAAATGTATTTATTTGGGAAATTAAAACGCCCTCTGGATGAGAGGGCGATAAACTAAAGGCTGGGCTTAATCGATGTTAGAAGGACTTAGCAACAGTCTAAGTTGGCCGTTCTTTTGCCAAAAGGATTTCACATTCCTCTTTAATTTCGAGAGGATACTTCAAAGATGGGAAATGGGCATAGAATTTTTTTATTAGCTCGGCCTTCTCTCTGACAAAGGATTTATCGAGCCGCACCCTCCCCCCAGAAATCATCAGCCGTTTATTAGCCTTCCTATAACCTTCACGTGGCAAGAGAATTCCAGGGTATTGCCCCAGAGTCTCACGCAGTTTAAGGTAGTTAAGACGCAACGCGGAACCAGATGCAGCCTCTATTATCGCCACCAATTTATGCAGGTCAGAATTTGAAATTAACCCTGGAGCAGCGATATCCGAATCAGTGGCGCAATCTGCTCGGAGCATTAATGCGAATGCGTGGAACAGACTATTCACGATTGGTGATTTTATTACTATCGCAGATTGGGGATGTTTCCCAACTCCACCTCGATATTTAACCGGATGGGTATTCCCGCCCGTAATTAATATCCGTTCATATACATCGTCAGCTCTATGCTTGAGCATATTTCGATACATATCTGGACGTTCAGAAGATGTAAGAACATTTTTTGAGGAATTGGGAACCTTCGCGCGTATCCTATTGATACACTTGGCAACCACAGACGCAAGTTTTGAGTCGAATGTGTTCTGAGTGCCTAGCCACCGCACAAAAGCCTGATCAACTGTGCTCATTGTTGTTTTTGCTAATGGGTCGATTGAATTGAGATGCGGCAACGTTGTTTTTAGGTTCGACAACCACCCCGACTGTTTGGACAGAGGGATATTCGCGAGTCCTTTGTGCTGTGCGAGCAAAAGTTTTAGTTGTTGCAGCGCTGTCCCTAAAGTATCTATTTCAGATGAACTATAACTAAGGGACTCCAGTTGACGCCGGATATCACTTAATTCGGACTTTTCATAATCCCCATTGGTGAGTGCCTTCACAATTACATTCAGCATCTGGCATTTTATCTCAAAGACAACAGGATAGATCCCAGAGTCTTCACAAACGACGCCTCGCAATCTTCCGCTCTCCTTTCTCATATCAAGAAGAAGGATTCTAGAGAGTTGCAGTGCGGACTGGAAATCTTTTAACTCGGAGATTAGCCAAACCTTTTCTTCCAGATCGATAGCCTTTAAAATTGCGGATACACCTGGGATGTCAGCATTTGCCGGAAGTATCCGCCACGCCCCTAGAATAGCTTCGCGCGCCTTGGCATAGTCATTCTCTGCCCAATAGCCAAGCCCGTTTGTAAGCGCGGCGATAATGCTAAACCAATATACGACAGGATTCCCTTTTTCCGGAAGTCTCCGAAGATAGACATCAAGAAGTGCCTCATAATACTCGTGCGCGTGTCGGTACTGTCTGTCACGGAACTGTTCATTAGCATTTTCCCACAAAAGAAGCGCGGACTGCGTGGCGAAGTTATCTTCAGACTCAAGGGCTGCCTTTTTAAGCCATGAAGCGGCATCAGCGTGTTTCCCCATATTCTGACAACGTCTAGATTTACACCAGTACGAGTATATTTCATCGGAGGATCTTGTAACCCCAGGGGCATTGTAATTACCTTTGAATTCGAAGACCCTTGGATGAGCAATTTTGAATGAGATATTATTAGACTTCAGCGCACTACCTCTTGTGAATGGGGCACCCCACCATAACCTTGTAACCACTGAACGGAATCCGCCGCTTAACTTGATTTTGTTTCGCATTGCCAACATGCCTGCATATTTTTCTGTTAGCAAAAATGTTTCCGACTGTTTCTTAATAGCGGCATGGAGTTTAGTATCATGAAACACTGGAAACATGACGCAGCCATTTTTGGCTAAGAATATCCCCATGTGCAACGCTTGACATTTATTTTTACGCACCCACAAATCGCCTGAGAAGTGTCCACACGCCAGGGCTTCCGTTACACGGGATTGTCTCTCCTTGCGATCATCCCATCTGAGACGATCTTTAAATTCAACCGAGCAAGAACCAGGAGTTAGTTTCTCCCACTCTTCTTCGGTAATATATCCCCCTTTGTAATGTGTATACACCCTGCATGGTAGTTGAATAACCACCTTTAGGGGGATTGTGGTGTTTCTGGGTTCGATATAATTCCCGCGCCCACGACATGTGAGACACAGTTTTTCCCCACCCGTAAATATTTCACAATGCGGCAGACCTGGCTTGGCATGGCAGGCCGGACAATCTGCGTGAACGATTGGATAGCCATAGTTAGGACATTGGATGCCATCGGGAAGTTTTTTCGCCCCCTTACAGAACTCACACACTACTCGTTCAAATACAAGGCGCCCGTTTTCATACCGCATATTGTCATGTCCTCGTGTCAACGGAAAGGTTGAGAAGATCGCTCGACATCATCATCAACATACACCATCCCTGCAGAGCGCCCGGGAACGCGGTATGGTTTGCCGGGATTATACCGCGGACAATCTTTTGGCCCGTAGCAATGAGTCTCAAAACGGTATTTCTTTCTGTCCGGGTTCCAGTGATCAACGATGATTTCCGTGACCATGTTCAGACCCCAAGGACATGCAGCACAATTCCTTGCCCAAGTATCTCTATCAAGCCTTCGATGCCCATTAGCACGATAAACCTCAAGGGCAGGGGCGATGCCACCATCCGGTCCAGGAGGAGCATCGTCTGGAGAAGGCCCCCGCTTATGCACCTCTAAGCCACTAATCTTATAGAATTCCCCCCATTCTGTATTGGGGTCAGGAACTGCTTCCCCCTCGCCTGAGACCACATCCCCAATTCTGAACCTGTGTTTTTCATGGGCCTTGGGCCCAATTGCTATTTTAAAATCCCGGGCGGCATCTCCCACTTTACCAGACATCACCAAGGAGTATCCCTGGTACTGATGCGTAGGAATCTGGTCAAAGGACCGAATAAGCCGTATTCTGGCCTTGACCGAGAGGATGGTGCCTTCAAATGGGACTTTCATTGTTATCTCACAGTATGATCTCAACCGTCGGATCTTACCGTTACTTATATTCAAGCAATTCCTTACGAAGTTGACTTAATTGCTTCTTGTGCTCGGACATTCTGTTCAATTCTGACTGTTGCTGATTTACGATTACTTCACATTCAACAATCTGCGGGGCACAATTTTTCACAAATCGTTCGTCATCAGATAAGATGTCATACACAGGCCGGAAGATGTCCTTAATTTTATTGGTGATCTCGTTACGGACCTCCTCGGTCTTCTTTTGATCAAGTATTTTCTTACAAACATCATATAAATCCCCAGCCAATCCCAACCCCCCGGCTGCTGTAGATGCACCAGAAGAAATAGCCTTGGCCAGATTTGTCGCCCCCCAAGGAGCAAACTTAATAGGCGTTTCGGATACCTTTGAGAGCATATTCCTACCAGAAAACACCAGCCCTTTCAATTTGTTGATCGGCATTTTTTCAATCACAGAAGCAGCAGTGGCACTTTTATTTATCAGAGATCTTGGCAGGCCATCAAGATACTCATTTGTGGATGACAATTGAAGAGTTACTTTTTCAGACAATTGTCGAACCACGATCTTAGCACCGTCCAAGGCGCGCCCGAAACACAACTCAATTTTCGTTTTAAGCTTATAGCCGAACTCACCTGCACTTGATAATCCGACTTCGGACTCCAGAAAATCCCGCATTTCATTCAGATTGAGATTACGGACACTGCTAATTAAACCGGTTTCCAGATTGTTGAGTTCTTCGAAGATGCGCTTTCGTGATGAGGCCATATCTTCTTTTGCAATTTCTATGTCACTGTTAATATTCTTTGTTCCAGCGAGCAGTTCTTTTTCCTTGATATCGCTTTGCGCTAGCTCTGTTGCCGCCAAGTCCATTTTTCGAACAACAAGCTCGCGGACAACATCTTCTCCAGTCTTTTTTGCCAGCGATTCCGATGAGGTTTCCTTCAATACTTTCTGCACCTGGGATTTAAGAATGTCCAGTCTAGAGCGTGCGTCATAAACCTCCTCATTCTTAAACCAGAAGCTATCCAACCCCTTGCCTCCTGGATTGGCAGAAACAGAAACAATAGTAATCTTTTTTAACTCGGACTCGCTTAAGCCTACAAATTCCTTTAGCTTGTTACGCAGGTTATCACTTTTAATCTTAACCTGCCGCTCATAGTCGTCAGCATCTTTAAGATTTGCGACAGCATCCATCTTATTGATAACGAAAATCGTAGTTGTCAGTTTGTTTAAATCCCGCAGCAGCCATTTCACGGTGTCCCGCTGACTTTCCTTCAAAGGATTCATCGCATCAAGGACATAAAATATGAGGTGCGCTTCTGAAAGATACTTTTTCGTTATATCGGAGTATTTTATTGTGGAGGCATCCCCCTCCACCGCTTTTGTCTTATCGCCATACAGTCCTGGGGTGTCAATAATCTCACATTTTTCCCCTAGCTCCTCAAGATGATAAATTCCCAAAGAGTCTGTAGACTCATCGCTATCAATTTTCATCGTTTCAGGAATTTTTTTAAGCCACCCTGCAATGATGCTGGTTTTTCCGTCTGAAAACGCTCCCACGAATGCGATACGGAGAACCTCACTTTTAATGTTTTCCACGGCGCGTTCTATTTTGCCAAGATCCTCCTTAACATCCAAGCCCAGCTCCTCAATTTTAGAGATGACCTCTTTTAGCCTTAGCAATTTTGCGATTACAGAGTCTTTTCCCGACTTGAATGCCTCGAATTCTTTCATAAGTCCTCCAAAGATTCTAGAAAACCCATCGCCCCGCCACCATCTATAGGGGTTGTGCGTCAATTTCAGTTATATGAGAAGACAGGGTAACGATTACTCGCTCCAGAACAGTTTCCGCATTTTTCATTCCATCTAGTCCCGCTTGCAAGGAAGAGATAGTGTGGCACAGAACTTTATCACTCACCTCCTCCTCAATTTTCTCGACATTCACACCATTTTGCTTTCTAATTGCCAAGATATTTTTTGCAATAGCCTCTCGTGCCTGCTTTTTTAATATTTTTAAATTTTCGTCAGTGCTCACAAATATAGCCTCATAAAGGTATTTTAGAAGATGTCCGGCTGCCACAATAATTGGGAATGTCCCCCCGCTAGCGATTGTTGCGCCCAATCCCGCGGAAGCGAGCATAGTCTTTGTGAAACTGCCCCATTTATCGGACACGGTTAGTCCGGCTATCCCAACATGATTTTGTCCAGCTATGTCCAGGCTCTGGGTATTGCAGATGGCCTCCACCCTCTCGATCTCTGCCTGCAATTTTAGGATTAACGCATCCCTTTCCTCTACGAATTTATTCACCAATCTACTCGTTATTTCTGCTTGTTCTGACTCCAAAGATTTTATCTCGCGGTTGAGCGCAAGACGGAGTTTTCTTTGAATACTCTCCTCGTCTTCCCCTGTCCTATCCACAATTGTATCAGAGAGTTCTCTAAGTCTATTGTGATGCTGCTCAATGATACTACCTGTTTCCTGATTTAAAGCTATTTTGAATTTGCTGAACCTGTCTTTAAGCCTCTTCTCGCATTCATTAACAGCTTTTCTCGCTGCAGCGCATTTACTCCGATAGTTCTCTAGATCCATTTGCAGCACATTAACATTTTCAGTTAGCAACCTTGACACTTTTCTCCTATTACTCAAAAGGATATCTCTCTCAAAAGTGCTCAGTTTATGCGAAACCACTTCGGACAAGAGATCAATACGACTAAAATCCCGCAGCAACTCCTTCTGTGGAAATATTTCAAGAAATCCCTTTTGATCTTTTTCAAGATACTGTTTGGTTAAATCACATGTCGAACGATTGTTTTCATTAATAGCAAGAGCACTAAACGCCATAAGGCCTTGAACAAGTTTCGCGTCGAGAAGCACTTCTGGCCCTATAATCGCAGAAAGAACCTCTATTGTCTGATGTAGTATTTCATCCGCGTCTTTATGTGTTGCCTGCAAACTGGTGCGATCTTCAGGAAACTCATATAAATCTGCTTTGCCACGAATGTTACAGACAGGAAGAACCGATGCTTCTCTCCTAAGGTACCGTTTAATCTTTTCAGCAGTTGCCGCCTCAGGTTTTTTGTTTGCCCCATTCACATAAAAGACCAAATGAGATTTAGCAATTCCTTTCTGAATAATAGCCTCATACCTGACCTCATCCCCTTCTATCCCAGGCAAATCAAGCAACTGAAAGGTTTTCCCTAAATGCGTAAATTCATAGGACTTCATGTCCTTGGTAAAATCCGCCTCACCTGTGCCAATAGTTCTCCCATCAATTCGATCCACAGACAATCTGGAACATTCAAGTCTCTTTTGCTCCTGCAACAAATCAGACAGCAAAACCGAGCAAAGGCGATTAAGGTCTTTTCGCCATGCCCCGGTATGTGCCTTTAGGGTCAACCCGTTAAAAATCATTTAACGATTCCAAGCCATATGGCCAGACGCGGATTAGCAATCAACAACAGAACAGCAACAAGCAATCCAATCACTGCGCCCATGGAATACCGAAGTAACTGGCGCCCTACACCATACTCCCTCACACAATAATCCCGTATTGTTGTTATGTTTTCAGATAGTGTTTCCAGCTCAGTCGCATAGTTTTTGTATGCTTTTCCTAAGTGCTCCATCAGTGACTCGGCATTGTCTGAGTATTTCCTTTCCAGAATCTCAAGATTGGCCTTATTTTCCGCAATAAGTCTTTGCCGTGCCTTCTCCTGAAAGATAATCCGTAAACTTTCAATAATAGTGCTCTTTCCTGCATTTGTTTCCCCGAAGAATGCGATCGTGAATTTTTCCCATTCAGAATTATTCTCAAGGAAAGAGATTTCATCATCAAATCTGTTTTTTATCGCGTGAAGTGTTTTTTTTACCCCCTCAACATGCTGCCTCGCTTCAGGGTCAGCAACTTTCACGTCTGAGATGTCCTTCAAGCCCATGTGCACAGCCTTCTGGACATCTTTGTATAGACTTGAGTAAGTCTTTACATGTTTATGGATTGAATCGTTAGAGGGCTCATGTTCGTTTTTCATAGATTCAGCTTTTCTGTGTCGTTCCGAAGTAGTTCATATGAGAGTGACGCTAGGTTTATTTTGAATACATCTTATTCAGTTCCCGTACCCAATCTGCAAAACTCTCCTGCTCCAACAGGTACTCTTTCCACTTAAGCGGTTTAAATGTCGTTACCCCGTCCCATCTCCCATTATGCGTTGAGTGCAGCATCCAAATAAACTCAATTGTATCATTGTCTAGCTGAACAGTAGCCCTAATTGGCTTTATTGTTTTATATATCCCGGAAGTGTCTCCCTCAGGTCTGTTTTTATCCACATCGACATCCCGCTCCGTGCTGCTAAATCTTACAGTGACTTTCCCGTCTAGCTGAGCTGCTATTGCAAGATACCCTGCAGACTCCACACCATTACAGACACATAAGGTCGGTCTTAAAATTCTAGCAGCGGCGAACCAAGTGCGCCAGCCGTTGGCATAATCGTTCTCCTGCCTTTTTGTTTTAGTGGGCCGAGCGGCGCTGCTCTGCATACAACGCTGACAGATGTTCATATAAACTGCGTTGGCAAACACAAAGTCCTTTACAGCTTGATCTTCTGCTGAGCCCGACAGGATTGGGTTAATCGCCTCGAAAAACTTCGGGTAAGGCCGCGGGATATATTCATTTGTGATAAATTCAGCTAATCCAACACAACCGTAGTCATAATAGTCCCAGTTGTCGTTCGACTTAAAATACGATTCGGCTATAAAGCATGCACGATTTCTTAATCCCCCAGGATAGTTCCGCCCAATCCAGGGGAGATAACTAAACTTCCCAGCTTTCGGATTATCTCTCGGGGAAGCACTATCGGGCAACAACAGTGGCTCTTCGCCAGTTCCTTGGCGAACGAATTTTTGCAGCTCATTATAATTCAGATGCGTTTCCACATAGGCTTTAACCTTTTCATTCTTATATCCAGGAGAATCCAGCAAGCTTTTGTTAATTGAGATTCTTGTCATATTAGTTGAGGCAGAATTTCTTTGCACCTTTCATAATTTCGTCTGAAATAACCGGCCGAAAAAAATGGGATTCCTGTGCCCTAATGGCGCTGTAGACTATCCAATCCTGCATGGCCTTGGTGGGGTTGCCAAGGTTCTTATGGCATTTATAGCGGCTTAAATAGGCCTCGGCGAATAGCGGGGAGACCTTGATCGCACTGTCTAGGTCGGACAGCTCGCTCTCATAGTCTTCCAAAGCGGCATAAATCTCGCTTCGGGAGAGGAATGACCGGGCATGCTTGGGGTCGAGGCGTATCGCCTCGGTCAGATCGCTTAACGCCGATTTAACAGAGCAATGCATACAACCGAAGTCCAACACGCTCTCCGCTCTGTAAGCATAATACTTCGCGCAGGGCTTGAGCCCGATTGCGGTGTCCAGGTCGCCCAACGCCTTGTCATGCTCGCCGAGGGCATCATAAACGGTAGCCCTCTCAAAAAGTGCCTCGGCATTGTCGGGCTCCAGCTCGATGACATCATTAAGGATCTTCAGGGCATTATCCCAGTTCTCAAGACGGATGTGCGCCATCGCCTGGTTATAATAGGGACTAACGTCTTTTGAATCGAGCTTGCGCGCAATCCCGTACGCTTCTATGGCTTCATGGTATTGCTCCATTTCAAAGTAGATCCAGCCGAGACCATGATGCGCTTCCATATATTTGGGATCTATCTGTATTGCCAACTTTACATCCTCAAGAGCAAGCTTCAAGAGCGCCAAGGCAGCATCATCCAGAGGCGTATCTTCCCCCCTGCGAGCCATCGCTTTGCGGCAATAGGCTTCCGACCTGGAACAATAGGCCCGGGCCGCGGTAGAATCGTTCGCTATAGCTTCAGACAAACACTTAATGGCCGGCTCAAATACCTCCTCCATGAGGTACGCTTCCCCTTTCTGTATAAGCATAGCCGTATTAGTCATAGTTGCCTCCGCTCATAAGCGGACCATGCTACTCCTCGCTTACGATATCAGGGTCCAGCTTTAAGGCTTTGGCCGCATCAGCCTTAGCCAAGGGATATCTCCCCATATCCTGATATATCGCCCCGCGGTTGTAGTAGGCAAAAGCGCATTTGGGGTCCACCTTTATGGCCGAGGAATAGTCCGCCAGTGCAGCTGTATAATTCTCCATATCCGAGTAGACCTGAGCCCTGTTGCAGTAAAGTTCGGTCGAGGGTGGCTCCCACCTCATTGCCTGGGTAAAGTCCTGCAGGGCAGCTTCCAGGGCCCCTAGGGCGACATTAGCCATCCCACGGCCACAATACCCCAAACCACGCTCTGGATCGAGCTGGATGGCCTTATTGAAGTCGTTTAAGGCCTGCTTCGGCTTGCCGGCATGCAAATAAGCCAAACCGCGGTTATGGAGGTACAGGGGATTATTAGGGCTAAGACGGATGGCGGCATTAAAAAAGTGAATGGCCTCCTTCAGCCCATCCTTGATCCCGCACATCAAAAGGGCGAAGTTGTTGTAGACGCCGCTGTCGGCAGGACTAAGCCGCATAGCCTTTGCGAAGTCGGCGTGAGCCTTCAGTAGGTCACCCTTCTCCTGGTAGAGCATTGCCCGGTTATTGTAAGCAAAACCGCTTTTGGGCTCTAACCTGATTATCTTGTCATACTGCTCTATAGCCTTATCCGGTAGTTGCATAGCCTGATACGTCTGGCCGAGGCTCCCGAAGATATCGGTAGACTTCGGGTCAAGTTTTAAAGCCCGCTGAAAGTCCTTAAGCGCCCTATCGACATCTCCCATTTCAAAGAACACCCAGCCGCGGTTAAGATATGCGGCTGAATTTTTAGAGTCCAGCGTTATAGACCGATTCAGGTCTTTCAAGGCGGATTTCAGATCCCCGCGCTCAACATAAGCCTGGCCGCGGTTGCTGTAGGTGCAGGAAGACTTGGGCTCCAGTTTAAGGGCCCGCTCGTAATCAGCGAACGCCTTGGAGAATTTACCCATTTCGGCATAGGCATCACCGCGATTGCTATGGAGGATGGCATTGTCCGGCTGAAGGCGAAGCCCATGGTTGAAATCTGCGAGAGCTTTTTCCGGCATGCCGGCATCCAGGTAGGCGCAGCCACGGTCGCTATAAAGGCTGTAATCCCCCTTATCCGTCTTGATTGCTTTGGTGTAGCTGCGGATGGCCTTCTTAAAGGCCTTCTGGCTCATATGCCGCTCGGCGCGATAGCGGCAGAATACTCCGAGGACATAGTTCTTAAGACCGAAAAGCACTTTTTGAGTTTTGATCATAACCCCACCATTCTGGAGATGAATCTTAATCCTTGGAATACTCCCAGCTTAAACCATAATCGGAGAACGGGAGCGGTTCAAAGTCCTTTACTTTAATATGGCTGTTGGCCACCCCAGTCACTTTACAACGCACCAATTCGTTGTCTTCGGTGGTAACAATCACGTGGTCGCCTTTCCTGGGCTCGCGCCAAGGATTTTTCAGTGTTATGCGCCACATCCCCTCGAAACCATTGACCCCAGACTTCATAGTCCAGAATCCTTCTAAAATATTGCTCTTGGGGAATTTGTGAAGAGTGGCGTCGCCGCTGACATTTTCTCCTTTCATTTTACACACATAATGCCCTGCGGCAGTCTCTGCCCCCTGCCAGACAACGTGTAACCTGTTGAAATATGACACGACGATCTTTGCGCCTTCAATTCGAACATCGCAGGTATAGGCGTATTTATGATCTTCTGCGGGATAATCGACTGCCGGGCAGTTTTTATATATCAGCATTTCTGATTTCATAAATTTCTCCTTAAACCCGCCTAATTCGGCAATCCACCATGGAGAATTTTCACCGGCACTTCGGGACAGGGCGGTTCATACTTTGGGAACGGGTCGCGCCGGTCCAGTTTGTTCAGAGCTTTGGGACTGCGGGCATATTCAGCAGCCTCTTCCTCGGATAATCCCCGGTTGAACACAATCGCGGCTTTCACATCCCGCCTAAGCCGGCGCCAGGTTGTCCTGCCCTCAACTAAGGACTCCGCCTCATCCAAGGTGACGAACTCCAACAACACCTCGCTTACGCCCATCTTCGTGAGCCGCTCGATTATGGAGTCCTTTCTGGCATTGGTTTGCCGGCGGTCATTCTTGTATTTATCGAGCCAGTTCGCCATATCTCCCCCTGAATGCTAGATCCTTCTGGCTATAGGATACCGCCCCATCGCGACAGCGTTATGTCGCGTTGCGAAAGCACACATGCAATTTAGCTGCGCCGAAGATCGTCGCAGAAATCCATTAATTTTCGGGAGACTGGCTAAAAGGCGCCAGATTTATCCTATACTTCTCCACCTTATCGTCGTCAAACGGCGGAGCGGCATCAGGATCCATTTCTTCATCATTCTCAAGGTCCAACCATTCACCTGCGCCAAGCAGGTAGCGGAACATCCTATGGCGGGCCTGTACGCGCTGGAAGATCTTACGCTCGTATGTGCCTGGAAAAGGACAGAAATATATCTCAATACCGCAGTCCTCTTTCCCAGCTTTGCCAACTCCCCCCTCCAAATATTGCGCGTAACTATTAATCCGGTCTATGCGCCCATGCCGTTGCTCGATAACAGCAGGGCTCCAATGCAAATCATAATGCAATAGTTTCCGGCAGTATTTGTGCAGGTCTATAGCTTCGGAACCCTTTTCACCTGATACCAGTATTAGTGGGTAGGAAGGCAGGTTGAATTTAAGCATGTTAACTTCGTCAAACTCTGCGGCTATAGGCAGATGTGATTTAGCTTTAATGTCGCCAAAGGAGGACTCGTTCTGCACAAAGTCGCGAAGTATTTCTTTATTCCATGGTTCACTTAACCATTTAGCTAAGTGGTGCTTTGCATGTCTTAAATCCATGCGTCGATTCCTGTACATTTCGGCAGAACCACGGGAGTAGGCGAACAGTTTGTAGATTATATCGCGGTATTCTTTATTGTCTATGCACATCCGGCCAATAGAATGAATTGCCGTTTTGTAGAAGTGTTGTTTATTCTTTGATATGTACGCTTGGCAACGCTTCGATATCTTTATTAGTTCACGCGCCTCATCACTGGTGTTTATCCATTTAATAAGCTTCGTTATTGTTTCTTGACGGGTGCAGAACACAACAACTTTTTCATGCTCACGCACCTGGGATAAAATCCACTTAAACACCACCTTAAATTTGGGAATCTCCCCTCCATTATTCTTTTGCTGTATTAGGCGCTGGTATTTAAGCAGGGCTGGATTTTTTCTCATTGCGCCTTTTGCCAAAGGCGACACCTTGAACGACTTGTTTATCGCAGCCATCGATGAACACAAAGATTGTCTTCGGCTGGCCTGATGCTCCCTGCCGCCCTTGCTTATGGCAATATCAAGCATTTTCTCTAAGGCCAGCATGGGAAAGGGTTTCTTTCCCAAAGCTTCCATCTGTCTCGCATATTCCCGTGCCATAGCAGGATCTGTATATATCTCCCGCATACTCCTGCCCTGATTATGATTTTCGGCCTTGGTAGAACGCACAATAAACTTCCTGAGCAGCCCCTGTAAGTCTCGTATCTCCGAAAAGTTTTCATTGTTATTTTGAAGTGAATCTCTGTATGCGTCCAACATCGCAAATAGAGAGGCCATTTCCTTATTAAATTCACCCGGGTGCATCGATTTAGTAAAACCCTCAAGAAGGATTTTTAATTCGCCAATAGCCAGGGAAAATGGGGTTGCCGTGACATAAAGCATTTTCTCCCATTTTTCAGCAAGAAGATGATTTGTAACCCGGCTGCTGCCTTTGGCCCGGGTTTTATGCGCCTCATCTATAATGACTAGGTCGTAAAAAGCTTTAGTTTTACCTTTTTTAATAAACTTGCTCAGTTCAAGTTGACGCAGCACTTCTCGAATGCGGATCTCCGCTCCTGAAACCCATATTTTTCCATCTTTATAAAAATTCTCAGGGCCGATTATCTTTTCAGCTTCCTGGTAGGATAAGTCTTTTATCTCGCAATGTAGGGTGGCGCTAATTTTGCGTCCAGGGAAAACGGCATTGAACAAATACTTTTTTTCATGCTCCTTAAGCCGTAGCCCGTACCTGTGGTAGATATATCCCAAAGCTTGCCTGAGTAAAAATATTCTTGGGGCATCGTCCTGTGAATTTCGTTTTACACTACTAAATGACGCTATAGTAATCCCCTTGTTTTCGGTTAAGTCACCCGGGGTGTATGCTTCTGACATCCAGCGATTCTTTACCAATATCTTTTTTACACCTGAATCCACTATCTTGTAATCCAATAACCGGTGCCATCTCTCCTGCCATGCCTTTGCCATAGGCCGGCTACTTGCCAGTATTAACACATTCGCTTTGGGTTTATGTAGTAAAAGGGCAGCCATCACGGACAAAGCCTCAAAGGTTTTGCCCATACCAACCTCATCGGCAAGTATTACTCCGGGGGCGTTGCGTTTGTATAAACGCAACAAAAGAGCCCTTGCGGTAAGGCGCTGGCGGTTGGCCTCCCTCCTTGGCACACCAGAGTCATCCTTATGCAGGGAAAGCCAATTAAGGGGATCCTTGCTAATTTTATTGCAGAGCTTGATGTTCATGATGCTTATAGCCCGCTATACCAGCCGAGTTAATTCCCACGGCCCTCGCTTTTTAAAATGCATTGCAAGCTTACGGCGAAGACGCCTTGTCAGAGCTAGATATGTTTTGTCTTTGACTCTGCCATTAAGCGACTGCAGGGAATTGAGGATTTCAAAGCGCGCCCAATGTCGCCAATGTTTCTCCATTCCGCTTTTAGCTTTTGAAGGAGAATGTATATAAAACGTCTTCGAGAACAACGCCAGGACATTCCGGCAGTCCAGTTCCGTCCAGGGAGCATCATCGGCAATGCGGGATTCAAGGTAGCGCAATTTGGAAGCCAGATTTCGCACTTTGCCGGCCCAGTGGAAGTGGTTTTTATCCATATCCCCACTCCCGCCTCCGGGAACTCGTTTGCCGGGGGCACCACCTGTGCCGGGTAGCTCTTGCTCCCCATAAATAGAGCCCAACCTGGCCAACCATTGCTCCGGATCAATTTCGCCTTCATCAGGAGTAATCGGCACACTGTCATCTTCAGGTATATCTATTGCGACCAGTTGCTGCCTGTTCCCCTTTTTTAAAGTTATATCCAGAAAACAGTCCTGCTTAATACGAAATTTACGCAGACTGGCAGGTGTTAGCTCTGCATTCTCGTATCTGATTCTGCAATTACCAAATCCGTACTTCTTCTTCCATGTAATTTGCAGGCCCCTGGCTGTAAGCCGGGCAGACTCTATGGCAGAAAGAGTCCCGGACATTTCATCATCTTTACGCTGCTGGGAAGTCAGCATTTCCTTAATATCGGCAAAAGAACGCCAACGTGGGCCATCCAATGGGGCCAAAATGCCTGGTAAATCTACATGCTGTTCTTTAACTATGACAGCCGCTTCCACGTTATACTTCCCGCGGCCACTCATTGCCTTTGATGTGCAATTCGGCGAACCGGCTAGCAGCAATGTGGTTATTTCGCCACGGCTCAAACCTTTAATCGCAACTAGTTTGGCATGCAGTTGACCACCACTAAGTGGCACGCCGTGGATATTGAATTGTATTGATCTTATCTTGCAGAATTTTTCCAGATCTTCCACAAAAGAACGAGGTGCATAAAGCTCTGCAATGGCGTCATTATAGGGGATGTATAGGTGTAGCTTATCTAAATGCCGCGTAGCTGGGTGTGCTAAGAGCTCACGAAGGAAGGAATGACTTTCACTGTACGAGTCGCTGCCGTTTTGGTTCAAATCTTCAGCGTCTTCCTGTATATCGTTGAAATACTTATCATAAAACGGCGAGACTACATGTATCTCATCCGCCAGCATGTGGTTAAGTTTTTCAAAAAGCCGGTCGTCTATTGGTCGCTGGAAACTGGTGACAACGGGAGAGGATTCTGGAGTTGCGGAGAGGAAATGCTGCGGGGCTTTGATTTCTTTTAAAAGCGGCATTAATGCGAATGGGATGCCCTCGCTACTGATAACTGAAAAGAATTCCCTGTTGTGCCGCCAACCGCTAGCGGTTAGATTACCTGAGCCTAATATCGTAAGGAACGTTTTGCGGAACGCGACTATGTAAACTTTGGGGTGAAAGAGCCGGGCTGGAGTCTCCCATTGTTTAAGCGCATAGCCCTTGTTATAGCTATGCCCAGTATAAACTCTTTTATCGCAGACGACCAAGGTGCGGAACCGAGCCCCTACCAAACCTATTTCAGTGGGGTCTTGGAAAAGAGGGATTACTTCTTTTTCGAAGAAATGGCAGTCGAAGGTATAAGTAAGAAATACCGCAGCCAGCGGGTTGCCGTGTATAGTTATGGCTTCGCTGATAACATCTTCAATGCTCTGCTCCCCTACAAAGTTGATCACCATTTCGGATACCTCCGGTTAATAGATTCCCGGAGAGAACACAAGGCATCCCATCTAAACAGGTAATCTTTCGCGGTATGGGGCTTGCCATTATATTTTAGTGCGAGATTCGTGGGCTTTGGCTTCCCCTTATGCATGGTTACAAGAATGCCGTCTGGATTGCCGCGATCCCTCTGTACCTGGTTATGCAGCTCCACTAGGGCCTGTATATGCTCAGTCCCTTTAGAGAACAGCATTCTTTTCATTTTATTGGTGTAGTTTCCTAGATCGAGAAGCTGTATCCCCTTTTTAAGACACAGACTCTTTGTCGCTGCCTTTAGGTCCCTTAGTTCAATAGAATGTGACTCGTTTTTTACCAAAGCATCAAAGAGGTTGTTTGCTGCTGCAAACCATTCTGCGAAAAGAGGCGCAAATGCGGCATACTCCCGTACTTCCGCGCTTTTTGAGGTCAGCGCTATTTTACGCCACGGCGGCGCCGTTCTGTATTTCCTGGCATACTGACTGTACATTTCCTTCATTACTGGAAAGTCTTTGTTCTCAAATACTTGGTCTTTCAACCATTTCCTGTTGCCGACAATAAGATATTCTCTAAGCTTGTTGAATCTGGCACATGGATTTTTATGTATAGATGGAGACCAGTGCCATGAGATGCTCTTGAAGCGATGCAGCACATGAGGCGAGAGTTCTAGTGGGTCTTTGCTTACCAACCCGGCCCTTCTAGCTGGCTGAGAATGCGCGCCATAAAGCCCCTGAGCTGCTTGGTTTTTGATCAGCCGCTCCGTATGCAGATTGAGGCTTTCCCAGGTTATTTCCCTGTTTTGTATGCCTTCAATAATTGTTTTGGACTTCTGAACCCCTCTAAATCCGCCATTGTGCCCTTCATTTACCCAGTTAAGTTTTAGTGCGTTTTCAAAGGCCAGGAAATTATCCTGCACTTCTTTATCAGTCGGGAATCCTTTTAATGATGCAGTTTCTCGGGCCCATTTAATTCCGTATAGAAAATACAAATAATGCTCCACGTCCGGGGTTCCGCCGGTTAATAGGGGCAGCAACTTTGCAGCAATTGCCTCATGAACCGCATCGGTTCCGATAAGGTCAGTAAACATGTCCTCTTTGGGTAATTTTGTCCAGAAGGCGCTTATATGCATGATTTTACCTGTTCATTTTTTAACCCATCCCACGATGCCTTTTATTGTGCAGGTTCTCTGTTTGTCATGCAATGTAGAAAAAGATTGCCCTTCTTCTCTTCGGAGATTTGCAAAGAGTATCAGGGTGGCCTTATTGAGAAGAACTCACAACTATTCTCTTGTCAGCCGGCCTAGTTAATGGCTATCTCGCCATAACAGCTGCATCTATTAACTTCGCAAGTTCCACGCCATCCGCAGGGCGTTGCGCTTGATTGTGGGATAATGCGTTTACTAGTACGGGGAATAGATTTTTGGGGCCAGTCCAATCGGTTTCGGTAACATTCCCGCTTGGGTGTCGTCCAGTTGCTACAAACCAAAATACTGAGCCGAGTTGGAAGACATCGGATCGCTTTGAAATTGCGTCTGTATTGCCAACGGCCTTATTTATTGCTTCCGGAGACATCCAATATCTGGGGCCAATCACTTCATCTGCACTTGTAAGGTCATCTCCGGAACCAAACACTTCACACAACCCAAAATCACTTAGCAACCATGTTTCACCTTTAACTAATATGTTTTCAGGCTTAATGTCTCGATGTACGGCTTTTTGATGTAAAACACCAAGAGCCTCCGCCAAGCCTTTAAACTGTGCGATATACTCCTCTGGCAGTGGCATCTGCCCATCGGTTTTAATCACATCTCGAAGATTCTTGTCTGCAATTGGCATGATTAAAAATGGGATTATGACATCTTTTTTCTCGGGCATCTGTATGCCTCTGATTTCGCCATGGTCTACATAGCTCATAAGCTGAGAATGCGTGAGCTGCTGATGAAGCTCTATCTCTTTCGTAAATCTCTGTTTTCGCTTTTCTGACAGTATTAGTTGAAATTTAACAGCATAAGTATCACCATCAATTCGGTCGATGCACTCATATACAACAGCGTTTCCTCCTGCTCCCAATCTGTCACCTATTTCGTATTCACGCCCTTTGCCTGAAAAAAAGCTTGGGGCTATACGCCAAGAGTTCCTTGGTCGAGATGAGAAATAGAGATCAATGTGTGTCATTCAATCATGCCATGTTCATTGTCTGGGATGGCATATGTGGCATCCCAGACATGATATTCATTTCTGGCTTTTTCTTTGCACGCATTGTGAATAAAGACAGCGTTCATTATCTGGAATGTGGTGGATGTTTTCTTCCAAGTTAGAAATACTTTCTCCGTGGAATAATCTTCTCCCTCCTCTCCGCACACTGGGCACGTGAATGACGCTGTGGGGCATACGCCAGGAGTGTATAAATCCCATAATAGAGAATGAAAGACTTTAACTCCCTCAATGTTTGGCGGTCGTGAAAAATATGTGCCCTCAATCACTAGTTTCAAGAAGTCCTTGCGCCAGCGCCGGCTTGCTATGGAATTGGCTTGCGAAATACATTGGATGGCATATTTGCGCAGTATCCCGATCTCTGACTCTGGTTCTGTGTTGTAGTCAATAAGCTGAAGATCCTCTTTTAGGTATTCCGCAGAGCGTCCCTCTAGCGTCCCTCCTGTAGAATTGCACTCATCAATCGCGGCGAAAAGACTATAAAAATCCGCCTTCTGCCTAAATCTCATTTGAGAAAATGTCTTTATATCGAGTGTTTCCGCCGGCTGTTGATCGCTAATGCTTTTCATGTCTTTCAGAACGCGCTCGAAGCGGGCCTTGATTGCTGCTTTTTCGGATGTATCCCAACGCGCATAGTTTAAGTAAAAATCATCTAACGTGTCCCTCTTCTCCTGAGGCCCTGATATTAGCAGCGCAAGAAGTTCCGATACAAACTCGACATCCCCCATGCGCTTGCTATTTGCGATTGTAAAGACTTTTGCTTCTTCGAGAAATTGGCTCTGTGCTAATTCCTCTGAAAGCGACAGGAATTCGCCAGGGTAGTCGGCTCTTCGTAATTCCTGTCTATTTAATGCGACCGTATATTTGTTAACTCGCTGATAGATGTTTCGTACCACATCGTCAGGGGCATTACGGATTTCGTTTGTATCTATTTTATAAGACAAAAAGTCGTCTTGTATCGAAGATGGTAGTTCCGAAAAGATGCGACCAATATATTCCCCATCGTAGGGCGGAGCAAGTCGATAATCCCCTTTTAAAAATGACAAAATCGCCTTTATGCGCTGCTGGCCATCTATAACCACACGATATGTATCAGAATCTCTTACAATTGAGTGGAAAAATATCTTGGGCATTGGGATATTTTTCATGATAGTGTCCATAAGAAAAACACGTGCTGCAGGGGACCAAACCTCCTTTCTTTGAAAGTCAGGACGTATTTCAAGTCTTTGAGCAGTGCTCCAATCTCTAATATCTGAAATCGGATGCGAACTAGAAATCCATTTCCATGTCATTTTGTGCTCCAAGCAAGAAATATACTCTTGTTACCCTTTCCAATATATAACCTGTGAATGCCGAGGGGTATCCCAGGATATCTCTTTTGGGAAAAAATAGACCAACCAATCGTAAAAGACTCTTACGTTTTCCTTAACTTGCCAGCGATATGGCAGAGGGACATCCTCGCATTTCCGATGAATCCAGTCTGCAACCGCACCGAATCGGAGACTGCTTTGTGCTTTTAAATAGGAAACAAAATCTACGACAAAGGGCGACTCTTGGAATGCACGCCTTAGCTGTTCAGTGAACTCTGAAGGAGAAAGGCCGGGCTTAATCTGAAACAGGACAAGGTCATGAATTGCCCGTCTAACCTCATCTGTTGTCTGGGGTGACGCGATTTGCAGGTAATAATTTCTCAGTTTATCTGGGGTATCGCTTGCCGGAAGAGACGACAATGAATATGCTTTCCTTTCAGGTGCGGGGATGTTCTTAAAGTATTCTTTTTCTACTTGAGGATTTTCTTTTTTGTATCTTTCAAGCTCAGAATTTAATGCAGAATAATATGTTTCATCAACCAGAGAGCTTTCATCGATAATTCTATAGATATGCCCCCAATCTGTGACTGATAATCTGGCGAAACTGCCAGCCTCAATATTTGGAGTCTTTCCAGTCCCCATCCCAGATTGTGTTAAGTTGCCACTAGTGTTCAATGCATGGTTTGATTCAAACACGTAAAGCTTAAGATGGATACTCTTGTTAACGAACAGCTGAATCCCCTTGTTGTGTAAATATGGATAAACACTTAAATCGGAAACCCCCGCAACAAGATCCGCAGGAGTCCACCGCACAACAATTTTAACGTCAAGGGGTGCCGGTATGCGCTCAACAAGGTTTTTCAAAGCGTCGAGTTTTATGAAAGGCGATATTACAAGGCGCAGCGAATCGCCGGCTTCAATTCGCTGCACTATTGCTTGCTCAATTGGTGGCCAGATCAAATCACCCATATAGAACGCAGCCCAGCGTATGCATTAGAATTAAGATGCTATATACCATCAAAAAACTCTTCCGCAATCGTACCCCACTCAAACCGTGTCTTTTCGAGAGCTCTCCGTTTATCAAGCCCGGATTCGTCTTCCATTCTTGCCCAGGCGCTAATTAGCAGTTTAATTGCTTTCAACTCTGACGTGTCCCCATCTTTTGGAGTCCCATCTTCATTTGCAAGCACATCATAAAGGTTGTCGCACACACGGTGTTTTGTATTGATTGTAATTACTATCATCCCGCTTTCGGAGCGCACATCGAAAAATGCTGGGCTGGGCAATTCTCCCTTCACAAAAATATACTTGTATTTCTTTTCAACAATAACTCGTGCTCTTGTCTCTGCTACTGCGGAGGGTTCTCCGTGTGAGATTAGTAGTTCTTCAATAGACTTTCTTTTTTTGGAGTCTGGCTCACTTTCTGTTTTATCGCTAGCCCCCGACTTTCCCTCTTGCTGGCGTTTCCTGGTTTTCTCTGTCGCCATGACTTCCGCCGAGTTGGGGTCGTACGCTCCTCCCGCCTTAGCACCTGCTGCCTGCCTAGAGATCTGAGCCCGTAATGTGGATAGTTTTCTTGAGATTGCGTCGGAAATACGCGCAATTACCAGTAGCGGATCTTCAGCATCATCGAGTTCCTTTTCAAGCTCCTTACGAGTCTGGCCATAATCCTCCGCCAAACTATCCAAATCCGTAAACTTAAAATTTGTAGCGGATTGCTTCGTATTTGAAACCCCGAATATTCCATCTAGGTCTGGATGGAAGTCGACTTCGCAATGCCACCACCGCTCGCGGGTGTCAACTGCCGTGAACGTGCTGTTCATTTCCAGCTCGCGATCAGCTCGGACCACTGACACACCCTGATTCTTTTTTAAGAACTGCCCAATTGGAGAAGCGCCGCCTTCCGCGCGAACACTGGATGTCGCGATAGAAAAACGAATTTTTACTTTGTAGTGAATGTTATTTAGTCGGACATTTACAATTTCCTCTCCACAATCATCGCAAGCGGCCTCTTTCGCATAAATTCCAGGAGCACATGTCCCGACCATCAAGCCCAAAGGATCGTTTGCTTTAAGAACGCGGTTTTCATCAAGTGCTTCGTTATCGCTTTCGTCAATGGAATATACCTTTAGAGATATCTCTGCTTGCCCGCGCTGCAAAAATCGCCGGTAAATTCTGCCGATTAAAAATTCAGAGTTTTTTAATATCGTGGCACCGGTTCGCCATTGAATTCTATCTAGCTTCTTCCATACAACCAGTGTACCGTGCTGTTTGTTGATAATTTCTTCCCCAATCCTTTTTGCCCAGTGAGCAGGGATCTTATCTTCCTTTGGGGTCGGAACCGTCTCGGTTCCTTTCGATTTAATTTCGTCTATATCAAGGTATGAGTGTAAGACATGTCCTTTTTGCCACGTCCAGACATCCACTCTCCTGCCGCAAGAAATGGAGGAGTTGGGTAAGCCCATACCGAATTTACCAATCCCCTCATGGCGGGTTTTTCCAGTGTTGGTCCCGTTCCCGAATGCTAAGGCTTTTGAAAGCACTTCGGCGTTCATTCCGCAGGCATTGTCAAAGACGGCAATCTCTTGAATACAACTTTTGCCGCGGCCCCGTCCCGATGAGGCCTGCTTTCTATCCAATGTGATAACCTGAACTTGGGTGCAATCATTGTGGCCAAGGCCGGCTTGAATGCTGTTATCAATTAACTCGGCAAGAGCATGTGCTGGATCGCGATATCCACTATCGCGCATGGCTTCAATTGCCAAATCAACTGGCATTATTTTCTGGGAAATCATAATTAATTCTCCTTCCATATGTTGTTCCAGTGATTAAATAAATCCCCGATACTCTTAAATCCTGGAATATTGTCTTGCACTGAAACTATCTTCGAGACGTCGTTCCCTCCAACCTTGTGCCCACGCAATGCTCGTCCAACCATTTGGCTATAAAGCCCCACTGAGCTGGTTGGACGGGCAATAAACGCAACGTTCGTTTTTGGGGCATCAAATCCTGTGGTGAGTACGCCATAGTTGGTTATCACCATGGGATCTTTAGAGTCTTTAAATTCAGATAAGGCTTTGGTTCTTTGAGTTGAATCGGTATCACCCGTTACAGAATACGCTTTTATCCCACGCTTTTTTAAGATATTTGCCAGTGTTTTGGACTGTTTAACAGAACAGGCGAATAAAATCATTTTCATGGTTTTCTTCGCCATTTGAAGCTGACTTAATTCTGTTTCGATTCGCTTAATTATTGCCAGGTTCCTGTAGTCACTTGCCCCCAGTTTAAGTAAGACAGAATCAGGCAAGTCAAATCCGGTTTGTAACGCAGAAAGCTCTTCCTGAGTTAAAAGCAACTTTGCCCCCCAGGGGATGTTGAGATCTTCGAAGATTGGAGAGGAAAGGTATCCCTCTTTTTGTAGATACTCTACGGGGTTACTGTATCCGTCCACCTCAAGAGTCACTCGATTGCCATGAAAGAAATCTCTTAAAGTGTCGGAGTCTTTTTGAGATACCGCTCTTCCTGGTGTTGCAGATAATCCAAGAATTGAGGGGGTGCGCGAAATCTGGAGCAAGTTGACTAGATGTTGATATGTCGGGGCAGGAAGCTGATGAGCTTCATCAAACACAACAAACACTGTTCGTTTAGAGAGTTTGAGGAAATCACTTTGATGGTCAAGACTGTGCTTGTATAACAACGGAAGACTGGAAACAAAAAAACCATTTTTAACATCACTTAGGGATGAGACTCTTGCGTCCCCATAATGTCTGTATATTGTAACAGGACGTTGGCCAAACTCCCCCCACGCCTTTTCAAACTCATCGGCGGCTTGGTTGCACAACTCCTCTGAGTACGCTAGCCAAATCACCACATCATCTGGGGCGGCTATTTCTCTCAAGTAGTGGGCGACAACATTCATTGCCGTTCTGGTCTTTCCTGAACCCGTCGGCATGTGCAACAATACTCGTCCGGCAGAATTCAATGCGTGCAAGACTTTCAAATATGCTTCTCGCTGATGCGGGAACAAAGGGTGGGTTGGAACAATCTCTTTTGATGGCAATAATTTGTTGGTATTCTCGGCTAATGGTTCTTTCACTCCAAAATAATCAAACAAAGTTTTAATGTTCTCAGAGCCTTTTCTGAATTTAATATCCCCCACTTGATATCCGATGCCAGCTTGCCCCAAACTTTTTGCGAGCAGGTTCACATCTGGTTCGCGAAGCGCACGGATAATTTGGGGGCGTATTTTATTGTCGGTCAAAAGGCCAGTTGCGCCAATTGACTCAATAAGAAGATCGGCCATGGATGCGCAATCGTATTCCATTTCAAGCAACTTGATGAGGGCGACATCTTCCTTGCCGATTAACCCCACAAGTTTGGCGGCCCCAAGGCGAATTAGAGTTTCCTTTAGTTTATCCATAACGGATTATGTCCGCAGAGTATTCCCAGCTAACCTAAGTATAGATTTCTATATTACTAATTATTGCCATTGGGGTTCACTATAATGTGAGAATAAATCCGTGCAAGTGTTGTAATGACTCAACACGAACGCAAAGATGGCGTATTTAGGAAGAGGCGGAACTACTAGTGGTGAAGGACTATTTGTGGCAAGCCAAACAGACTTTTGACTGCCCGTATAAATCATCCATATCTACTGGCAGATTGTTTGATCGAAGAGGGTTCTGGATTGACTTGGCCTTAAGCCGTGCTAGCCGTTTTTCATAGTCGGCTTTTATTTGTTTGATTCGCTCCGGCTTAGACATGTCCTCAAGTGACTCCCGCTCTGACCATGTAAACTGAGAGCCGGCTGCAGTGGCTGTCTTTTCATAGCGTTTGGCTTCTTCAAAAGCTTCGGGGTGTCTTTCTAATAATCTCACCCATTCAATTTTTCTTTGAAAAAAACAAAAGGTACAGCCGCTACGCGATCTCCAGGCATAATAGTCTGGAAGTCCTAGTCCGGAATGGTTTAGGATATCAATTACCCCCTGTTTGTCGATGCCTGCGTCTTTAAATGGAAGCTTTACAATCAGATTATTATCTCGCGATTGATATCCTTCCCGGTATTCCTCGTCGGACCTTATTGCCACGTAGGAGTAGACGGTCTCTCCCCTCTCCAAAAAATTACCAACCCACTTCTCGAACGGCTTTAGTTTCATCTGTATCGTGCACCATCGAGTCTGTGCGGAGGGAAGAAAATTATTGTACTGCATGAGCCAGAAATCAAAACCCCTATCGGGGTTGATTCTTAGTATCGGGCGACCTAAATAGCCTTCCAGCTTGCTTAGATAAGAATAAACCTCTGGAAGTTCTTTCCCTGTGTCTGTGAAAAAATATTCTATTTCTAGTTCAGGGTGATTGTCACGCATGAAGACAGCCAAAGCAGCGCTATCTCTTCCGCCAGAGAGTCCTAGTACATGTTTCAGCTTGTTCCCCATGGTCAAGTTAGTTTATTGATGCTTTTTTAGTAAGACGATCTGCCAAAGACATCCCGAGCTCAGCAATTGCCGCCAAGATATGCTTTTCATTGGTCGATAATGCCTTGGCGGATTTGAGTATCTTGTCCTTAAGTCTTTCGATTTCAGGGGCATGCTCCTCTAGAATGTCGAATTCAGCCTCTGAGGTTGTTGGCGAGCCATTTTTCCCCGTGATGATTGCAACGGCGTATCTCGAAGGGTGGCGATTTTTTATCTTAGTGTACAATTCTGCTTTTTTGAATGCCGAGCACATCGCAATTAGTTGCGCCTGCGCATTTTGGATGTCGAGATCAATCCATTCCGTAGGCGGCTTGCTAATCGCAAGGCTAACCAATCCTGCGATATCCTCAAGTGTGCCAGAAAAAGTTGAAAGACGCGAGGCAAATCCATCCAAGCGGAAATCGCCAGATGTCCCTGCAACTTTCTTTGCCCGTTCATTTAGCTTTTTAAGGTTTTGCGGGCTGGGGAATAAAACCTCAAGCTCCGAAGTGATGAGTGTTCCAATCCGCTGCATAGCATTCGGGTATGTGGCGATTAATTCCCCCATGCTTTTTTTGAATTCACTCACAATGGTGGTTGAATTAGGGGTGCCTCTAGATTCAAGAATGATGGGCGAAAATATTTCAGCAAGATCATCAAATAGCATCTTATTTGGATCTTTCGCCGATTTCACCATTTCCCGGAACTTGGTAGTAGTCTTAGAGAGTTCCCGCGTTTTTAGCACCCAAGGGTGCAGGTCATAAATTACTGAAACCACATGTCTAGAAACTTCCAAAGGCGAAGAGTGCCGTGGGATTTGATGAGTAGGGAGGAGCTCATTTACGGCCGCAATTATTCCGGACAGAATCCCCTCCGAAACCGTATCCAGCTCAGCCCAGCGAAGAGTGATTACTTCCGGAGCTTTTAACAAATAGTCGATGATAAGATCATCAAATTTGGTGACATAAAACCCCTCTCGGTAAACAGCGATAGAATCCTTTCGGGTAAGCAGGTATGCAACCGCAAAAAACGGATGCATCGCATTTTTAATACCATAGGGCGGCTGTTCCCATATATCGTATATAGCACCTAGATTCAACGCCCCCTTTGAGTTTTTAATTGCAGAGTCTGCTGCATTCCAGGCGTTGTGTAGCCCATGTTTATCCCCAGATTTAGGAGACGTAATCGTAAAATGTTTTTCCTTATCGCTAGTGTAAAGACCCGTTTCTTCTAACAATATTTTAAAAAGCCCTTTTTCCGGAGGATATCCTTCAATGCCAAGATTTGGCTCTCCATCCTTTAGAATCATGCTGCGAAGAAGCTCGTGGAGGGCGGAATTTGCGCTCGCAGATGCACGCTTTCTGTTCAAAAGTTCGCTCTTAATTTTAGGGGACTTCTTGTATACCGCCGCACATAATTTGGACGCTATGGCGCTCAATTGCGCACTTGGCATCCTGCCGAGGCGTTCACCGTTATGATGCCAGCTAGAAGCTATTAGAACTTCGGATAATTTGCCCTCAAGCAACGAAGTCGTTGCGGCAATTCGGCCTTCAATTTCTCTGCGCGCAACAGAATCAGAAGAGAGTTCACCTTTGTTATTGTAAATCCATTCCAGAGCAAGAAGTTCTTTTGAATACGCATTTATGAGATATGATTCCCTTGCTACAGCAAGTAACACGGGGAAATGGGGATCACTTTTGTGCTGCTTTACATATTCTTCCGCACGGCGTGTTTCACTAGCGTTAAATGGGAGTAGAATCGAGAATAGTCCCGATGCCGTGGAGTTTTGTTTTTCGTTGTTAAGGAATTCGGAGATTTCCGAAATCGGAGCTATAGTGACGTTAAACCAACGCATTGCCCCATATTCGTGATAGTATCTCTTTGCGATTACTGGCTTGAAATTAGCAAGTTTCGATAGGCGTGCGACATCAACATCATTGGTTTTTGAAAACGCTTCGCGGAGGGCAGAGTCCAGGTCGAAGTCACTGCCCTCAAATATCGAATACGAGTCAGTATGTTTCTTGTATATTGTGACGGATATCTTCTCCAGATCGCGAAGCAGGTCTGCGATTTTGACGGTATTGCCAAAAACTGCGTCAAGAACTTGAACTGTGGGAGAAAGACCAGAGGTGGTCCCCTTAAAAATATCAATCACTGCAATCGTCTTTAACAAATTTATATGAGCTAGGCTAAACCCTTTAGCTTCGGCTCTGGAGATAGCGTCTAATGCAATGCTCCATAACCTGGAATCTGAGGAAGACATGATTAGTGACTCGAAATTGTCTTTCAGATAATCGAAATACCGATGTGGTTTATATAGAGTCCCGCCCGCATAGTCCTCTAGCTTGAGGAAATCCCTGAATCCTTCTGGCTCGGCCGAGTTTAGGAACGAAAAAATGCTGCGCTGATTCTGGCCAAACTTTCGTTTTGATACTGGGCCAAGCAGACATGCCACAACCGGATCTAAAGGCCAACAGTTGGACAAGCTTTCCTGAAGACGTTTTTCGTTTACTGGCCTATTGCGCGCAATCGTGGCCACGATTTGCTTTACTGGTGTGGTGGCACTTTTGGGCTTTTTGTCGGATACAATTGCCCGGCCAATAAGCTCAATTTGTTCCTCACCGGCGGCATTGACCGGCATGTCGATGAACCTGCCCTGGATCTTTATCCACTCGTCCCTAGTGGTGTGGGGTAGTGACCGAGCATATTCAGTAAATGCTTGGTGTAATATTCCAATTAGAATTATTTTCTTTTTGCTGCGAGAGGCGAATTCCGCTAGTTGCTGAAAAAAATAAACATCCGCTTCCCCGCGAGCAGCAGCCTCAAGAATCTTCCCCATTTCATCCACAAAAATTATGAGACCATCATTTCTGTTCGCGATTTCTGTTAAGACTTGGAACATTCTTTCTTTGGTCGACACGTTTTTGGCAAGTTTCAGTGTTTCCAAATGGCGTTGAACTAAACCGAACGGATCCTTGGGCTCGCCAATGATGGGCAGGATTTCCCAGCCTGATCTAACGCCAAGATTTGTTTGAATCTCTCTATATGACTTTGCCGAAATAACTTTTTGGGCAGCTTGTCGTAAATTTTTGCTTTTCGATACTATAGCGCTCAGCAGCAATACAAGGCTGGATTTGCCAGACCCATAGGGGCCTGTCCAGGTAAAAGAAGCCTGCCCATTTGTCGCCACATTGTTCGCCACATTAAGGAGTGCGCTTTCCGAAGAATGTGGGCAAATAAAACCAGAGAGTATCGACTCATCATTGATATCAGTCTCAATATTTATAGATCTGACGAACCGACTATTAAGTGAAACAATTTCCGAGTATTTCATCTTTTAATCCTTGAAATTCCTGATTAAAGACTTCCTAGCCTTTACGTCAAGGTGGACGGTGTATTTTTCAGTTCTGTTGAGCACAACTTGTCTTAACCCAGCGGTTTCTGACCACTCTAGGAGCCCATTGGTTTCATCTGCAAGCTTATGGGCAAACCCCACAATGGCATCTTCGTCTAAGAAGAATATTCGCCCAGGAGATTTCGGCTCATAACATATTGACTCTAGTGATAATGTTGAGGCATTGGGGGCGTAGGTTTCCCAAAATTTTAGAAGTCCGAAGACAAACGTGTGGAGAGAAAGGCTGGCTTTCCAGCCCCGTCTTGGCTGAAACACATCCCGCCTCCGTATCGGGGCGATTAATCCTAACTCCGTAAGAGGTGATTCGATGCTGTCCTCGTCAAAGTCTCCACTTTTTGTTATTTTAGGAACATACATCCGAATAAAACACTCAACATCGCGTTTTACAGTTAGCGGAGATGCGTTCGCCCAGCTTTGTTCTTTAGCAAGATCCAACAATGACTTTGAGAGACTGTCCCGATCAAAGAGAGATCCATTCCAATAGTTAAAGAACCAATCGTAGGTAATTAGTGATGAATTTGCGGCGAGGTTCCAGTGGAAGTACCATATTGTGGCCGGGTTTTCCATCCAAGGATCAAGGCCCTCGTCGCTTAACAATTCTCGCGCAAAATCGTTAATTTTTAGCTCGCGATTTTCGTCAATATCGAAAACCCCACACACCTGAGCCCAATGGCGTATGGAGGAAACCATGTTTTTCCCGACACCAAAGGCCGCAATACTTTCTTCGTTATTAAAAACATCTTTGATTATCGATTTCTTATGCTTCTCCGTTAGGATTGCCGCGTCGAAAGCTTTTTTCAGCCACCCATACCGCAGTGGAAATGTCTCATGTCCGGAAAAGATGGGCTTTATCCCCTCTTTTGCCGTATAGTTGCTATTTGCCATATTAAGTTGCCTCGTTACTGGAAGAGTGCTCCAGGAAGCCTTTTTTGTATGATACAATAATACTGGAACAGCTTTCCAGTTCCTTGCGCTAGCCCCTACGCATGAGAAATATTATGCCTGAACGCATATTTTTAGACTACAACTCAACTACCCCCCTAGATCCTATAGCCCTTGAGGCAATGCTGCCATACATGTCTACGCAATACGGAAATCCTCATTCATCTGAACACAGTTTCGGATGGGAGGCTGAAAAGGCTATAAATGAGTCTCGGACATTTATTGCCGGACTTCTTAATTCTTTAGAGGATGAGCTCATTTTCACTTCAGGGGCTACTGAATCTAATAATGCTGCGATTCTTGGGGTTGCGTTTAAAGCCTTAGAGAAATCGAAAAAAAAGACGATCATTGTATCCGAAATAGAGCACAAATGTGTGATTGGAGCCGCACGATTTACAGAGAAATTCGGCTTTAAAGTTTTAAAAGCTCCTGTGGGTAAAGATGGTGTCGTGGATATGGGCAAGTTGTCGTCGATGATTGATCCTAACACCTTGTTGGTGTCGGTAATGGCAACCAACAATGAAATAGGGACCAATCAACCGATAGCTGAAATAGGCAAAATATGTAAAAGGAACGATGCCGTATTCCACGTCGATGCGGCACAAGGCTTATATTCCGGAGTAGATGTGGCCGAGGCGGATATAGATTTGTTAAGTGTTTCTGCTCATAAAATATATGGACCAAAGGGGGTTGGAGTGCTTTTCATTAGCCAGAATCTTCAACTCAAACCGGACCCAATAATTCATGGCGGCGGGCAGCAAAATGGCTTTCGCTCCGGAACTATCCCCACCCCGTTAATCGTCGGGTTCGGAGCGGCTGCAAAAATATTTAGTGAACAAAGAGATAGTGAGAAAGCGCGACTTCAAGAGTTAAGGGACTATCTCATTACATTGCTGCAGAGCCAAATCCCATCTATAAGGGTAAATGGATCATTGAAGAATCGGCATCCCGGAAATATCAATATTTTGTTTCCAGGTATAGAGGCTAAGCAATTGATTCTAAAGCTGCAACCCTCTATGGCAGTTTCAACAGGGTCAGCTTGTACCAGCGGAATTCCTGAGCCATCCCATGTTTTGCGCGCAATCGGACTTTCAACAAAAGATGCAGAATCATCACTCCGCATTTGTGTCGGGCGCCAAACGACTAAAGAGCAGGTAGACATCTTTGCGCAAACCCTTATATCCGTTGTTAAGGAATTAGGAAACAATTCCATTTAACAATATCACGGCTACCCTTCCACCGAAACACGATACTGTTTGCGCCCTCCTAACTATCGCAAGTTTTATATACTTCAGCTTCTTCGTTTTGCTGTCGCTTCAGAGTGGCAACAGCAAAAATGGACTCACAGGAAATCCACTACAAACCCGCCCCCCAAGAGAAAAGCCTTGTAGCTAGGCTTTTCAGCGATAAGATACAGCGTCAGCGACTTTCGGTTACTGAAATCATTAACCTAATTAACGAGCGACAGGCCATGCTTAACCGGAATGTTAAGACCCTGGATTACCAGCTTTGCCAAATAGGAGGGCTGAAGAGTACCTTCGACACCATTCACTACACGGCAGACCTTGGCGCGCTGATCAAGGACAAAATCGGTTTGGAGAAAAGTGTGACCGAACTTGAAATGAAGAAAGCGGACGAATACAAGCAGTGTTGGAAGGATATCAGCACCCTCAGGAAGGACCTCCTCGATGGACTGGTGGAATACATGGCACTGCAGAAAAAGGCCGAGCTACTGTCTCCTAGCTACAGAGAATACGATAAGACCAGCCCCTATCCCCCTAAACCCACATACTCATGACCTTCAAAACTCCCGACGATAAAGTGAAAGAGCTTCTTATCAGCCTGCGCCCTAAAATCGGCACAGATGAGGCGGAGCAAATCTGGCAAGCCTATTGCCTTAGCGACGACAAGATGAAGGCCGAGCTTGAAGAGATGATAAGCATGATGGCCTACACAGAGCTGGGGAACACACTAAGCGGTGGACAGGCTTTCTTCGCTCCACCTCCAAGGGAACTCGCCGCCGGCCCATATCCACTCGGCAACGTGATACAGAACGGACAGACCCTATATCCTTTTGCGCTGCACGACAAAGAGATAGGAGAGCATGTCTCGATAACAGGTCGTAGCGGCGCCGCTAAGAGCACTGTACTCTTCCATGTGCTCCAAGGACTGCTGCACAAATCGCCCGATGTTAAACTGCTGGCCTTTGACTGGAAGAGGGAGCTTCGGGCGCTTACCCTTCACCCCGCCTTAGGGGATAAAGTCCAGGTCTATACTGTCGGCCGTGACATAGCCCCGTTCCAGTTTAACCCTCTAATTCCCCCTCCTGGGACCAACATAACCAATCATATGGAGCAATTGCTGGACATCATCTGCCGCTGTTTTTACGCTGGAGAGGGAGTCTTCGACATCCTTACGCGTGCGATAGATTCATGCTACCGGGATTTCAAAGTCTATGAAGGCAAGGCACTCGGCTATCCCACCTTCCGGGATATTCATGCCAAGATTGAAAGCTTTGACCTGAAGGGCAGGCAGAACGAATGGAAGTCTTCTGCCTTAAGGATTACCCGGGCGCTAGGTTTTGGGGAATTCGGGAATGTCGTAAACACCTCTGGCAACAACCTAACGGAGATTCTGAACCAGCACACGATACTTGAGCTGGACTCCCTCCCAATGGCTAAAAGGGTGTTCTTCGTAAGCGCCCTACTAGCCTGGCTGTACAGCTACTCGCTCGGGAGAAAGACCAATGAAGCTGATTTCGGCAGGACGCTTAATCGGGTTATCGTCATAGAGGAGGCTCATAATATCGCGTTAAAACACGCTGCCGGGGCCAGGGAGAGCATTTTAGAGCAGATGATAAGGCAAGCCAGGTTCCTGGGGATAGGAATGATCCTGGTGGACCAGACCCCCAGCCTGCTGTCCTCCACAGTCATGGCCAACGTACACACCTCCATAAGCCTTAACCAGAAGAACAGCGGAGACATCAGCGCGGCCGCAGCAAACCTTCTTTTGGACGATAAGCAGCGGGAACAGTTGAGCCTACTGCGTGTCGGCGAGGCAATAGTGAGGCTTTCTGATCGGCACCTTACCCCTTTTATGATCAAGACGGAGATTGTCCCGATTAAGGAGATGCCCGTGCCAGACTCTGCCCTGCGTAGGGATACAGGTCCGCCCGAAGGCGGTTGTTTCACCTATTCCCCGCCGGAAGCATCTGAAACAAGCCATAACCCCGGTGATTCCGCGCCTGACAATATAACAGAGGACGAGACTAGATTGTTGAAAGACATACTGGAATATCCATTCATCGGAGTAGCAAAGCGATATAAGAAACTATTTCTTAGCGCAAGAAAGGGAAATGAGCTCAAAGAAACGCTGACCCGGAAAGGCATTGTAGAAACCGAAGAGATAAACACCGGCAAGGCCAGCCTTATGCTGCTTAAGCCCACGGCGCTCGGCCTCCGCCTTGCGCATGAATTGGGACTAGAACAAAAAAAACCGATAGACTTCCGTGCCTCCTTGGAACATGAATACTGGCGACACAAGGCTGCGACCTTCTGCAAGGCATTGGGCTACCAGGTGGAATATGAGGCTAAGGTGAACGGGAAGACGGACATTGTCGCCCGGAAGGACGATATCTCTATCGCCATAGAGATAGAGACTGGAAAGAACAATCTGGATTATGCCATCGGCAATATTAAAAAGAACTTAACGAAAGGATTTGACCGAGTAATCTCGCTGGTCAGCGAGCCTGCGTTCCTTGTGCGCCTTCAGGAACAGGCAAGGGCGGGACATTTAGATGTCCCCGACGTAAAGATCATGCCTGCCCACCAGTTCTGTGCAGGCAATATCCCCTCTTCCGAAGATAAGCCGTATACCGAATAACTCAAAATATGCCTTTTTCTCCCCCTTCTCGGCTTGCCATAGAGTTAAGCGAACTCTTCAGTGCCCTTTCCACCATCTCCAACCGGTGACTCCGGTAAGAGCCAAGCCCGCCAAGATCTAAACTTTGCCTTACCTGTTTCCATTCCATAGCTACTAGCTGTAAATATACCTGGCCATCAATGAGGTCCATCTGTGCCTTATTAAAAAAGAAAGCGTCATGTTCGTCTCCGGGGCGGCGCTCTTCGGCGCTCAGCGAGTGAAATCCCCGAAGGAAGCCCAGCTGATTTATCGAGCGTTCTAACTGATACATCCAGGCATCAAATATCTCTATAGTGCGCTTATCTCTTTGTGCCACGCTAGTACTACGATGTCCGGATTTATATATCTTTCGCCGGTGTTAGTAGTAGGTTGCGTAATCTTCGGGAAAGCCGAGATATTTTCTTATCTTCCCTGCAGGTGTATAGATATCGGCCAGATGTTCAAGGCTGAAGGAGGCATCTCGCAACTCCTTAACTATATGGTCCATCTTCTGGCTTATATCCGATACGACATGAGAGATGTAGTTCACATCGCGCTTCCACTTATGTTTATGCTTTTCAGCTTTTGCCATTGTGAAATGACAACAGCGTTCAACTATATAAACCTTTCTATCTTTCGGAGTCCAAAAGGCTTAAATACCCCAGCCACATAAATATTTCATGCTTAAGTGGTTAACAAAGCTCACGAAGAAGCGTCAAACAAAAGCGACTGCAGGGAAAAAGAGCAAACAGAACAGAATTCTCGACGAGATCAAAGCCCAGGTGGAGAAGGTTTCTGCCAAGTCTATCGGCAACACCGTCGATATAGAGGCACTTAAGAAACAAATCTCTACTATCGGCGACACCGTAGCCAGACTGTCGGCTACGCTTGAGAGCACGCCGGCAGCGAACCCTATTGCGCCGGCTACGCTACCGCCTGCGTTGGCTGCGGAGGAACTTACGCATTTACAGGAGGCTACTTTGATAATTCTTTTTAGGCTCATCAGCAGGGAACACTCCCAGTGGATCCCGATGAAGCTCTTGGTAAATAACATATACCCCGGGCAGGACTACAACCGGGTACGCACCACAATCTTCGAATATATGCGCCTCTTCGAAGACCTTGGAATGATAAAACGGGCAAAACGCGGAACCCGCACTTACATTACGCTCACCGAAAAAGGAACAACGATTGCAAAAAAGAAGCTGGCCGGCAAGGCAAAGAAAGTGTTGGAGTTGCCGGAGATAGAAACGTAGCCGACGTAGCGGGGATCGTCGCCGACGTTACCCCTGCGTATTGAACCGCGTTTCTCACGTATCCGCCTACGCAAAGAATGACAGAGCAAAAACAAATACTGCACAATTTGGAATTCTGGGAGCAGCTAGTCACCAGGCTCCATTTCCTGGACATCAGGATTCTTGAGTATGTCTATGTGCAGGAGAACGGGGCGACCTACTTCACTTCGCTGGAGAAGGCCATGAGAAAGATGAATGTCAGACGGACCGCTATACGCAACCATACCCGACGTCTTGAGGAATTCGGCCTGATAAAGAGCACCCGCAGTGGCATTCTGGTCGTCAATTCTGTCCCGGAAATAACGGAGAACGTTACCCGGCTAATATCTCTGTGCAAAATGAGGTGGCAGGGATGAGGCTAGACGAGCGCGGCCGGCCCGGCCTGGATCAGTTGGAGGGCATTAAAGAGCGGATAATAGGCTTGATAGAAGAGCTTGGCATGGCGCATCCGGCGAGATTGCGGAAGGCCTATAACGAGCATTATAGGCAAGGGCAGAAGATCTCCTGGATAACCATGAGGCGATATCTGGACCAGCTCAAGGCGGAAGGCAAGATTCGGGAAGAGGTAATTACCAGCGGCAAGAAGCGGACTATTTCTGTGATACGGGCTAATTTCTGAGCATAAGAGCTCGAACCTGATTTACTGCATGGGACGTATTTTTCATCTATCTATATCTATCTATTGATAATCTCTCTATCTCTCTATCTCTCTATCTCTCTCTTCTCTCTCTATTTTCTAAGCAAGATGACACTATTTCTAAGCAAAGTAGCACTATTTCTGAGCAAAGCGACACTATTTGTGAGCAAGATGACACTATTTCTGAGCAAAACGACACATTTTCTAAGCAAAGTAACGCCGGGCGAAAGCGACGCGCAGTTCGTCGATGTGGCTTAGCAGTTAGCCCCATGACATATTTCAGCTTTGCGCCAACTTGCTCAGAAATCCTGCAAAAAGTTCCGCACATTGCTTAAAACTTTTTAGCGCGGCGTGCGTTTAACGGTTCGCCCATCGTGGAATGGGCGAAGTATATACTCAAACTAAGGATTTTGAATAGTCCCGTCTGTTTTTATGCAGGAAATGGGCCTCACTCGCAAAACGTCTGGTTCAAGCAATTCCGTCCCCATTGGCTCCTCAAAGACAATCCCCAAAAGTATTGGCCAATCATTATCTAGATAGGTCGTAATTCCTAGTATAGGGGACCCGCTTATTCCACCTGAAGAATGAATTTCACGATATTTCAAAGCATAATCGACCATTTCCGCACCAGGGTCGATTGTTGTATCGACTGTAACCAAAGTTGGGGTAACTCTTTTAACTCGCAGCCCTGAGCGATAAAAGGAATAAGCGCCAACGTTTGTCATTGAATCAACCCGTATTTCTTTGGGATATCCAGAGTTAAAGACCCCCATGTCCACTTCCGGCAAGATGTAATCGGGGCACTTCTGTACCGCAGCAATTTTACCAAGAGACTTTAATTCTTCAGAAGTAATCTTAAATGTTGCCAAGTCCAGATTTTTATCAGAATCGATGAGGCGGTCAGTTAATGCAAATGGTAGATTGAGAATAGTGATTTGACCGCCCTCCGACTTAAGCTTGTCTTGCAGGGCACTGTAAACATGATAGTTTGTAATTGCGATTGGATTTTCTGGATTAAAAAAAGTGACTGTTCCATTACAATAGAGCTTGCCAGGCCCCCCTTTTAACCAAAATATCGGGGCCACACAGGAACCTAAAATCCTTACCTGAGCATCGGATGGATCAATATTTGTCATTGCGCATTATGACTATTATACCTCTCCTCAACAATCCGAGACATGCGCTTATTTCTGGCAAAGCTCTTCGCAATCGAAGTAGCCCTTTTCGTTATTCCAGCAATACGGAGTAGTATCCCCCATTCTCCAGCCCATTAAGGTGCCGTTGGAAACATAGAGAGTGCTTGGATCCTTTGTTCCCAAGTAAGATAATTCGTGGTAACAGGAAGGGAACTGAAGGGCTTCGTGATTTTTTACAACGAAATCCAAGGCCGATGCCTGCTCAAGAACCAATGACATGGTTGATTTCTGTGCGTCTTCGTATTGATGCTTGTAATGCGTTGCTGCAAGTGACACGATCAGAAACATTATGACAAGAACAAGTGCGTCGAATCGCAATCGGCTCAATGCATTTTTTTGCCAATCCATAGAAATATGAGGATGTTCGGGTATATAAACCTTTCTGCTTTAACAGAGCAATAGCGCGCCCGCCCCAAAAGGGACGGGCGCGCATTGTTCAAGCTCACAGGTGTCAGTCTATTTCCCCTGTCACCTGCCACGACGAGACTGCTGTGTTAGGGACTGGCTCCCACCAGCCCTTCAGCATCACATCCCGGTGCTCCCGGCCGGTATGCTTAACCAAGCCGGAGACCAGTATCACGCCGTTCAGCGCCAGGAACTTCTCGACGCGATTTGGCCGGTTGTTGCCCTGACGCAACTCTCCCTGCCGGGGAGCGTAAGCCCTGACTGATTCCACAGCCAGTTCCAACTCCTTCACTCTCTGCTCGTAGATGCGTTCCTGCTCGCTGTCCGAGAAGCTATAACAGTAGTTGCCACCGGGGCGATAGTGAGCATTTGTTTCCGCTCCCATCTGCCTGGCATCCGGAGGATTATCTGCTATCGCTTTCAAGTCGGCCGGCGGCGGCGGGAGTTCAGGCAATTCATCCATCCTGTGGATAAAGAACCATTCCCCCTGCCGCTCAACCTGTATGCCTCCCATTTCGGCCATTACCACCTTGGCCGGCTTAAGGAGCTCGTACGCCTCCGCCACTGTTTTTGCAGCTCGCGGCAGTTTCACCATGAATGGGTTGAACACTTTATGTTTAAGTTCCTCTCTGTCGATGTCGAAAAGGAAATACTCCTCCCCAACCTTCAACAGGCAGGCCCCGACATAATGTCTCGTCTCATCCTGAGGAACCCATTCGTTGTTTTTCCACGTTTTAACCGTTACCGTTATGGTCTCCTCCGGCGCCTTCTCCAGAATTTCCGACGCAAGCAGGTTCAGCTTGGCATCAGCGAATATCTGAAACGGCACCGGGATAGCACCAGCCTTCTGCAGGATGGCTTGTGCCGGGGCTTGAGCATAGGTATAGGACCTCTGCCCACCGAATACCACGTGAGTCCCGCAATACTTCAGGCGATTGGCGTTAGACAACACTATGCCGCAAGGCAACCGTATCGCCAGCTCGTCCGTGCCATCAACCTTTGTCTCCGTTTTCTGGGCCGTGTAGTTGAAAGAGGTGCTGAAGCCCGTATAAATCAGCTTCGTCACCCCCCCCTCCACGACCGTGCTGTAGTTGCGGTAGCGGGTGCGGTTTCCGAGGGTGTTGTTCACGAACCCCGCCAGGAAGCCCTCCGCAGTCTTTACCGCTACTTTAGCCTTAGGCTCAGCAGGCTTTACCTTCATCTCCTGCTGAACCGGCTCCGGCGATATTTCCTCAACCGCTTCGCGAACCTTCTCATTGCTTTCCATTTTAGTGTCCTCCTGTGTTTTTACTCCGACATCAACCGCTTCTCTTTGAGTGACAGGTGCCCGTCCTTAGTGACGATCACATGGTCCAGCACCTCTATCCCGATCAGCCTCCCGGCCTCAGCCATCCTCTTGGTCAGCGAGATATCCTCCTCCGAAGGGGTCAGCGCTCCGGACGGATGGTTGTGGACCAGGATTATCGATGCCGAGTTCATCAGGATGGCAGCTTTGAATACTTCCCGTGGATGCACCAGAGAATAATTCAGGCTGCCTATACTGACCGTTTCTATACCCAACACCATGTTGCGGGTATCAAGATGGACCGTCAGAAAATGTTCCCGGTCCAGCTTTTTCAGGTACCCAAGCATCTTCGCTAGCTCTTTTGGGTTCGTGATACTTACGTCGTACTTTGCCTTTCCCTGCCTAACCAGCTGCACCCCTACACGCAAGCCGGATGGCAATCGCCCTATGGTCATAACTACCTCCTAATAAAAGAGGCGGGCGCCTCCCTTTCGAAAGCACCCGCCATCTGGTTAGTTTCTGGTACTGCTACTTATACTTCCCCACGCCGCTTCATTGCCTCATGTCGCACCTCTGCCAGACTTTTCGTAGACCAATAAAGGTCACGCTCTACTCCGCCCAAAGGCCTCACATTGCAACTGTTCTCCTCTAGCTCCTGTAGGCTAAAGTATCCCAGCTCCACTTCGAACCCGCTGACAAGACCAAAGAACATCCCATCCTTGTACTCTGTTGCCCACCAGTCCCAGGCACCAGCACCCGTAAAGAAATGTGCCAGCACAGTGATCTCTTCCTCCTTTTTACCTTCGGTTGAACCTTGAGCCAGAAACGCAGCCTCCAGCTCTTTCGTCATCATTTTCATACACTCTCCTTTCAGCAGAATTAGTAACAAGCGCCGACTAATGCGGTTCTTCTATTTCAAGGGTAAAGCCTTGGAACAACCGGAATGGCCGTCGCCAAACTCACCTGAGGCGCAGGCATGAAAAGAGGATTAATCTTTCTAGCCTGCGCATTCAGTGATTTTTAGAGGTATCTGGGGTTTATATACTTTTCGGTACGCGACATGACCCTGTCGCGGTCCTGATGTAAGCTATATTCAGAAAATGTGCCTCACCGCAGCTGGGACGTAGGGTTTTGAATATGGAATTGTTTAACGGATTGCTTAAAGTGATAGATGAAAAAGGACTGCGCAATAAATATAGCAGCAGCCCTGCAGGCAGACTGCTCGCATTTTGGCTGGATGGCTGGCCGGTAAACCGCCCAGTGCTGCCTTCGGACTGTCTATATGACAGCGCTACGGATATTTATATCTTCCCGGGCAGCTTTGGACCTGATGACTATCGTGCATTGCTTGGGACAGTGGTCTACTGGATCGATGCCATTCGAGCGCAGAAGATCAGCAATTACCAAATTCACATTACAGCATCCGTCTTGGATTGGACACCGGAGATAGTCCCAAATCCCTTTAAGGATATTGAGAAACTGCCAGCGCAGTATCTGGATGATTTCAAAGTCTTCCATCAATTTGTTGCGGAGTTTTACAGCGAGGAAGAGGCCTCAAAGGTATTCTTAAATATTGACGGCGAATATCCGGATGAGGGGACTACCAGCATATGCAAGTTATTGATCTCGAACATATAATCAACAACGTAACCCCAATATCTACCGACCGCAGGTATTCCCTGGCATGGTCTTCTGGCGGAGTAATTGGAATTAGAGAATTGGCTACATGTTCTCCCCTTGTTACGCTCAGAGAGGATCATGGCGCGATCCTACGGGCGGGATTTTCCACCGACATGCGACAACTGGTTTCCGCCAATGAGGACGGCACCTATTCTATATGGTTCATTAAAAACGACATCCCCCCGAAAGGTCGCACCCCTCAAAACAATATCGTCGACTATATCTGCGATGTAGATCTGGTCCCATACCTGAACATAAACCCAAAATCCAAAGCGCACAGATATCATTTCATGCTGAAAGATGTGAGTTACGCCATGTATGACTGGTATGATTGGCAAGACTGCCAATGCCCATACTGCGCATGGTACAGCCCCTGCCGGGAGCCTGGTTGGAAAAGTTCAGACCCGAGCGCTACAAGCTGCTCACGCGGAAGCAAAGGGTGCAACTACAAGTCTACGAGACTTGCTGAAAAGAAGGGCAAAAGATACCATATAAGATAGGACTACGGGGAGATTATGGCTAAGAAAAAAACTGCCACAAAAAAGGACGATTTTAAGGTCATAAGAATAGGAGCGAACCCTGACAAGCGCAGTGATGGGGATCGCCAACATTATCGCATAGGCAAGATCCTAAACAGGCTGGAAGAAGGTCCGGTGCAACTCCGCGCTTTAGCTGCGGAGTACGGTGTGGTCAAGCGGTCAATAGAACGCGACATAGAACGCATTGAACTTTATGGGTATAACATTGTTACCCCTAAAAAAGGCTGGCGACAATTCGCCCCAGGAGTAAGCCTAAAAAAAGGGCGCCTAGACGTTCAGCAGCAATCCGCATTAATCATCCTTAACGAGATATCCAAGAACCTTGGCAGTTCCATGCAGCAATCCTTCGGGACTCTCTTCAAGCACCTCATGGAGGCCGATCCGGCCGATTCTGTTATTGTGCCGGTAATGCCCAAGATCATCAACACAAAAGAGATTCCCTACATAGACCAGATAGAGGCGGCGATACAGGACCACCGCAAGCTCAATATCCAGTATAACTACGAGGCAAAGGGAGAAATTGTCCCCCGCACAATCTGCCCGGTCAAGATACTCATCTCCGAAGGCAATGCCTATGTTCTGACGATATCGGAACGGTGGCACGGCAGCCCTATCACATACCGGATAGACCGAATAAAGACCTTGGAGGACACCCCGGATAAATTCACTCCCCCGAATAACCTGAGCGAGTTGCTGGAAAAGGCGCGCAGCATCTGGGGCATAATGCCGGAGAATGAGCGCACAACCCTTATACGCCTGAAAGTAACCGACTGGGCCAGGGAATATTTCAGATACCAGGAAATAGTCGGCGGGCAGAAAATAATACCCCAGGAAGACGGTTCCTTCATCTACGAGGCCAAGATTGGCCGACTGATGGAAATAGTCCCCCATATTCTGCGGTGGATGCCCTATGTGAAGGTTCTGGAGCCTAAAGAGCTGAAAGAGACCGTCAAATACCGCATAAACGAGTACCTGAAGAAATAGCCTTCCACTAGACAGTCCCCAAAATTAGCGCACCGCGACAAAACCCTGTCGCGGTGCTTGCTTATACTATTGCAAATCAAGGAGGCCATATGAGCAACAGCGAATTTTTTGACGGTCAGATAAAGCAGTTCCATAAGGAATTCCCCCAGAGCGAGGGCTGGCAAATCTTCAAAAACAACAAAGACTTTTTATCTTTGGTGCCAGAATTGATAGACACTAAACCAAAGATATTAAAGTCCGGCGAAATTTCCCGAGACATCTCCCACGAATCTCACTATTCGGAAACCAAGGAGGTGTATGAGTTTTCCATGCGGAAAACCCGTTGGCTCGGGACATATCGGCTTCTCTGGGATAATAAGCCCATAATAATACGATCCCTCTATTACGAGACCCACCGACAGATACCCTACTTCCTCGTAGCCGTCAAAGATTCTGCCACTCTCAGCAACTTCTATGAAGCGATATTAAAGTTTGAGCTGGAAGTCGGAAAGAAACGGGGGCATTCCGTTGTGCAGACCGTGGACTCGGAAGATATTTCCCTCTCCGGGATGTCCTGGGACAACCTGATACTCCCTACCGGCATGGTAGAAGAGATCAGAACCGGGGTAGAAACATTTTTTAAGGCTGAGGACGTATACAAACGCTTTAGCATCCCCTACAAGCGTGGTTTTGTTTTTTCCGGCCCGCCAGGATGCGGAAAGACCATGACTGCCAAAACAATCTTAGGGACAATGCACCATCCCTCCTTCCTAATCACCAGCAGCGCTGGGAGAGATTACATGGAGTATAAGATCAAGTGGGCATTTGAAGCAGCATCCAGACACGCACCGGCAATACTTCTGATCGAAGAACTTGAGAAGTTTTCCGAGGCGTCATCGATATCGACCGTGCTAAACCTTATGGATGGGCTCAGTTCAATGAAGGGGATCCTCGCAATAGCCACCACGAACTACCCCGAGAAGATTGACCCCGCCCTACTGCTGCGGCCCAGTCGCTTCGACCGGGTCTGGAATTTTGCACTGCCGGACTATGAGTGCCGGCTGCGAATGCTTCAGAAGAAAGCGAACGGACATGTTAACGCCAACATCCTGGAGAAAGTGGCGAAATTCTCCTCCGGATTCTCAATGGCCTATGTGCAGGAAATATTCGCCTCGGCGATATCCATGGCCCTGCGTGAAGGCCGGGAAGTTTCGGACGTCGACCTGCTGAATAGCGTAGAAATGCTCAAAAAGCAGATCAAGAGCGCCCCGAAGAGCGGTGCTGGACTTGGTGAAGGTAGCCAGAAAATGGGATTCATCCCGGCGGATGTGAGTTGATATGACATTCCTTTTCATCTGCCTCGGGCTTTACCTCTTGTCACGACTATTCTCCCCAAGGCCGGAGGAGCACCAGCGGGAGATCCTCATCGGAATATTTATCTCTGAGTACCACAAGCGCAGCGGTATCTGGGTGACCCGAGAGCAGGCGATAGCCCTTATTCAAATTGCATATGCTACGATAACCAATGAGGAACGGGCGGTTAGCCATGCGGAGCAACAAAGACACGCCCAGACTTTGGCCAGAGAACTTTGCCAAGCAGCAGAACAGGCAGTTCTGAATAACCAGAATAAAGAAAATTTATGACAAACAAGCATCGCGACACGATAAATGCCATAAAGCAATATCTCATTGATACAGGCGAATATGAGTTCCCCAGCGAACGATTCTTTGAGAAGGAGATAAAGCCTACGGGGAGCCGTGGTGCTTGGGGGTACACTCCGGATATCAATGCTGTAAGGAAAGATGGAGCTCGCGTTATCGTAGAGGTCGAATATGGTGTTAGCCTAGGAAAGGTTATTGAAGATATAATCTTGTCGAATTTAATCACCCCCCCACCCCTGCTGATTATCGTGTCTCCATATTCCGCCTATGTTTCCTCCTGGTATGAATTGCTGAAGAAGGAATATAAGTTAAGCCTGAAGATGGCGTTTATCGAATGCAAAGATTCTACTTCTGAAGCGTATTCCGCCGTTGTGTCAAAATTTAAAGACATTTTAAACAATCATCTGCCACACCAGACCGCGACATAGCCCTGTCGCGCTGTCCTGCCATAATATTGCTGAGGCAAACATTATGGCAAGCATTAAACAAACAAATTCATCCCTTTCCTTCCGCTACCGGTTGCATGGTGGAGCGGAAGAGATAGGAGGCAACTTTATTGAGGTGGAATTCGCCGGGAAGCGCATTTTCCTGGATATGGGGATGCCGCTTACCCTTCCCGAAGAGGGCCCCTTCTCCTCCTGGGAGATAGAAAAGCGCTCGACAGCGGAAATAGTGCAAGCCGGCTACCTACCGGAGCTGCCGGGCCTATATAATGGCACTGACCCCAGCATACTCGGGATTATCATCTCCCACCCGCACAAAGACCATTTTGGATTCATTAAACGGGCAAGTCCGAAAATCCCTATATACATGGGGGAGAAGACCCGGGCAATAATAGAGGCGACAGCTCATTTCATAAAGGATTATCCCACTTTCAAGGAGAACATCCTCCATCCCATATCCGATCGCGCAAGATTCCAGTTAGGGCCATTCGAGATTACCCCCTTCGCATCGGATCATTCTGCTTTCGATTCCTATTCGCTGCTGATACGCGTTGGAGGCAAGTCCCTGTTCTACTCCGGCGACCTGAGAGCTCACGGAAGAAAGGGATATTTTTTCGAGAGCCTCCTCCGGGATATCCCCCGCAGCATTGACCACTTCCTCCTGGAAGGCACTATGATGGGCCGGCCAAGAGAGAAGCGTCTTCGGGAAGTGGACCTGGCTAATGATTTTACGGGACTGCTTACATCAAGACGCGGACTTGTCCTGGTTAACACTTCGGCACACAACATAGATCGCTTGGAGACCATCTACTACAGCGCCATGAATGCCGGCAGAACCCTGATTATGGATAATTACTCGGCATACATCTACACGGCGATTGGCCACCCATTTCTTCCTGGTAAAGCCCCTGAAGTGAGGGTTTTCTTCCCCGTAAGGCAGTGCATAAACATCAAGAAAGAAGCCACGTTCTCAACAAAGCTCACGCCGTTTATGGATAGGCGAATATACGCCGACGAGATTGCGAAGAGCCCGGAAAAATACGTAATGCTATTCCGGGATTCGATGCTGGAGGATTTTAGTGACAGGGGCAGGCGCTATATACCCACAAAGTGTCTGGCAGGAGCCAAACATATCTACTCAATGTGGGATGGGTATTGGGATGAAATGCCCAGAACCCAGGCCTTTCTCCGGGAGCACCGTATCCGCAATGTGGCGATACATTGCTCCGGGCATGCCTACAAACAAGATCTAAAGAGGCTTCTTGCTGCGGCACAGCCACAATACGCCGTGCCGATACACACCGAGAAGGAAAGACGCAAAGACTTCAAGGGGATCTACAGCAGCGTCCTGCCAGTCAATAAAGGCGAGTGGCAGAGAATTTAGCACACACTAGAGCCGTGGTTACCTAAACCATTCCTCAAGATCTTCAGTTACAATCCGGGCAATCTCGGCCGGAGAAAGATTGGGGTGAGCCCCATTAAGATGTGTCATATAACTTCTCTGAAGTTGTGCGCGAGTGCGAGAAGAGAAAGATTGATCCTTGAACCTACAGGTGAAACGAACACCGGAAGATTCAGGGCGGGCGACTCTCTCGTGACGCGCATGGCCGAACAGATGATTTAGATATTTGGCAAGATACTGCCCATGAGTCCCACATTTATCCTGAACATATTCACCGAACTCTTTCATGGATACCCAGAAAACATGCGGAGACTGCTTAGCTGGGACATCAGAAAACCCTGCCGGTTTACGTCCAAGTGGAGTTAAATAGACTATATCTACCTGGTCAATGATAGCCTGAACCCCGGATATCTTCTGCAGCAGTGAATCGAAAGAACTTTTGTTATCGGAAGCGGCGCGTATCTGGCGAAGCGCAGTTAGATTTGCGACCATACCCGCTTCCTGTGCCACACGATATCTGTTGAACTGCTTTTGATCATGGTCCGTCTTTAACGTCTCCTCGGATGTTTTGAATTCCACAAGAACCCATCTAGAGTCATTTCCATCCTCGACAAAGCAGAGATAATCGACAGCTGTGAATTGATTTGATTCCGGCTTTTTTAATGGGAATTCCGCTGCGATTAAACGCACTTCTTTCGATTTATAAACTTTCTCACTTAAGTATCCAGGCAAGAAATGCGCTACAAAAACATCCAAGCGGCGCTCTATTGAAAACCCCGGCAGGTTTTCCATCTCTTCAATATAAGAGAATAGTTTCTGAAAACAATCGTGCGTAGACATTTGCCCTCGCCTATTACCTAGCAATTTTAGCTCTATTGCCCCTTGGCTTAGAGTACACCTGATCCCCATTAAGCTTAAGTGTTTGGGTTAAGCAGTTATCTCCAGGGAATTCTCTAGAAACCTGTCCCCATGTCAAAATTCCAAATCTAGCAAAGACACGACTTAACTGGGTTGAATCATTCGAATATCGACTTTTCCAGTAATCAGACATCTTCTGGTAAACAGGCCTCCCGTCCCCAGGGATAAGACCAATCACATACCATTTAGCAGAATACTCCCACAGCATGTTTATTAGATACTTGCTTACAGGCTTACTGTCCGGTATTTTTCGAAGTTGGCCATCTATGACCTCCCCTATGCGTAGAGATCTCCTCATGGTCAAAAAATTATTATGGCTTTTCCAATTTTCGATTCTTCCTCCTAGCTCAAGTTCACGGGTGACCTGTTTTTTTAGGCAGGATGTCCCATCGCCAAGAAATTCCCGGAGGAGCGTCTTTTCTTTTTTAAATCCTTTTGCTTTTGCTTCGATAAACAGCGCCACCCGCTGTTCTTTAGAGTCATCGCGTGATTGCGCTTTCAATAGGAGAATCGCATCCGGATTTCCACATTCACTTAAAGAAAATTCAACAAGCACATGATCCAAGGAATTCACCACAAGGTTCTGACCAATTAGTCCAGAAAACCCCTTTCCGTTTAGCAGTTTCGTAAGTATCTTTGCCCCATTCTGATTAATCAATTCATTTACAAACGCGTTTACCGCACCCCTTTCTGAATATTGCCACAGCCTAACCTTTGCCAATTGCGAACGTGTCATCATATACTTCTCTCCATTTCGGAATCATCCCAGAATAACCATCATATATACCTTTCAGAATGTAAGGCAATATCTAAATTTACACTATACGTCCTTTTCATCCATTACCTGCACTATGCTGTAGTGGTTATCCTCGAACTCAAGGTGCTTGACCATCTCTGCATAAACAGGGAACTTCTCCCTCTTCCCCAACTCGGTAATCTTCCCTGCCCGATAGAATGTTGCCAGAGAATCCCAAGCCGCACGGCGGACATCTGCCACAGGATCCTTAACCAATTCCCGAAGAAAGGCTACGGCATCCTCCGAAAAGCATTTTCCAATAGCCATTGCCGCCGCCTCGCGGGTATTGGCATCCGGAGATTTAAGTTTCGGCAAAACCAGCCATGAGAGATCCTCCCCCATCCTCATAAGCGCCGTGGCGAATTCAAGCTGAAACTTGTCGTCCTCCTCTTCCAGCATCGCGCATTTTATGGATTGGCGAATCCAGCTATGTGGCTCCATGCCTGCAAGAGCACTGGCCGCTGCGGTGCGAAGTTCCCCCGGCCTGTCTGCTTCGAGTAAGCGCAAAAGATGCGGCTTACACTCGGGGTCCTTAATCTCCTCTATGCCATACAGCCCATGCAAAGCCACGATCTGATCCTCACTGTCCGCCGCCTTAACCAGCACCATCAGGCCCGCATATCCCCCGAGATGCGCTATGGCCATGCTGGACTCTATCCCAACCTCTACTATCACATCGGAAAGAGCCTCCTCCAGCTCGTCCATTTCCCGTTCCGTAGCGCATGTCTTCATAGCAATTGCTGCAGCTAGCCGCACGTACGGGCCCCCAAAGCGGAGGAGATAGGCCAGCCGGCTTGCCGCTATCCTTAGCCCTAGCATCCCAACCGCCTGTATAGCGCGAAGCAAGACCTTCTGTTTCTTACGGAAGAGGAGTTCCAGCAGCAGGAAGCGTTTCTCCCTGTTGGCAGGCTGGCCTAAGGCATAGACCGCGGTTCGCCACTTCTTAAGATCCCTTTCAGATGCTATTGTTTTAATGATGTCGTTCATATATCCTCCGTCCAATAAAGTCTACTCCCCCAACGCGACAGGGCAATGTCGCGGTCTACCCATCCCCAACGCGACATGACGTTGTCGCGGTGATGTTGTATGCTATTAGTGAAAGAGAGGACCTTATGGCTAACAAACGACTTTCCAAATCCCAGTTCATGATGGGACTGCAGTGTCAGAAAAGACTCTGGCTCTATAACTATCGCAAAGATCTTATCCCTCCTATAGACCCTGCTCAGCAGCAGATATTCGACCAGGGGCATGCTATCGGGGAGTTGGCGCGCAATTACTTCCAGGGCGGAACCCTGGTCAGCGCGGATTATATGCATATCCCGGAGGCAATAAAGCATACAGCAGAGCTTGTTTCCGGGAAGACGAAGGCGGTTTATGAAGCGACCTTTGTCTACGACAATGTCCTGGTCAGGGCAGACATCTTAAAGAGGAACAGTGATGGTTCCTGGGACCTAATAGAAGTTAAGGGTTCCACAGAAGTGAAGGACGAACACCTCTATGATGTCGCCGTCCAACGCTACGTCATCGAAGGCGCCGGCATAAAAATCCGCAAAGCGGAACTGATGCATATAGATAACACCTTCGTTAAAGACGGAGAGATAAAGCCAAAGGATTTCTTCACCCGTCAGGATATAACCAAAGAGACTAAGGAACTAATCCCGGAAGTAAAAGAAAATCTGAAGGACTTCATGAAGACGCTCTCGGCCGCGAAAGAGCCCGACATCGATATCGGCCAGCATTGTTCTTCCCCCTATTCCTGCGATTTCTGCGGACACTGCTGGAAAGGGATACCGGAATACTCTATCTACGATATCCCGCGGCTTAAGTGGGAGAAAAAGAACGCGCTCAGAGAGATGGGCATTCTGAAGTTCCGGGATGTACCAGAGGACTTCGATTTGAATGACGGACAGCGCCTCTATTGGCAGGTTGAAAGGACAGGACGGACAATCCTGGACAAAGAACAAATACAGGAATTCCTTGATAAACTCGAATACCCTATCTGCCACATAGACTTCGAGACGATCATGCCCGGGTTGCCTCTCTATGACGGCACACGGCCATACCAGCAGATCCCGTTCCAGGTCTCCCTGCACATCCAGGATAAACCAGGAGCAGAACCAACGCATTGTGAGTTCCTTGCAGATGGAAAGGCCGACCCCAGACCGGAATTAACCAAGTTCCTGGTCTCCAATATAGGGACGAAAGGCACACTATTGGCCTATAATGCGGCCTTTGAGAAAAAGCGGATAGAGGAACTGGCTGAGGCCTTTCCTAAGCATCGCAAGGCGCTATTGGCCTTGTTAGACCGCTTTGAAGACCTTATGAAGCCCTTTCAGCAGCGTGCCTACGTTCACCCCAAGTTCCAGGGGCGGTATTCAATAAAGAACGTTCTCCCCGCGCTTATCCCTGATATGACATATAAGGGAATGGCCGTTGCCAACGGAGGAGACGCTCAGATAGCCTATCTTAACATCCTGTCCGGCAAACTTTCACCGGAAGCCGTTGAGCAGACACGGAAGGACTTAATCGCCTACTGCGGCCAGGATACCTTGGCTATGGTAAAGATACTGGAGCACTTGGGAGACATAGTGTAGAGGTTGGGATATGAATAAGACAGCATTTGATCTCGTCATTTTTGATATGGATGGAACATTAGTCGATTCTATGGATTGCCTTGCCGACTGGATACACCGTGCCATAAAAGACCATTGCCCGGATACTGTCACCCCGGCAACAGTAACTGCCGCTTTTGGACCGACAGAAGAACAGATCATCGAACGGTTCGTTGGGCCAGAACTGCTTAAGTCATGCCTGGAACGCTATTACAACCTGTATGAAAGCGAACATGAACGCGTATATGTTTATCCGGGAATAAACGAGCTACTGAGAGAGTTGAAACGCAAAGGGACCCCAATGGCTCTCTGCACCGGGAAAAGCAGGCGTGCAGTGGAGATAAGCTTAAAGCGGTTGGAATGGGACAGTTTATTCCAAACAATTATTACCGGCGATGACACATCTAGATTTAAGCCTGACCCGGAAGGGATCAACAAGATCCTAAGCCAAGTAAAGGCTGAGAAAAGCCGAACATTGTTTATTGGCGACTCGCCTGCCGATACTGCCGCGGCAAAGAACGCCGGCATCTTTAGCGGCAGGGCACTTTGGGGGATTGCGACTTCAGCCCTGGATACAACTTCAGTGCCGACCTATATTTTTACAGAACCACGATCAGCAATAGCGATTCTTTCCCCCAATCAATAAAGGAGCCAGAAATGTCTCTCTCAGAAAATAGCATCCTGGAATTCAAAGAACTCCTGGAAAAAACCTACAACGTCAAAGTCACCAAAGAATACGCCGAAGAAGCAGCTGAAAATCTGCTCAATTTTTACAGGATTCTACTTAAGGTTGATAAAAACCAACAGGTGGCGAAAAACGGCATCCCTATCCACAAACAAACCCACCACCGAAGCAGCACAAAAAGGATAACCTCAAAAACTTAAATTCCAATTTTTTCCATTTTTTCCTAGTGAGCTTCAATATTTTCCAAAAGAAGCATCGAGTAGATTCCACCCTGGAATCAACTCAGCCAACTGACATCCACAGCTGGCTTCCCTATTCACAGAAGTAATTTCATGAGCAAGGCCAGATTCACCAACGCCGACCAATATTTCTCCAAAAATCCCTTTCTCAGATGGTACCCCTATTTATTCCAGTAAAAAAGCCGGAAAGAATAGCGCAGAATCAATCCTCACCTACCTAATAGCAACCGTTTTCTTGATTCCGGAAATTTGCCCCAATCTATCCATCGGCGAGAATTTCCTGTGCTGAAGAGTCATATTGCTGTTAGCCATGTCCACATATACCCGGACCATATCCAAGGTAGAATGTCCCAGGATTTTCTGCAGGCTAAAAGCATCACCACCGTTCAGAACATACTGGGTGGCGAAGGTATGGCGCAGGGTGTGAGGTGAAGGTCTTACGCCCTTTATTCCAGCCTTCTCCGCGTAGAGTTGTATTTGACGCTGAATGGTACGGCGGTTGAGTCCCCCGCCAAACCGGTTCAGAAAGACAAGTTCCTGGCCTGGGATTTCACCAATCCGCATCAGGTATTGCATCAATGCTTGTTTCGCCGTAGTTCCAAAGGGAACCAGGCGTTCCTTACCTCCTTTGCCCATTACCTTGATCGTATTCTCAGACAGGTCGATATCATTTTTCTTTATCGAAAGAGCCTCTGAGATTCTCAGACCGGTATCCAACAGCAAGACTATCAGCGTTCGTGTTCGTAATAGCGGAAAGTTGTCTTGGTCGAACTGCGCAAGAAGATCCCGCACCTGGTCCATGGAGAAGGCCTGCAGCATTTTCTTAGTCCGCTTGGGTTTCTCAACCAACGCCATTGGATTAGCCTGGATAAAATCTTCCTTCAACAGGAACGTAAAAAAAGTCCCCAAACCAGTGTATGCTCTGTATATTGTTCCGGAACAAAGCCCTTCAGCCTGTAAATGCTCAAAATAGGCCCTAATTTGAGTTGGGGTGATACTTCTTGCGTCTTTCACCTTTAAGCCCTCTAGGAAGGCTATAAAGGGCTTTAGCTTGTCTTTATACCACCGGATGCTACCATTAGACAGGGACTTGGCCTTACAACGTAGGATAAAGGCCTCCAGAAGGGTATTTAAGGACGTACCGGATTGGCCGGGCACAGGGTTGGATTTAACCAGCAGGGGTAGCTTCATATTGCCTCCGTAAGGTCGTCGAACCTTGCGCACTCAGAAGGCAATAAAAAAGGCTTGTGGTTAGTGCCACAAGCCTTTTCTCGTCGAGAGACTGAAAACTGGTTGCGGGGGCAGGATTTGAACCTGCGACCTCAAGGTTATGGGCCTTGCGAGCTACCAGGCTGCTCTACCCCGCACATGTATTATAGCACAAGGTTCAAGCAGTTGCAACATTTCTCGTCGGAGAAACCTGCATTCCCAAGACGGTTATCTCTACTGATCACATGCAAAAGTGATCGATCCAAGGCAGTGATCGGATTTGAGATCGGTTTGGCTGAAAACCAGAGATGTGATCCCCAATGATGTCTACTGATTAAATACTCCGCCGTCAGTTGGGATGGATTACAGGGGAAGGTCAGAGAGCCTTCCGGATGAGGTGACCTGGTGAAGCCGCGCTACCTCGTATTGGTGCTGGACGAGGCGCGCGCCGCGGCGGGGCGCTTCCCGCTGGCGGCGGCCTGCTGCTGGTGAAAACGAAAAGATAAGAGCTGAATTCCCCGTGGAAAGGCAAAAAGAGGGGCCGGCTGAAAACAGCCGGCCCCTTGGATTTTGCCAGGTTTTACTTACCGCCCCGGCTGCCTGGTCACTTCTTCGCGGGCGCCTTGGCCGCGCTCTCTTTAAAAGAGTCCACCTTTATGGCCGCCAGCGGGTACTTGGGCGGGTGGGCGGGCAGCAGGGCCCCTTTCACGGTGACAGTCTTGCCTCCGAGGGTCTCCAGCTTTTTAAAGTTCTTCTTATCAGCGCCGGGAAGAAGCTTTATGGTCTCCTCGCCTACCTTCAGGAGTACCGTGTTATACTTCTCCTTCTTCGCTTCGTCAGCCTTTATGACTTCTATGGTCCCGGTCTTCTCTTCACTCTTCTTCCTCGCTTTCTCTATAGTTTCCCCGGCCATGGCCGCGCCGGCCCCGAGCAGAAAGCTGAAGGCTATGGCGCCGGCGAGTAGTTTACCTTTCATTAATTTTTCCTCCGTTCTCTGAATAAAGTTTTCCAACCCGACGAGGATATCATACCAAAAAGCCGCCGGGGCAGGGCGGGCGGGCTATTTAGCGGGGTCGTCCCCGCCGCCGCGCAGGCGGCGTTTGGTCTCGCCTATGTCGCGCACCATCCGGCCGAAGCTGCGCAGCCGGCGCTTGGCCTCCAGGCGTTTCTTGAGGTCCGTGCGCTGGGCCTGCCGCTCGGTCTCGCGGCGCAGCTTGTAATAGTTTTCCAGGCGCTCTTCGGTCAGCGCGCCGGAGGCCACGGCCGCCGCCACCGCGCAGCCCGGCTCGCCGGTATGCGAGCAGTTCGTGAAGCGGCAGCCGGCCGCCAGCTCGCTGACATCGGGGAAGGAGTTCTGCAGCCCTTCGCCGGAGTAGGCCACGCCGAACTCCCTGATGCCGGGGGTGTCTATCACCTGCCCGCCGCAGGGCAGCTGGTAGAGCTGCCGCCCGGTGGTGGTATGCCTGCCGCGGGCGTCGTCTTCCCGGACCGGCCCGGTCAGCGCCGCCTCGCGCCCGGCCAGGCGGTTGAGCAGCGTGCTCTTGCCCGCGCCGGAAGAACCGACAAAACAGCAGCGGATCCCGCCGGCCAGTTCGGCCTCCACCTCCGGCACGCCTTCGCCCGAAATTGAGGACAGGCAGAGCACCCGCGCGCCCGGCGCTGCCAGCGTAACGGCGGCCAGCCTGTCGGCCAGCTCCGCCTCCGGGCACAGGTCCTTCTTGGTCAGCGCCACCACGGGCAGCGCGCCGCTGTCCCAGGCGGCCACCAGCATGCGCTCCAGGCGGGGGATGTTGTAATTCCCGTCGAGGCCCATCACCAGGAAAACCTTGTCGATATTGGCGGCCAGCGGCTGCGCGTCGCCGTCTTTGCCCAGCCCCTTGCGCAGCAGCAGGGTGCGGCGCGCCGCCACGCCGTGCACCACGGCCTTGGCGCCGCCGTCGTGCAGGGACACGCTGACCTCGTCCCCCACCACGGGATAGTCCAGCCGGGAGGCGGCCTCACCGCCCAGCTTGCCGGCTATCACGGCCGGCAGGTCCCTGCCGTCGAGGAGCACCGTGTAGCCCCCTCTCTGTTCCGCCGTTACCAGCGCGGTAAATGTTTCTTGTTCAGGCATAATAACCCGGCCGCCCGGAAAAACCGGAGCCCGGCCGGAATCGGGATAATTTATTTATCGAGTTCGAAAGTGTCCGCCACGTCGCCGGCCTTGTCGTAGACGGTCATCTTCAGCGACTTCTCTTTTACGTCGAAGACGGCGAAATGGTACACCGGCAGGAACTTGGCGGACCAGTCCTCGTTGCGGCGCTGAATGTATAGGGGCGAACCGCCCCCGCCGAGGGTAATGTAAGTTATCCCCCCGGCCTGATCGGGAAGACCGTCCTTTACCGGCAGGGTGCGCTCGTAGTTGTGGTCGTGGCCCTGCAGCACCAGGTCCACCTTGTATTTTTGCAGCAGCGGTTCCAGCGCCTTCACCTCTTCCTCCAGCGTGCCGTGCGCGCCCGTGGAATAGAGCGGCTCGTGCAGCACCACGAACTTCCAGGTCTTGTCGGCGGACTTGGAGAGGAAATGCTGCAGCCACTTGTACTGCTTGGACTCGGGGGTCAGCGCCGGCGCGAATCTGGCGCCGAAGAAGGCGTTGGTATCCAGCACAAAGAAGCGCGCGTGCGCCACGTCGAAGAAATAATAATGCGGCGGCAGCCCGGTCAGCGGGGTGCTGTGGTAGGGCGTGTAGTTGGCCTTCAGGAAGCCCTTGCCGGCGGCGGTCTTGAGGTCCCGGCCGTAGTCGTGGTTGCCCAGCGTCAGGAAGAAGGGCGTCCGGGCCAGCAGGGGCGCGTAAGGCCTGAAATATTCCTCGTCGGCCATTTCCTCCAGGCCTTCGGAGAGCATGTCGCCGGTATGCATCACGAAGTCCGGCCGGAATTTCTCCATCTGCAGGGCCAGCTGGTTCTGCTCGTCGCTGGCGGAGCCGGAGTCGCCGAAGGCCAGGAAAGAGAACCAGGGCTTGTCCTCGGTGCGGAAGGTGGTGAAGGTGCCCTCGTGCGCCTTGTAGACGGCGGTGCTCTCGTAGGCGGTCAGGTAGAGGCGGTAGCAGTGCGTCGTATCGGGCAGCAGCCCGAACAGCGGCACGCGGTTTTCCTTCACGGCCGCCAGCGGCGCCAGGAAGCGCTCGCAGTCCGGCGCCATGCCGTAGGAGATCCACGCCGGGGAAGCGGCGTCCACCCTGAAGCGGACCGTCACCATGTCCTTGGACATGTTCTCCAGGTAGGGGCCGCGGTCCAGCCGCGCCGCCCGCGCGGGAGCGCAGGCCAGCAGGGCGAGGGCGGCCGCCAGGATTATCTTCATTTCCCCCCGGGGCCGCAGAAGAGCGGCGTCACCTTGAATTTCACGGCGTCGATGACGCCGCGGTCGGTGATGCGGAGTTCCGGTATCGGAGGCAGCGTCAGAAAGGCCATGGCCATGAAGGGGTCGGAGAGTTTGGAGCCCAGCATCCTGGCCGCCGCGGCCAGCCGCGCCAGCTTCTCGCGGACGAACTCGGAGCTGCGGTCCGACATCAGGCCGGCCACCGGCAGCGGCAGGGCTTCCAGCACCTGGCCGTTGAGGGCCGCCACTATGCCGCCCTGCATTTTGACCACCTGCACCGCTGCGGCGTACATGTCCCCGTCGTGCGTGCCGATGACCACGATGTTGTGCGAATCGTGCGAGACCGAGGAGGCGATGGCGCCTTTCTTGAGGCCGAAGCCCTTCACCAGGCCGCGGGCGATGCGGCCGCTGGCCATGTGGCGCTCTATCACGGCGATCTTCAGGATGTCGCGGTCGGTGTCGGAAGAGACGTACCCGCCGTCCTGCTTGACCTTTTCCACGCTCATCTTGGTGACGATCTGGTCCGGGATGACGTTGATGACCTTGGCGTACTTGCCCTCGGCCTTCAGCGCGAAATCCTCGTGCTCTATCCACTTCACGTTGACCGTGCCGCGGACCTTGCCCTCGTATTCCTTTATCACGCCGGGGGTGATCTTCCTGTCGGAAGCCACCAGCTTGCCCTGCTTGAAGACCTTGGAGATCTTCATTCCCTTGAGGTCCTGCAGGATCACCAGGTCCGCCTGGTAGCCGGGGGCGATGGCGCCCAGGTTCTTGAGGCCGAAATACTCGGCGGTATTGATGGTGGCCATCTGGATGGCGCGGATGGGGTCCACGCCCAGCTTGATGGCGGTGCGCACCAGGTAGTCTATGTGCCCCTGCTTCTCGATATCCTCCAGGTGGCGGTCGTCGGTGACGAGGATGAACTTGCGGGAATTTTCGGAATTCACCAGCGGCAGCAGGCCCTTGAGGTTCTTGGCGGCCGTGCCCTCGCGGATCATGATGTACATGCCGGCGCGCAGCTTCTCGCGGGCCTCGGCCACGTCGGTGCACTCGTGGTCGCTCTTGATGCCCGCCGAGACGTAGGCATAAAGCTGCTTGTCCTTGAGCATCGGCGCGTGGCCGTCTATCACCTTGTTCTTGGCAATGGCGATCTTCTCCAGCACGCCCTTGTCGCCATAGATCACGCCGGGGTAGTTCATCATCTCGGCGAGGCCCAGCACGCGCTCGTCGCCCAGCAGCAGCGACAGGTCGTGGGCGTCCAGGTCGGCGCCGGCGGTCTCCAGGGCGGTGGACGGCACGCAGGAGGGCAGCATCACGTAGACGCCCAGCACGGCGTTAAGGCTGGAGGAAAGCATGTACTTGATGCCGTCGAGGCCTAGCACGTTGGCGATCTCGTGCGGGTCGATGACCACGGAGGTGGTGCCGCAGGGCAGCACGGTGCGGGCGAACTCGGGGATCTTCACCATCGAGCTCTCGATATGCACGTGGCCGTCGATGAAGCCGGGGGCCAGGTAGGCGCCCTTGAGGTCCATGGTAGCCTTGGCCTTGTAGTCGCCGAAGCCCACGATCTTGCCGCCGTGTATGGCCACGTGGGTGCGGTGGATGTCTCCGGAGAAAGTGTTGATCACCCGGGCGTTCCTGAGCAGCAGGTCCACCCGCTTGCCGCCGCCGGAGATCTCTATGGTGCTCCTGAGTTTTTCGAGGTTTGAATCTTTTTCCATATAGCCACCGCCCTTAAATATAATTTATTAGCCTGAAAGTTGCAGGTGCAACTTTCCGCCCGCATAGAGGGCGCCCTTCGGGAGGCATACACCTCGTCGGGCCTGGCGCGCATAGCGCTGGGCCCTCCGCCCGCTGCGCGGGGAATCCTGCAGGATTCAGGTTAATTTTACATATTAGCGGGCCGCCCCGCAAAACAAAAAAACACGCCCGGGGCGCGAACATATATAGAAAGCTTTCCTTAGCGCGGCGGCATTTTTGTATTATAGGCTTTGCGGCGGGCGCCTTAGCGCCAGCCAGGCTTTATGAATTTAAAATTGAACTCAAAGATCACGGCGGCGGCGGCCGGGCTTATCCTGCTGGTCATGGCCGGCCTGGGCGGCCTGCTTTATCAGAATCTGGACCAGTGGCGCAAAACCGAGAGGCAGATACGGCATACCAGGGACTCTATCCGCATTTATGAAGAGCTGTACTCCCAGGTGCTCGCGGCCGAGTCGGCGGTCCGTGCCTACGTTATAACCGCGAGCCCCTCCGCGCTGCCCGCTTACGCTAAAGCCTCCGCCGCCGTTCAAAGAGAACTGCTCTTCCTGAAGCGCATGGAAAAAGAGCATTCCGCGCAGGTACCCGCCCTTCAGGCTCTTGAAGAGCTTCTCAAGCAGCGCAAAACTATCCTGGACGAGTCGGTACTGCTCAGGAGGACACAGGGGTTTGAAGCCGTCCGCGTTTTTGCCAGCAAGGGAACCGGCACCCGCCTCTCGGCGGAGATCGACAAGGTGATAAGGGAGGCGCAGGCAACCGAGCGGCGGGACCTCTCAGGCCGGCAGGAGGAGTCCAGGGCGGCCTCGGCGCAGCGCAGCCTGCTGCTGACGGCTATCTTCATCATCATTTTCCTCGTAGTGCTGGCCGCGCTGGGAGTGGTGCTGCAGGCTGCGCGCAGGCGCCGCCTGGCGGAAGAGGAACTGGCTGACGCCCACGAAAGGCTCAGAAGCGTGCTGGACGCCGCCGACCAGGTGGGCATTATAGCTACCGACCTGAAAGGCGTAATTACTCTTTTCAACAAGGGCGCCGAGAAGATGCTGGGCTACCGCGCCGAAGAAGTGGTCAACCTGAAAACTCCAGCGCTCCTCCACCTTTCGCCGGAAGTGGAGGCCAGGGGCAAAGAACTCACCGAAAAGCTGGGCCGGCCCGTGCAGGGCTTCGACGTCTTCGTGGAAACCGCCAGGCAGGGCGGCTTCGACAGGCGGGAGTGGACCTATGTCAGCAAGGACGGCAGGCCTTTCCCCGTGGAGCTCGTCGTGACCGCGATAAAGGACCATAACGGCCTCCTCACCGGCTTCGTGGGCCTGGCCACCGACATCAGCTCGCGCAAGGCCTCCCAACTGCAGATGCGCAAGCTCTCCGCCGCCATTAAAGCCAGCCCCACCTCCATCGTCATCACCGACAAAGAAGGCCGGATAGAATACGCCAACCCCAAGTTTTTAGAGCTGACCGGCTATACCGAGGCGGAGCTGCTGGGCCAGAACCCGAAGGTGATAGCCTCCGGCAAAACGCCCGTGAGCGTGTATAAAGAGCTCTGGGACACCCTGCTGGCCGGCCGCGAATGGCAGGGCGAGCTGCTCAACCGCAAGAAGAGCGGAGAACTTTTCTGGGAGCACGCCTCCATCTCGCCGGTCAAGGACCCGCAGGGGAATATCACCAACTTCGTGGCGGTCAAGCTGGACATTACCGACCGCCGGCTGGCCCAGAAGGAAACCGAGAAGGCCCGCGACGCCGCCGTGCAGCTGGCCCGGATGAAGTCCGAATTCCTGGCCAATATGAGCCACGAGATCCGCACGCCGATGAACGCCATCATAGGCATGACCGGCCTGCTGATGGATACCCCGCTGACCGGGCAGCAGCGCGACTATGTCAGGACGGTGAACGGGGCGGGCGAGGCGCTGCTCGACATCATCAACGACATCCTGGATTTCTCCAAGATAGAGTCGGGCAAGCTGCTCATCGAGAAAATGGACTTTAACCTGCGCGAAACCGTGGAAGGCACGGGAGACCTGCTGGCCTCCCGCGCGCAGGCCAAAGAGATAGAGCTGGCCTATTTCATAGAGGCCGGCGTCCCCCCCGCCCTGCGGGGCGACCAGGGCCGGCTGCGGCAGGTGCTGTTGAACCTGATGGGCAACGCCGTGAAGTTCACCGAGAAGGGAGAGGTGGTGCTGAGGGTTTCGACCGTCCGCGAGGACGCCGGCTCCGCCGTGCTGAAGTTCGCCGTGAAGGATACCGGCATAGGCATTTCCCCGGAGGCGCAGAAAAACCTTTTCGAAGTATTCATGCAGGCCGACGCCTCCACCACGCGCAAATACGGCGGCACAGGCCTGGGCCTCTCCATCTCCAGGAAGCTGGTGGAACTGATGGGCGGAACCATAGGCCTGGAGAGCGAGCCGGGCAGTGGGTCCACCTTCTGGTTCACCCTGCCGTTCGACAAGGCGGCCGCCGGCGCCGCCCCGGAACTGCCCGCGGCGGACGTGACCGGCGTGCGGGCCCTGATAGTGGACGACAACGCCGCCAACAGGGAGATAGTAAGCCGCTACCTGGAGGCCTGGGGCATGCGCTACGAGACCGCGGACTCGGGCCGGGCCGCGCTGGAGATCCTCAGGCGGGAAGCGGCCGGCAGCGACCCTTTCAGGCTGATGGTCCTGGACATGCAGATGCCCGGGATGGACGGGCTGATGCTGGCGGCGGAGATGAAGAAGAACCCCGCCTTGGCGGGTATCCGCAAAGTCATGATGACTTCGCTGGGCCATGAATTGCCGCAGCGCGAGCTCGACGAGACCGGCATCTCGGCCTGCCTGGGCAAGCCGGTGCGGCCGCTTGCCCTGCTGAAGAAGATCTCCATGGCGCTGGCCGGCGCCGAGGCCGAGCCGGCCGCCGAGCCGCAGGCCGCGGCTGTAGACCGGCCGCTCAATAAATATTTCCGGGTGCTGGTGGCCGAGGACAATACGGTCAACCAGAAGGTGGCGCTCAAGCAGCTGGAAAAACTGGGCTACGAGGCCGACGTGGTGGCCAACGGCCTGGAAGTGCTGGAGGCGCTGAAGCGCCGCCCCTACGACCTGGTGCTGATGGACTGCCAGATGCCGGAGATGGACGGCTTCCAGGCCACGGAGGCGATCCGGAAAGAAGAGGCCGGGCAGCGGCATCTTCCGGTGGTGGCCATGACGGCCAACGCCATGCAGGGCGACCGCGAGAAATGCATAGCCGCCGGCATGGACGGCTACATCCCCAAGCCGGTGCGGCTGGAGAAGCTGGCCGAGGCGCTGGCCAAATGGGACACACCGCTGGACGCCGCCGTAGTCGGAGAACTCCGCGCCCTCGCCGGACCGGAAAGCCCCGGGTTTTTCGCCGACCTGGCGAAGGCCTTCCTGGCGGACCTGCCGGGCCGGCTGGCAGCCATACGGGCAGCCGTCCTTTCCGGTGACGGGGAGGCCCTGCGCCAGGCCGCCCACGCCCTGAAGGGCAGCTCCGGCAATATGGGAGCCAAGCGCCTGCAGAAGCTCTGCCTGCAGCTGGAGAACTCCGGGAGGTCCGGCTCCATGGGCGGAGCCCCGGAACTGCTGGGCGCCCTTGAGACTGAAACTCCGCTGACCCGCGCCGCGCTGGAAGCCGAGGCCTCCGGGGCCGGGCGCTAGCGTGGAATTCCTCCCCGCCCAGGCCTGGTTGCCTCTGGCCCTGCTGGTTTTCCTGGCCGGCTTCGTGGACTCCATCGCCGGGGGCGGCGGGTTGATAACCCTGCCCGCCTACCTGGCCTACGGCCTGCCCCCCTCGCTGCTGCTGGGCACCAACAAGCTCTCTTCGTGCCTGGGCACCGCGGTGGCGGCGGCGAAATTCCTGAAGGAAATGCGCTTCCGCGGCGACTTCCTGTTCATCCTCGTCATGCTGGCGGCCGGCGGCTCTTTCCTGGGCGCCAAGGCCATCTCCATGGTGCCGCCGGAGCTGATACGCTACCTGCTGATCATCCTGCTGCCGCCGGTGGCCCTCTTCCTGGCCGCGCGCAAAAGTTTCGGCCTGGCCGACACCAGCCGGGCACATAGCGAGGGAGCGCTGCTGGGGCGCTCGGGCGCCATCTCGTTCGGAGTGAGTTTTTACGACGGGCTGCTGGGGCCGGGCACCGGCACCTTCCTGGCCGTGGCCTTCGCACGGCTCTGCGGCTTCGACCTGCTGCGCTCCACGGCGCTGGCCAAGCTGCTGAACCTGGTATCCAACGCCGCGGCGCTGGCGGCCTTTCTCTATTTCGGAATGGTGGACGTGCGGCTGGGCCTGGCGATGGGCGCGGCCGGCATGGCGGGCAATTACGCCGGCTCCCACGTCGCCCTGAAAAAGGGCGCGTGGGTCATCAGGCCGATGCTCTTCACCGTCTCGGCCGGCCTGCTGCTAAAAATAGCTTGGGATATGCTCAGGTGAGCATGGCCAGCAGCCCGAAGCGGCCGGTCTTCTCGCCGTCGCGCCGCCAGGAATAGAACATTTCTTTTTCCGAGTAAGTGCAGAGGTGCATGAACTCGTGCTGCCGGACGCCCAGCGCCTCCAGGCGCTGGCGCAGCAGCTCCCGCAGGTTGAAATAATGCCTCCCTTCCTTCAGGGTCACGAAGCGCTTGTGCGCGCCGTCGGGATAAAAGGCCGTCAGCTTCTCCAGGAAATCTTCCTTTACCGGGTAATGCGCCGCCGAGATCATGGGCGACACGCCCGCCACGATATCGCCGGGCGCGCAGCCGAAGCGCAGCTTCATCGCCGCCAGGGCGGCCCCGTATACGTCCAGCAGCGCCCCGCGCCAGCCGCTGTGGATCACGGCGATCACCTTGCGGGCGGGGTCGTAGAAGCAGGTGAGGGCGCAGTCGGCGGAAAGGCCGAGCAGCGGCACGCCGGGCGCGGCCGTCACTATAGCGTCTGTATACTCCGGGGGCACGCCGCCGCCGCCTTCGAGCACCACCACGTTGGCCGTGTGCCGCTGGCGCATGCGCTCCAGCCGGGCGGGCTCCGCGCCTATGGCCGCGCAGAGCAGCGCCAGGTTCTCCTCCACGCTTTCTATCTTGTCCCCGACGGCCGCGCTCAGGTTCAGCCCGGCGTAAGCCCCGGCGCTGGCGCCGCCCTGGCGCGTGGAAACCGCGCATTGCAGGCCGGCCTGGCCCTTAAAAATGTCGAAGCGCAGCAGCTTCAGCCCGTCTTTCTCTTCGGTATGCATTGTTCTCCCCCTTGCCCGCTCAAATTATAACAGACGGCGCTCAGCTCTTCAAGGCAAGTATGTAGGACTTGACGATCCGCGACGGAAAATAGGACTCCTTGGCTTTTTTAAGACCGGGGAGGCCGAGGTCGTTCTCTTTGTTGATGCTCGCGTACCCGGCCGGCACGGCCTTGGCGGCCTCGCTGTCGAGGAACTGGTAAAGCCCTTTCACGCCGGAGTCGGCCTTCTCGAAGTTGAGCGTCCAGGTGTCGGCGGTGAGCCGCGAGCCGAAGGCGAACCCGGCCAGCCGCCCGCCCAGCTCCACCGCCACGCCGGACATTTCCAGCTCTTTAAAATGTTCCAGGGCGTTGACGATGGCCTTGCGCTCGCAGTTGGGGATGTCCGCTATCACCGGCCCGCCGCGCACCTGCTCCCACTGGTCGAAGAGCTCCAGGCACTCGCGCAGGCAGACGCCCTGCATGGGCTTTACCGCGGCCGTCGGGCCGCAGGCCTTGGCGAACTGCGCTATCAGATTGCGCTTCTTGGAATACTTGTGCCCCTTCAGCTGCGCCAGATCGGAAGCTGCGTAAATGTAATCGCCGTAGCCGGATTCCTCCTGCACCGTGAAGAAGCCCTCGATATTGGCCAGCCCTATGATCTCCAGGTAATCCTGCGGCACATAATGGTAGCACGGGAAGTCCAGCGCGCGCGCGGCCTCGGCCAGTTCCTTGGGCGTGGGGTAGCGGAAGGGCCTGAGCAGCGGCAGCAGCATGCGGCGGCGGGAAGGGTCCTCGATATCGGCTTCGGAAAGGAAAAGCGTGCCGTTTTCTTCGCGCCAGAAGGCCTCGTGCAGGCAGCCGCTCCAGATGATCATGGAGGCCAGCGAATACGGGCAGAGCGGGTAAAGCTGCCCGTTGAACCAGGGCTTCAGGCGCCGGTAATCGTGCGGCTCGAGTTTTTTAAACATTTTTTGTCAGGGCCGCGTGGCGCGGCGGGGTGGCATAGCCGAGGCGCCGGTAGAAAGGCGCGGAGCCGCCGCTGGCTATCAGGCCTATCCAGCGGATCCCGTCCTTCTTCAGGCGGGCCTCCAGGCGGCGCAGCAGGCCGGAGCCGATATCCCGGCCGCGGAATTCCTTGGCCACGGCCACGTCGTGTATGTAGGCCTCCTTGGAGAGGGCGTTCACGGCGCGGCCCATGCCCGCCAGTTTTCCCCCCTCGAAGGCCGCCAGGAAGCAGTGGGTGTCGCGCACTATCCGGCGCAGCAGGGCCCGGCTGTCGGACTTGTCCCACCAGCCCTGCTCCGCGTAGAGCGCGGTGAGCTGGTCCAGGGTTTTCTCGTCGGGATTTTTAAGGAAGCGGTAGCGTATCATGCGTCAAAAAAATCGTATCTTATATGCCGCGCGCCGGTCAAACCAATAAAAAGCCCGGGAGATCCCGGGCTTTTCAAGGCGCGCTCGCCCGCTTATATTACCTTATAGGGGTTGTCGGTCACGCTCAGCAGGTAGACCGCGGCCTTGATATTGCGCTCCACGGCGCCCTTCACTATGGCGGCGCCGGGGTAGAAGCCGCGGCCCTCCAGCTCGAAGGTGAAGGCCAGCACGCCGGTGGCGGCGTAGGCCCAGTCGGCGCTGTCGCCGGTGGCCACGTACATGTCGCTGGACTTGCGGGGCTCGTAGTTGGTCAGCTTGCCCATCTCGGTCGCTATCTTGATGAAGGCCTTCTTATCCTTCTCTTCGGGCACGTCGGCGTCGTTGCCGCCCCAGGGGTAAAGGATCTCGCTGGCGTAGGAGTGGTAGGTGATGTGCGTCTTCAGGTTACGGCGGGCTTCGAAGAAGCGCTTGATATTCTGGCTCTCGACCTCGGAGAAGGCCTTGGGGCCGCAGTAGGTGTCGGAGCCGGGATAGGTAGAGGCGCCCGACTCGCACCACCAGGAGTCGAAGTTGCGGTTCAGGTCCACGCCGCGCGAGCCGCCGGCGTTCTTGGCCATGTTCTTGCGGTAGTACTGGTAGGAGCCGGTCTTGATGTCGAACTCGGAGCCGTCGGGATTGGCCATCGGGGCGATATAGATGTCCAGCGTGGAGATATATTTCTTCACGTCGGCGTCGTTGCGGTGCTCCAGCAGCCAGGCGGCCAGCAGCACGGAGACCTCGGTGGTCAGGTGCTCGCGGGCGTGCAGGTTGCCCATGAAGAAGGCGCCGGGCTTGGAGCTGGGGCCGTCGCCCTTGACGGAGGAGTTGATGCGCAGGCACCAGATGTCCCGGCCTTCCACGGTCTTGCCGATCGAGAACAGCGAGGCGATGTCGGGATTGGCCGCGGCCAGCTGCTTGAGCAGGTCGTAGGTCTCCTGGTAATTGTGGTAGATGGCGTCCTGCGAAGGGAAATCCTTGGCGCGGGCGGCGTAGTCGGCCATCGAAACTTTGCTGACGACGCCGAAAGACTTGGAGGACAGCAGGCCCAGCAGGTCGGGACCGGCGAAACCGGAGACGCTGCCTTTCTCTATCTCCACTATGTCGAAGCCGGCTTCCAGCAGGCGGGTGCGGGCGTGCTTGTCGGCGGCCTTAACGGTAACCCAGTAGCGGCCGTCGGCGGCCCTGTCAGAGGCCTGGGCGGCCACGGGGGCGACGGGGATCTCCTGCTCTACGCGGGTGAGCTGGTTTAAAAGCTGGTCGAAAGAAAGGTTTTCCGCGGCAAATACGGGAAGAGCTAAAGTGCCGGTCAGGATGAGGGAGAGAAGAAGTTTAAGCATTGCTGAAAGCCTCCGCCGCGGTATTGACTATAATCAATCTATACTAATTATAGGACCCAAAGGGCAAATTCCGCAAGACCAAAAGACCCACGCACGCATAGGCCCTAGGGCCTATGACGAATGTCAATAGAACTGACGGATCTAATTATTTGAACAGGCCGCTCAGGCCGAGCGCCAGGTACCACAGGCCGGCTATCAGCAGGGTGAGGCGGCCTATCTCGTTAGCGCGCCGGCCCAGCCAGGGAGTGCCCAGCAGCACCGGCGAAATGAACAGGGAAGTGGCGGCAAAGAAGCCGCCGAAATAAGCGAAGCCTTTCGGCACGTCAGCCAGCTCCAGCAGGCGGATAAAACCCGCCGCGAAAGGCGGGCAGATGTTTATCCCGGTCACGAAGCCCAGGACCAGCGGGAGGCGGCTGAACCAGGGGTTGAGGTCTTTCTTCAGGAAGCAGGGGCCGCCTTTAACCGAGACGCGGGAGACGGCCAGGAACGCCATCAGCCCCCCGCAGCCCGCCATGGAGGCCGGCAGCAGCCAGGACGGCAGGGCGTACTGCCCGGCCTTGCCGGCCAGCGAGGCCAGCAGCGCGAACAGCATGTAGGCGGCGAAGCGGCCGCCCAGGAACTGCAGGAAGATGTAGAAGTTGAATTTCCAGGCGGCTTTTCCCTCCGCCATCAGGTAGGGCGCCAGCAGCGGCAGGCAGGAGGCCAGGCAGTAGAACCCGGTGGAAAGGCCCAGCAAAAAACCTTCGGAGAACAGCGCCGGCACTTGCTAAATGTCCACTGCGCGGTTGCAGCGCTTGCACCAGCCGGCCGCCCTGTTGGCGTTATTCTTGCGGCTGAGGTGCACGGCGTCCTTGCAGCCGGGGCACTTCACTTCCATGCCAGACACGTCGAGCTTGGAGAAATCCTTCTCGAAGATCTCCTTGCTGGTATAGCGCGGGGCCAGCCATTTTCCGTCTTTCATTTACCCTCCTAGAAACCGAGAAGTTTAACCAGGTCGCGCAGCGCGGCCGGGGCCCAGAGCGACGAGAAAGCCGCGCCCAGCGTCAGCGCCGAAAAAACGTAGAGATATTTCACCGCGAACAGTTCCCTGAAGAAACCCGCGGCCCGCGGCAGCTCCAGGCCGAACAGGGTGTACCTGAAGCCGGCCCCCGGGCAGGCCTCCAGGCATTGCCCGCAGAGGTTGCAGTAGGCGCTCACCTCGGCCTTGCCGCCGGGAGCGCAGCTTATCGCCGTCATCGGGCAGGCCTGCGTGCATTTAAGGCAGCCCGTGCAGAGGGCGGGGTCCGCCGTAACGCGGAAAGGGTTCAGCCGCCCCCAAAAGGCCTGCCAGGCGGCGAAGGGGCAGAGATAGGAGCAGAAGATCCTTTTTTTGGTCAGCAGCGGGGCTATCACCAGCGCGGCCAGCGCGGCGTACATCAGGGCGTACTGCGCGGTTTTATGCCAACCCTGCCCGTCGAGAAAGGAGCCGGTCAGCTTGAAGGGACAGAGCCAGAGGCAGAAGACCGGCAGCATGTAGGCCAGCGAGACCAGCATGAAGAAGATCAGCAGCGCGGCGGGCAGGTCGCGCAGGCGCAGCGCCCAGTTGCCCAGGCGCAGCAGGGGCCGGCGGGGCAGGGCGCTCAGGCCGTCGTCTATACCGCCGTAGAAGCAGGCCCACGAGCACCAGGCGCGCCCGATGGCCAGCGTCACAAAAAGCCAGGCTCCGCCCAGCGTCAGCGGGCCCCACAGCTTCCAGCCCCCGCTCATCAGCGCCAGGTACTGCTGGTAGAGGTAGTTGAGGAAATAAGGCGCCATCGCTATGTGGCAGAACGGCGTGTCGGTAAAGCAGGACGGGGCGAGGGCTTTGCCGAGCAGGCTCAACTTGAAGTGGACCAGGAAGGCCAGGGCGGAAACAGAAAAGAAAATACGGCGGGGACCTGAGACGGAGCCGGTAAAAGCTATGGCGTAAGCTATACCCCCGGAGAAAAGGGCCCAGGCCAGCGCGTACAGGCGGCTGATCTCCCGCCCCGCAATGGCCGCCGAAAAGAAAAATACGGGGATGAAAACCAGGGCGGCGAAAAGGGCGGCCGGGGCGGCCCGCTGTTCAGGCTTGGCTGTGGTTTCCATTTAGTACAATAATATCAAAATATGGGGCTTTTCCTTTTGTTCGGCTTCTATTCCCTGCTGGCGCAGGCCCTGCTGCTGCGGGAGATCACGCAGGTTTTCGCCGCGCACGAGCTGTCGCTGGCCGCCGCGCTGGGCTGCTGGCTGCTGTGGACCGCCGCCGGGGCGCGCCTGGCGCGGAGCGCCGGAGACAGCTCCTTCAGGACCGGGGCGCTGCTGTTCGCGGCGGCGGCCCCCCTCAACTTGCTGCTGGCGCGCCTGGCCCCCGGCGTGCTGCCGGCCCTGGCCCAGCCGGGACTGGTACTGATGCTGACAGGTTCCGCCCTGCTCTGCCTGCCGGCCGGAGTGGCCAACGGCTACGCCGCCGGCGCCGCCCTGCGGAGCAGGCCCGCATATTTCTACGCCGCCGAAGCGGCGGGCGCCGCGCTGGCCGGGCTGTTCACCATCTTCTACTACCGCTCTTTTCCCGGCCTTGAGGCGGCGGTTGTACTGGCCGCCCCGGCCCTGGCCTTCTGCGCCGTCTATTCCCGCCCCTTCTCCCCCCGCCGGGCCGCCGTAGCCCTGGCCGCCGCGCTGGCGGTGGGCGGAGCCGTGCTGGCGGCCCCGCGCTGCTGGACGCTCAAGCCGCCGGCCCCGGCGCCGTCGGAAGTTATAGGCACGGAGGGCGGCCGCCTGGCGCTGGCCGGGGGCGCTTTCTACGAGGACGGCCGCCTGCTGCGCGCCCCGGAGGACACCTCTGCCGAGGACCTGGCGCACATACCGCTGCTGGCTTTGAAACGGCCGGGCCGGGTGCTGCTGCACGGCGGCGGGGCTTTCTTCGCCCTGCCCGAGGTGCTCAAGCACAAACCCGAGGCCGTGGAAATAGCCGAGCCCGACGGTTTCAAGGCCGCCGCCCTGGCGGCCAGGACCGGCGCCGACGCCGGTAAATTCACGCTGCTGCGCGCCGACCCGCGCGCGCTTCGCGGCAGGGACGCCCATTACTCGGCGATCTTTAACGCCGGGGGCGCCCCGGAGAACGCCGCGCAGAACCGGTTCTACACGCTGGAATATTTCAGGCGGGCCGCCGCCCTGCTGGAGCCGGGCGGGGTGCTGGTTTTCCAGCTGCCTTTCGCCGAGAACTATGTGCCCCCGCGGGCGGCCTACGCCGCGGCCTGCGTGCTGGCCTCCGCCCGGGAGGTTTTTCCGTCGGTGGAACTGCTCCCCGGCGCGAAGCTGACGGTGCTGGCCTCTAAAAAACCGCTGAACCTGGACCCGGCGCTCCTGGCGGCGGCCTGCGCGCGCCGCGGGCTCAAGAGCAGGACCGTCACGCCCGACACCCTCCCCTTCCTGCTGCATCCTTACCGCCGGGCCTGGGCCGCGGGCGAAATAGACAAGGTGAAGCGCCCGCCGCTCAACACGGACCTGAACCCGCTGGCTTATTTCAGTTTCTGGCGGGCCTGGCTTTCCATGGTCATGTCGCCGTCGGCCCTCCTCGGCGTGGCGGCCCTGGCCGGGCTCGGTCTGTACGGCTTATACCAACTGAGGAGCGCGCTGAGTTTCGCTCCGGGCGAGCGCACCGGCGAGGCTTTCCTTATCGGCTTCTGGGGTCTGGCCTTCGAGACCGCCGCGCTGCTGGCCTTCCAGGCGCGTACCGGGCGGCTGAGCCCCGAGCTGGGCGCCATGTTCGCGCTGTTCATGGCCGGGGCCGCCGCCGGCGCCTGGGCCGCCAAGGACAGGCCTGCGAAGTGGCTGCTTTTCCTCGAGGCCGGGGCCGCCGCGCTGGCCCTGGCCGCCGCGCTGCGGCCGGAACTGGCGCAGCCGGCCTGGGGCGCGAGGTTTTTAATATTTACCGGAGGCCTGCTGTCGGGCAGCTTCTTCGCCGCCGCCGCGGGCAGGACCGGGAACAGGATTTACGCCTGGGACCTGGCCGGCGGGGCCGCCGGAGGCCTGGCCGCGGGGGCTTTCGCCGCGCCGCTGGCCGGGATAGGCGGCGCTTTCTATTTGGCCGCAGCTGCCGCGCTGGGCGCGCTGGCGGGCGGGCTCTGGCGCTCCTCGAAAGAATCTACCGTAAAAGAATAAATTTTGGCGTCCGGGTCCCGCCAGCAGTTCCTCGACAGCCCGGCTTTCTGTTCGCACAGTTCCCCCAGGAAATCTTCTTTGCCCGGAATCTGTTCCCAGACCTGCGGCAGAAAAAGCCCGGACTTGCCGTCTTTAACCAGCAGGACGCCGTGCACGCGCGGCTTTATCGCGCCCGGGGCCGCGGGCGCCATCGGGGACAGTACGGAGATCTCGATGTGGATCCCGGGCAGCTCGCCCTTTTCAACCGGCGAGAAGCGCCCGTCGCGCAAGGCGGCGCTGTAAGCCCCGTAGCGCACGGCGTCGGCCAGCGTCATGGCGGGCTCTACCGTGCCCACGCAGCCGCGCAGCTGCCCCCCCCTGGTCAACGTGACGAAGGCCGCGCCCGGCAGGTTCAGCCGCGGGTCGGCCTCCAGCCTTTCCGGCGGAGGGATGTTTTCGAAATAATTTTCCAGCGTCAGGCGCGCCTCTTTCAGCAGGGCGTTCTTCTGAGCTTTATCCAGCGCGAGGGAGGCCGGGGCGCCGGACTTCAGAAAAAGCCCCGAGATGTAGCCCACCACCCTGTCCGGGCCCGGGCGCGGGTTCTCGGCGTAGGAATCCGAGATCTTCAGCGTGCGGAAGGATTTCGCCCCCAGCAGCCGCGCGGCCCGCAGGCCGGCCTCTATGGCCGCTTCGCCGCAGGCGCAGGTGTCCAGCCCCGGGATCTTCTTGCGCGCGATGAACTGCGCCGCGGTGCGGAACAGGTCCGGATCGAGGCTCTCGAGGGCCAGCCGCAGGGCGCCGTCGGAAGCGGCCGCGTCGGCGCGGCCGGGATAATGCGAAAAGTCGGCCGAGATCACCAGCAGCGCTTTTTTCCCCTTCAGCGCGGCGGCCAGCGCCGTGCCTATCTCTTTGCGCGCCGCCGGGTCGCCGGTATTCAGGGTGGCCGCCAGCAGTTTGAAGGGCCGCTTGAGCCGGCGCTGCAGGAAAGGCAGCTGCACTTCCACCGCGTGCTCGCGCGCGTGGGCAGAGGGCCTGTCCTCGAAGAGCGGGCTGGCCTTCATCAGGGCGGCGGCCAGCTCCCTGTCGGGGAGCACCTTGCCGAGCGGGGTCTGGTAGGCGTCGGAGCCCAGCAGGGCCGCGCCCTTCACGCCCTCGGTATGGCCGGTGGCCAGTATCACCACCGTGTCGTAGCTGTCGGCTATGAACCTGTAGGCCAGCCCGGCCAGGGCGCCGGAGTAGTCGTAGCCCGCGTGGGGCGCCAGCACGGCCACCGCCTCGCCCGCCGGCTTTTTTACTCCGGACGGAGATAAATACTTGTCCACCGCGCTGGCAAGTTCGCCCGGGTCGGCCGGATAGAACTGGCCGGCCACTACGGGCTCGCGCCCGCCGGCGGGCGCCGCTGAAAGGCAGAAAAACGCGGCTGCACTGAATAGCGCCTGGCGCATAGGCCCGCTCCCCCTCATTTCCAGATCCCCGGTATTTTGGTCCCGTCGGCCGGGCAGCGCCCGCCCGTGGCGGCCAGGTGGTTCTCCAGCACGGCGTAGCCGTAGCGGCGCACCAGGACCTTGCCGCATTTCGGGCAGACGGTGTCCTCGCCGCCCTGCCCGGGCGCGTTGCCGGCATAGACGAACTTTAGCCCCTGCTTTTTGGCCGCGGCGCGGGCCCGCTCAAGCGTGGCCACGGGAGTCGGCGGCGCCTCGTTCAGCAGGTAATTGGGTGAAAAGCGCGAAAAAAAAAGGGGCGTTTCCGCCCCCAGGTTAGTTCGGACCCAGCCGCTCAACCCTTCCAGGTCGGCCTCGGAATCGTTCAGGCCCGGAATGACCAGGTTGACCACCTCGGTCAGAACTTTCTTTTTCTTGAGTTCCAGCAGGGCCAGCTTCACCGGCTCCAGCCGGCCGCCGGTATAGCGGCGGTAAAAATCCTCGTTAAAGCCTTTCAGGTCTATCTTCACCACGTCGAGGTAGGGCAGCAGGGCGGCCAGCGGCTCCGGGTTTATGTAGCCGGCGCTGACCATCACATTCTTCAGCCCGGCCTCGTGCGCCAGCTTGGCGGTATCGTACATGTATTCGTAAAAGACCGCCGGCTCGGAATAGGTGTAGGCTATGGCCAGGGAGCGCGTGGCCTTGGCGTAGCGGACAATGTCGGCGGGGCGCAGTTCGGAAACCTCCTCCGTGCGCAGCTCGCCGTAAGCCCGGCCGTCGGGCAGGTACCTCACTTCCAGCGCCGAAGGAACCCGCACTTTGGCCGGGGCCTGCTCGGGGTAGATCTGGGAGATCTCCCAGTTCTGGCAGCCTTTGCAGGACAGGTTGCAGCCGGGAGCCGCCAGCGAATAGATGAGGCTGCCGGGGTACATGTGGTAGACCGGCTTCTTCTCAATGGGGTCCACGTGCACGGCGGCGGCCTGGGAATAGACCAGCGTCTTTATCTTCCCCCCGTAGTTCACGCGCACCTTGCAGCGGCCGCGGGCGCCCTCCGGCAGGAAGCAGTTGTAGGGGCAGAGGCGGCACTGCACCCCGTTGCAGGCCGGGACGGTAAAGCGGCCAGGGCGAACGTGCGGGTTGTCAGGCGGGTAAATTGAAGCGAAGGTGGACGGCGGCGGGTAAAAAGCGACAAGGGCGGAAGCGGCCAGCGCCGCGCCGACGGCTAATGCCGCCCACAGCGCGGCCGCTATCCGTCCCTTGCCGTTCATTATTTCCCGTTAGCCAGCGGGTGGGCTTTGTAGAAGTCCTCTATCCGCTTGACTATCTCCGCGCCGGTCTCGGCGTAGGAGAACAGCTTGAGGTCTTCCTTGGAGATATAGCCCCACTTGGCCATGTTGGCGAAGTTCATCACGTCGGTCCAGTACTCTTCGCCGACGAGCACTATGGGCAGCAGGCTCTTCTTGCCGGTCTGCACCAGGGTCAGCACCTCGAACAGCTCGTCCATGGTGCCGAAGCCGCCGGGGAACACCACCAGCGCGCGGGCCCGCATGACGAAGTGCATCTTGCGGATGGCGAAGTAATGGAACCTGAAGCAGAACTCCGGGGAGACGTAGGGGTTGGGCCCCTGCTCCATGTCGAGGGTGATGTTGAGGCCTATGCTCCGGGCGCCTGCGTCGTGCGCGCCGCGGTTGGCGGCTTCCATGATGCCGGGGCCGCCGCCGGTGACCACCACCAGCTTGCGGTCCTTCAGCGCGTCAGAGGCGGAGATCAGGCGGCCGAAATCGCGCGCCACGTCGTAAAACTTGGTGGAGCGCTGCAGGCCCTTCACCGAGGCCAGCTTGTTCTTCAGCACGGGATCCTTGGGATTCTTCCTGAGGAGGGCCTGGATCTCGGTAACCCTGTCGTCGGACTGCTTCTTGTCCCAGATGCGGGCGCTGCCGAAGACCACCACGGTGGATTTAACGCCGTACTCGGCCAGCGTCATCTCGGGCTTCTGCAGCTCTAGCTGCAGGCGCACGGGGCGCAGCTCGTCGCTGGTCAGGAATTCGGAATCGAGGTAGGCCTTGCGGTAGGCCTTGGACCTGCGCAGCGCCATTATTTCCTTGCTGATCTTGGGTTTCTTGTTCACGGTAACTCCTTGTTGTTTTAGACTTAAAAGCTTTTGGCCGCGCCCCTGCCGGCCAGCCAGGCGGAGGCGGCACCGGCTATCTTCTCGGGGGTCAGCCCGGCCTCCGCGTAAAGTTCGTCCGGGCGGCCCTGCTCCACGTAGGCGTCGCCTATGCCCAGGCGCAGGACGCGGGCGTCTATGCCCTCTTCGTTGAGGAACTCCAGCACGGCCGAGCCGAAGCCGCCGGCCAGCGCGTTATCCTCGACGGTTATCAGCGGCCCCGCGGCGGCCAGGGAGCGGATCAGCTCTCCGTCCAGCGGTTTGGCGAAGCGCATGTCCGCCACGCCCGCCTCTACCCCGTAGGCCTGCAGCAGCTCCGCGGCCCTCAAGGCGGGGTGCACGCGGTTGCCGATGGCCAGGAAATTCACGTCGCGCCCGCGGGACAGCAGGCGCCCCCTGCCCAGCGGCAGGACTTTAAGTTCGGGGTCCAGCGGCACGCCGAAGCCGCGGCCGCGCGGATAGCGCAGCAGGGCGGGCTGGCCGCAGGCGAAGGCCGTGGCCAGCATGTGCCGCAGTTCGTTCTCGTCGGCCGGGGCCATGATCACCAGGTCGGGCACCATGCGGAACAGCGACAGGTCGAAGACGCCGTGGTGGGTGGGGCCGTCCTCCCCCACCAGGCCGGCGCGGTCCATGGCGATCACGACCGGCAGCTTCTGCAGCGACACGTCGTGCTGCACCTGGTCGAAAGAGCGCTGCATGAAGGAAGAATAGATGGCGGCCACCGGCTTCATCCCCTCGGCGGCCAGGCCGGCCGCGAAGGTGACCGCGTGCTCTTCGGCTATGCCCACGTCGTAGTAGCGCGCGGGGAAGGCGTCGCGAAAAAGGTCCAGCCCCGTTCCTTCGGGCATGGCGGCGGTTATAGCGCAGATCTTCGGGTCTTTTTTCGCCAGCTCCACGAGGGTGCGGCCGAAGACGGAGGTGAAGGTGGGCGCGGCCTGGCCGGGCGCGCCGGGCCTGCTGGCCTCTCCGGTCTCTATGTCGAACTTGGGGGTGCCGTGGAACTCCGTCGGGGAATCCTCGGCGGGCTCATAGCCGCGGCCCTTCTTGGTGACCACGTGCAGCAGCACCGGCCCCTTCAGGTCCTTCACGTAGCCGAGCACGCGCACCAGCTCGGGGAGGCTGTGCCCGTCGACCGGGCCGAAATAGGCGAAGCCCATTTCCTCGAAGATCATGCCGGGGAAGAAGAAGACGCGGGCGCGCTTGATGATGCGGCGTATCACCTTGCCGGTGATGGGAAAGCGGCCCAGGAAGATCTCCATGCGGCGCACGGCGCGCTGCACCGAGCCCCGAGTGAGCAGCTTGGTCAGGATGTGGCCGAGGCGGCCCACGCGCTCGGAGATGAACATCTGGTTGTCGTTGAGCACCACCAGCAGGTCCGTGCCGAGGTGCCCGATGTTCTGCATGGCCTCCCAGGCCATGCCGCCGGTCATGGCCCCGTCGGCCACCACGGCCACCACGCGGCGCGCGGGGCCGCCCTGGTCGCGGGCCGCGGCCATGCCGGCCGCCGCGGAAAGGGCGGTGGAGGCGTGCCCGGCGCCGAAGGCGTCGTACTCGGACTCGTAGCGCTTGAGGAAGCCGGACAGCCCGCCCCGGGTGCGGATGGTGTTGAAGCGCGCGGCACGGCCGGTGAGGATCTTGTGGGCGTAGGTCTGGTGGCCGGTATCAAAAACTATGCGGTCGGCCGGTGTGTCAAAAACGTAGTGCAGGGCGAGGATCAGGTCCGTCGCGCCGAGGCTGGAGGCCAGGTGGCCGCCGGTGCGGCTGACGCCCTCTACTATCAGCTTGCGGACTTCGGCCGCCAGCGCGGGCAGCTCGCCCACGCGCAGCTTCTTGAGGTCAGCGGAGCCGTTAATGCCGGGCAGCAGCGCCATCAGCTCTCCCTCCCGTATACGAAGGCGGCCAGGCCGGCCAAAGCCTGCCTGGGGCCGCGGCGCCCGCTCACTTTGCCGAGGCTGGCCAGCGCGCGCTCCCTCAGGCTTTCCGCCTTGGCGCGCGCCCCCTCTACCCCCAGCAGCGAGGCGTAGGTCAGCTTGCAATTGCGCGCGTCGCTGCCGCTCTTGCCCAGCTTCTTCTTGTCGGCTGTCACGTCGAGGATGTCGTCCGCCACCTGGAAGCAGAGGCCCAGCTCCCGCCCGAAGGCCGAGAGGGCTTTGAAATCTTTTTCCGGCGCCCCGGCCAGCGCTGCGCCCATTTCCACGGCGGCGGTTATCAGGTCGGCGGTCTTGTGCAGGTGTATGTAGCCAAGCAGCTCCAGGCCGCGGCGCCGGCGAGCGGCGGTGATTTTGCCAGCCAGGAAACCCTCAGCCCCGAGGTCCGCCGCCTGGCCGGACACCATGCCCCGCGCTCCGGCGCGGGCGGCAAGGACCGCCGCGGCCCGCAGCAGGCTGGCGGGCTTTACCCGGGCGGGATATTTAGAGCTGAGCAGGGTGGTGAAGGCGTCGGTGAGCAGGGCGTCCCCGGCCAGTATGGCCAGGGCCTCGCCGTAGACTTTGTGGCTGGTGGGCCGGCCGCGGCGCAGGTCGTCGTCGTCCATCGCCGGGAGGTCGTCGTGCACCAGGGAATAGGTGTGCACCATCTCCAGGGCGCAGGCGGCGGGCAGGATGTCGCGCGCCTTGCCGCCGAACAGCTCGTAGGAGGCTCCCAGCAGGACGGGCCGCAGGCGCTTGCCGCCGGCCGCCAGGGAATAGGTCATGGCCCCGGCCAGGCGCGGCTGGGCGCCTTCGAGGCGGGAGATGAAGGACGGGAGGCTCCGGTTAACCGCGGCGGCGCGCTCCTTTATATATCTTTCGATATCCATCAGGTGAAATTATACAAATATTCCGGGCGGGGCCCGGGCTTACCAGATGAGCTGCACGCCCAGGCGGTGGGTGGCGCCGAGGGAACCGTAATCGAGGTAGGAATAATCCACGCGGGCGCCCATCATGACGCTGTTCTTGTCGGAAAGGCGGTCGAAGTTCATGCCGAAGCCGCCGCAGACGCGGGAGCCGGAATCCTTCTGCGTCTTGTAGCCCAGGCGCAGCTGGAACATCTTCATTACGTCCACCTCCAGGCCGGTGGCGGACTGGTAGTCGCGGTCGGAATACTTGACCATGTCGGAGGCGACGGTGAACACCATCACGTCGTTGACGGTGTGGAAATCCTTGGCGATGCCGAAGCGCAGCGAGGAGGGCAGCTTGCTCGACGCCTCCAGGAACTTCTGGCTCCCCCCGTAGTTGAGCGCGGAGGCGCCGACGTGGAAATGGCGCGGCAGGATGAGCGTCAGCCCGGCGTCAAAGGCGTAGGCGGCCGAGGACTCGCCGGCCAGCTTCTCGCTTATCTTCTTGACGCTGGCGCCGGCGGCCAGGCGGTAGGACTTGGGCCGGTAGTCGGCCACCAGCGGGATCTTGGTCCACGGCGGGGTGATCAGCATGGGGTCCAGCTTGCCGGCGTCCTTCTTGAACCGGGGCCACGACTGGGCCACGGAGAAGACCGTGAGCTGATGGCTGGTGGAGGTCTTGCCGACGGGCATGTCGTTCTCGTCGTAAGCGTCTATGTCGCCGCTGGAGAGGGAAGAGTAGGCGGCCGCCACGGTGGCGAAGGGAAAGCGCCAGGCCAGCGCCAGGTATTCCTGCGTGATGCCGTCGATATACTGGTTATGGGAGCCGGAGAAGGAGGAGTAGCTCAGCAGGCCGAGGCCGGCGGGGTTGTAGAGGATGGAGTCGGGCCCGACCATGGCGGTGTAGGCCTCGCCCATGCCGGAGGGCACGGCGGCCACGGGGATCTTGAGGAAATTGGCGGCGGTGGTGCCGGGATCTTCGGCGCGGGCGGGCGCAAGAAGGCCGGCGGCCAGCAGGGCCGCGGCGGCTATAGCTATGGTGTAGGCCCGCGTTCTCATATGTCGCACGGCGGGAGCGGGCCCTTAAAAAGCCCGCTCCGCCGATACAATAGTATACACTAATGATAATTTATTTCAATGACAGATTTGTTACAGCAAAACACCGATATTTAGAGCCGCGAGATGCCCGGTCGGGGGCCTGGCAGTGGTGTTGGCCCCCGAACCCTGGAAGATGGAAACCGTTGCACTCCACTTAGGGCGGCCTTCAATGTGGACGCCCTGCACGCACGGTAGGCCGCCTAGGTTTCCAAAGAGATAAAAAAAGAAGGGCGGGATTGCTCCCGCCCTTCCGTTTTGGGATGGTTAGAAGTAGATTACTTTATCCACTTCATGAAGTCGTCCCAGTTGGAGTCCTTGGCCCAGGCCAGACCGTCGTAAGCGGCGGTGTAGTAGCCCGGCAGGTAAATCGCGAGGCCGGAGGCGTTGGCGTACTTGGACCCGGTGACGCGGTTGTGGTAAACGACCGAGCCCTTTATGAACTCCATCAGCTCCGCGCCCCTGGCCTTCACCGCGGCGTCGGCCGTGGCGTCGTTGACCAGTTTCACGAAGTGGTAGAGGTCCTTGTTGCTGGAGTAGTAGAAGGCCTGCGCCTTCGTGCGGGCGGCCACGGCGGCGGCCGTGTTGCCGGTCGCCATCACGGCGGCGGTCCACGCGTCCGTCAGGCTGGCCAGCTTTTCGAGGCTGGCGGTGTTGACGGAGGACTGGGTCGCGCCCTGGTTGATCTGCTGGTAGTGGTCGGTATAGGCGTCCACCATCACCTTGGAGAGCTCGGCCGCGCCCATGGCGGGCTTGGCCACGAGGGGTCCGAGGAAGGTGTTGTAGGTGTAGCCGTCGCCGGGCTCGGTCTCTTCCGAGGCCACGATGTACTCAGCGCCGGTGCGGGCCTCGTAGGCCACTTCCATCATCTGCATCAGGCAGGCGTCCATCGACAGGATGCCGATCTTGCCGGTGGCCTCGAGAGCCTGGGCAAGTTGCTGCGTGGTGATGTGGTTATGCGTCTCGTCGTCGTAGGAAATGCCTTTGCCCTCGGGCTCGCCGGACTTGTTCCAGCCGGAGCCGTGGTTCCAGACGATCAGCGCGTAATTGCGCGCCGGGAATTTTTCCTGGGACCATTTCACGAACTCCACCAGGTTTTCCCACTTGCCCATGTCGGACTTGAGGATTTCCATAAGCACCGGGGAGGTGATCTTGGAGAGATCCGCGTCCTTCTGGACCAGGTAGCGGCGGGAGCCTTTCCAGTCCCCGTCGTTGGTGGCGTAGCCGTTGATGCGGCCGAGTTCCGCCACGATGTTCACATCGGGGGTGGAACCGATCATTTCCATCTCGTTGACATCCTTGAGCCCGTAGGACTCGAGGTTGTTCTTGGCGTTCACGTAGACCATTACGGTCCAGGACGCGGCGGCTTTCGGGTTGCCGGGCAGCGGGAGAACTTCCGCGTCCGGGCTTGCGTTCTTCAACTGCGAGACTATCTCTGAGACGCTGCCCTGCTGGTCGAAGGTCACCGACGCGGTAGCGGCGGAAACCATGACGAGGCAGAGAAGCGCACCGATTAACTTGTTTATCATTACCCCTCCTGTGCGTGTGTGTGCGGTTACAAGCCCAATACTAAATAAAATGGCTGACGGCTGTCAATGACAGATTCCCGGCAGCCCCCGCCGGCCTCGCGGCGTTTCACGCGGCCGCCCCTCCCCCCCGGGGCACCGGCGCGCCTTGTTGCGCCTGCCGCGCCTCTTATAATATAATTCAAGAGAACGTATTCGCACAGGGGATATATATGATTAAAAAATTTCTAATGGTTTCCATAATGGCCTTGCAGGCTTTCGCCGCCGGGCAGCTCGCCGCCCAGACGGCCAGCCGGTCCTCCCTGGAAGCCAAGCTGGCCCTGGAAAACTCCCTGGAAAAGAGGGTGCGCCTGGTCCTGGCCGAAGCCCTCGGCACCGAGGACGTCATAGTCATCATCTCCGCCGAGATGCAGGAACAGGAGAAGAAGGCCGCCGAGCTCCTTCCCGGCATACCCCAGAAAGAAAAGATGGGCGAAGCCTCGCTCTCCTCCAGCCTGACGATGGTAAAAAAACTTTCGGCCAGCATGATCCTGGACAAGTCCGTCAGCGACGAGGACACCAAGCTGGCCCGCAAGCTGGCGGCCGGCCTGCTGGGGCTGCCCCCGGACCGTGAAGACCTTATCACCATAGAGAAGATGGATTTCCGCAAGTCCAAGCCGCTGACGATGGCCGACCTTTTCGTACCCCCCAACCTCTGGAGCCTGGTCTGGGTGGTTTTAGTCGCGCTGCTCGCCCTCTTTGCCATAGCCGTTTTCCTCGCCCCCCTTTCAAAGAGCGCCCGCGCCTTCGTGGAAGCCTTCAGCGCCAGGAACGCCGCCGAAGCTTCAGCAGGCGGTGCCGGCGAGCGCGCGGACAGGCGCGAGGAAGAGGCCAAAGAGACCGCCTCCAAGGCCGCCGCCGAGACCCCCGCCGCGCAGTCGGTGGACGGCCGCAAGCCGCCGTTCTGGTTCCTCACCCCCGGCCATCTGCAGAGCCTCACCTTCATCATGAAGGGCCGCTCCGTAGAGGACCTCACGATACTCCTCAGCTACGCCCCGGGAGAGCTGGCCTCCAAGCTTTCAGAGTCACTCTACCCCAGGAGCGCCGAGGCGCTGGCCGCCCTGCCCAAGGTGACCCTGATGCCCGAGGCGCGCATCCGCGCGCTGGAAGCCGACATCCTGTCCTCCCTGGATTACGTGGTGGGCGGCGAGGAGAAAGCCGTAAACATACTCAGCAGCCTCGACGAAGCCGTGCAGGAAAAGGCGTTGGCCGCTTTCTCCCAGCTGGACCCCGCGCTGGCCAAGAAGATGAATTCCTCCATAGTGCGCCTCTCCGCCCTGCAGGATTTGGAGCCCGCCCACGCGCAGGCGCTGGCCCGCAGGGTGCCCATGCGCGTGCTGGCCGCGGCCCTCAAGAGCTCGGCCTACACCGCGGCTTTCACCTCCAAACTGGGCGGCGGCATGCAGGAGCGCTTCCAGCAGGAACTCGACCTCACGCGAGACCTGCCCGCCGACGCCTATAAGGCCGAGCGCGCCAAAGTGGTAGAGGCCATACGGCAATTGCTGAAGGAAGGCTTGATCTCCCTGAAGCCGCAGGGTGCAGCGCCCGTGGCGGCCGTGCCGCCGCCGGCGGCGGCCGCACCCGGAACCCACGCCCCCGCCGCAGGCATCCCCGCGCCAGCGCCGGCCAAGCCTGAAGCCAAACCTGAAGCCAAGCATGAGGCCGCCGCCCCCGCGCCGGCCGCGCCCAAGCCCGCCGGCCTGCCCCCGCTGCCGTCCGCGGGGCTGCCCCCGCCGCCCTCGGGCCTGCCTGGCCTGCCGCCCCCGCCGTCAGCCAAGCCCGCCCAGCACGCCGACGCCAAGCAGCCCGCGCCGGCCGCCAAACCCTGATCTTTAGAGGTGAACTGATATGGACCTGATGACATTTTTAGGTGCCCTGACGGGCATGGGAGTGATAGTCTTCGTGCTCTCCACCGGCGGCATGCTCAAGTTCCTGCTGAACTGGGAAGCCATCATATTGATCTTCGGCGGCACCGCCGGCTCCATAATGATAGCCTACCCCTGGGCCTCGCTGCAGTGGCTGAAATCCTCCGTCAAGATGGTGATGTTCCCTCCCAAGCGCCCGCCCATAAACGAACTGGTACACGCCATCGTCAGATACGCCGAGATAGGCAAGAAGAACGGCATCGACGCCATCGCCGCCGAACTGCGCACCTCCCCCCACCCGTTCCTGACCGACGCCTGCCAGATGATGCTCGACGGCGTGGACATACACATCCTGCGCGAGCGCATGGAAAACGACATCAACACCACGCGCCTGCGCCACCAGCAGCAGCAGAATATTTTTAATTCGGCCGGCACTTTCGCCCCGATCTTCGGCCTGCTGGGCACGCTCATCGGCGTCGTGCAGGTGCTGCGCAACATCTCGGACCCCTCCAAGATGGGCTCGTCGATGGCCATTGCCATGACCGCGTCGTTCTACGGCATCTTCTCGGCCAACTTCATGTTCCTGCCCATCGCCAGCAAGCTGGGCTATTACTCCGACGAGGACATCCTCAGCCGCGAGATCATAGCCAAGGGCGTGCTCTCGGTCTACGAGGGCGACGTGCCGTGGCTGGTCTCCAAGAAGCTGGAAGGCTACCTGTCGCTGGCCCTCAGGCGCAAGGCCAAGGCCGTGGCCAAGTAAAGGGAGCCGCAGCCCGGGAACGCCAAATGAAGTTCTTCATAAACCGTTATTCCAGCCACAAGGTAGAGGACAACCCCCTCTACCTGGTCGTGCTGGCCGACATCATGACCAACCTCATGCTGTTCTTCCTCATCCTCTACGTCTTCACGATACGCCCGGAGCTGAAAGCCGCTGATTTCATGAACGGCTTCGACGAGAACGCCTCCAAAGAACAGAGGGAAAAGAAGGCCGAGGAGATAATAAAAAAATTCACCGAACAGGACCTCGCCAAGAAACTGGCGGAGGACCTGCTGAAGGCCGGCATGAAGGACATGGCCGAGGTGCAGATAACGGCCAAGCAGATCAAGATCAATATCGCCGCGCCGGTGCTGTTCAAGTCCGGCAAGGCCGAGGTCGGCTCCTCGGCCGCCAGGCTTCTGCGCGAGGTGGCGGGGGCCCTGAACACGCTACCTAACGACATCATCATAGAGGGCCATACCGACGCTATCCCGATACGGTCCGGCGACTACGCCACCAACTGGCAGCTTTCCGCCGCCCGCGCCAACGCCGTGGTGGACCTGCTGGCCAAGGATTACGGCGTGCCGCAGGAGCGGATGATAGCGGCCGCCTACGGCGAGCACCGGCCGGTGGCCAGCAACGATACCGCGGAAGGCCGCGCGCTGAACCGCAGGATAGAGATAATAGTGCCGAGAGAATGAGCAAAAAAGACACTTCCCAGCTCTGGATGGTCCCTTACGCGGACTTGATGACCTGCATGGTCATCCTCTTCCTCGCGCTCTACGGCTTCGCCTACAACATGCAGGGCTCGGAGTACGAGAAGGCCCTGGCCCAGATGCAGAAGGAACTCGGCATGAAACACGCCGACGAAAAGCTCAAGGAGCTGGAGAGCGCGAAGAAGGTGCAGGAAGACCTGAAAGAACAGATCAAGGAAGGCAGCCTCGGCATGGAAGTCTCCACCACCCGCATCAAGCTGACCTTCACCGCGCCGATCCTGTTCGACTCCGGCTCGGCCGTCCTGAAGGCCACCGCCAGACCGGTGTTGGACCCGGTGGTGAACAGCCTGCTGAAGATGGAGAACCGCGTCATAGTGGAAGGGCATACCGACGCCGCCCGCATGCTGGGCAAGAAATTCGCCTCCAACCGGGAGCTCTCCATACTGCGGGCCTTCTCGGTGATAGAGTACCTGGTGCAGCAGGGCGTAAACCCCTCCCGCATAACCGCTTTCGGGTACGGCGAATTCCGCCCTGCCGCCCCCAACGACACCGAAGAAGGCCGCCTGAAGAACCGCAGGATAGAGATGATCATCATGCGCCAGGCGGACAAACAGGAAGGGAAATCATGAGAACATACGCCTTAGTTTCAGCCCTCTTCTTATTCTGCTCTCCGGCCGACGCGCAGACCGCCGCGCCCGACGACAAAGCTGAGATGAAGGAATACTACGACAAGGCCTTCGGCTACTACGTGGCCGGGGACTATCCCAAGGCCATCGAGCACTGGAACATGGTGCTGCGCGACGACCCCAAGCAGACCACCGCCAAGAACATGATAGAGGAGGCGCGCCGGAAGATGTCCGGCACCGCCGTAAACATGAAAGGCGCTTTCATAAAATTGCTGGAGCGGGGCCGCTATTCGGACGCCCTGATAAAGCTCGAGGAAATGCTGGGCACCGACCCTACGAACCCGCACTACCTCAAGGCCCAGCAGCGCCTGCGCGGGATCTCAGCCATAGTTCCCGCGCGCCCAGCCACGTCCAGAGCCTGGAACGCGGCTTCCGAGGCCATCAATTCCTGGCTGAGCGAGAAGGCAGACCTGCCCTTCGCCTACGACGCGCTGCGCTACGCCTCCGAGCTGGCCCCTACGGAAAAAGCCTTCGGCAGGCTCATCCTGGCGCTGGAAGAGGAATCCCCCCAGCTCAGGCTCAACGACACCAAGCCGGCCAATACCGCCATCCTGGACCACAAGAAGAAGGTGGCGCTGGACCAGATCTACGATTCCAAGTTCTACCTGGCCGTGAAGGAGCTGGAAGGCGTACTCCGGCTGGAGCCCAACGACGTGACCGCGCTGAAGCGCGCCGGCTCCGCCTATCTGCAGCTGAAGGAATACCGGGCGGCCCGCCGCGCCTGGCAGAAGGCCCTGCAGATCTCCCCCAAGGATGACCAGCTGCCCCGGTACCTGCAGGCCCTCGACAAAGTGGCGCCCCCCGAAGCAGCGCAGCCGAAGAAACCGCAGCGCCTGCCGAAAAAGAAAGGCTGACGAGCCACCTCATAAAAAAAAGAAGCCCGGGAGCCCGGGCTTCTTTTTTTGCGCTCAGGCGCCGGCGGCTCCCGGCTCAGTAGCCCAGGTCTTCGTTGACCAGCATAACCAGAATGTCGCTTGCGGAGGGTTTCTTCCAGAGCAGGGTCACCGCGTTGCAGATGCGGCTCTTGCCGGCGCAATCCACGCAGCGGCCGGCCGCCACGCAGGGATTGTCCTTCTCCAGGCGGATATTATTGGCGATGGCCGCCACGTTGCGGGAGCGCCACAGGCCCTCTTCCTCATCCTTGGCGATCTTGTTCACGCCGGCTATCAGCACCGTCTTGCGCGGGCCGTAGATAACGGCGGCGCCGCGGTTGCCGTTGCCGTCTATGAAGATGAGTTTCCCGTCGAGGGTTACGGCCTGGGGCGAGGCCAGGTATATATCAGAGGCCAGCGCGGCCAACCAGACGGCGCGCTTCTCTTCGGGGGACATGCCGGGCTTGTGGGTTATTATCTCGTTGCCGGCGGCAGCAAGCGCCTCGGGCAGGCCCAGGGCGGCCACTGTCATGGAACCGCCTACTCCTATCTTCTTCCCCCTCCCCGCCAGCGCCAGCAGGGCGGCGGCGGCGGCGGGGCCGCTCTCGTAAACCTCGGCCGCGAAGTTGTTCTTGCGCAGCGCCGCGGCGGCGTTCTGGAGGAGTTTTAAATTGAGGGTCTGGCGGTGTTTTTCCATGGCTAGATTTTACCAAAGAAAAAAGCGGGACTGAATAGCCCCGCTTTCCTCTTTGCCCGCTGAGTTTAAGGGCGCGTCTTGCGGACCAGCTCCTGGGCGTCCCAGCGCAGGTCGCGGGTCTTCCACTGTATGTCGCGGCAGATCCGGGACAGGTCGGAGGCCGTCCACTGCGTGTCGTAGCCGATGAGCTTGGGGTCGATGCGGCGCACGGTGTACTCCAGGCTCTGCGCGGCGTTGATCACGTCGAACTGGAAGCGGTTGTCCAGGTCGCGGGCGTCCCACTCTATGTCGGAGGCCAGCTGGTTCAGCTTGGCGTCCTTCCGGGCCAGGTTCAGCAGGTTTTTCATGTCCAGAGCATAGCGCTGCAGGTCGTTGAGCCGGCGGGACATGTCGGTGGACATGCGGCGCAGGTCGCTGGAGAAGAAGGGGCTGGAGGTGCCCTGCTCTATGCGGCGGGCGTCGGTTTCCAGGCGGTTTATGTCCGAGCGCAGCCAGGTGGTATCGCTCTCGAGCCGCCAAAGGTCGTTCTTGAGCTGCTGGAACTTGTAGACCAGGTCCTGAGGCACTTCTTCCTCAGCCTTAACGGCGGCAGCCGGCACGGGGGCCGGCGCGGGGGCGGCTTTCACGTCGAGGTCGGCAAGGTTGAGCTTGTCGAGGGAGAAATCAAGGGAGTAGGCCGGGGAAACAACAGAGGCAACCAGTAATAGCAATAACGCTTTTTTCATTAATACCCTCCTGAACCGAATTACAATATCATACCAATGAAAACCCGCCGGGATAAGAGCCCTAAGGCCTACTCCCGGCGGGGTCTAAAGACCTAGGGGACGCTGTTAAATATCCAGGCGCAGCACGGCAAGGGAGAGCGGCTCCACGGTGACGTGGCCCGAGACCGGTTTGGCCGGGGCTTTTACCAGGCCCGAGGGGCCGAAGGCCGGCAGCCACTTGCCCTCGGGCAGGGCGAACTTGTGCGCCGATTTTTCCGGGTTGATCAGCACCACTATGCGCCGCCAGGAGTCTTTCACCTTGTCGCCGTGCAGCACGTAGGCGATGGCCGGCGGGGTGATTTTGAGGCCGAGCTCCTCGTAGAACTTCAGGTTCTCGCGCACCTGCGCCTGCGTCTTCATGCGGAAGGCGGGATGCGCCTTGCGCAGAGAGATGAGGTCCTTGTAGAAGTTGAAGACGGCCAGGTTTTCCTTCTTGCGCGTCCAGTCCAGGCGGTTCACCGCGTCGGGCAGGTTGTAGGAGTTATCCTCCCCGCCCTTGGTGCGCAGGAACTCCTCGCCGGCGTGCAGGAACGGTATGCCCTGCGAGGTGAAGACTATGGCGTTGGCCAACTTGTCCATGGCCACCTTGTTCTTGTGCGGCTCGTCCTTCACCGACAGGTCTATGCGGTCCCACAGGGTATTGTTGTCGTGGCAGGAGACGTAGTTCATGGTCTCCAGCGGGCCGTCGGTGTAGTCGTCCACGCCGCCGCGGATGCCAATCTTCACGCCGTCGCGCTTCTGCGCGTCCTGCACGTAGCCCAGGTCGGCCAGCGAGAAGACGCTGCCCTTTATGGAATCGCGGAACCCGTCGTTAAACACGGCGTAGCCCTTCCCGCGCTGGCTGCCCTTCTCCACCCCTTTCACCGGGCTGGCGCCGGCCTTCCACGGCTCGCCGTAGACGAAGATGTCGGGCTTAACTTTCTTGAGCGCCGCCATTATCTCGTCGGCGGCCTCGGTGTCTATCAGGCCCATCAGGTCGAAGCGGAAGCCGTCCACCTTGTATTCCTTAACCCAGTAGACCAGGCTGTCGATGAGGAACTTGCGGGCCATCGGCGCCTCGGTGCGGAACTCGTTGCCGCAGCCGGAGCCGTTGGAGTAGGTGCCGTCGGGGTTCACCCGGTAGTAATAGTCCATCGCCGCCGCGTTGAAGTTGTACGTCGTGGCGCGGGTCTCGGCGGTGTGGTTGTAGACCACGTCCATTATCACCTTGAGTCCCTTGCGGTGGAAGGCGTCTATCAGCTTCTTCACTTCGCGCACGCGGGAACCGTCGGCCGGGTTGGTGGCGTAGGAGCCCTCGGGCGAATTGAAGTTCACGGGCATGTAGCCCCAGTTGTACACCGCCGGGTCGTCGTTGTTCTCGAAGTCCTGGAAAGGCAGGATGTGCACCGTGTTCACGCCGAGCTCGGCGATATGGTCCAGGCCCGTGCGCAGGTCAGGGAACTTCGGGTGGCGGGTGCCGGCCTCGGCCGCGCCCAGGTACTTGCCCTTGCGCTTAACGCCGGAGAATTCGTCGGACGTAAGGTCGCGCAGATGCACCTCGTAGACCACGGTCTCGGCCGGGCCGAAGACGGGGCCCGGGAAGATCTGCGTGGCGTCCTTCAGGACCAGCGCCTTGCCGCGGTCGCCGGTGACGCAGCGGGCGTAGGGGTCCAGCCCCACGTAAGAGGCGCCGTTCTGCTCGGTGCGGATGCGGTAATACTTGCCTTCCAGCGGGCCTTTAAATTCCGTCTCCCAGACGCCGTTCTCTTTCTTCCTCAGGGGGTGTACCGCGGGCTGTGCCGCGGGGGAATCGTAGACCAGCGCGTCGGCCTTCACGGCGTAAGGCGCGAAAAGCCGGAAGACCGGGCGCTCTTTTTTGCCGCTCAGCCCCATCTCCAGCGGGGTGTAGAACTTGTCCACCGCCGCGCCCAACCGCAGCGTCACAGGGTCCAGGGCGTCCGAAAGCAGGCGGTATTCTCCGGCATTCAGGGCCTGGTAGTCGGGCTTGAAGCCGTTGAAGATCAGGCGCGCGGCCCTGGAATAGGCGCCGCCTATGGGCGAGGCCAGCGAGGGGCGGAAAACTTCCCCGCCGCGGCGTATATAGAAACCCTGGGCCGCCAGGAACAGCGCGTCCAGCGGGCGGGTAAAGGCTACGCGCACCTCCCCCTCGCCGTCCAGCCAGGCCCCGGTGACGGCGGTGGAGACGGCCGGCGGTTCGGCGTAAACCTTGCCGTCGCCCTCCGCCAGGTAGATCTCGCCCTGCCGCGCCGCGGCCATTATCCTGTCGGGCGCGTCCTTGTTGGTCCAGTTGCCCTGCCGGGGCAGGAACCCGGTCTTCTTGCCGGAGAGGCCGGAGGCGTCCAGGTCCAGTTCGTAAAAGACGCCGAAGGCGTCGGTGCCGGCCGGAGTCAGGTCGAAGCCGGGCTTTTTCTCTTCGTCGTTCCACACCCAGAGGTTCCAGCCGGAGTAAACCTTGTCCAGCCGGTTATAGTGTATTACCAACTTGTCGGCGGCGTACAGCGGCTGGCTCATAAGCAGGGCTCCCGTCAGGAAGAGTTTTAAATATTTCATCGTGTCCCCTTTATCCGTGTGTAAATTGTAAAATATATCAATATGCTTCATACAGCGTTTTTTCTGCTTCTCGCCTCTCTTCCCCCCGTTTCCGCCGGCGTGCAAACCGCCACTGAAACCGCCAAAGCACAGGTCTCAACCACAACCATCCGCGGGCTGGTGCTGGCCGACCGCCGCGTGCGCGGCATACACCTCACCTGCTGGGGCGCCGGCTCGCCAAAGCTCCGCAAGGAACTTATCCGGAAGATCTCCAATTCCGTAATCAACACCGTCGTCATCGCCCTCAAGGAAACCGACGGCAAGGTCTACATCCCCGGCGTGGAGAAGGCCCACAAGTGGGGCTCTTACCAGGCCGCCATTACCGACCCGGCCGCCATGCTTAAAGATTTCAAGGGCGCCGGGCTCTACACCGTTGCCCGCATAGTTGTCTTCAAGGACAAGGTGGTCCCCAAGGTGCGCCAGGACCTGGCCGTGCGCAACCCCGACGGCGGGCTGTGGCGCAGCCGCAACGGCGCCACCTGGGTGGACCCGTACCACAAAGAGGTCTGGGACTACAATTTGGACCTGGCGGAGCTGGCGGCCAAGCTCGGCTTCGACGAGATCCAGTTCGACTATATCCGCTACCCTTCGGAGGGCAACACCTCCCTGTGCCGCTACTCCAAGCCGCACAACCGCCAGGCGTCCACCAAAAACCTGAAGGATTTCCTGGACTACTCGCGCAAGCGCCTGGCCCCCTACAAGGTAAAGATCTCCGCCGACGTGTTCGGCCTGACCACCTCGGTTAAGGACGACATGGGCATAGGCCAGGATATAGCTACGCTGGCCGCCGGCGCCGACTATGTCTACCCGATGATGTACCCGTCGCACTATAACCCCGGCGAGTACAACCTGAAGAACCCCAACGGCAGCCCTTTCAAGGTTATAAACCGCGGCCTGAAGGACGCCATGGGCAAGCTGGGCAAGGATTACGCCCGCATCCGCCCCTATCTGCAGGACTTCTCCATGGGCTATACTTACGGCCCGTCGGAAGTGCGCGCTCAGATCATGGCGACGCGGCTCAACCACCTGGAAAGCTGGGTGCTGTGGAACGCGGCCAACCGCTACACCTGGGCGGCCCTCACCCCCCAGTCCTACCGCGCCTTCGTGGACCCCGAATACAAACAATAAAAAGCGCCGAATAAAAAAGACCGGGCCGTCCCGGTCTTTTTTTATTTGACTTCTTCCGGAGTCAGAGCTTCACTATCTTCTTATACTCCGCCTGCAGGCCGAAGTATTGGGCGAAGACATTGCCGATGTCGAGCAGGCCGGGCAGCGCTTTGGTCTTCAGGCCGCCCAGCTTCTTGTCCCCGCCCTTTACGGCGGCTATGAACGGCAGCGGCTCGTTGTTGTGGTAGCCGTAATCCTCGCGGTGCAGCATGCCGTGGTCCGCCGTGATGCCCAGCAAATCGCCGGGGGCCAGGTTGCGCTCTATCAGCGGCAGGCAGCGGTCTATCTCCTCCAGCGACTTCAGCGCGCCCTCCACCTCGCGGGTATGGCCGTAAACGCTGTCGGTGTCGACGAGGTTGGTGAAGATGAAGGTGCCCTTCGGGCGGTAAACGGTATGCGCCGCCTGCAGCGCGTTGATGGTGCCCTGTATGGAGAAGGGGTTGGTGTCCTTCTTCTTCGGGTGCACGAAGCGCAGGCCGAGCGAGGGGTCTATGAAGATCTCCTTGTTCAGCTTCACCTTGGCGTGGTAGGCGGTGTTCACCAGGTCGCTGGTCTTGCCCACGGCCACGGTCCAGACGGCCTTGGCGTGCAGGATATCGACGAGCGTGTCCTGGCCTATCGGCAGCACGGCGTCGTGGCGGTTGGAGGTGCGGATGATCTCCCCGGCGGAATTCTTTATGTAGGAGCGGGCGATGGCGCGGGTTATCGGGATGCCCATCTCCATGGCCAGCGTGAAGGCGGTGTCGGCGATCTTGTGCTGCTCGGGGACGGAGATCACGGCCTCGTTCATGGCCAGCTGTATCAGCGGGTCGCACTTGCTGGCGTAAGCTATGGGCTTGCCCGTGCGCTCGTGCTCGGCGGCGTTAAGTTCTATAGCCTCCATGCCGCCGGCCATCTTGTTGAAGAAGGTCTTGCGGCCAATGCGCTTCTCCAGGCGGGAAAGGTAGTCTTTGCTGAAGCCGTCGTCGAACAGGTCGTAGGTGCGGCGGTCCACCACGCCCATCATCTCGCGGTGCCCCACCAGGCTGTCGGCGGTGGCGGACACCTGGCTGACGCGGGCGGCGTAGGCCTTGCCGGCCGACTTGCCGAGGCGGTCCCGGTATTCCGGCAGCACTATGTCGCCCAGGCCGAGGCGACTAAGATTGGGCAGCTTCACCTTGCCGGGGTATTTTGAAAGCAGGTATTCCAGCGTGGAAAGCCCCACGGCGTCTATCACCAGCAGCAGAGCGGTCTTTTGTTTGTGTTTCATATTTATCTCCTGTCGAAATTTTACCAAAAACCCGGCAGCAGCCGGTACGTCACGCGCCCGGCGTATTCTTTATAGCCGGGCAGGGCGCGCAGCAGCAGCCGGTCCTCCAGCGCGGCGCGCGCGGCCAGGCCGCCCGCCAGCAGCCCCGCCGGCAGGAAGGCGCTCGGCGAGCCCAGGGCCGCAGGGGTGCAGACCAGGACCACGATACCCGCCAGGTAGATGGGGTGGCGCACCGCGCGATACGGTCCTCTGTCCACCGCGGTCTGGCCCGGTTGTATGGCCGACACGCCGATAGCGAAGGGGTTGGAGAGCAGGGCCCAGGTAAACAGCGCGCCTGCGGCGCAGATAGGCAGGAAAGCCGCCGCGGCGAGCGCCGTAAAACCTGACGCCGGGCCTTCCATGCCGCAGATGAGCAGGGTAGTGGCCAGCAGGGCCGCGCCGAAGAAGACGAAGAACTTGTCCCAGGGCTCGGAGGCGGCCGGGGCCCCGGTCTCGCGCAGGCGCAGCAGTTCGGGCGAGCGGCTGCCCAGCAGCGTGATGTTCAGCCCGGACCAGGCGGCGTAGAGCAGCAAATACACCCAGCCGGCCGGCCAGCGCAGGTCCTGCGCCGGCAGGAAAAGCAGCAGGGCCAGGAGACAGACCCTGAAGCCGGCGCTGAAAATGACGGAGAGGTAAGGCGTTCCAGTTGCCACGGGAAAATTATAGTATATCCTCGTATATGAATATCCTTTTCCCTCTTTTCCTCGCTTTTTCCCCCGCCCCCGCCCTGGCCGCCCCGCAGACAGTAGGCCACGAACTCAAAGCTGAAATAGACCCGGCCTCCGGAGGGCTGAAGGTCACCGACCGCATAACCCTGCCGGCGCCCGCCGCCGAGTTCTACTTCACCCTGCACAAAGGCCTGAACCCTTCGTCCAAAGAAGCCCTGGTGGAGGAATTGCCGGCCGAGGCCGCCGCCCGCCACGGCATCAATTCTTCCACGGCGGGGTTTTACACCGCCTACCGCGCCGCTCTCAAAAAACCGGCCAGGGCATTCACGCTGCGGTACGGCGGCGTGATAGCCCACCAGACCGGCGAACAGGCGCAGGACTACGCGCGCAGCTTCTCCGAAACGCCAGGCCTGATCTCGCCCGACGGCTGCTACCTATCCGGCTCTTCCGGCTGGTATCCCTATTTCAAAGATTCGCTCGTCACCTTCCGCCTGGAAACCGTGCTGCCTGCCCCTTACGACAGCGTAGCCGGCGGCGCCCGCCTGTCCCGCAAGCCCGGGGGCGCCAAGAACATAACCGTCTGGGAAGCCAGAAATCCGCAGGACGACATAACGGTGACCTGCGGCAAATACACCGAGTACTCCCGCAAGGACGGCGCGCTGGAATACCAGGCCTTCCTGCGCTCGCCGGACCCCGAGCTGGCAGCCCGCTACCTGGAAGCCACCGAAAAATACATCAAGCTCTACTCCGGCCTGGTCGGGCCGTATCCCTACGGCAAGTTCGCCCTCGTCGAGAATTTCTGGGACACCGGCTACGGCCTGCCCTCCTTCACCCTGCTCGGTTCCAAGGTGATACGCCTGCCCTTCATAATAAACTCCTCCTACCCGCACGAGATCCTGCACAACTGGTGGGGCAACGGCGTGTTCGTGGATTATGAAAAGGGCAACTGGTGCGAGGGGCTTACCGCCTACCTGGCCGACTACCTTATCGCCGAGAACCGCGGCAAGGGCCGCGATTACAGGATGAGCACCCTGCAGAAATACTCCGACTACGTTTCGGGCGGCGCGGACTTCCCGCTGACGGAGTTCCGCTCGCGCCATTCCTCCGCCTCCGAGGCCGTGGGCTACGGCAAGGCGCTGATGTTCTACCATATGCTGCGCAATTTGCTGGGCGACGAGAATTTCCGCAAAGGGCTACGGGCTTTCTACGCCGACAACGGCTTCAAATACGCTTCCTTCCAGGACCTGCGGGCGGCTTTCGAAAAGATCACCGGCCCCGGCCGGCTGCAGGCCTTCTTCGAACAGTGGACGGCCCGCGCCGGCGCGCCGGCGCTGGCCATCAAGAACGCCAAGGTAACCTTGAGCCAGTTCGGCTACGACCTGGAATTCACGCTGACGCAGACGCAGGACGGACCGGCCTACGCGCTGGAAGTGCCGGCGGCCGTCTGGCTGGAGGGAGCGCGGGAGCCCCGCCTGAAAACCCTCACCATGACGCGCAAAGAGGAGATCTATCACTACACCGCCCCGCTCAGAGCGGTGCGGCTGGAGATTGACCCGGAGTTCGACCTCTTCAGGCGCCTGAGCCCGCTCGAAACCCCGCCCACCCTGTCCCGGCTGCTCGGCGCGGCCAGGCCGGCCATCATCGTGCCGGGCGGGCCCGCCGGCGAGCCGTGGCAGGCCCTCGCGGCCGCCTGGACCAAGGACAAGGCCAATTTGCCCTCTGTCTCCGACGACGTGACAACGGCGGCGCCTCCGCGCGGGGCCTCGTACTGGGTCTTCGGCGACGAGAACCTGCTGGCCAGGGATTTCGAAGCCGACCTGGCCGCCTACGGCGCCGCTTTCGGCCTGGATACCGTTACGCTCGACAACCGCCGCTTTCCCCGCGAGGGGCACACCTTCGTCTTCGCCGCTTATCACCCCAACGATCCGGCCCGCTCGGCCGCGCTGGTAATGTCCGCCAACACCGACAAGCTGCCCCTGCTGGCGGCCAAGCTGCCGCATTACGGCAAATATTCCTGGCTGGTCTTCGACGCCAACATGACCTCGGTGGCGTCGGGGATCTGGAGCGCGTCAGCGTCCCCCCTGGCGGCCAACCTCGGGCCCGCGCCGGCGGCGCGCGCCTACCCTGTCCGCGCCCCGCTGGCCGAGCTGCCCTCGGTATTTTCTGAAAGCCGCATGCTGGCGGATGTCCGCGCCCTCGCCTCTGTTCCCGGCGGCCGCGCGCCCGGCTCGCAGGGCCACCGCGAGGCGGGAGAGTCGATCGCGAAAGCTTTCCGCGCCGCGGGCCTGAAGCCCTTCGGCGCCGGTTTCGGGGAGCCCGGGGACAAGGCGGGGCGGGGCAATATCGTCGGCTTAGTTGAAGGCCTGTCGAAGAAGGACGAATACGTGGTCCTCTGCGCCCATTACGACCACCTGCCGGCTGACGGCGGCAAGGTTTTCCCCGGCGCCGACGACAACGCCTCCGGGACGTCCCTGCTGCTGGAACTGGCGCGGCACTACGCCCAAAACCCCGGACAGCGCTCTGTTATCTTCGCCGCCTTCGACGGGGAAGAACTGGGCCGCCAGGGTTCCAAGGCCTTCCTCTCCGGCCTGCCGGACGCCATAAAATTAAAAACTAACGCCGCGCTCAATTTCGACACCGTCGGGCGGCTGGGAGCCGGGAAGATACTGGCCCTCGGCTCCGGCTCTTCGGACAAGTGGGTGCACATCCTGCGCGGGGCCGGCTTCGTTACGGGCTACGACTACGCCCCGGCCGGGAATCTGGACGCGAGCGATCAGCAGAGTTTTATCGATTACGGCATCCCAGCCGTACAGTTGTTCTCCGGCCCGCACGCCGACTACCATAAGCCTTCAGACACGCCGGACAAGATGGACGGCAGAGGCCTGGTAAAAATTGCCGAATTCGCGCGCGAAATAACCGATTACCTGGCGGGAACTTCGGACTTCCTGACCCGGCCGGCGGGTAAGCCGGCCGTCGGTGCCGCGCCCCCCCCGACAGGCGGGCGCAAGGCCTCCACCGGCCTGGTCCCGGACTTTTCCTTCCAGGGAAAAGGCGTAAGGGCGCAGGAGCTGACGCCGGGCTCCCCGCTGGATAAAGCGGGGCTGAAGCCGGGAGACGTTATTATAAAGCTGGGCGGTGTTCCGGTGGAAGACCTGCGCGGCTATTCCGCGGAGCTGAAAAAATGGAGCCCCGGCCAGAAGATAAGCGTGACTTATCTTTCAGGCGGGGCCGAGGGCGCCGTCGAGATCGAGCTCGGAGCGCGCTAGGGCTTGTCTACGCTGCAGGTGTTTATGCCGAACAGTTTATAGACGCCGCAGAAGCCGATGAGGCCCGTTACAAAGGCCATAAACCCGGCTATCCCCAGCACTATCGCGGCGGGGCCGCCGGAGGTATAGGCGGCGTAGCCCAGCGCCAGGCCGGCAATAATCCTGATGATCCTGTCCGCGCTTCCAACATTCTTGGTTATCATATTCCTTCCTCCCGCCTTTTTCAGGCTGCGGCTTCCAGCACTGCTTTGAGCATCGCGCTCTCGGGCTGGGCGCCGACTAGTTTTACCGTCTCGTTCACCACTATCTGCGGCACTCCGGACACTTCGTACTTGTTGGCCAGGTCCGGAAATTCGCTGGCCTCCACCATCTCGGCGGTGATCTGCGCCGAGGCCAGCGCGAACTTGTGCGCCAGCACCACGGCCGCGGGGCAATAGGGGCAGGTGGGCGTGACGAAGACCTTGATATTGACGGGCTTAGCGACGCCCGCCAGCCCGGCCAGGGTTTCGGGCTGCAGCTCCTGCGCCAGGACCGCGGAATTCTTCAGCGCCTCCAGCAGCGAGACGAACTCGTAGCCGGCGGGTATGCCGTAGAAGCGTATGCGGCCGCCGTTGATGCCCTCTATGACCGCCGCCGGGGTCAGGGCCACGCCGTACGCGGCCGCCTTCTCCGCGTCCGTTACCCTGTTGTAGACCTCAAGCTTAACCTTCTCCGAGAGCGAAACCAGCTCTTTGTAAAATTCCTCGGCCGGCCCGCAGGTCTGGCAAAGCAAATTCTCCTTGAAGAAGACTATCTTCACCTCGCCGGGCAGTTCCCCCAGCCGCTTGCGCACCTCGTCCGCAGTCTGCTGATCCATTAAAGCCATAACGATCACTCCTTTCTACCCTTCTATAAATTAGATGCCCGCCCCTTCCCGAAAGTTTCATCATATATTATTGCAAAACGGTTTTGCTAACCCTGCCCTGCGGTAGGGCGCCTGACAATTAACCTCACGCAATAAAAAAGCACCCCTTAAGGGGTGCTTTTCTATACTCAGCAGGTTAGTTGTCTATAGGACCTTCAGGACGCCCATGAAGTCGGCGGGCGGGTCGGCTTCGAAGGAGACGGGCTTGCAGGTGGCCATGTCGTTGAAGCGCAGTTTCCACGCGTGCAGCATCAGGCGCGGGTACTTGGCCTGTTTGGCCGCGTCACCGTACATCCGGTCGCCTATCACCGGATTGCCGATAGAATAAAGGTGGGCCCGGATCTGGTGCCGCCGCCCCGTCACGATGGTAACGTCGAGAATGGTCGCGTGCTGATGCCGCTCCAGCACCTCGTAGCGCGTGATCGAAGCCTTCCCGTCGAAAGCCACCGACACCCGGCCCGAGCCCCGCTGCTTCAGCGGCTTGTCTATCTCTCCGCGCTTCTCCGCCACCCGCCCCTCGGCCGCCACCAGGTAATGCTTCTCCACCGCGCGCGTCTCGAAAAGACCCGAATAATAACGGTGCGCCTTCTCAGTGCGCGCGAAGAGGATCAGCCCGCTCGCGTCCCGGTCCAGGCGGTGGACCACGAAAACCTTGCCGAAGCGCTGGTGCAGCAGCCCCACCAAATGCTTCTCCTTGGCCAGCGTGCCGCGGGCCGGCATGGTAAGCAGCCCCGACGGCTTGTTCACGACCAGCAGGTCGGGCCCTTCTTTCACTATCTCTATGTCTTCTGGTTTCATACGGCGTGGAAGTCCTTTTTATAAGCTTCGCCGGCGGCTATCGAAATGAAACCGCCCAGCAGCAGGTAGAGCATGGCCAGGACCAGCGCGAAAGGCAGCCCGGCGGAATCCGACACCACCCCCAGCAGGAACGGCGAGATGGCGTCGCCCAGCGCGTGGATGATGAAGATATCCAGCGCGAAAGCCATGGAGCGCATGGTCACCGGCACCGTCTCCACGATGGCCGCGTGGTAAGGCCCCGAATAGGCGAAGATGAAGAACTCCGCCAGGAAGATCATCGCCAGGCAGGTGTTCAGGTCATTGGTGAAAATGGCCGAGACCCCGAACGGGATGCTGAGGAAGAAACTCATGTAGCCCACTATAAAATACGAGCGTTTGGTCCGCTTGTGCAGCCAGTCGGCCGCCCAGCCGCCGGCGAAATTGCCCAGCAGGCCGGCCGCCACCGTCACCGCGCCGAACAGGAAGCCGGCCTTGCCCACCGAGACGCCGAAGGAGCGCACGAAATACGACGGCATCCACGCCGCCATCCCGCCAACCGAGAAAGTGCCTATGGACTGCGCCAGGCAGACCAGCAGGAAGGTGCGGTTCTTGAAGAGCGCCGCGTAGCCCCTGAACGAAATGTGCTCCGAGCGCTGCTTCTTTTCCGGCGTCTCCTGCAGGAAGAGCGCGATCACGCCCAGCAGCATGCCCGGCACGGCCACTATAAAGAAAGCGTTGCGCCAGCCGAACTGCTGGCCCAGGAAGCCGCCCAGCAGGTAGCCCACCGCGCTGCCGGCCGGGATGGCCAGCGCGTAGAGCGCCATGATCCTGGCCCGCTTCTCCACTGGGAACCACTCCGCCAGGAAGGACGGGCAGACCGTGCCGTAGCCGGCCTCGCCCACGCCCACGGCCGAGCGCGTGGCGATGAGCTGGCCGTAGTTCTTCACCAGGCCGCTGAAAAGGGTGGAGACGCTCCAGAAGATGGCGCTGACGCCGATGATCAGCGGCCGCCGCACCCTGTCGCCGAAATAGCCCACGAAGGGCGCGAAGCACATGTAGACGATCATGAAAGACGAGGCCAGGAAGCCCAGCTGGGCGTCGCTCAGGCGCAGGTCCGCCTTTATCAGCGGGAAGACCGCGTAAAGCACCTGCCTGTCTATATAATTGAAAAGGCTCAGGCCGAAAACCAGGAGCAGCACACCTCGGGCGTATTTGGCGTCTTTCATCGGAGTTATAAATGATAGCAAAATGGTAATATATAAATGTCAGCAAACGCCGGCCACGGCCCATTTCCGGAGGACAAATGAAAAAGACCGCCAAGAAACCCGCCGCTAAGACTTCCAGCCTCACCTACGCCACCAAGAACGGCTACGAAAAGATCTCCCCCGCCGAACTGAAGCACTGCGAGGAGGTCAACCAGGCCTACCTGCAGTACATCACCAAGGCCAAGACCGAACGCGAAGCCAGCGACGAGGCCATCCTGCTCCTCGAGGCCGCCGGCTTCAAGGATATGCGCCAGTATGAGAAGACCGGCACCAGGCTGGTCCCGGGCGACAAGGTTTACCGCTGCAGCGAGGGCAAGACCCTGATGGCCGTGGTGGTGGGCAAAAAACCGCTCGCCGACGGCATGCACATCGTCGGCGGCCACACCGACGCCCCCCGCATCGACCTCAAGCAGAACCCGCTCTACGAGAATTCCGAACTGGCCCTGTTCGACACCCATTATTACGGCGGCATCAAGAAGTACCAGTGGGTCACCATCCCGCTGGCGCTGCACGGCGTGTTCGTAAAGCCCGACGGCAAGAAAGTGAAGATCGCCATCGGCGAGGACCCTTCCGACCCGGTGCTCTGCATCACCGACCTGCTGCCTCACCTGGCGGCCGACCAGTACAAGAAGACCATCGGCGACGCGATAACCGGCGAGGGCCTGGACGTGCTGGCCGGTTCCATCCCCTCCTCCGACAAGGACAAGAAGGAAAAGGTCAAACACAACATCCTCTCCATCCTCAACAAGAAATACGGCGTCACCGAGGCCGACTTCCTCTCGGCCGAGCTGGAGCTGGTGCCCGCCGCCGCGCCGCGCGAGGCCGGCCTGGACCGCTCCATGATCCTGGGCTACGGCCACGACGACCGCGTCTGCGCCTGGACCGGCCTGCGGGCCATCCTCGACCTCAAGGGCACGCCCGAGTACACCTCGTGCGTGCTGCTCTGCGACAAGGAGGAGATCGGCTCCGTCGGCGCCACCGGCATGGCCTCGAACCTTTTCGAGAACGCTTCCGCGGAGCTACTCAACCTCACCACCGACTCCTACAGCGAGCTGACCCTCAAGCGCGCGCTGCACAACAGCTGGATGCTGTCGGCCGACGTCAACGCCCTGTTCGACCCGATGTTCCCCACGGTCTCCGACAAGCGCAACACGCCGCTCATCAACCACGGCGTCTGCGTGACCAAGTTCACCGGCAGCCGCGGCAAGTCGGGCTCGTCCGACGCCAGCGCCGAGTTCATGGCGCATATCCGCCGCATCTTCGATAAGAACGGCGTGGTCTGGCAGACCGGCGAGCTGGGCAAGGTGGACCAGGGCGGCGGCGGCACCATAGCGCAGTTCATGGCCCGCTACGGCATGCAGGTGGTGGACTGCGGCGTGGGCCTGTTCTCCATGCACGCCCCGATGGAGCTGGCCGGCAAGCTCGACATCTTCATGGCCTACAAGGGCTACCTGGCCTTCCTCAAGGACGGCCGCAAATAATAGGCGCAGGCAAGCCGGGGCCCCGGGGCCCCGGCTTTCAACCTATGACGATAAAACTACTTATTACCGGCGGCACCTTCGACAAGGAATATAACGAGCTCAACGGCTCGCTGTTCTTCCGCAAGACGCACCTCTACGAGATGCTCAAGCTGGGCCGCTCGCGCGTGCCGGTAAAGGTCAAGACGCTGATGATGATAGACAGCCTCTACATGACGGCCGCGCACCGCCGCAAGGTGCTGAAGGAATGCCTGGCCTCCAGGGAGAAGCACATAGTAGTCACCCACGGCACCGACACCATGCCGGAAACCGCCCGCCTGCTCGGGGCCGGCATAAAGGACAAGACCGTGGTGCTCACCGGCGCCATGGTGCCCTACAAGTTCGGCTCCTCCGACGGCATGTTCAACCTGGGCTCGGCCTTCTCTTTCGCGCAGACGCTGCCCCCGGGCGTTTACATCGCCATGAACGGCAGGTATTTCAACTGGTACAACGTGCGCAAGAATAAGGCCAAGGGCGAGTTCGAGGAAGCCAAGTAAGGCCGCCTGCTAAAACAAAAAACCCGGGACAGCCCGGGTTTTTTATTTCCCGCCTGCGGGCGGTCAGAACAGGCTCTTGTCCTTCTCCCAGCGGGCCGGGCCCGCTTCGTTGAGCAGCAGCGTCTCTTTGCCCGAGCCGTCTATCCAGACGGCGGCGGCCCCCTTCATCCCGGACAGCAGGCCGAAGGCCTTCTCCCTGCCCATCACGGCCAGCACGGCCGAGGGCAGGAAGTCGTCGCTCTCCAGGCTCGGGAAATACACCACCAGGCTGGAGAAATCGTCCAGCGGGTAGCCAGTCTTCAGGTCCAGGATATGCGAGTAAAGCTTGCCCTCGATCTGCACGAAATGCTCCCGGCCCGACGAGGACATGACGACCCCCTCGTCGAAAAGCAGCTTGCCGAAGGCCTTGTCCTCCTTGAAAGGGTCCTTTACCTCGTATTCCCAGTTCTTCTTGCCGTAGGACAGCATGTTGCTGCCCAGGCGCAGTTCCACGGCATAAGCCGGGGCCAGGTCGCGCAGCAGTTTGGCCGCGCGCACGAAGCAGTAGCCCCGCAGCACGCCCCCCATGTTGATCTGCACCGGCTTGCTGAAGCGCACCTGCTTGCGGGCCGCGTCCACCTGCACGTAGTTGGAGCCCATGTTGGAAAGGGCCTTGGCGATCTCTTCTTTGGCGGGCATCTTCTTCGTGGAGGCGGCCTCTTTCCATACCGGCCACAGGGGCGCGAAGGTAACGTCGAAAGCCCCCCCGGTCAGGCGGTAATAATCCAGCGAGAGCTGGAGCAGGCGCAGGAACTCGTCGTCCACCTTTACCCACTCGCCGTAGGCCTTCTTGTTGACCACCGAGGTCAGGCTGTAGGGATCGCTGAAACTGAACTCCCCGGAAATGCGGTTCCACTCGGCGAACACCGCGTCCGCTATCTCTTTGCCGGCGGCCTCGTCCGCGCCGTAAACCATCACCTGGGCCGGCACGTTCATTATGAAGGTCGACTGTTTGTAGGCGGCGTCCTGCCTGCCGCAGCCGGCAAACAGGGCGGCGACCGCGGCAAAAGCTGTTAAAGCGTGTCTTCTCACGAGTCTCCCCCTTGCTGTCTTAAGGAGTAAGTTACATATTTTTATGGGCGACTTCAATAGTGGCTTACGGATATTCATTTTTTGTATCCTTTAAAAAACAGCGGGAGGACTCACATGAACAGGCTTTTAATTTCCTTCGCCCTCGTAGCGGCGCTCTGCGGCGGAGCCGCGGCCCAGTCCCTGGAAAAACTGGCCGGCAAACTGTCGGCCGGCGTCAAGGACCGCCCCTCCATAAAGCTGGCGGTCATGGAATTCCCCTACGCCGGCGGCAAGACCTCGGAGGGCCCGGTAGTGGTGCAGGAACGCCTCATCACCGCGCTGGCCCAGAACAAGAAGATCATCCTCATCGAGCGCGGCCTGCTGAAAAAGGTTATGGGAGAGCTGAACCTGCAGGCTTCCGGCGCTTTCGACGACGAGACCGTCAAGAAGCTGGGCAAGATGCTGGGCGCCGACGCCATAGTGACCGGCACCCTCAACGACCTCAAGGCAAGCAAGACCGAGATCAATGCCCGCGTGGTAGAGACCGAGACGGCGAAGATCCTGTCCGCGGCCTCGCAGGCCGTAAAGAAAACCTGGAAGGATACCGGGGCCGCCGCCGTGAACGACCCGGTCAAGCCGCCGCAGGATTTCGGCGCCAAGCCCCTGGTGCAGGTGGCCGTGCTGCTCGACACCTCCGGTTCCATGGACGGCCTTATCAACCAGGCCCGCACGCAGCTCTGGAAGATCGTCAACGAGCTGGTCACCGCGGAAAAAAGCGGCTCCAGGCCCATGATAGAAGTGGCCCTCTACGAATACGGCAACTCGGGCCTGTCCCAGCAGACCGGCTGGCTGCGGCAGGTAATGCCCTTCACGACCGACCTGGACGCCGTGTCGCGGGAACTTTTTTCGCTGCGCACCAACGGCGGCGACGAATTCTGCGGCCAGGCCATAGCCGCGGCCGTGAGAGAGCTCAGGTGGAGCGCCAAATCCGACGTCTACAAGGCCATCTTCATAGCCGGCAACGAGCCCTTCACCCAGGGCCCGGTGCCGTTCCAGGACGCCGTCGCCAAGGCCAAGGCGAAGAACATCTTCGTCAACACCATTTATTGCGGCCCCCGCCAGCAGGGCCTCGCCACGCAGTGGAAGACCGGCGCCGACCTGGCCGAAGGCGACTTCAGCAACATAGACCAGGACACGCAGGTCTTCACCGTGACGGCCCCGCAGGACGACCGGATAGCGCAGCTCAGCGCCCGGCTTGACGACACCTACGTGGGCTACGGCGCGGGCGCAAGCAACAAGATCGCCGCGAAGCGCGGCGCCTACGGCTCCGCTAAAAGCGCCGGCGGCGCCGTGCTGGCGGAACGCGCGGCTTTCCAGGCCGCGGCGGCCCCCGCGCAGACGGCCGCGGACGCTTCATGGGACGCCGTCTCGGCCATCGAGAGCGGCGCGATGAAGAAGGAAGACCTCAAGGCGGAGCAGTTCCCCGAGGAGATGCAGAAGATGGACCAGGCGGCGCGCAATAAGTTCCTCGACGAGAAGCTGGCAGAGCGCAAGCGCATCAAGGACGAGATCAACGCCCTGCAGGCCCAGCGCAAAGCCTATATCGCGGCCGAGGAAAAGAAATCCGCCGGGGCCTCCACCCTGGACAAGGCCATGATAGACTCCATACGCAAACAGGCCACGCAGCGCGGCTACAAATTCCAGAAGTGACACGATCACAGGCGCGTCAGGCGGCAGGCAAGCACGCCCGCATAGCGGGCGCTTTCCTGTTTGCCGCCCTGGCGCTGCCCGCGGCCGCCGCGGCCGAGCCCTCCCTGGAGGAAAAAGCTTCACAACTGCTGATAATCTCCGCCGAAGCCTCGGACATCTCGGCCGCCACCGCGGCCGCCAAAGCGGGCCTGGGCGGGGTGCAGCTGCAGTGGGGGTCCTACTCCCTGGAGGAAACCCGCCGCCTTACCGACGAGCTGCAGGCCGCCGCCGGCGAGTCCGGCGAGAAAACGCCGCTCTTCATCGCGGTGGACTACGAAGGCGGCAGCGTCTACGTGCCCACCACGCTGGGCCTGCTGGAGCTGCCCACCAACATGATGCTGGGCGCGGCCGCCGACGAGAACGGCACGGCTTCCCTCTTCTACCTGGCCGGCAAGGAACTCCGCCGGGCCGGCATCAACATGGCCTTCGGCCCCGTGCTGGACATCAACACCAACCCTAAGAACCCCATCATCGGCATCCGCTCGCTGGGCTCCGACCCGGCCGAAGCGTCCCGGCTCGGCGGCGCCATCATCAACGGGCTGAAGGCCGCCGGCGTGATAGCCGTGGGCAAACATTTTCCCGGCCACGGCGCGGCCGAAAAGGATTCTCACAAGACCCTGCCGGAGATCTCGCTCTCCACCGCCCAACTGCACGCCACGCACCTCGTTCCCTTTAAGGCCGCGGCCGCGCTGGGCATCCCCGCCATAATGACGGCCCATATCCGCTACCCGGCGCTGGACCCCGCCAACCCGGCCACGCTTTCGCGGGCCGTGCTGGCCGGCCTGCTGAAAAAAGACCTCGGCTACGGCGGGCTGGTCATAACCGACAGCCTGGACATGAAGGCCATCACCTCGCGCCTGCCCATACACCGGGCGGCCGCGGCCGCGCTGAAGGCCGGGGCCGACGTCCTGCTGATCGGCCGGGCCGACCCCGCCAGGGCGGCCAAGGAAATAGCCAGGCAGGTGCGCGCCGGGACCATAAACGAAACCCGCCTCAACGACGCCTACCACAAGGTGCTCGCCGCCAAGCGGGCCGCCGGGCTGTTCAACCCGCCGGAAACCCCCTCGCCCTTCGACAAGGCCTACCTGGAGATCACCGGCGGTCTTTCCCGCCGGGCCGCCACCCTGGTGCGCAACTCCGGCCTGATCCCGCTGCCGAAGGACAAGAAGATCGCCGTCATCATCTTCTCCCCCCAGCGCTTCGCCGGCAACGCGCTGGAGCTTTACCGGACGCTGCGCGAGAACGGCTACCAGGCCAGCCAGTATTTCTTCGACATCGGCGTGAAGCGGGGCGAGCTGAAGAAGCTCACCGAAGCCGCCGCCGGGGCCGACCTGCTGGTGCTCGGCAGCTTCCAGTGGACGGGCGTTCAGAACGCCAGCCAGCGCGACGCCATAAACATCCTCATCAACTACGGCAAGCCCTCCGTGCTGCTCAGCCTGATGAACCCCTACGACATCCCCTCCTACCCGGGCGCCTCCGCCGTCATAGCCCTCTACGGCATGACGGCCCCGTCGATGGCCGCGGCCGGGGAGATCCTGTCGGGCCAGCTGGCGCCTTCGGGCAGGCTGCCCGTGGAACTGCCGAAATAACGAATGAAACCCTTAAGAACTGCGATCATAGTGGTTGTGACTGTGGCGGCCGCGCTGTTCGTGCGGCGCTGGGTGGCCGCCCCCATAGTGATAGCCAGCGACTCAATGGCCCCCACCCTGACGCTGGGCCACCACCTGGTCCTCGACCGCGTCACCTACCTGCTGCGGGCCCCGGGCCGCGGCGAGATCGTCTCCTTCAAGTCCCCGGTCGGGGAAGAGCACGAATCGGTGAAGAGAGTGATAGCGGTCGCCGGCGACACCATCGAGCTGCGCGAGAAGCAGGTTTATCTCAACGGCGAGCACCAGTACGAACGCTACGCCAATTACACCCGCCCGGCCGAACTGCTGGCGGGCGATACCCTGGGGCCGCTGACGGTCCCGGAAGGGCATCTCTTCGTGCTCGGCGACAATCGCGACGAGTCCAGGGATTCCGCCTCCTGGAAGGACCCGGCCACCGGCGCCCCGGTGCACTTCTTGTCCCTCTCCGCCGTCACCGGCAAAGTCCGCGGCGCCTACTGACAAATATAAATTTGTATAATTCGGATATAACTTCAGCCCCCTAGGAGAGCTCATGTCACCGAAGATAATAGGTTTTTTAGGTATATTCGTACTGCTGGGCATAGCCTTCGTCTTCAGCAAGAACAGGAAAGCGATAAACTATAAGACCATCATAGCGGGCCTGCTGCTGCAGATCACTTTCGCCATTATCGTCCTGAAGCTGCCCATCGGCAGGTACTTCTTCTCGGTCATGAACGACATCATAGTCAAACTGCTCTCGTTCTCCGACAAGGGCGCCGAGTTCGTGTTCGGGTCCCTCGTTTCCAACCCTTCCATGGGCTTCATCTTCGCGGTGCGCGTGCTGCCCACCATCATCTTCGTCTCCTCCATCATGGCGGTGCTCTACTACCTCGGCATCATGCAGAAAGTGGTGCTCTTCTTCGCCAAGATCATGGCCAAGCTCATGGGCACTTCCGGGGCCGAATCCCTGTCCGCCAGCGCCAACATCTTCGTGGGCCAGACCGAGGCGCCCCTCGTGGTGCGGCCCTACGTGGCAAGCATGACCCAGTCCGAGCTGATGGCCATCATGACCGGCGGCATGGCCACCATCTCCGGCGGCATCATGGCCGCCTACGTGGGCCTGCTCGTGGAGTCCATCCCGACTATCGCCGGCCACCTGCTGGCGGCCTCCATCATGGCCGCCCCCGCGGGCCTGGTCATGGCCAAGATCCTGGTCCCCGAGACCGAGGAGCCCGAGACCAAGGGCATAGTCAAGCTGCAGCTGGAGATAACCGACGCCAACGTGATAGACGCCGCGGCCAACGGCTCTTCCGTGGGCATGCAGCTGGCCATCAACGTGGCCGCCTGCCTGGTGGCCTTCATGGCCATCCTGGCGATGGCCAACTTCCTGCTGGGCTACGGCGCGGGCTTTGTCGGCATAGAAGGCCTCACTTTCGAAAAGATCTTCGGCTGGATCTTCACGCCGCTGGCCTGGGTGATGGGCGTGCCGTCCGGAGAGGTGCAGCAGGTGGCCAGCTGGATGGGCCAGAAAACCGTGCTGAACGAATTCGTGGCCTACCTGAACATGGCCACCTACCTGAAGGCCAACCCCGGCGTGATGAGCGAGCGGTCCGTCGCCATGGCCTCCTACGCCCTGTGCGGTTTCGCCAACTTCCTCTCCATCGCCATCCAGATAGGCGGCATAGGCGCCATGGCGCCCGAGCGGCGCCACGACCTGGCCAAGCTGGGCCTCTACGCCCTGCTGGCCAGCTCACTGGCCGGCTTCCTGTCGGCCACCATAGCGGGCATCCTCATCTAGGCCGTCTTTGGCAATAAAAAAAGGGCGGAAGGTTCCGCCCTTTTTCTTTTCCCCGCCGGTTCTACTTCAGTTTCCAGAGCTTCACAGTCTTGTCCTTGGAGCCCGAGGCTATGGTCTTGCCGTCGGGCGAAAAGGCCACCGCCTCCACGCTGTCCTCGTGGCCCAGGAATTGCTTCAGGGGGGCTTTCTGCGCTCCCTGCAGGGCCCAGACCTTAACGCTGTTGTCAGCGCCGCCGCTGGCGATCTTTTTACCGTCCGGTGAGACGGCCACCGCCCTGGCCCCGCCCGGGTGCGCCGCGAAAGAATTGACCAGCGTCCCGTCGTTAAGGCGCCAGACCTTCACCGCGCCGTCGAGCCCGGCGGAAACGGCGTAATTGCCGTCTGGGGTGAGCGCCAGCGACCGGACCCCCTCCTTGTGCGCGCTGATCGTCTTCGTGATCTTGCCGTCGTTCATGTTCCAGACGGTGACCGTCCCGTTGCCGTTGCCCGACGCCACGTAATTGCCGTTGGGCAGCACCCTTAGGGAGTTGGCGCTTTCCACCTGCGCCTTCATGGCCTTATGCACGTCGCCCTCGGGAAAAAGCCAGATCCCGACGGTGCCGTAGCCGCCGGCCAGCAGGTACTCGCCGCCCGGCGAGTAGCGCACGCTGTAAAGGCTGTGGCTCTGCCCCATCAGGCTCTTGAAGTTCTTGCCCCCCGGCACGGTCCAGGTCTCTACCGTCTTGCCGTCCACGGAGGCCAGGTAGTCGCCGTCCGGAGAGAAATCCAGGCCCCAGACCTGGTCCTTGTGGCCGACCAGCAGTTTTTTCAGCTTGCCGGTCTTGACGGTCCAGAGCGCCACGTTGGAGTCCAGCCCTCCGGAAGCCAGGTATTTCCCGTCCGGCGAGAAGGCCACGCCCTGCACGGCCGCGCTGTGGCCGGCCAAAGTGACCACCGATTGCGCCGCGGCGGGCGCCGCGGCCAAAAGCAGTATCGCAATTAAACTTCCCATATTCCCCCCCCTGAGCCGGGCCCCGGCCCGGCAGTCCACATTCTACACAATCCGCGGCCCCCGAAAAAAGCGCGGCCCTGAAAATATTCTACAATGAACAGATGGGCCTGAAACTGCTTATAAATTCCCTGTTCCGCGGCGGCGCTGAAAAACAGTTCGCGGCCCTGGCGCAGCGCCTGCCCCACGACGAACTGCTGCTGCTGGAGCGGGAAACCGCGCCGCCTGACAGCCTTAAGCCGGTGTTCCTTTCAGGCCACACCTCTGCCACCTCTTCGCTGCTGAAGACCTCCTCTATCCCCCTCTACGCCCGCCGCCTGGCCGCCCTGGCCGGCCCCGGCGACACGGTGCTCTCTTTCATGGAGCGGTCCAATATCGTCAACGTCCTGGCCGCGGCCCGCAGCGGCCACAGGGCCGTGATCTGCGAGCGCACCCGCCCCTCGGGCGAGTTCTCCGGCCTGCGCGGCGCGCTGATGCGGCCGCTGATACGGCGCTTCTACCCCCGCGCCGCCCTGGTAGCCGCCAACTCCGAAGGCGTAAAGCGGGACCTGGCCGAAAACTTCGGCGTGCCGGCTGAAAAGATCCAGGTCGTCCACAACGGCTGCGATACCGCCGCCCTCGGCAGGCTGGCCTCCGAGCGGCTGCCCGAAGGCTGGGCCCCGGTCTTCAACAGGCCCGTGATAGTCACCGGCGGGCGCCTTACGGCCGCCAAGGGCCATTGGCATCTGCTCCGCATTTTCAAAGAACTTAAGAAAGCCGCACGCGGCGAGGCGCTGGTTTTCCTCGGCGAAGGCGAGCTCGGCCCCTATCTGCGCGCCCTCTCCGGGGAACTCGGCCTCAAAACTTTCGAGGGGCCCGGCCTGCCGCCGCCCGACGCGGACGTCTATTTCGCCGGCTTCCGCGAAAATCCCTTTCCCTTCATAGCGCGGGCCCGGCTCTTCGCTTTCACTTCGCTCTGGGAGGGCTTTCCCAACGCCCTGCTGGAAGCCATGGCCTGCGGCGCCCCGGTGATCTCCGCCGACTGCGATTCGGGCCCCAGGGAGATCCTCGCCCCGTCCACGCCTTTCGCGGCGAGGGCTTCCGCCCCCGAGCACGCCGATTACGGCCTGCTGATGCCGCCGCTCTCCGGGGCCAGGCTGCCCGCCGGAGCGCCGCTGCAGCCTGCCGAGCTGGCCTGGGCTGAAAAACTTTCAGAGATGCTGTCCGCCCCCGCCGCCCTGCGCGCCTACGCCGCCGCCGGGTTCAGGCGCGCGGCCGACTTCGAATTTTCCAAAACCGCCGCCCGCTGGCAGGAACTCCTGCGGCGGGCTACCACATAAAATAAACCCCGGACGGGTCTTTCTTCTCTTTCTTCCTGTCCCCGGACGTCTTCTCCTCCGCGCGCTTCGGCGCGGGGGCCCGCGTCTTGGCCCGGGGCGGCGGCAGGCCGCCATAGCCCTTGCGCAGTTCCTCGGGCCGCTGCGCGCCGAACCTGTACGATACCGTGACCCTGTGCGCGTCGCCCAGGTCTCCGTAAGGCACGAAAGCGTAATCCACGCGCAGCTCCCGGTTGACCACGCCTATGCCCGCGGTCACCCCCGGCCCGGCGTTGCGGCTGCGGCCGGTCTTGTAGCCCGCCCGCATGACAAAATATTCTTTCGGCCCGGTGCGGACGCGGGCCTCGGCGCCGAGGGCCGCGGCCGTCCCGGAGCTTCCCGCCTTTATGCCTTCCGCTGAAACCAGGTAATTTTCCAGGAACGGCACAGCCACCCCGCCCCGCAGCACCAGCGGGGCGTCGAAAGAGCGCGAGCCGAACTTCAGCCTGGCGCCGAAGTTGGAGGCCGAGACGCCCAGCTTCCAGCCTTCGAACACCTTAAGCAGGCCCGCGTCGCCGGCCCAGGCCGCGGCGCTGCCGCCGGCCGCCTGCTGTGAGAGGGATTTCAGGGCGGCGCCGCCGTAGAAGCCGGGGCCCAGCTTGCCGGACAGGCCGGCGGAAATTGCGCCCTCCAGCGCGCTGAAGCTGCCGTCCCTCACCCCGGCGTTGTCGTACCGGTCCATGCTGCCGCTTAAGACCATGTTGACGCCGGCGAAAAGCGTGAGCCGGGGCCCCAGCGGGTGCACGTAGGCCAGTATCTCGTTGCGTATGCCTTCCAGCCATTCGTTATGGCCCACGAGGATCTCTTTCTTGCCGGCCAGGGCCGTTCCGGCCGGGTTGTAGAAGACGCTCAGCGCGTCGTCCCCGGCGGCGGCGTAGGCGCCCGACAGCGCGGCGCCGCGCGCGCCCGCGTCCATCTTAAGGAACGGCAGGGCGTCGCCCCCCGCGCCGGCGTGGGCGGCGGAGACGAAAAAAGTCAGCAGCGCGGCGGCTATGCTCATATTACCAGACTATGAAGAACTTCCCGCTTCCTTTGCCGTAATTGGCCGTCTTGAAAAGATAAATGTAAAGACCGCTGGCGGCCCTGGCGCCGCCCTTCTGCCTGCCGTCCCACGAGGCCACGTTAAGGCCGTTGATCCCGTCGCCGGGGGCGAGCGTCCGGACCAGCTCCCCGGCCTCGTTATAAATATACACGCGGGCGTCGGTCGCGTCCGAGGGAGCGCCCTCGATGGTAAGCGAAGCCGCGGTCCTGAAATCGCAGGGATTCGGGTAAGCCTTCAGCGACCCCAGCCCCCCCTCGCCTACGCCGGCCGACCGAACCGAGTAAACCGAGAAATGCTCCACCTCGGCCGAGACCGTATTGGCGGCGGCGTCGCGCCTGACACCCGGCACCGGGGTCCACTTGCCCGCGGAGGGATCCAGGTAATAAATCCACGCCGTGGCCTCCCGCAGCAGGTCCCCGTCAATGCGCCCGTCCCCGTCTGCGTCGGGATAGGCCATGGTTATCGTCACCGGCGAAGCGAAGGAGGTAACCGGCACCCCGGTGCCGTCGCGCGCCGAGAATTCACGCGCCAGGTCTTCGGCGTAGATCTTCCTTGAATCCGGGGAAGCCGAATCCGCGTTCGAGACCGCGGCGGCGGGCACGGTGGAGATGGAGACCAGGAGTGTTCCCGTATAGGCGCCTATGGGCACGGTCACCGAAGTGCCGTCGCTGTTGGAGACGGTGCCGCTGGAGCCGCCGGTCAGGGCATAGTTTATGGTGACGGTCCCGCCCGAGACGATGTAAGTCCCGGCGTTGCCCGCGTCGTCGAAGCCGCTGAACTGGAAGACCGCGGCGCCGGTGGACTGGGAGGACTCCACGAAGCCGGAGGCGGTCCAGGTGGAATCCACCAGGAAGGCCGTGGTCATGGGCACCGAAACTCCCGTCGAGGTTTTGAAGGCCAGCTGAGGCGTGCCGGACACCGCGCCGGCCTCGGTAACGATCAGCTTGGCGCTGAGGGCCCCCGTCCCGGCCGGGTTCGCGGAAAGGAGCAGCACCTTAGCCGTGGGGCTGGTGGTGTCCACCCTGAACCCGTCCGAAGTGCTGGTGCCGGAAACGGTGCCGGAGACCGGGTAGGCCCTGACGGAAACATAGTAGCTCTGCCCCTCGATAAGCCCCGGGGAGATCCCGGTCCTGGTCACGGTCTGCGCCGTTCCGGCCGAGGTCCAGGCTATCTTATCTGAGGCCCCCGGGGTGGTGCCCAGCGCATACTGGTAATAGCTTATCCCGCTGGAATGGTAGGACGCGCCCCAGTTGGCCGAGAAAGAGCTCTTCGACCTGGCATAATCCACGTCAGGCCCCGTGCCGTCGTTGATGTAGGGGATATCCTCAGCCTGCCCGATGTTCACCGTCAGCGAATCCGAAGCGGGGGTGGCGTCGTAGGCGCCGAAGGTATTGAGCGCCCGGACCTGCATGGTATGCCCCCCGGAGCCCAGCGAGGCCGCGGTGAAGGAATAATCTTCGGCGCTGCCGCCGAAAGCCCCGTCCGAGGCAGTGGCGGCCTGCCAGGCGCCGGCGTCCACCTTGTATTCCACCGAGGCCACGCGGCCTATGCCTATATTGTTCGGCGTGCGCGGGCTGCCCCAGAAGGCGTAAGTATTGCTGTTGGTATAGGCGCCGGTGGAATGGGCCGCGCCGTAATAGACCGGGGAGGTGTTGGTGGTGGGATCGGGCGAGTACACGCCCAGCGCTGTATTGGGAGGATAGTCCAGCAGGTCCAGCTCTCCGTTGGAGTTGGCGTCGCTCCAGCCCAGCTGCTTGGCCGTATGCGCGCAGACCGCCGGCGTGTAGTAGGGCCAGACGTCGCCGCGCATGATGCACTCTACCGAAGCGCCGCCGTTCTCGCAGTTGGAGTTGGCCCCGTTTAGGTAGCCTGCCACCTGGGCGCGGGTGCAGTTGGAGTCGGCGTATTCGTCAAGGGCGTAAAAGATATGGCCGGTCTCGTGGGCGGCCACGGAGGGCATGTCGCCTATGCCGTAGCTGTCGTTGTCGTAGGTCATTATGCTGAACGGCCCGCCGATATAGGCGTAGGCGAAGAAGCCGTCGGCGAACATGCCGTCGGCGTCGTTCTGGCTGTCCACGACGAAAAAGGTGAACGACCAGTCCGTCCCGGCCGCATCGCGGCGGTCATTGTTGTAATGAAAGACCCTGTCGAAGTAGTCGGCTTCGCCGTAGCCCAGCTTGCCCATCACCTGGTTTACCCACAGGCCCTCGTCGTCCGAAGTGCGGCTTATAGGCTCATAGCCGGTAGTCACGGTGGCGCTGTTATAGACGAAAGAGAGGTTGGCCGCGGCGCTGCGGGTGGCCCACCAGGTCATGGCGTTCTGTATGCCGGTCACTACGGAACTTTTCTTCCCGACGGTCCAGCCGGTGGTTTCCGTCCTGGCGTCTATGCTGCCGTCGCTCTCTACGAAGATGATGTTGACCGCCACCTTGCCGGCCAGGTATTCGCTGGTGTCGTAAAAGCCGGCGCCGTACGGCGCGGCTTGCGCGGCGCCGCAGGCGAGCAGCAGGAGCAGGGCGGCCGTCTTTTTCATCAGTTCTTCCGTTTGATCCTCTTGGAGTCGTTCTTTATGGCCCCGGGCGACTCTACCACTACCTCGGAAACCGCGGACCAGTCCCCGGCGGCGGCGCCGTCGGAGCCCATCACGCGCATATAATACGGGGTGTTCCGCTGTACCGGCAGCCCGGAGAGCTTGAAGGTGCAGGTGTCGGTGAAGACATCCAGCAGCGGCGCGGTGAAATCAGGCTTGTCCGACAGCTGCAGGCGGTAATATTTGAAAGCCACCGGCGAGGCCCAGGACAGCGGCTTGCCTTTGACGCGGGTCTTGTTTGCCATGGGCGGCGCGGCCAGTTTGGCGCCGGGGGCGCGGGAGGGCTTGGAGACGGCGAAGGAATAGGGCTCCGAGAAAGCCCCCTCCCTGGCTTCGCCGGTGTTGAGGGTGAGTATGCCGGCCACGCGCCAGTAATAGACACCGTCTGTCCAGAAGGCGGGCACGAGGCGGTAACTATTCCTGGCGACTACGGTATCAAGCAGCACTTTCTCGAAGGTGTCCTCGGCGCTGATCTGCAGCCGGTAGCCGGTGGCCTTCATGACGTCGTTCCAGGCCAGTTTAAGCGCGTCGCCCTTGCGGCCGGCCTTCTGCACCCTGGTGCTGACCACCAGCGGGGCCTCGGGCGGGTCCTCTACGAAGCGCTTGTTCCAGGCGTTCACGGCGAACACGGCGTTCTCGCCGTAGCGGGCGAAAGAGGCCCAGTCGTCCACCCTTTCGCGGTAGACCTGGGCGCCGAATTTTTCCTTGAGCTGGCGGTCCAGCTCCTGCGGGATATGGCCGATGAAGACGCTGGGCGGGTGGGAGTGCAGCAGCTTGGCGCCGTTCTTGTCGAGGAAGTCCTGGAACTTCTTGTTGAAGACGGTCTCGGACGGCACCACCAGCAGGGCGTTGGCCAGGGCTTCGTCGGCGGCCAGGGCGGGGGTGCAGGCTAAGGCGGCCGCCAGTGCGGCTGCGGTGCAGAGGTAAACTATTTTCTTAAGCATGCTGGTCTCCAGTTAACTGTATACCGTTGCTATATTATATAAATGCCGTATAACAAATTTGTTGCGCCGTTTTGGTAAAATTAGGGTATGGACGACAGGCGCGTGGCGGTGAACGAGGATTATGTGGAGCCGGAGCTGCTGAGCCCGGGCTCTTCCGGCCCCCGCTCCGAAGGCCCCAGGCGGCAGGAGGTTCCCCCGCAGCCCCCGGGCCTGCTGGCGCGCCTGAAGGCCTTTATAGCCGCCGGCCTGGCACTGGTGGGCGTAGCCCTGATAATGGCCGGCGCCCTGCTCACCTCCACCGTCATAGGCGCCATCATCGGCATCCCGCTGCTGATCCTCGGCGCCCTGGTCTTCTTCCTGCTCTTCAAACTCCTCGCCTCCGGCTCCCCCTCCCCCGTCATCTTCCGCCGCTTCTAACATTTCCCCTTTCGCAGAAGAACTTAATAAGAGCCGCGAGAAGCCCAGTCGGGGGCCTGGCAGGGGTATTAGCCACCGAACCCTGGAAGATGGGAACCGTTGCGCTCCACTTTGGGCGGCCTACCGTAAGGTCCGCAACTCCGCGTTACTTCACGGTGAGGGTGAAGCCGGAGGAGTGGGCGGCGAATTCGGGGGCGTACATGGACTGGATCACCGCCGCGCCCGCCTTGAAAGTGCCGGGCGTCGTCGGGCGCACGCGGTACTTCAGCACGTACTCGCCGTGCGGCAGCCACTCCACAAAGAAGTTCGTCAGCGAATCCCTCGGCTCCTCATAGCGGCCCAGCTGGTCCCACTTCCAGCCGCTGGTCAGCGCCTCCGCCTCGAAGCCCGCCGCCTTCGGGTCCTTGATATGCACGTACTCGAACTGGCTGCGCGTGCGCACCGTCAGGTGCACCTCCACCTGGTCGCCCACCGCCACCGTGTCCCCCTCGGCCAGCGGCTTAAGCGTATAGGTGTCGCCCTCTTTCTCGCGCAGGAAATACTTGCGGGACACGTTCATCATTCCGTCTGGAGATTCCGCCGCCGTCTTGTCGGTGGTATAGATACCGGTGAAGGAAGCGAAGGCCAGTCCCGGCCCTTTCTTCTCTACCGTCGGCGACAGGTCCTTCCTGCCTATCTCGCGGCCGTATTTCGACCAGCGCAGCGGCTTGGCCACCCAGTCGAAAGGCTGCAACTGTATATTCTCGGAGGTCGCGCCCCATTTCAGGGAGTAGGTCTCCGGCTTGTCCAGCGCGCCCTTGGCCTTCATCACGTCGAGCAGCGAGTAGATGGCCGCCGCCGAGGCCTTGGTGGACTTCCACTCATTGGCCTTGCGGTTGAACAGCAGCCAGCGCACCAGCCCCGGGATCTTCCCATCCTTCGGGCGCAGCGCCAGCAGCGTGCGCAGGAGGAAGGCGTGCTTCTCCACCGTGTCGTTGTACCATAGCCAGGAGATCTTCTCCGGGGTCCAGTAAACCCCGGCCGTATCGTCGGAGCGCGCGCCGTCCATGGCGCGGGCCAGGTAGTCCTGCGCCTTTTCCTTCTCCCCCAGCCTGTGGTAGACATAGGCCGCGTAGGCCTTGCCGAAAGCCGTCATGGCGTTGGCGTGCTTGTCGGCGTAATCGGCCCACACCTTGGCGTACTCGCGCGCCTGGGCGCTCTCAGGCCAGGCCTCCGGGAAAGAGGTCACCACATAAGCCGCGTAAAGCACCAGCGAGGTCTGCTCCGGCTCCGCCTTCATATGCCGCGGTATTTCGTCGAGCACGTAGCGCAGCGCCCGCTGCGCCGCGTCCTTCGGGATGTCCACGCCGTAGCGGGCGGCCTCGGCCAGCCCCTCCAGCACATAGAGCGTCATGTGCAGGTTCGGGCGGCCGCCGGGGAACCACGGGAAAGAGCCGTCGGGATGCTGGTAGGATTTCAGCTTGCCCAGCGCGTCTTCCTTCTCCGTTTCCACCAGCTTCGGGTTCAGCATGTCTATCGCCGGCGAGCCGGCCTCGCGGCCTTTCGACTCGCGCTCCCAGGGCGTTTCCATCAGCGTCATCAGGCGCACGGGGTTGTCGCGCTCCCACTCCGGCGTGAGCGTGGCGCGCTTGGGGATCTTGGCCACCGAGGCGCGCAGCTCCGGGTATTTGCGGTAGAAGCCGTTGGTGATGGCCAGCGGCACATAGCGGTTGAGCAGCTGCTCGGTGCATTCGTAAGGATAATGCACCAGGAAGGGCAGGCTGTTGAGCACGGTGAGTATCAGCTGCGGCTGGATCTCCAGGTGCAGCGACTCCACCACGCGCGTGGGATCGGCGGCTTCCAGCTCGGGCAGGCTGAAGGTCTTCGACGAATCCCCGTCGAGGGAAGCCACGCCCGAGGCTATCAGCCGCTCGCGCGACGGCAGCACCGGCAGGTCGTTCTCCTGCGCGTCGGCCAGGCGGCCGGAGCGTGCCACCGCACGCACCTTGTAGGCGCCGGTGCCGCGCGGGGCCAGCGTATCCCAGTAGAGGGCCGCGGTGCCGTTGGGCTTTACGGTAAAAGGCCGCGTCAGGGCGCCCAGGGCGAAGTCGGCGTGGGCGGGCGCGCCGTCGCGCGTCACCGACAGCGTCACCTCGCCGGAGAGCTCCCCGGCCGTGTCATTGGTCACCACCGCCGTCAGGCGGGACTTGTCCCCCTCGCGGAAGAAGCGCGGCAGGTCCAGCCGCACCATCAGGTCCTTCTTGGTGACCGCCTCGGCGGAGAAGGAGCCGCGCCGCGCGCTCCGGGTCAGCACGTAGGAAGAGATCTTCCAGGAAGTGAGCCTCTCGGGTATTTTAAACGAGAAACCCGCCTCGCCCTTGAACACCTTCAGCTGCGGGTTGTAATAGGCGGTCTCGGAGAAGTCGGTGCGCACCTGCACTTCGGGCTGCGGGGCAGTCCCTTCACCGCCGGAAGCTCCCGGCGCAAAGTCCTTCTTCTCCGCCGACTTCATCTTGGCGCTAGCCGGGGCCATGGACTCGCGCGAGATATCTCCCTCATTGGACTGCATGGACCCGCGCACCGCCGCCACCGAGGCCTCCTGCAGCACCCCGTCCCCCTCGTAGTCAAGACTCTTGCCCCTGAAACCGTACCCTCCCCCGTACACCCGGGTAGAACCTATGCGCAGCGAGGCCAGCCGCTCTTCCTTCGCGGCGCGCCTGAAAGCGTCCATCATGCGCTGTATCACGCCGGTCTTCACCGGAAGGCCCACGGCGCGGGGCGTGAACAGCGACCCCAGGGCCTCGCCCTGCGAGTAGCGCCGGGGATACAGGGACTCGCCCCAGAAGCCGGCGTCGCGGCCGTAATATTCCAGGGAGCGGTCGAACACCTTCACCAGCGCCTCGCCGGCCACCAGCCTGCCGGCGCTGTCCCTGGCCTTCAGCAGCCAGGAAACCTTCTGCCCCGGCGCCAGGGTCTTGTCGTAATCCAGCGAGAGCGAGACCGTCTTGTCCTTCATCGGCACGTCGGCCTCGGCCATCGCCGAGTAAACCTTGAACCCGCCGGCCCCGAGCCAGCGCAGCCCGAAGCCGCCGCGGTGCTCGGGCCCTATCTTCAGGCTGAAGATCGAAAGCCCGCCCTGCGGGACCTGCGCCCGGGAGAGCAGGAAATTGCCGCCCAGCACCTCCACGTGCTTGACCCCCTTCAGGGCCGCGGCGCCCAGCAGCACGCGCGCGGTCTCGCCGGCCTGGTAGGAGTCCCGCTCGAAAAGCGCCACCGCCGGCAGCTTCAGCGCGGCGTTGCCCTTCCCGTCGGGCGAGGCGGAAACGATTATGACCTGGGACATGCTCTCGCCGCCCCACGGGTCCTTGGCTTTGAGCTTCAGCCTGTAAGCGCCCGGCGCCAGCCTGGCGAGTTTAATTTTGGAAGGCGCCTCTTTGGTGAAGGACACCTCTCCCTTGCCCGCCAGGGGGCCGTCGGGCACATTGCCGAACGCCTGCTCCAGCGACGGGTTGCGGCCGAAATAACCCCATTCTCGCCTGCCGTCCTCCCCATCCGGGGCTTTTTCCAGTTTATACAGCTCGTAGCGCCCCGGGCCCTGCTGCTGGGCGTCGTTGAGGTCCATCAGCCGGGCTTTCAGCTCAGCCGGGGCCTCGGGGGTAAAGAAGCCGGCCTCCGGCTTCACGTCGAACAGGTAGGCCTTGGAGCCCGCCCTGTAGTCGCGGGAGTCGGTTATCGTCCTCCCCCCGGCGTCGCGGGCCTCCACCGCCACATGGTAGGAAGAAGGATAATCGGCATACTCCGCGCTCTCGGGCGCGGGCGTAAAGGTAAAGGAGAATTTCCCGTCGTCGCCGGTCTTTGTTTCGCCGGCGGCCACTTCGAAGCCGGGGCCCCCGCCGTAGAACCAGTTCCAGTACCAGCAGTAGCGCGGCAGGTAGCGCGAGCGCATGACCCGGTATTTTACGGGCGCGCCCGGCACCGGCGAGCCGAAGTAATATCTGACCTCGCCCGAGATTTCGGCCTTCTCGCCGTAGCGGTAAGGTTTTTTTGCCTCGGCCAGCTTCACCTCGAACTCCGGCCGCTTGTATTCCTCCACGCCGAAGCGCGACGAGCCGCTGAAATTGCGGCCGTACTCGCTCAGGGAGGCGGTCAGCGAATAGCTGCCCAGCAGGCGTCCTTCGGCTACCTTGAAGGCGCCCGCGGCGCTGCCCAGCCCGGTGAACGGGAGGGTCTTGGTATAGATCTCCTGCCAGTTCGCGTCCCGCGCCGTAACGGTGACGGTGCCCTTGCCGTCGTAGGCCCGGTAGCCGCGGGGCTGCCGCAGCAGCGCGGTGACCTTGAACTTCACCTCCTGCCCCGGGCGGTAAACCGGCCGGTCGGTTTCTGTGAACAGGCTGACCGGGGGCGGCACGTGCAGGCCCGCCGAGGCCTGCGAGTTCCAGTAGGCGTAGGCCCCGCCGTAGCTGAGCAGCGGGTCTATGGAAAAATACTCGTTGGACGGGTAGGAGACCGTGAAGTCGTAATTGAACAGCGCCGCGCCGTCGGCGCCCGTCTTGAGCGAGGTGCGCTGCCAGCCGCCGTAATGGGACTTGTGGTAAAAAGCGTCGATGTCGGCGCCCGGCAGGGCCTTGCCGTTCAGGGCGTTGACGGCGTAAAGGCGGAAGATGTCGGAGCTGGCCTGCCTGGCCGGGGCGGCCGGGTCGTAGAGGAAATCTTCAGGGTCGCCTTTTATGCCGGAGGTTCCCAGCAGGAAAATGTCGGTTATGTTCACCGTGACGGCTTTCATCAGCGAGGCCCCGTCCTCGAAGCCGGAATCGCCGGAGGCAACCACGACGTAAAGGCCCTTGGTCAGGGGAGGAGAAGCCACCTCCTGCTCCTTGTACTGGTAGGGCCCGGGATAATCTATCTTCTGCTTCCACTCCAGGTCGCGCCGCTTGCGCAGGAACTCTTTAACCGCGTCCTGCTGCAGGTACTTTACGCGGCCCCAGCCCTGGTCGCCGTAGCGGCCTATGGAAGTCAGCTCCTGCGGCGTGGTCCTGTAGGCCCTGAAATACACTTCGGTCAGATTGCGGACGTTCACCTGCAGGATCTTCTTGCCCGGGGGCGGCGCGAAAGAAGCGGAGAGCTCCAGTTTGGGCATCTCTATTTCCGCGCGCAGCTTGGCGCATTGCGCGGCCGGCCTGGAGCCGGAGGCCTCCTCTTCCGCCTTGCGGCAAAGCTCTACGGCCTCCGTGAACTTCCCCGCCTCCTGCTCAAAAGCGGCGGCCCTGTAATAAGCCCAGCTCCTGGCCAGCGCCGTCTTGAATGCGCCCCCCCAGCCCCGCAGGGTCCGCAGGGCGCGGTCCCGCAGCGCGGCCCTGTCGTAAGAGGCCACCAGCCCGGCGTGGGAGAAAGGGATCATCAGCCGTTCGAGGCGCCAGTATTCGCGCGCGAAATCCATGGAGGACGAGCTCAGCCCGGCCGCCTCTTCGAAGATGGCCGCGGCTTTCAGCGCCGGGGCAGCGCCCGCGCTGTAATCGGCCTTGTAGCGCGGCTCGACGAAAGGCTCGGCCTTGGGCAGGGCGCCGGCGTGCCCGGCTTCGCTAAGCAGATAGCCGGTCCAGCGCAGCGCCGAGAAATCCCAGAGCGTTGGGGTGTAAGACAGCTCGGCGCCCTTGAGGTCCATGAAATAATCCTGGCCCTCCAGGCGGTATTTCAGCAGCTCGCCGCGCAGCGCCCACAGGGAATCATAGTCGGCCTCCACCAGTTTGCGCCACTGGGCGGAAGTCAGTTTGGTGACATCCTTTACGCCCTTCTGCTCGTCGGAGGGCAGGGAATAGCCGTACTGCTGCAGGAACTGCCGCCCGGTGTCGGCGCGCAGCAGCAGGAAGCGGCCCCGCCAGAGCTGGTCCGGGGGCAGCTTCATGTCGGCCAGGCGCTGGGCGGCCTCGCCGTAGCGGAACAGCAGGCCTTCGCATTCGGCGGAGCGGTACAGGGCCCGCAGACCTCCGTCGCCGGGCAGCCGCGCCGCCGGCGCGTAGAGCCCCAGGGCCTCTTCGTACCTGGCCTTGGCGAAAAGCTCGTCGGCCTTGTCCAACCCGCCGGCCGCGTGGGCCAGCCAAGGAAAGAGCAGCAGCGCTATTAAAGTTTTCATTGTATTCCCCCGCCGGCGCCCGCGCCGGCCATTCAGAATTCGCCCAGCAGTATCTGTTCGAGCTGCAGCTCCACGCCGCTCTGCTCTTTGACCCTGGCCCGCACTTCCAGGATGAGGGCGTAGATATCGGCGGCGGTGGCCCCGCCGGAGTTTATGATGAAGCCGGCGTGCCTGTCCGAAACCATCGCCCCGCCCACCCTGTGGCCCTTAAGGCCCGCGGCGTCTATCAGCCGCGAGGCGTAGTCCCCGGGCGGCCGCTTGAAGACGCTGCCCGCCGACGGATAATCCAGCGGCTGCTTGGCCTCGCGCGAAGCCAGCACGCAGGAGCGGTCCTGTATCAGCACGGCCGGGTCTCCCGGCTCGAACTCGAAACGGGCGGAAAGAATCGTGAGCCCGTCGAGGCCTTCGGCCCGCCGGTAGCCGTGCGCTATGTCCTTCTTTAAAAGTTTCACCGCGGCGCCGGAGGCGTCGAAAGCCTCTACGGAGGCCAGCCGGTCGAAGGTCTCCTGCCCGAAGGCGCCGGCGTTCATCCGGACGGCCCCGCCTACGGAGCCGGGGATCCCCGAGGTCTTCTCCAGCCCGGCCAGGCCGCGCTCCGCAGAGAGGCGGGCTATGTCGTCCCATTGGGCGCCCGCCTGCGCCTCTATGGCGCTGCCGGAGATCTCTATCTTCGACAGGCGCCAGGTAAGGGCGATCACGCCGGGCAGGCCGCGGTCGCTCACCAGCACATTGGAGCCCCGCCCGAGCACCAGCAGCGGCACGTTCCGCTCCCGGCACCAGCCGGCCAGCCACAGCAGGTCGGCCGGGCTGCCGGGCCTGACTACCGCCTCGGCCCTGCCGCCCGCCCGGTAGGTGGTAAAGCCCGCGGCGGGCTCGTCGAAAACACAATGTTCGCCGAAGCGCTCCTTGAGAGCGGAGAGGTCAGGCATTGGTGGAAGCTCCTTTGTAAACCCGGGCGCCGCTGTCCCGCCGGTTCACCAGGTAGACGCCGGCCATGATAAGCAGGCCGCCCGCGAACACCGGCGCGGCGGCCGTTTCGCCCAGCAGCAGGTAGGCGGAGAACAGCGTGGAGAACGGCTCCAGGTAAATGAAATAAGAGGTTTTTACCGCGCCCAGCCCCTCCACCGAATTGTTCCAGAACAGGTAGGCCAGCGCCGAGGAGAGGATCCCCAGGTAGGCGAGGCTGATCCAGCCGGCCCGGGAAACGGCCGCGAATTCGGCGGGGCCGCCGGCGGCGAACCAGGCCGGCAGCACGCTGACGAGCGCCACCAGCATGGTGGCCGTGGTCACCTTGGCGGCCGGCCAGAAGGTGAGCCACTTCTTGGCGCACAGCACGTAGAAGGCCCAGGCCAGGCAGCTGACCAGGAAGACCAGGTCCCCGCGGGTAGAGGGCAGCGCGAAAGCGCCGGCGCCCGCCTTGGCGAAGATAACGAGCATGGTCCCGGCGAAGCCCAGCACGAAGGCGGCCGCCTTCAGGGGGCTGATGCGCTCGCCGAGCGCGGCCATCAGCCCGGCCACGGCTATCGGGGTGGTGGCAATCAGCCACCCGGCGTGCGAGGCCTGGGTATACACCAGCGCGTAGGCCTGCAGGTACTGCTGGGCGGAAACGCCCAGCACGGACATCACTGCGAGCTTCCAGAGAATGGCCGGCTTGAAATCTTTAGCCTCCAGCCGCGCGCCGCTGAGCAATAGCAGCAGCAGCGTGCCGGTGAGGGCGCGGAAGGCGATTATGGAAAGCGGCGAGATCTCGGCCACCAGGCGCTTGGTGAAGGGATAGGCGGCGCCCCAGACCAGGGCGGCGAAGACCACCTGGAAGTACAGCCAGCCGCTGTTTTTAGCTTTATTGCCCATCTGCGGTTTATAAAAAAGCCCCGCCGGCGCGGATCCGGCCGGCGGGGCTTCTAACGGTACTTACTTCGACAGGACTTTCTTTATGCGCTTGAAGGCCCAGTCTATCTCTTTGCGCGTGATGACGAGCGGCGGGGCGAAGCGGATCACGTGGTCGTGGGTTTCCTTGCACAGCAGGCCCAGGCCCATCAGCTCTTCGCAGTACGGGCGCGCCGCGCAGTCCAGCTCCAGGCCTATCAGCAGGCCTTTGCCGCGAACTTCCTTGATGTGCGGGCCCTTGATCGAGCGCAGCTTCTCCATGAAGTAGGCGCCGGTCTCGAAGGAGTTCTCTATGAGCTTCTCCTCGACCAGCACTTTCAGCGCCTCGCGGGCCACCGCGCAGGCCAGCGGGTTGCCGCCGAACGTGCTGCCGTGGTCGCCGGGGTTGAACACGCCGAGCGCCTCGCGGGAAGCCACCACGGCGGAGATCGGCATCACGCCGCCGCCGAGGGCCTTGCCCACGGTGATCATGTCGGGCTTCACGCCCTCGTAATCGCAGGCGAACTTCATGCCGGTGCGGCCGAAGCCGGTCTGGATCTCGTCGGCCACGAACAGCACGCGGTTGGCCTTGCACAGCTCGTAGGCGGCCTTCAGGTAGCCGGCCGGCGGCACTATGATGCCCGCCTCGCCCTGTATGGGCTCCAGCATGAACGCCACGGTGTTCGGGTTGATGGCGGCCTTCAGGGACTCGAGATTTCCGTATTCAACGGTCCTGAAGCCCGGCGTGAACGGCCCGAAGCCGTCGCGGTACTGAGCCTCGGTGGAGCAGCCGGTGATGGTGATGGTGCGGCCGTGGAAGTTATTGGTGCAGGTGATGATCTCGGCCTTGCCCTCCGGCACGCCCTTCACCTTGTAGCCCCATTTGCGCACGGTCTTCAGCGCGGTCTCGACGGCCTCGGCGCCGGTGTTCATCGGCAGCGCCATTTCGTAGCCGGTGAACTCGCACAGTTCCTTCAGGAACGGGCCCAGCTGGGCGCTGTTGAAGGCGCGCGAGGTGAGGGTAACAAGCTTGGCCTGGTCCGTCAGCGCCTTGAGGACGCGCGGGTGCCTGTGCCCATGGTTCATCGCCGAGTAGGCGCTGAGCATGTCCATGTATTTCTTGCCTTCGGGGTTCTTTACCCACACGCCCTTGGCGGTGGCAATGACTATCGGCAGCGGGTGGTAGTTGTTGGCGCCGTAGTGCTCGGCCACCTCTATCAGCCTGCTGCTCTCCGTATGTTCCGTCTGATTTTCCATGTTGGTCTCCTTGTTTAAGGGAGCGGCCCTGCGTTTAAGCGGGAGCCCCGTCGCGGGGCCCCCCCAGGTAAAGGCTGCCAGCCTCCCAACTTTTTGGTCGAAATCTTGCCGCACAAATCCCCCGCCGCACGGCGGGGGAGCTTACAGTGCCGGGCTCAGAACTTGGCGCCGGCGCCTACGGAGTAGCCGGCCTGCCCGTGCAGTATGTTGTACGCGCCGTAAATGTAAAGCAGCGGCAGCGGCGACAGGCGCACGCCCACGGTGTAGCGGGGCTTGGAGATGGTGGCGTCCACGCCGTTAAGGGCGGCGTTCACGTTCTTGATCTCCAGCGTGGTGCGGTCTATGCCCACGCCGACATACGGCTTTATCACCGGGATGTCGAAGGAGGCGGTGGCGTCGAAGGACAGGTGGCTGCCCTTGAAGTAGTCGTAGGTGACGATGTCGTACCAGGCCGACACTGAAACGTCGGGGATGAACTTGGTCACGGTGCCGCTCTTGAGCACGCTCTTGCGCAGGCCGGCGCCCATTATAGTGAAGCCGGAATAGCCGGTGGCGCGGGCCATCACGTCGGCGCCGATCAGCGGCAGGGCCGCGCCGGCGTGCAGCACGGGCACGCCGAAAGCGTTTACGCCGGCGTCGCGCAGCAGGCGGTTCTCGACGCTGGGCTTGGCCTGCACGGTGAAGGCCAGGCCGGCCTCAAAGCCGGGAAAGCCGAGCGAGCGGCCGGAATTGAAGTCGTTGCCGCCAATGACGCCGCCGAGGTCCATGGCGAAAGGCTTCAGCAGGGCTTCGGCCTCCGTCAGGCTTTTGGCCAGCAGGTCAGCCTTAAAATCCTCGAAAGGATCGGCTTTGGCCCCGGCCGCCAGCAGCGGCAGCAGGCACAGAGAAAGCATAAGTTTTTTCATTTTCCCTCCTAAAAAGTCCCGGGACCCGGGTTGCTCTCTCTATTATTACATAATTATAATAGTATTGGAACCCCCGCCCCTTTCGCGGTTTTTGCTATTATTATCCTATGAGTTTCCTTCCGGCTACCCCCCAGGAAATAAAGGCCCTCGGCTGGGACCAGGTCGACGTAGTACTGGTCACCGGCGACGCCTACGTGGACCACCCTTCCTTCGCGATGGCCCTGGTGGGGCGCGTGCTGGAAGCCGAAGGCCTGCGCGTGGCCATACTCGCCCAGCCGCGCTGGGACAACTGCGAGGATTTCAAAAAGTTCGGCCGCCCCCGCCTGTTCTTCGGCGTTTCAGCCGGCAACATGGATTCGATGATCAACAAGTACACGCACAACCGCAAGGTGCGTTCCACCGACGATTTCTCCCCCGGCGCCGCTCCCGGCCTGCGCCCTGACAGGGCCACCATCATCTACTCCCAGCGCGCGCGCGAAGCCTACCCGGACGCGCCGATAGTGATAGGCGGCATAGAGGCCACCATGCGCCGCTTCGCGCATTATGATTACTGGTCGGACAAGGTGCGCAAAAGTGTGCTGCTGGACTCCAAGGCTGACCTGCTGGTCTACGGCATGGGCGAGCGCCAGGTGCGCGAGATCGCCTCCCGCCTGAATTCCGGGGACACGATACTTAATTTGCGGGATATCCGCGGCACCGCCTACCCGCTGGGCGCGAAGGAGACGGCCGCGCTGGCTATCCCGGGCGCCGTGGAGCTGCCCACGGCCGGCGAAGTTTCCGGCGACCGCGTAAAGTTTTCCGCGGCGACGCGGTTCATCTACGAGAATTCCAACCCCTACAACGCCGCGGTCCTCGTCCAGAAAAGCGAGGGCAAGGCAGTGGTGCAGAATCCCCCCGCCCTGCCGCTGACCACGGCGGAGATGGACGCCGTCTACGGGCTGCCTTTCACCAAGCGCGCCCACCCTTCGTATAAAGAGCCCATCCCGGCGCTGGAGATGATAAAGGATTCCATAGTCATCCACCGCGGCTGCTTCGGCGGCTGCTCCTTCTGTTCGCTGACGCTGCACCAGGGCCGCTTCATCCAGGAGCGCTCGCCCGAGTCCGTCGAGAAGGAGGCCCGCGCGCTGCTGGACACGCCGCGCCACCCCGGCAACATCTCCGATCTCGGCGCCCCGTCGGCCAACATGTACGGCCTGCACGGGCGCGACATGCGCGTCTGCATGGCGTGCAAAAAACTTTCCTGTGTGCACCCGGTCATCTGCCCGAACCTCGGCACCGACCACAAGCCGCTGCTCGCGCTGATGCGGCGCATCCGCGCGCTGAAGGGCCTGAAAAAAGCTTTCATCGCCAGCGGCATCAGGATGGACCTGGCGCTGAAGTGCGGCGAGTATATCTCGGAGATAGCCCGCTTCCACACCGGCGGCCAGCTGAAGGTGGCGCCGGAGCATGTTTCGCCCAAAGTTCTCTCGGTGATGAAGAAGCCTTCCGTCGAGGTCTTCAAGGAATTCGCCGACAAGTTCCTGGCCGAGTCGAAGAAAGCCGGCAAGGAACAATACCTGGTGCTCTATTTCATTTCGGCGCACCCGGGCTCGACGCTGGCCGACATGGCGGAACTGGCCGTCTTCCTGAAGGAGCGCAATATCCGCCCGCAGCAGATCAACGATTTCCTGCCCGCTCCCATGGAGTACGCCACCTCCATCTATTTCACCGGCCTCGACCCCTTCACCCTGGAGCCGGTCTATGTCCCCAAAAAAGAAACCGAGCGCCGCATGCAGCGCGCGCTCCTCCAGTACTACAAGCCCGAGAACAAACCCCTCGTCCTCCGCGCCCTCCGCGAAATCAACCGCCCCGACCTCATAAAAAAACTCCTTTAAAAATAGGGACAGCCCCTATTTTTAACCGAAGAATCAGTTCATTTCCAAAGATTCGCGTCTATTAGGCCTGCCTACATGCATCGGGTGCAGGCGGCGCCCCAAACGCTTTTCCAGCATGTGTACAAATGCACCGTCTCCGACCGGGCGCCCGCGCCGCGTATTCAGCCTGATCGATCTATCCGCCTCGGCGTCTTCCTCTTTTAACAGATACGAACCCCATTCGGGCTTCAGTTCCGGCAACAGGGACCATAAGGCATCAAGATCAAACCCTAACTTGTCGGTCTTTTTCCCTACATGAACCCCCGCGCTAGACCACTCCCAAGCATCGGCGGATTTAACCATACCGGCCCTGACAGGGTTTCGCTCCACATACCTGGCGGCAGCCAGCAAATGCCGGCCGTCCAATATGCACGAATAGAATCTTCCCTGCCAGAAGTGTCCTTTCACGCCGCGCTTCCAGTTCATGTATTGCGCGTATCTCATATGGGCAATGCTGAAAACGCGGGAGAGGGATTCTTCATTTCCCGGAACTGCGACGAAATGGACATGATTTGGCATAAGACAGTAGGCCAGGATTGAAAGTGCGTCCCTGGCCGCGTATTCCAGGATTAAATTCAGATATCTTTCCCTGTCAGAATTACTATCAAAAACCGCTCCACCGTAATTTCCCCTCTGCGTTATATGATGGGGCAAACCGACCCCGACCGCCCTGGATATTCTAGGCATAACCCCTCCGTTCCCATAGATAAAGCATAGCAGAGCACCCCGACAACTGCCTGTCGGGGTGCGCGTAAGAAATAGGGGGCTGTCCCTATTTATTTACCGTGGTGTTTGCGGATGAATTCCAGGATCTCGGCGCCGTAGAGGGAGGCTTTCTCGGCGCTCATGCCTTTGATGGCGTGCAGGTCTTCCACGGAGCGCAGCTGCGCCATGGCCACCCGCTCCAGGATATCGTTGCCCATGATGGCTTCCGGCAGCATGTTGCGGCGGATAGCCGTTTCCTTGCGCCAGAGCTTCAGGGTCTTGAAGCGGTTCTTCACCGTCTCGAAATAGACGCGCTTTTCGCGGGAGATCTCCCGGTGCGGCACGTGGTACTCGGGGCCCTTCAGCCCCTTCTGCAGCGACTCGCGGATCCAGCCCCCGTGGTTGGCCAGCACATAGCCGCTGACGCCCTTGAAAATGGAGAGATTGTTCAGCCCTTCCCGCGGCGCCACGGACAGGCGCAGCATCAGGTCCTCGCTGATCACCTTGAACGGCGGCGTGTTCTTCTTGATGGCCGCCACCTCGCGGCCGATGTAAAGCTCGCGCAGCACGGCCAGGCCGCGGCCGTTGAGCTGCCGCGCCCCCTTCAGCGTCAGGAAGCCCGACTCGTCGAAGCGCATCGGCGTGGGTTCTATCTTGCAGATCTGTGCGAACTGGCTCATGGCCTCCTGCAGGCGGCCCTTCTTCTCCAGCTCGGCGCCCAGGATATCGCGCAGCTTCTTAAGGTGTATCGTGTCGCCGCTGGCGTAGTCCAGCATCTCTTTCGTCAGCGGGCGGCGGCCCCAGTCGGCCTTCTGGAACTTCTTGTTCATCTCCAGGCCGAAATATTCCCCCACCATGCTGTCGAGGCCGCACTTGATGATGCCCAGGTACTTGGCGGCCACCATCACGTCGAAGATATTGACGAAGGTGCACTTCAGCGCGGCCTTGAAGACGCGGATATCGGAATCGGCCGAGTGGAAGATCTTTTCCACGGCGGGGTCGGCGAAGATGGGCAGTATCGGCCTGATGTCCACGGCCAGGGTGTCCACCACGGCGTTGATGTGCTCGCTGGTGAGCTGCATCAGGCAGAACTTTTCCTTGTAGACGTAAAGGCTGTTGGACTCGGTGTCTATCGAGAGGTACTTGTGCTTGGCCAGCTTCAGGCAAAGCTCGTCAAAATCTTTCTGCTTCTCGATGAAGGAATAACTCATGTACAATATAATAACATTTAGGGGGGCCTTTAGTGGAGGCCGGACGATGCCTACTATTATTTTCAACAAGCCTTACGGCGTGCTCTCGCAGTTCACCCCGGAGCACGGCCATCCGTCGCTGGCCGGGTTCAATTTCCCCAAAGGCGTCTACCCCGCCGGCCGGCTGGACCACGACAGCGAGGGCCTGCTGCTGCTCACCTCGGAGGGCGGGCTGCAGGCGCGCATAGCCGACCCGCGCCACAAGATGCCCAAGGTCTACTGGGCCCAGGTAGAGCGCGAAATAACGGAAGAGGCGCTGGCCAGGCTGCGCGGCGGCGTCACGCTGGCCGACGGCCCCGCCCTGCCCTGCGGCGCCCGCCTGCTGCCGGACCCCGCCCTGCCCCCCCGGGACCCGCCGGTGCGCTTCCGCAAGACCGTGCCCACTTCCTGGGCCGAGATAATTCTGAAAGAAGGCCGCAACCGCCAGGTCAGGCGGATGCTCGCCGCCGTGGGCTTCCCCGTGCTGCGCCTGCTGCGCCGCGCCATCGGCCCCCTCACGCTGGAAGGCGTCGAACCGGGGCAGTGGAGAGAGCTTAAGCCAGCGGAAATTACCAGGCTGAGAGGTAAATCATGAGCGTTCCCCCGAGGATAGGTTTCATAGGGCTGGGCATAATGGGCCGGGCCATGGCGCTGAACCTGGTCAAGGCCGGCTTCCAGGTCTCCGTCTATAACCGCACGCGGCGGCGCACCATCGAGTTCGCCGACCTGGGCTGCCAGGTGTCCGCCACGCCCAGGGCGCTGGCCAAATTGTGCGACACGGTAATAACGATGGTCTCCGACCCCGAAGCCATGGACGCCGTCATGGAAGGGCCGGAGGGCGTGGCCTCGGCCTTCGCCGGCGGCAACACATTGATAAACATGTGCACCCTTTCCCCGGACTATACCAGCGCCCTCGCTAAAAAATGTTTCCTGGCCGGGGTAAATTTCCTGGACTGCCCGGTCTCAGGCTCCAAAGGCGCGGCCGAGACCGCGCAGCTGGTCATCCTGGCCGGCGCCGACAAGGCGCTCCTTGAAAAGTTCTCCCCCGTGCTGAAGGCCATGGGGAAGGAGATAGTCCACGCCGGGCCGGTGCCCGCCGGCACCTCGCTGAAACTTTGTATAAACCTCATAGTCGCGCAGCTGACCACCGCCCTCGCCGAATCGGCCGCGCTGGCCCGGGCCCAGGGCATAGACCCCGCCCTCATCTTCGAGACCCTGGGCCACAACCCGGCCCTCAACTGCGGCTACTTCGGCCTGAAGAAGGACAATATCCTGAAGCAGGAATACCCCCCCGCTTTCCCGCTGAAGCACATGCTCAAGGACGCCCGCTTCATGCTGGCCGAGGCCGCCAAGAAAAAGCTGCACCTGCCCGTCACGGCCGCTGTAGAAAGCCTGATGACTAAATCGTATAATAGCGGTTACGGCGACAAGGACCTCAGCGTGGTCCTCGCCAACCTTTCCGAGCCGCTGGGCTGACGGAGAAACTATGAGAAAACTAATAGCCTCGCTGCTGGCGTCTTACTGGGCCTTCATACAGAAACACCCGCTGATCAGCATCTTTACCTCCCTTATCCTGATGGGGGCCTGCGCCGGGGGCATCTACCTCATAGGCCTGCAGCTGCCCACCCTCCTGGACTTCTCCTGCCTTACCGGGGGCTGCCCCAAGTAGCTTCCGCCTCAGGACGAAAAAGGCGGCCCCGGCCGCCTTTTTTATTTGCCGCCTTGACCGGCCCGGCGCTTTTTTGATAGAGTTAGTCTTGCCTAACTTTGTTAACCGGCGCTAACATATGACCAAACCCCTTTCCCCCAGCCTGGAAGATTACCTCGAGGCGGCCTACACTCTCAGCCTGAAGGACGGCGCCGCCAGGGCCAGCGCGGTAAGCCGCCTGCTCAAGGTGTCCAAGCCCTCCGTGAATTCCGCCGTAAAAGCCCTGGCCGCCCGCGGCCTGCTCAGCCAGGAGCGCTACGGCTCCATCCGCCTCACGCCCGCCGGCGCCAGGGCCGGCGCCGAGATAGCCGGCCGGCACGTCACGCTCAAGGCTTTCTTCACCGAGGTGCTGGCCCTGGACCCGGCCCGGGCGGAGGCCGACGCCTGCCGCGCCGAGCACGCGCTCAGCCCCGAAGCGCTGCGCCGCGTCGGCGCGCTGACCCTTTTCCTGAAAGGGCGCCCCGGCGCGCTTAAAGCCGCGCGCGCGGCGCTCGCCCGGAGGCCCGCATGAAGCCCTCCCCCGCCCTCACCCTGCTTTCCATGCGCGAGAACGAGACCGGTTACATCGCCGAGGTAGGCGGCGGCGCCGATTTCCAGGCCAAGCTGAAGGCCATGGGACTTTCCACCGGCCGGCAGATCGCCAAGCGCTCTCCGGAAAGGTCCGGCGGCCCCGTAGTGGTGGAGGTCATGGGCACGCGCGTGGCCCTCGGCCGCGGCATGGCAGCCAAGGTCTCGGTCAAGGTTAAATCCCGCCGCGTCCTGCTGGCCGGCAATCCCAACGTCGGCAAGAGCGTGGTCTTCTCCCGCCTGACCGGCCTGGAGGTCATCTCGTCCAATTACCCCGGCACCACCGTAGAATACCTCGCCGGCCACACCGTGCTGGCCGGGGAGCGCTTCTCGGTCATAGACGTCCCCGGCGCCTACAGCCACGCCGCCACCAACAAGGCGGAGGAAGTGGCCCGCGAGATACTGGCCCAGGAGGACAAGGCCCTCATCCTCAACGTCGTGGACGCCACCAACCTGGAGCGCAACCTGTTCTACACGCTCGAACTGGCCTCGCTCTGCGCGCCGATGGTCATACTTCTGAACAAATGGGATATAGCCCGCCGCCGCGGCGTCGAGATAGACGCCGAGGCCCTGGGCCGCCAGCTCGGAGTGCGCGTGGTGCCCTTCGTGGCCACCACCGGCGAGGGCCTTTCGGGGCTGAAGACCGCGGTGGACGATTTCAACGCCGGCCGCCTGCCCGCCCCGGCCTGCCACCCCACCGATCCCGACGAGAAGTGGGCGCTGATAGGCCGCATCTCGGCCGGCTGCCAGAAGATCACGCACAAGCACGCCACCCTGCTGGAGAAGCTCGAAGACATCACCTCCCGCCCCGGCACCGGCCTGCCCTTCGCCGCGGCCGTCATGCTGGCCGTGTTCTGGGTCATCCGCTTCGTCGGCGAGGGCCTGCTGAACCACGCGCTGGACCCGCTGTTCCAGAAGGCCTGGATGCCGCTGCTGACGGCGGCGCTCTCCGGACTGCCGGACGGGGGTTTCTGGAAGGTCCTGCTGATGGGCTCTTCTCCGGTCCCCATGGAATCCTTCGGCCTGCTCACCACCGGCCTCTACATTCCCTTCGTCACCGTGCTGCCCTACATCGTCTCCTTCTACGCCGTGCTGGGCCTGCTCGAAGACATCGGCTACCTGCCGCGCCTGGCCGTCATGCTCGACAGCCACATGCACAAGCTGGGCCTGCACGGCTACGGCACCATCCCGCTGATGCTGGGCCTGGGCTGCAAGGTGCCGGCCATCATGGCCGCGCGCGTATTGGAAACGCCGCGCGAGCGCGTGATAGCCACCGCGCTCACGCTGGGCCTGGCGCCCTGCATGCCGCAGACCGCGATGATCCTCAGCCTGCTGGCCCCGTTCCACATCAAGTACACCCTCGCCGTGTTCGGCGCCATAGCCGCGGCCGGCATACTCAGTTCGCTGCTGCTCAGCCGCCTGCTGAAGGGCGAGACCCCGGAGCTGTTCCTGGAGATCCCCCCTTACCAGGCCCCCTGCTGCCCGCTGCTGGCCAGGAAGCTTTATTTCAGGATCAAGGATTTCCTGCTCGAGGCCGTGCCGATGATAATCTTCGGCGTGCTGCTGGTCGCCCTGCTGGATTACAGCGGCGCGCTGCGCGCCCTCTCGGAATTTTTCAGGCCGGCCGTCACCGGCCTGCTGGGCCTGCCGGGCGATACCGTGGCCGTGATGACGCTGGGCTTCCTGCGCAAGGACGTCTCGATAGCGATGCTGGCGCCGTTCGCCTTGTCTCCCGGTGCCATCGTGGTGGCCAGCGTTTTTCTAAGCCTCTATCTGCCCTGCCTGGCCAGCGCCCTGGTCGCCGTGCGCGAACTGGGCGCGAGGGACGCCGCCAAAGTGTTCGCCATGAATTTCGCGGCCGCCCTCGTTTTCGCCGCGGGCCTAAACCTGCTCGTGAAATTCCTGTAAGGAGCGCGATGTCCTTCTTCAAAGACATGAAGGCGGGCCTCACCCGCAACGTCACCTTCCTCGGCGTGGTCAGCGGCCTGACCGACATCTCCAGCGAGATGCTCTACCCCATAGTGCCGGTCTTCCTCACCACCGTGCTCGGCGCGCCCATGCAGGTGGTCGGCCTCATTGAAGGCGCGGCCGAAGCCACCGCCAGCTTCGTCAAGATCATAGGCGGCCGCCTCTCTGACAAGCACGGCGTGCGCAAGCCTTTCGTAGTGGCGGGCTATTCCCTTTCGGCCATCTCCAAACCCGTACTGGCGCTGGCCGCCTCCTGGCAGTTCGTCCTGTTCTCGCGCTTCATCGACCGTGTCGGCAAAGGCCTGCGCACCTCGGCGCGCGACGCCCTGATAGCCGGCTCCGTAGACAAGGCGCACTGGGGCAAGGCCTTCGGCTTCCACCGCGCCATGGACACGCTGGGCGCCGCGCTGGGCCCGCTCGCCGCGCTGGCGATGATCCATTACATGGGCGCGGAGAAGCCCGACTACCGCCTGATCTTCCTGGCCGCCTTCATCCCGGCCCTGCTCGGCGTAGGCGTGCTGATCTGGTTTGTAAAAGAAAAAGCGCGGCAGGCCGTTCCGGCCGGCTCCGCCCCGGCCGCCGTGCCGGTCAGCGCGGACTTCAAGGTCTTCGTCGCCCTCTACGCCATCTTCGCCCTGGGCAATTCCAGCGACGTCTTCCTGATCATGAAGGCCAGGAGCATGGGCTTCACCCTGACGCAGGTGATCCTGGCCTATACCGGCTACAACCTGATCTACGCCCTGCTGGCTTCCCCCGCAGGCTGGCTCTCGGACAGGCTGGGCAAAGTAAAAACCATGTGCTTCGGCTTCGCCGTCTTCGCGGCGGTCTACCTCGGCTTCGCCCTGGCAAAGCAGCCGTGGATGGTGTGGGGCCTGTTCGCCCTGTACGGCTTCTACGGCGCCTTCAACGAAGGCATCGCCAAAGCCGTCATAGCCCACCTCAGCTCCGGCGCCAACCGCGCCACCGCCATGGGCTATTTCCAGGGCGCCCTCGGCTTCCTCACCTTCGCCGCCAGCGCCCTCGCGGGCTTCCTGTGGGACCAGGTCTCCCCCTCCGCCCCCTTCCTGGCCGGCGCCGCCGGCGCCCTCCTCTCCGGCCTCGCCCTCACCCTCTGGGCGAGAAAGAAGAAATTCGCCTTTTAAAAATTGTAATCTAGTACGGTCTCCTCCGGTACTGTCCGCCCGCCCGTGAGCGATTTTAGGGCGCAGGGCCAAGGTCCGGAGCGGACCGCCTATCATTAGGGCGGCGGCCGAGATTGTTTGAGCGAGGCACTGTGTGCCGAGCGAGTTCGAGGCCGGCGAAGGACCGCAGGCCCTCTTCTGCAGCGCCCGCTTATGAGCGAACGGGCGGGCGGACAGGACCCGGAAACAGTTTACAGGACCTACGATGAAAAACCTCCTCTCCGAAGTACTCAAACACGAAGTCTATCCCGCCATGGGCTGCACCGAGCCCGTCGCCGTAGCTTTCGCGGCAGCCACCGCCGCCAAACTCCTTAAAGGCCGCACCACCGCCGTCCTCGTAAAGACCGACCCCGGCACCTACAAGAACGGCCTCGCCGTAGCCATCCCCAATACCAGCGGCCAGAAAGGCAACCTCCTCGCCGCCGCCGTCGGCGCCGTCACCCGCAAGCCGGAGCTCGGCGCCGAACTTTTCAAAGGCCTGCCCTCCGCCCGCCTCAAAGAAGCCGCCGCCCTCGTCCGCTCCGGCCGCGCCCGCGTGAAGGTTGATTACTCAAAGCGCGGCATCTACATCGCCGCCGAAGTGCGGGCCGGCAAAGAGAAAGCCCTCTGCGTCCTGGAAGGCAGCCACAACAAGGTAGCCCTGCTCAGGCACAACGGCAAAACCCTCATCAAGACCGGCACCCCCGGCAAGCAGGCCCGCCCGCCCTACAAGCAAGCCCTCAAAAAAGCCGCCTTCCGCGACCTGTTCCGCGCCGCCGAAAAAGCCACCCCGGAACAGCTGGCCTATCTCAAGAAAGGCGTAGAAATGAACCTCGCCGCCTCGCGCGCCGGCCTCAAGCTGAAGAAGGTCGGCTATTACGTCGAGGATCTGATCAGGAAGGGCTACCTCAAGCGCGACATCCTCTCCAACGCCAAGCTGACCTCCGCCGCGGCCGCCGACGCGCGCATGGCCGGCGCCCCCATCCCCGTCATGTCCAGCGGCGAATCCGGCAACCAGGGCGTAGTGGCCGTGCTGGTGCCGTGGCTCGTGGGCAAGGCCTTCGGCGTCCCGGAGAAGCGCATCCTCAAAAGCATCGCCCTCTCCCACCTGGTCAACTCCTACATCAAAGTCTTCACCGGCGAGCTCGCCCCCATCTGCGGCTGCGCCGTGGCCGCCGGCGTCGGCGCCTCCGTGGCCATAGTCTGGCAGCGCTCCGGCCCCGACCTGAAAAAAGCTACGCTTGCCGTCAACACCGTCATCAGCGACATAGGCGGCATGATCTGCGACGGCGCCAAGAGCGGCTGCGCCCTGAAGGTAGCCTCCTCGGCCGACTCCGCCATCCGCGCCGCCTGGATGGCCTGCAACGGCGAAGGCATTACCGACGAGGAGGGCTTCGTCGGGCACACGGCCGAAGCCACCATAAGGAACATCTCCCGCATCTCCAGCCTCGGCATGGAGAAGGTGGACGGCATCATCCTCGACATCATGTCGGGCAAGAAGCCGTGAGCTCCTACGCGGTCATCCTGAAGGACCCCGCCGCGCCGCTGGCCGCGGCCGTCCCTTTTCTCGCCGGGCTGAAAGGCCAGGGCCGCGATCCGGCCGCCGCCTTCGCCCGCGCCAACCCCGGTTTCCTCGGGCGCAGCCTGCCGCTGGAAGCGGCGCGCGCGCTGGCCTCCGGCGCTGCAGCCGCCGGTTTTAAAACCATCATCGCGGCCGAAACCGACCTGCCCGCGCCGCCGCCTGAACTCGCCGCCGTGAAGATAGAACCGGGGGACGGAGGGTTCCACGCCCGCACGCCCGGCGCCCTGACCTTTATCCCCTACGAAACAGTGACCATTTTTTCAGCCGCGGCCTGGGACGCCGCTTACATCCCAGACACGCTGCAGGCCCTCAAGCCGGGCCTCTTCGCCAGGATAGCCGCCCTGGCCGGGGCCGGGCTGCCGCCACCGGCCGCCCCCGTGCGCGAAACCTGCTTCAGGGCGGACATAATAGGCGGCGAAGTCCCGCTGCGCGTGGTGCTCAGGCCCGAAGCCCTCGATTTCTCCCCCCTCGGCCCGGCGCGCGGGCCTTCCAGCCTGGAGAATTTCAGGGCCCTCCTCGAACTGCTGGCCGCGCCCTGCTTCCAGGCCGTAAAGAACGATTTCCTGCCCGCTTTCCTCGCCGGCCGGCAGCTGGCCGGGCTGAAGGTGGCTTCGGAAGAAGCGGCCGGCCTGGAGCTCTCGCGCCTGCTGCTCGCCCCGCGGGGCGGCGCCTTTCCCGCGCCTTGACACTACCCGGCAAATTAGTGAGAATTTACCCGTACCCTCCAATGAAAATTTCGTTCATCACGCCCTCCCCCAGCACCCTTAAGCAGGAGTGGTACCGGGACCTCCATTACCAGAAGGTGGGCGTGCCCAACCTGGCCGGCTGGCTCAGGCGGGCCGGCTACCCCGACATCCGCCACTACGATTTCAACAACCAGGTCACGCGCGCCTACGCCGCCCGCCCCGGCTCCGTTAACCTGATGCTTTATGCCGACGCTGACGCCGTCAGGCGCTACCTGCGCTCCGGCGGCGGCGCGCTGGAGGCGCAGACCGGGGAACTGCTGGATTTGCTCAAGGTCCGCGACAGCCGGCTCTTCGGCCTCTCGCTCACTTATTTCCTCGGCGACGAATTGGAGATAAAGCTGGGCGTGCGCCTGGCGCAGTGCCTGGCCAGGGTCCTGAAAGAGCGCTTCCCCTCCTGCTCGGTGCTGCTGGGCGGCCTGCAGAACATGGATACCGCCGTACAGCAGGCGGAATACGAGCAACTGCTGAAGGAATGCCCGCAGATAGACTACGCCGTCTGCGGCGACGCGCACAGGGCCGCCCTGCTGGTCTGCCGCGCGCTGGAAGCCGGCAGAGAGCCCGCCGCCGCCGGCCCCATACGCGCCAGGAAGATCAATAAGTCCCTGCTGCTTTACGAGACCGAACCCGGCGAGAAGGCGCCCGCCCCCAACCGCTACTTCGAGCCGCTGCCCGACGGCGAACTGCGCGACCCTTCCGTCCCCCCGGGCTATCCTGCCTACGACCCCGTCAACAGCCGCGGCTACGCCTATACCCCCTCGAAGATACGCGAAATATACAGGCTGCCGGCTGAGAGCGTAAAGCTGCTGAAAGGCCCGGGCGAAAAAGAAAAGTACCTGCTGCTGCAGGTCAGCTTCAACGAAGGCTGCCCCTTCAAGTGCTATTTCTGCAGCGGGGCCGGCACCGAAGTCTTCTCGCTTTCCTCCGCCGAGGCTGTCGGAGTACTGCGGCGCCTCAAAGAGGAGCACGGCTGCAGGCATTTCCTCTTCTACAACCCCAATTTCAACCCCACCGCCGCCTACGCCAAGAACCTGCTGCGGGAGATAATCAAGGCCAAGCTGGACATACTCTGGGCGGACTGCTTCAACCTGCGCAACATAGACGCCGAGATGATAGATTTGATGTGCGCGGCGGGCGCGGTGAAAGTGGTGGCCGGCCTGGAATACCCCACCAGGCGGATGCTTAAATATATAAACAAAGGCCTTTCCCTCGAGCAGGCCAACCGCTCGCTGGAAGCCCTGCACAAGGCCGGCATCTGGAACCACGTGCTGCTGATAACCGGCCTGCCTACCGAAACCTGGGACGACGTGCGCGAGCTGGAGGCCTGGCTCAAAAAGACCGATCCCTACGTGGACGCCTACACCGTGGGCTCCTTCCACATGGTGCATAATTCGACCTTCCACAAGAACCCCGAGAAATTCGGCTTCGGCCTGGGCAAGGCCCTGCGCCTGTACTCCCAGTCCGAATTCGACGAGAAGGGCGGCCTGCCCTGGGAACAGAAGCACGACCAGAATATCCGCTCCAACCGGCACGTCGTGGAATTTATAAACCGCATGAAAGGGACGCCCAAGCTGACCGGCACCCGCATGGAGGATTCCCACCTGCTGATGTACCTCTACCGCTCGCTCGGCCGCGGCCGCAAGGACCTGGTGCGCGCCCTCTACCGCGCGGCCGCTTCGGAAAACCCGCACATAGCCGCCGCCCACGCCGGCCTGCTGGCCCGGTTGAAAGATCCGGGCTCCCCCCTCAACGCCCTGCTGCGCCGGGCCGGCGCAACGCTGGATTCCGTATCGCGCACTCCGGAAGAGCTGGAATTCACCCTGCGCAGGGGCGGGGCGGCCGCGCGCTGCTCCCTGCGGGCCCGCAGCGAGGACATCCTGCTCAACCCGGCCTGGAACCGCTTGCACGGCCGGCACTTCGTGCTGCATTACGACCCCGCCGGCCCGGCCCTCCTGGAAGATCCGGCGCTGGCGGCTCTCGCGCGCAAAACCGGGGCCACGCTGGCGCTGGGCCAGCCGGCGGCCTGCGCCCCCGGCAGCACCTCCTTCACGCTGCGGCTGGGCGGCAGCTCGGCGGTTTTTTCTGCGGACCTGAACCAGTCCCCGCCTTCGGTTTCAGCCGCCCCGGCCGGCGGTCCCGTGCTTACCGCGGCCGTTTCGGACGGCGTGGCCCGCCTGGCCGCCTCGGCCGCGCTGGCGGCGCAGAAGCGCAACCGCGACGGCGCCGGCGCCCTGGCCGCGCTGCTGCCGGGCGTGCTGGCCGCCGTGGAAGACTGGGACCGCGCAGGGAGCCGCTCATGTGCGGGATAGCCGGCATTATCCGGCTGACGCCGGGGTCCCCGTCGGACAAAGACGAGGCCGAAGCGCGGCTGATGACCGCGGCCCTGCGCCACCGGGGCCCCGACAGCATGGGGATACTCCGCGCCGGGCCCTGCGTACTGGGCAATACCCGCCTCAAGATCCTCGACCTGAGCTCGGCCGCCGACCTGCCCATGTCCGCGCCCGGCGGCTCAGCGGTAATAGCCTATAACGGCGAGGTCACCAACTTCCGCGACCTGGAGGAGCGGCATTCGCTCAGGCGCAAGCGCCCCTTCGCCACCACCTCCGACACCGAGACCCTGCTGCACCTCTACGCCGAGCTGGGCATAGATTTCCTGAGCGAGCTCTCCGGCCAGTTCGCCTTCATCCTCTACGACCGCGCCGCGCAGAAAGTCCACATAGTCCGCGACTTCTTCGGCATCCGGCCGGTTTTCTACCTGCGCCGCAACGGCCGCCTCTACGCCGCCTCCGAGCTGAAGTCCTTCCTCGAGCTCGACGGCTTCGACAGGGCGCTCGACGAGGGCGCCGTCTACGACTATTTCTCGCTGGCCTATATCCCCGGCGCCTCAACTCCCTACCGGGACGTCAAAGAGCTGCGCGCCGGCTGCCGCCTCGAGGTGAACCTCGCCACGGGCGAAGTCTCCGAGATAGAATACTACTCCCCCACCTACAGGACAAACCACTCGCTGCGCCCGTCCGAGGCCGCCGAAAAGGTGCACGGGCTGATGCTGGATTCGGTGCGCCGCAACCTCCTGTCCGACGCGCCGGCTGGCCTGACCCTCTCCGGCGGCTTCGACACCAGCGCCCTGCTGGCCCTGGCCAAAGAGCTCGGCGTCAGCCGCGGGGTGCACACCTTCTCCATCAGGATGAACGAACCCAGCTTCGACGAGTCCCGCTACCAGGACCTGATGGCCGGCTTCGCCGGCACCATCCACCACCGGGTGACCGTGGACCCGGAGGACGTGCTGGCCGAGATCAAGACGCACATGGCCTACCTCGACGAGCCCAGCGGCGACGGGGCCGCCATCCCCACTTTCCTGCTGGCCCGCGAGGCCCGCAAGCACGTGAAGACGCTGCTCTCCGGCGAGGGCGGCGACGAGGTCTTCAACGCCTACGAGACGCACGGCGCCTACGCGGTGAGCCGCTTTTACCGCCGCTTCGTCCCCGGCCCCGCGCGGGCGCTGGCGCGAAGCCTGGCGCGCGCGCTGCCCTCTTCTTACGCCAAGCTCAGCCTGGACTTCCGCCTGAAGCGCTTCACCGAGGGCGCCGAGCTGGACCCGGCGGCGGCCCACCTGTACTGGCGGCATGTCCTGACCGAAGAGGAGAAGCGCGCCCTGCTGCCCGGCCTGCGGGGCCGCCCGGAGACAGCCGAACTCTTCCGGAAAACATTCGACAAGCTGGATTTCGAGGAAGGCCTGAACAAGATAGCGCTGCTGGACCTGAAATATTTCTTCACGGACGACCTGATGGTCAAGAACGACCGCATGATGATGGCCCATTCGGTGGAGGCCCGTTTCCCCTACCTGGACCGCCCGCTGGTGGATTTCGTCTCCACCCTTCCTTCCGACCTGAAGATGAAGGGCTTCGGCTTCTCGCGCCGGCATATACAGAAGAAGGCCATGGCGGGGCTGCTGCCGCCCGCCATCCTGCGCCGCGCCAACATGGGCCTGGAGATGCCGCACGCCGTCTGGTTCCTGGGCAAGTTCCGCGCGCTGGGCGACAAGTACTTTTCCCGGGAGCGCGTGGGGCGCTGCGGCCTGCTGGATTTCGGCCGCGTGGACCACCTGTGGCGCGAGCACCTGGCCCGCCGGCGCGACAACGGGCGCGCCCTCTGGTGCGTGCTGATGTTCCAGGTCTGGTTCGACCTGTTTATCCACGACGGGAATTATAAAGATTATCTTTCGCAACAGCCGCCAAGTGGGATATAATTAATTAATTCAAATGGAAAAACACCACGGGACCCCTCAGAAATTCTTCGCGCTGCACGCGCATTTCTACCAGCCGCCGCGCGAAAATCCCTGGACCGGCCGCATAGACCCGCAGCCCTCCGCCTGGCCCTTCCACGACTGGAACTCCCGCGTGGCCCGGGAGTGCTACCTGCCCAACGCCTGCGCCAGGATTAACGACGCCCACGGCCGCGTGCTGGAGCTGTCCAATAATTACCTGCACATGAACTTCAACTTCGGGCCCACGCTCCTGCCGTGGCTCGAGAAGCATTACCCTTTCTATTACGCCCGGATCGTGCAGGCCGCCCGCGACTCCCGCGAGCGCACCGGCCACTCCAACGCCATAGCGCAGGCCTATAACCACATGATCATGCCGCTGGCCTCTTTCCAGGACCAGCTCACGCAGGCTTTGTGGGGCATAAAGGATTTCGAACACCGCTTCGGCTTCAAGCCCGAGGCCATGTGGCTGCCCGAGACCGGCGCCAACGACGACACCCTGCGCCTGCTGGTAGACCTGGGCATGAAGTACGTGGTCCTGTCCCCCTACCAGGCGGACAAGATCAGGCCGCACGGCGCGAAGGACTGGCAGGACGCCTCGCGCGGGGACTTCGACACCACCGCCCCCTACGCCTGGCACGACACGCTGCCCGACGGCACCCGGTCCAAGCGGCGCAGCCTGGCGGTCTTCTTCTACGACGGCCCGCTCTCCAAGGCCGCGGCCTTCGAGGGCCTCACCCGCGACTCCGTAGTCTTCGCCGACAGGGTGGAAGCCTGCTACAAGCCGGACGCGGCCGGGCCGCAGCTGGTCAGCATGGCCGTGGACGGGGAAACCTTCGGCCACCACCACAAATTTTCCGACATGACGCTGGCGCACGCCTTCCTGCACGAGCTCGGCAAGCGCGGCATAAAGACGGTGAACCTCGGGCAGTACCTGGAAGCCAATCCCCCCCGCGGCGAGGTGGTGCTGAAGGCCGGCCCCGACGGGGAAGGCACGGCCTGGAGCTGCGCGCACGGCGTGCGCCGCTGGAAAGGCGGCTGCGACTGCGGCGGCGAGGGCGGCTCCCTGAACTGGCGCCTGCCCTTCCGGGCGGCCCTCAACAGCCTGCGCGACGCCGCGGCCAACGTTTACGCCTCCGAGGGCGCCAAGTTCTTCAAGGCCCCCTGGGAAGCCCGCAACGATTACGCGGCCCTGCTGTTGGACCGCTCGCCCGAAGCCGCGGAGGCCTTCTTCAGGAAGCACGCCTCCAGGGAGCTGGACCGGGCCGCCAGGGGGCGGGCGCTGGAGCTGCTGGAGATGCAGAAGCACGCCATGTTCATGTTCACCAGCTGCGGCTGGTTCTTCTCCGACATCTCCCGCATAGAGGCCGTGCAGAATTTACGCTACGCCGCGCGCGTGGCCGAGGCCCTGCGGGACCTGGGCTTCGAGCACGCCGACCGGGCCTTCCTCTCGCTGCTGGAGATGGCCCATTCCAATCACCCGGATTCCGGCGACGGCCTGAAGATCTACGCCAAGCTGCTGGCCGACAACGCGCTGGCCAGGCAGAAGGCCGCCGCGCTGATCATAGCGGACGCCATGCTGGGCGTGGAAGAGAGCCGCGCCCTCGACGCCGTGACCACAGACGAGCGCACGAACCGCGACGGCGTGCTCTGCCTGCGCGGCAAGGTGACGGCCCCGGGCCCCGACGGCGAATCCCCCCTGCCCTTCTGCTACCTGCGCCGCGACGCCGAGTTCCCCACCCTCTACTTCGCCCCCTCTTCCGGCTCTGCCCGCCTGAAAGAGCTCTTCGCCCTCGGCGACCCGGCGCTCATCCAGGCCGCCCTCGAGCGCGAGCCGGGCGTAGCCCGCGTCACCTTCGAGGACCTCTCCTGGGAAGAGAAGACGCTCTACGCCTGGATCCTGGCCGACGCCGCCAGGCACAGCCACGCGGGCTCCATCTTCAAGATCCTGGAGGATTACCTGTACCTGCTGGCGCGCCTGCCCGGCCGCACCTCCTCCTCCTGGGCGCCGCTGCGCGCGCAGGCCGCGGCCTACGCCAGGCAGGCCGCCGAGATAGTTTTCACCCGCGCCCTGCGCGTGGACGGGCCGGGCGGGCTGCAGAAGCTGGCCGTCCTGGCCGCGCGGCTGAAGGCGGCCGGGCTGGAATCCGGCTTCGACCCGGCCCCCGAAGATTCCGCCGCCCTGGCGGCCAAGGCGGCCGGCCCGGCGCTGGCGGCGCCCTCGCCGGACACCCTGAACCCGCTGCTCAATTTGCTCAAGTCGGCGCACGACCTGGGCGCCCCCGACCTGCTCTTCCACCTGCAGAACTACCTGGCCGAGCTGTTCGAGGCGGCGGGCAGGCAGAAACTGCAGCCCGAGGCCGCCCTTTACGTCAAGGAGCTCTACTCCCTCTCGGGGCTGATCATCGAAAGGTTCAACAGCCGGCTAGAGGAGCTGGCCAGCAGCCGCTGACGCCGGGGGCAATAAAAAAACCGCGGCTCTGCAGCCGCGGTTTTTTTACGCCCTGGCGAGTCAGCTCTTGGCGGCCTTTTCCATCTCCTCCGTCGAGAAGACCCTGTAGTCCATCTCGGGGAAGATATTGTCGCGCCACTCCAGATCCTTCAGCCAGCCTTCCTCCAGGCGGTTGCCCATGATCTGCTCGTAGAGGCCGTTGAAGCGGTGCGTGTGCGCCACGAAGCGCTTGGTGGAATAGCTCTTGGCGGTGCCCACCGTCATCAGGAAAGCCCAGTCCGAGGACATGCCCAGCACCACCTCGCGGGCGCACTGGTTGAGCGCGCGGCGCAGCGTGCCGTCGGCGGCCGGGAATTTGTTGGCCAGCTCCACCATGCGCTCCACCTGCTTGTGCAGGTGGCGGTACATCCAGTCGTTGGTGCCGTTGAGCCAGACCTCGTTGTAGCCCTTGTCTCCCCAGGTGGACATGGAAGGCTGCACTACCTGGTTGTCGGGGTGCAGGCCGAGGTATTCGCTCGGCGTGACCATCTTCACGGTCTTCTGGTCGTGGTGCATCTTCTTGAACAGGAATTCCAGGAAGTCCGTACCCTCGTACCACCAGTGGCCGTACAGTTCGGCGTCGTACATCGACACCACTATCGGCTTCTTGCCGAGGAAATGTTCCAGGTGCTCTATCTGGCGCTCGCGGTTGAACATGAAGTTGCCGGCGTGGCTGGCGGCCATATCGCGGGCTTCCTGAGGGTTATAGGGCGCCTTCTCGTTGAGGCCCACCTTGCCGGTGATCTTGCAGTACTTCATGCCGATATTGCGGCGCACCCCGTCCTGGTGCAGGTAGGGCTTCACGTAATCGTATTCCAGGTCGTAGC
>MGUI01000005.1 GCA_001799895.1 Elusimicrobia bacterium GWD2_63_28
AGCTGACCGACGTGGTCAAGCAGGGCGGCACCCGCCGCGGCGCCAACATGGGCATCATCCCCTACTGGCACCCCGAGATCAAGGACTTCATCACCATAAAGTCCCAGCAGGGCGTGCTGGAGAACTTCAACATCTCCATAGCCCTCGACGAGAAGTTCATGAAGGCCGTGGAGACCAACGCCAATTACGACCTCATCAACCCCCGCACCAAGGAGCCGGCCGGCTCACTTAAGGCGCGCGAAGTTTTCACCAGCATCGTGGACTCGGCCTGGGCCACCGGCGACCCCGGAGTGGTCTTCCTGGACCGCATCAACGACACCAATTCCAACCCCACCCCGGCGCTGGGCCAGATAGAGAGCACCAACCCCTGTTTTGCCGGCACGGTACGCCTGGCCACAAACCGCGGGCTGCTGACCTTCGAGGAACTCTTCATCGACAAGGCGGAGATCTCGGTGGCCACCGACAACCGCGTGCCGGGCATACGGGCTACGGGTAACGGCGGCGGCACGGCCGTGGCCGAAAAGACGCTAACCGGCGTCACGCTGAGAAGCGCGGTTCCGGTGTTCAAGACCCGCAAGAACTGGCCTGTTTTCACGCTGGAGACGGAGCACGGCTATGAAGTTACGGCAACGGCGGACCACAAGTTCTTCACTCCGGACGGGCTGGTAGAGCTTAAGGACCTGAAACCAGGAGACCCGGTCTTGATACAATCCGGCGCCGGGGCCTGGAGCCGCAATTATGACCTGCCGCCTTTTATCGCCGAGGACAAACTTAAAGCGAGAGCGGAGCGCGGCGAAGCCGTTCTCCCCAGAAAATGGTCCAGGGAACTGGGCGAACTCCTTGGGTGGCTGACGGGCGACGGCTGGGTCAGCGCCGAAACCCCTGAAGGGCGCCACGTTCCCAACTACACCATAGGCCTGATGTACGGCGACGAGGAGAAGAAAATACTTGCGCCTAAATTCAGGGCGCTTATAAAGCAGTGGACCGGCCTTGAGGGTTCCGAAATAGAACGCAACGGCACGCTGGCCCAGTACTATAAATCGGCCCTGTACTATTTCTTAAACTCGCTCGGGGTCCACGAAAAGAACGGCCTTCAGAAGCAGGTACCGGAAGCCTTGTGGAGCGCCCCGCGCGAGGCGGTACTCGGATTCCTGTCCGCGCTGTTCACTGCCGACGGCACGGTCAATGTTTCGGAGCGGATCCACTACGGCTCCATCCGGCTGGCCAACAGTTCCAGGAAACTGCTCCAGGAAGTCCAGTTGCTGCTACTGAACGAAGGGATAGTTTCCCAGCTGTATTTGCGCCGCAAAGCCGGCAAGAAGCTGATGCCCGATTCGAAAAGGAATCCCAAACCTTATTCTTTCAGCGACCAGTACGAACTTGTGATCACCCGCCGGAACCGCGCGCTTTTCCTGAAGGAGATCGGCTTCCTGACTCCCGCGAAACAGGGCAAAGCCGCTGCGTTCGAAACCACTCTTACGCGCGGAGCTTACCAGGAATCCTTCACAACCAGGGTCAAAGCGATACTCCCTGCCGGCCAGGCAGATGTGTACTGCACTACTGAGCCGGAGACGCATTCTTTGATTTCTTCCGGTGTTATAAGCGCTAACTGCGGCGAACAGCCGCTGCTGCCGTGGGAGTCCTGCAATTTGGGCTCGATCAATTTGGCGAACTACGTCAACGGCGAGATCACGCGCGGCACGGTGGACTGGGACCGCCTCGGCGCCACCGTGGTCAGCGCCATACGCTTCCTCGACAATGTCATAGAGATCAACAATTACCCGCTGACCGAGATCGAAAAGATCGCCAAGGGCAACCGCAAGATAGGCCTGGGCGTCATGGGCTGGGCCGAGACCGCCGTAAAGCTGGGCGTGGCCTACGACAGCCCCGAAGGCCTGAAGAAGGCCGAAGAGGTGATGAAGTTCATCAACGAGCGGGCCATGGCGGCCTCCGAAGAGCTGGCCCGCGAGCGCGGCGTATTCCAGAACTGGAAGGACTCGATCTACGACACCGGGAGCAAGAATTTCCGCGGCGTGGCGGCCAGGCCGCGCCACGCCTCCCGCACGACCATTGCCCCCACCGGCACCATCGCCATAGCGGCCGGCCTGCAGGGCTCGGGCATAGAGCCGTTCTTCGCCATCGCCTACACGCGCTACAACGCGCGGGCGCTGGAAGCCATAAAGAACAACCGGGACGCCGAGGCGCGCGACACCTTCTACGAGGTGAACGCCCTGTTCAAGCAGCTCGCCAAAGAGCGCAGTTACTTCGGCCTCGACGAGAAAGTCCTGTGGAAAAAGATAGAGAGCAACCACAAGGCCGTGCGCGGCATCCCGGAGATCCCCAAGGAGATCCAGGACCTGTTCCCGACGGCGCACGACGTGAGCGTGGACAACCACATCCGCATCCAGGCGGCCTTCCAGAAGCACATCGACAACGCCGTCTCCAAGACCATCAACATGCCGAACTCCGCCAAGGCGGAGGAGGTGAAGCACTGCTACCTGCTGGCCCACAAGCTGGGCTGCAAGGGGCTCACCGTTTACCGCGACGGCTGCAAGGCGCAGCAGGTGCTCAACATAGGCGCCGCCGGGCCGGCGGCCAAGGGCAAAAAAAAGAAGGCCCCGCTGCAGACCTTCGGCGTGTCGTCGGAGTATTTCCAGCTCAAGACCGGCTACGGCCCGCTGCACGTGCACATCAACTACAACGAGCACGGCCCGTACCAGGTGTTCACCAACATGCCGCCGCTGGGCACCGAGATCAGCGGCCTCACCTCGCTCATCGGCATCCTGCTCTCCAAGTACCTGGAGGAAGGCGGCGACCCGATAAAAGTGATCAAGCACCTGAACTCCGTGAAGGGCGACAGGCCCGTGGGCTTGGGCGAGAACCGCATCAACTCCGTGGCGCACGGCATCGCCGTGGCGCTGCGCAGCCATCTCAAGCGCAGCGGCATCATCGCCAGCGACGCCGAGATCAACGGCCAGGAGAAGCTCGAGCTCTGGGACGCCTCGCACACGCAGTACTGCCCCAAGTGCTACTCGTCCAATGTCAGCTTCGAGTCGGGCTGCTCGGGCCCCACCTGCCACGACTGCGGCTACTCAGAGTGCTCCTGAGGGCTCCGCACTAAACTAAGAAGGCCCCGGCAAAACCGGGGTCTTTTTAATTCCAGGCGTAATACTTTTTCCGGCCGGGCGTAATACTAGTTAGAGAGGGAGGAGGTGCTATGGAACCCGGAAACAGCGCAGCTGAAAAGATAGACGCCCTGGCGCCTCTTTGGGCCGGGCTGGATATAGCTGAAACCCCGCGGCCCGCGCAGCCCCGCGAGGCCTGCGTGATAGAGCGCTTCTACACTTGCGGCGCGGCCGCCGGGCCGGCGCGGCCGGCGGAACTGCCCGCACCGGAGAGCCTTGGATTCGCTTTATAAAACTTGAAGAAGGGAATTAACGCTCAGCCAGGTAAGCCAGGTTCCGCGCCGCCTCTCCGAAGCCCGGCGCGATCGCCAGCGCCGCTTTAAAATCAGATTCCGCGCCCGCCCTGTCGCCGCCGAGCAGGCGGCAGACGCCCCTGTCGTTAAGCAGTTTGGGATCCTTCGGCTTTTTCGCCAGCAGGCGGCTGAACGATTCAACAGCCCCCTTATACTCCCCCGCGGCCTGCAGATCCAGCGCGAACTGGTGACGGTAAGCGCCGAGTTCAGGGTGGGCGTCCAGGTATTCGCCCAGCCGGGCCAGGGCGCGCGCGTCTTTTTGACCGCCGGCCAGCCGCGCCGCCAGTTCGAAAATTTCCGGTCTCGCGGCCGCGGTCCAGCCGGCGTGTACCCTGCCGCCTGCGCGGCAGACCCGCAGCAGGGTCAGCGCGGGCTGCCCGACCGGCGCCGGGGGAACGGGGCCCTCAGCCGCGGCGGCGAAATTCAGCAGGGCCGCTTTCTCTTCCTGCGTAAAGCGTATATCCCTGCCGCTCAGCTGCCGCCAGAGCGCCTGCCAGGGCGCCGTCGGAAAGTTTTTGTTGTAGTAGCCATATGCGTATTCCAGGGGCAGATCTCCGGCGGGAATAGCGCCGGCGCAGGCTGACGACAGCAGCTCCGCCGCCAGGGCCTCACCATTAATTTCAAACTCTCCCGGCACGTTCAGCGGCAGGGCATTGGCCGGAACCGGCAGCCAGGGCGCGGCGGCGCGCAGGCGGCGCAGCAGTTCCGGACGGCGGTCGCGCGGCCAATAGCGCAGCGCGGCGGAGAGATGATGATACGAGAGATCGCCGGAACGCTTAAGGTCTTCCAGCAGCCGCGCCGAGCTTTCAGTTTTTGGGCCGCGCACCTTGAAATGATGTTCAGACATCAGCCCGGCCAGGGCTGAAAGTTCGGCGGCGGCCTCCGGGCCGCGCCCGGCGTCCAGGCGCTCCAGCGCCGCCAGGGCCAGCCGTTCAGTCTCCAGGGCGCCGGGGCCCCCGAGCGCGGTTTCGAGGAGCGGGTTTTTAAGCTCCGCCGCGCGCGCCGCGGCCAGCGCGGCCAGGCCCGGTCCGGTGCTGTCATTCCAAAGCAGGAAGTTGGCCTTTCTGCCCAGCAGCCAGGAATCTTCGGGATGCCGCTCCAGGGCAGCTTTCACGGCGGAGTACATGTCCCTGCCGCCGGCGGAATATGAGAGCAGCAGCCCTACCAGCGCCAGCCCGGCTGCCAGGAAAGCGCCGGTCAGGATCCGCGCCGGCAGCCGCAGTGCCTGCCCGGCCTCCGGCTTTACTCTGAAGATCCGGAGCAGGCCGGCCGCCGCCGGGAAGGCCAGCAGGTAAGGCAGGGGCTCGGCGTACCGGGGCTCGAAGGAGAAGACGGAATAAAAGACACCGAGGTAAAGGGCGCAGACCCCGGCCAGGCGCGCGCCAGAGCCCCGGCCTGCGGCCAGGCCGGCCAGGGCCAGGAGCCAAAGCAGGGGGTGCTGCAGCAGGAGGCGGAAAAATCTCCGGGCGGCGTCGCCGGCATAGGCGCCGGGAGAGGCGAGCATTTTGCCCGCGGCCCAGCGCAGCGCGCTGTCGCCGGGGGCCAGGCCGGCCAGGGCCCGGCAGTCGCCTTCTATGGTGTAGTCGCTGCGCTTGACCGTGCTGATAATGTTGCAGTCGGACCTGCCCCGCTCGAAGATCACGGCCTTCTTGTCTATGCTGTAGTTGGCCAGCGCCCAGGGCAGCAGCGCCGCGCCGCAGGCCGCTACAAACACCAGGGCCCGCGCCGGACGCGCGTTAGCCTTGCCGGAAAACCAGGGATGCAGGAGGACGGGCGGCAACAGGAACAGCACCGGCCTGACCAGCAGCGTCAGGCCGAAGCCGAAGCCGGCGGCGGCGTTGGCGCCCCGGCTCCCGGCGGCGCGCGCCACCCCCAGGTTGAGCGCGGCCAGCAGCGCGAAGGCATACAGCAGCTGTTCGAAATTCCAGCCGGCGTAAGGCACGGCGAGGAGCAGCGCCAGCAGGCCCGCCAGGGGAGCCCCTTCCAGGGCGCCCAGGGTGAACACTAAAAAGAAAGAGACGGCTTTCAGCCCAAAGGCGAGCGCGGCGAAAGCGCCGGGCCAGGCGTGGTGCAGGACCAGGGCCGAGGCCAGGGTGGGCGCGGGCATGGACCAGGCCGGGGAGGCGTTCTTGAGGCCGTGCAGCAGCTGCTCTCCCTTGTCCGCCATAAAAGCCAGCGACGGGCTTTGCGAGCCGGCAAGCTCGGCGGGGTACTGCAGCCAGGCGGCCAGCAGCGCGGCCGCGGCCGCCAGCCCGGGAGCAAGAAATCGATTTTTAACCGCTAGCGCCGCAAGCGCGCCGACCGCCAGGCTGATTTTACGCATAGTCTTTGCCGCCGGGGCCGCGCCGCGGCCGCAGGGGCATATAGATTCTGGAATATACCGGCCGCCGGGTTCAAGTCAGGCGGCGGCGCCCGCTTTTGGCGCCCGGTTATAGCCCCCGCGCCTTGGGCTTTGCTATCATATAATTATTGCCATATGAAAAAGGGTATTTTTATCGTCCTCGAGGGGCCGGACCGCTCCGGCAAGTCCACGCAGGCGGCGCTGCTTAAAGCCTGGCTGGAAGAGCGCGGCCGCGAGGTGCTGGTCACCCGCGAGCCGGGCGGCACCCGCCTGTCCGAGCAGATCCGCGAGATCCTGCTGGACCCGGAAAGCAATATCGAGCCGATGACCGAGCTTTTCCTCTACGAGACCTCGAGGATAAAGCACACGCTCGAAAAAATACTCCCGGCGCTGAAGGCCGGCAAGGTGATAATTTCCGACCGCTATACCCTGTCCACCACCGCCTACCAGGGCTACGGCCGCGGGCTGGACCTGAAGACCGTGGAGACGCTCAACCGCATAGCCACGCTGAACCTCAAGCCGCACCTCACGATAGTGATAGACATCCCCGACCGGATCTTTACCCAGCGGGAAAAAACCCGGCCGGGCCGCGACCGCATGGAGCGGCAGTCCGACCTTTTCCGCCGGCGCGTCAACCGCGCCTACAAACTGCTGGCCCGCAGGCCCGGCGTGACCCGCGTGGACGGCGGCCGGGACATCGAAGCCATACAGGCCGACATCCGCGCCCGCGTGGCGCGGCTGCTGAAGAAATAAGCCATGTCATTTTCCAACATCATAGGCCAGGACAAGACCATGGCGCGCCTGCGCGCCATGGCGGAGTCCGGCCGCGTGCCGCCGGCCCTCATCTTCTACGGCCCGCCCGGCGTGGGCAAGTTCCAGGCCGCGCTGGAATTCGCCAAGGCCCTGAACTGCTCCCACACCGAGCACCGCGACGCCCCCCCGGCGGCGCCGCAGCCGGACCCCGACGACCTTTTCGCCGCGGCGGCCCCCCCGCCCCCGCCGCAGCCCGAGCAGGCCCCTTTAAAAGTGCACACGGACAGGTCCGATTCCTGCGGCGCCTGCCTGTCCTGCCGCCAGGCCGCCAGCGGCGCGCACCCGGACATCCGCGTGGTGGACACGGAGATGCAGGCCGCCCTGCTCAACGAGGACGAGACCACCAACCTGAAGATAGACACCATGCGCGAAATGACGCGCTGGGCGCAGCAGAAATCCATGCTCTCGCCGTGGAAGGTCTTTGTAGTGCGCGACGCCGAAGCCATGGTGACGGCCGCGCAGAACGCCATCTTAAAGACCCTCGAGGAGCCGCCGCCGGGCACCGTGGTCATACTGACCGTTTCCCGCAAGACCTCGCTGCTCTCCACCATCCTTTCCCGCTCCTGCATAGTGGACTTCGGGCCGCTGCCGCGCGCGGCGCTCAGGACCCTGCTGGAAGCGCAGGGCGCCGACCCCGGCCAGGCCGCCTCCCTGGCGGCGCTGGCGAGCGGCTCGCTGGAAAAGGCCGCCGAGGCCGCCGCTTTCCTCAAGCGCGTTTCGGCCCTGCGCCCCGGCGATCCCGCCCGGGCCTTCAAGTTCGCCGCGGGCCTGCCGCGCGACAGCCATAAAGCCCGCGAGGAAGTGAAGACGCTGCTGGACCTGCTGCTGGCGAAGGCCCGGCTGGCCTGGCGCTCCGCCGGGGGCCCGGCCAAGGCGCGCCTGACGCAGCTGCTGCGCCGCACGCTGGAGTACCGCCGCATGGCCGAGCGCAACGTTTCCTACCTGCTGCTCCTCGAGACCGCCCTGCTGGAGGGCGAGCGGGCCGGGCTAAAGCTGGAAGACCTGGTAAGACCCGACTGACCGCCCGATGAGGACGAAGAAGTTTTACATCACCACCCCGCTGTATTGCGTCAGCGGCAAGCCGCATTTGGGCCACGCGTATACCACGCTGGCGGCCGACATACTGGCCCGCCACCTGCGGACCAGGGATATCCCGGTGCATCTCCAGACCGGCACCGCCGAGCACTGCCCCGACATTGAGGAGATAGCCAAAGGGCGGAACATGGCGCCCGGGGACTGGTGCGGCGCCGTCTCCGCCGATTTCCGCGCGCTCTGGAAAACGCTCAACATTGAATACGACCAGTTCATCCGCACCTCCGACCCCGCCTGTACGGACGGAGTGCAGGCCGCTTTCGAGAAACTGCTTAAGAGCGGCGACATACGCAAAGGCCCTGCCCCCGGGCGATATTGCCCCGCCTGCGAAACTTTTTACGACGAGGCGGAGCTGAAGGGAAAGAACTGCCCGGTGCACGGCAGGCCCGCGGAGCAGGTCGGCGGGGAGGCCTATTTTTTCAGGCTGTCCGGGCATGAAGGCGCGCTCCTGCGGCATTACGCAAAGCACCCGGACTTTCTCTCCCCCCCGGGCCGCGCGCAGGAACTGGTGAATTCGGTAAAGGCCGGCTTGAAGGACATCTCCGTCGCACGCCCCGGAACAGCCTGGGGCGTGCCGGTAAGGTCCGACCCGGGGCACACGGTCCACGCCTGGTTCAGCGCGCTGCTGAACTACGCCGCCGGCCCGGGCTACAACCCGGACCGCGGCTCGCAGGATTTTCAAAGCCTTTGGCCCGCCGACGTGCACCTGGCGGGCAGGGGCAGCTTCCGCCTGCACGGCGTGATCTGGCCCGCCCTGCTGCTGTCGCTCGGCCTGGAACTGCCGCGCAAGGTTTACGCGCACGGCTGGTGGACGATAAACGGCGGCAAGATGTCGCGGTCGAAGGGAAACTTCATACAGGCCGAGGACGTTGTGCGCGACTACGGCGTGGACGCGCTGCGCTATTTCCTCTTCAGGGAAGTGCCGTTCGGCGAGGACGGGGAGTTCTCCGCGGAGGCGCTGAGGCGGCGCTACAACGCCGACCTCGCCGGCGAGCTGGGACGGCTCTGCTCCCGGGTGATGACCCTGGCGGGCAAGTACCTGGAACACCGGCTGCCGCGCAAGCCGGAAGGCTCGGAAATTTTCAAAGAGCTCTCGGCCTGGACGCAGGAGATACACCGCAGCACGGAGGCGCTGCGGTTCAGCGACGCGCTTGAGAGTATCTGGCGGGCAGCGGGGCGCCTGAACCGTCTTATCGACGAGAAAAAACCGTGGGAAATGGAAAAGAAGGAGCCCGCCGCCCTCAGGCCTTTCCTGAATGAAATGGTCTGGTGCCTGCGCCTCGTCGCCGGCTGGCTGGACCCGTATATGCCGGACACGGCCAGCAAGATGCACCTCCAGCTGGGAGTGGGCATGACCCCGGGAGGCGTGGAACCGCAGAACTTACCGGCGCTTTTCCCGCGCAAGCACGACGGCAAGCCCGGGGATCCCCTGCACAACTGACGCGGCGCGGAAACAAAAAAGCCCGGGAATATTCCCGGGCTTTTTTATTTTCAGGGCCGCGGCTCAGGCCGTTTTAGGCTTGCCCCGGAGCGCGTTGTAGATCCCGCCCAATATGCCCGACAGCGCGTAGATGGAGAAGAACACGAACAGCGCGTCCTGCGGGTAGGCCACTATCAGCGACAGCACGGCGGTGACCAGCAGTATCCCCTTCATGGAGTTCAGCTTTACCATGTCGCCCTTGAAGGCGGCGTAGGGGGCGTTGGAGACCATCAGCAGGGCCAGCGTCACGACGATAAAAGGCATGCTGGCCAGGACGACGGGCATCTGCGACATCACCTGCGGGATGCTGCGCGTGCCGCCCTCGCCTTCGAACTGCATGTAGGCGAGCACGAAGGAGATGATGACCCCGGCGGCGCCCGGTATGGGCAGGCCCTCGAAATAATCCTTGTCGCTGCCGCCGAAATGGGACCTGACATTGTAGCGGGCCAGGCGCAGCGCGCCGCAGAGGACGTACAGGAAGGACACCGGGTAGCCCCACATGCCGTAATCCTTCAGCACCAGCTTGTACATCAGGTAGGCGGGCGCGATGCCGAACGAGATCCAGTCGGAGAGGGAGTCTATCTCCACGCCGAAGGAGCTCTCGCCGTGCACCAGCCGCGCCACGCGGCCGTCGAGCATGTCCATCACGTAGGAAACCACTATGAACCAGGCCGACTGCACGAACTTGCCCTCGGAGGCCAGCAGGATGGCGAAGAAGCCGAAGGCCATGTTGGCGATGGTGAAGATGGACGGCAGCACCACGGCGCCGGTCTTCTTCAGCTTGGCCATGTCTATGCGCTTTTTTTCCTGTATATCTTCCATTTAAGATCCCCTTACCAGAGGGCCAGCACGGTCTCGGCGCCGGCCACCTTGTCGCCGGGCTTCACCAGCACGCGGACGCTCTCGGGCAGGTAGACGGCCACCTGCGAACCGAAATAGATCATGCCGACGCGCTCGCCCTGGCGCACGGCCTGGCCTTCCTTGACGTAGCAGGCTATGCGGCGCGCTATCGAGCCGGTGATCTGCTCAATCTCCACGAAGCGGCCGTACTCGCCGCCTATGCGGATGAGGTTGCGCTCGTTGTCGGCGGCCTCGGGCTTGTAGGCGATGGCGAACTTGCCCTTGGTGTAGAGCGTCTTCTCCACTTTGCCCTCCATCGGGGCGCGCTGCACGTGCACGTTGAGCACCGACAGGAAGATGCGCACCACGGTGATGCCGGGGGTTCCCTCGTTCTGCACGCTCATCACGGTGCCGTCGGCGGGGCAGGCGATCTCGCCGGGGGCGAAGACCTTGTCGCGTTCGGGGTCGCGGAAGAAGTAGGCCGAGAAGCCGCCGAAGGCCAGGCCCAGGAACATGATGGCCATGCCGGTGTCCCTGCACCAGACCATCACCACGCCGCCTATGGCCGCGGCCAGCACTCCCCCGGCTATCAGTTTAATCCCCGCAGGCGCAAATCCCATGTTGTCCTCCAGTAAAATCAGCTCTGAAATTTATGGGCAAGGCGGGACTCGAACCCGCACGGCCTTGCGGCCAACTGATTTTAAGTCAGTCGCGTCTACCAGTTCCGCCACAAGCCCTGAAAACCGATACAACTTCATTATTCTACAAATTTTATCGGGTTTCCTTGCGGAGCTCGGAGTCGGCCAGGCGCTGGAAGGTCTCGCAGTTCATAGTCTTTATGCCCTCGGCGGCGGCGCGGTCGCGCAGGCCGTTGTCCGAGGTGACGATTATGGCGCGGATGCCTTCCGTCTGCATGAAATAGCCGCGCTCGGCCAGCATCTCGTCGGCGGGCTCGGACTCGCTGTAGTAGACCGTTATCGAAGGGCCGGAGGCCGCGGGCTTGCGCCAGGGCCCGTCGAAGACCACGCGGAAGCAGGAGGCGCGCAGCGTCTCCGTGCGGGCGGCCTCGCACAGCCAGGAGAGGAACTCGCGCTCCAGCTCGTCGGGCTTGGCGCCGGAGGAGCGCTCCCAGAAGCGCAGGGAGAAGTTGGAGCCGTCTATCAGGTAGACGGTGGGCTTGGCTGAAAGTCTTTTCATTTGGCGGCGGGCTTGGAGATCTCGACTACCGTTATCGTGCGGAGCTGGCGCGCCAGTTTGAGGCCCAGCTGCCGCTGCAGCAGCGCGTCTATGGCCTTCGGGTCCTCGGTGGCCAGCTCGAACTCGTATTCGTAAGGGCCGCTCTCTTTGGTTTCGTCCAGCACGGGCTCCCGCAGCACCTCTTTCAGCCGCGAGGCCAGCACGCCAAAGCCGGAGCCCTTCACCTGCAGCACGGCGCCGTTGAGCTCGGCGCCGCCGTATTCCCGGCGCTCTTTGACGTTTATGGGCCCGCCGGGCATTTTCTTGAGGACATATACTTCGCCCTCCCGCTCGGCCTTGCTAACCTTCAGCCCCAGCGAGGACTCGAGCCCTTTCAGGAAAAAATCTTTTTTTTGGCCGGCGCGGGCGACCGGCAGGCGGAAGCGGATGTCGTAGGAAGCGGCCAGCTCGGCGGCGGCGGAGGGCTTGATCTCGAACCGGTCCACCTCTCCGTAAAGCCATTCCAGCGCGTATTCGAGCGACATCCCGGAGGCGGTCAGCGAGGCCGGGCCGTACTGCGCGGTGCCGGAATGCGCCTCGGAGCGGGCCAGGTAGAATTCGGCCAGCGCGGCGCCGGTGGAAAGGACCGGCTCTTTAGTTTCCTTGGGCGTATACTGGCCGGCCAGCAGCTCCATTATGGTTTCCGCCTCCAGCTCTCCGCGGGGAAAGCCGGCCACCCGGCCGTCGCGGCCTATCAGCACCGTATGCGGCCTGCCGTAAACCCTGAAGGCCTTGAAGACCGCGGCGGTGGCCTCCGGGGCCACCCAGCCGTCCAGGCGGTTGGCCTTCAGGAACTCGCGCACGTCTTCCTCGCTCTCGTCGGTGATATGGATAAAGACCACCGGCTTGCCGCGGAACCGCTCGGCCAGCTGGTTCAGCTTCGGGATATAGTCCACGCAGGGCTCGCACCAGGTGGCCCAGAATTCCAATACCACCACCTTGCCGTCCAGCCCTTCCCAGTCCCGCAGTCCGGAGACGGGGGCGTTGATCAGTTTATTAAAGTTCACGGCGGGGGCGGGGAGCCCCTTTTTGGCCAGGGCCGGCCGCTCTTCAGGCTTGGCCGAGCAGGCGGCGAACGCCAGCAGGAGCAGCGGCAGCAGGAGTTTTTTCATGCCTTTATGCCCAGGGCCAGGCCTTCCCCGGTCGGGATCACGGAGGCGGAGACAAAGCGGTCGGAGTCGAAGAGGACGTGGAAGAACTCGCGCATAGCGCGCGCGCCGGCGTTTTCGGCCGCTTCCCCGCCTTCGGCGCAGACCCTGCCCTCGAAGAAAGCCCCGCCCGCCAGCACCAGGCCGCCGGGCCTGAGGTTGGCCGCGGCCCAGCGCAAATAGGCCGGGTAGCTTTCCACGTCGGCGTCTATATAGCAGAGGTCGTAAGGGCCCAGTTTGGCCAGCGTCTTGAGGCTCTCCTGGGCGGGCCCTTCCATTATAGTGACCTTGCGCGACAGCGAGGAGGCCTCGATGCCGTCCTTGGCCGCGTTCACGCAGGCCGGGGCTTGCTCCAGGGAGTAGAGGCGCGCGCCCTCCGGCAGGCCGCGGGCCAGCCAATGGGCGGAGTAGCCGTAAAGCGAACCTATCTCTACCGCTTTTTTTGCGCCGGACAGCCGCGCCAGGGTTTCCAGCAGCTTGCCCTCCAGGGCCGAGACGGCGGCGCCCCTGACGCCGGCCGCCTGCATGGCCGCTATAACATGCGCGGCGTAGCCTTCGTCGGCGGAGGAGAGCGAGGAGAAATAAGCGGCAAGCTCTGGCGTGTGGTATTTCCCGGAGAATAAGTTTATTTTTTCTTTGTTCATACTGTTAAAGGGGCTGGCGGTGCAGGGTGACGCCGTAGCGGCGGCCGTCGGCGCCGGCGCCGGCGCACATCAGGACGGGGAAAGGGGCGAAATCGGCCGGGTTGAGCGCGGCGGCGCAGAAGGCGCCGGCCGGCCCGGACAGGGTGACCTGGGCCTGGAAATAGCGCCCGGCGCAGTTGCCCGCCCCGCCATAAGGGCAGACGGCGTAAAATTTCAGGGCGGCGGTCAATTCACCCCCGCCCGGCAGCAGCAGCCGCTCCGTGCGGCCGGCCGTCGCGGCCTCGCCCGGGGCAGAGGGCAGGGCCAGGCGCAGCGAAACCGGCAAATTGCGCGCGCCGGGCGCCGGCAGCTGGCAGGAGGGCCCAAAGCAGTCCTGGGTCCAGGCCGAGAGGTATCCGGCCAGCTCCAGTTCCGGCTCCCCTGACGCCGCGGCAAGCGGCTGGGCCAGCAGGGCGGCGATAATAAATATAATTTTCATTCGGCAGTATATTTTACAAAATATACGGCCGCGCACGTTTTCTTTTGCTTTCTTTTGCCCTCTTATGCTATATTTCAGTATCTATGGCGACCCAAAACATCAAGTTCGGCACCTCCGGTTGGAGGGCTGTAATAGGCGAAGATTTCACAATTGCGAGCCTGCGCCGCGTGGCCCACGCCGCGGCAGAGCACGTTAAAGAGAACCGCGACTACGGCTACAAGGGCGAGGAATTCCTGCTCAGCCTGAAAAAAACCGGCAAGCCGGCCCCCAAGACGGCCAGGATAATAATCGGCTACGACACCCGCTACATGTCCGAGGATTTCGCGAAGATCGCGGCTGAGGCCATAGCCGCCGAGGGCATCACCGCCGTCATCTCCAGCGCCGAAGCCCCCACCCCGGTGGTGGCCTGGGAAGTGCTGCGCCACGACGCGTCCGGCGGCCTGACGCTGACCGCCAGCCAGAATCCCCCGCATTACAGCGGCATCAAGTGGACGCCCTACTGGGGCGGCCCCGCGCTGCCGGAGATCACCGCCGACCTGGAAGCCCGGGTGCAGGCCCTGACCATCGCCGAAGTGGAAAAACTCATTCCTTTCGAGCACGGCGTCACCGCCGGCATCATAAAGGTTGAGGATTTCCGCGAAGACTATTTCAAACAGCTGGAGTCCCTGCTGGACCTGGGCGCCATAAAGAAAGCGGGGCTCAAGATAGCGGCCGACGCCGTGAACGGCGCGGCCCGCGGCTACCTGCGGCCCATGCTCGAGAGGGCCGGCGCCAAGGTGACCGGCCTGCGCGAGGAACGCGACGTGCTGTTCGGCGGGCGCTCGCCCGACACGGGCGAAGAGAACCTGAAAGGCCTGAAGGAAGCCGTGGTGAAGGGCAAGCTGAACCTGGGCCTGGCCTGCGACGGCGACGGGGACCGCTTCGGCGTGATAGATTCCGACGGCACCTGGATCTCCCCGAACCTGGTGCTCGGCCTGGCGCTGGAACACCTGGTAAAGAACCGCGGGCTGAAGGGCAAGGTGGCCCGCTCGGTGATGACCTCCCATTTTACGGACGCGATAGCCAAGAGCCACGGGCTGGAAGTGCGGGAGACCGCCGTGGGCTTCAAGCACGTCGGCAACCTGCTGCGCACCGGCCAGTACCTGATCGGCGGCGAGGAGTCGGGCGGCCTGTCCATCATGAACCACGTCCCCGAGAAGGACGGCATCCTGGCCTGCATGCTGATGGCCGAGATGGTGGCCTACGAGCGCAAGCCGATCAAGAAGATCCTGGCGGAGCTCAACAAGAAGGTGGGCACCTTCACCAATACCCGGCTCACGCTGCAGCTCGACAAGAACGTGCACATGGAATTCCTGGTGGAGAAACTCAAGCTGAACCCCCCGCTGAACCTCGGCGGCAACTCGGTCTGGCGCATAGACCACACCGACGGCTTCAAGTTCATCATGAAGGACGGCAGCTGGCTGGGCCTGCGCCCCGCCGGCCTCACCGACCCCACGGTGCGCCTCTACGCGGAGGCCTCCACCCCGCAGAAGATAGCCGCGCTCTGCGAGGCCGGCAGGAAGATAGTCAGCGGTAAATTTTAGGCCCCGGGCGCCGCTTAAGGCGCCGGACCCAGGAGAAAAAAACAAATGGAAGCAAAAATAAAGAAAATTACAGCCAGGGAAATACTGGACTCGCGCGGGTTCCCCACCGTGGAAGCCGACGTGCTGCTGACCGACGGCTCTTTCGGCCGCGCGGCCGTGCCGAGCGGCGCCTCCACCGGCACGCACGAAGCGCTGGAAATGCGCGACGGCGGCAAGCGCTACCTCGGCAAGGGCGTCACCAAGGCCGTCGAGAACGTGAACAAGGCCATCGCGGCCGAGATCACCGGCCTGAAGGCCGACCAGATCAGGATCGATGAGATGATGATAAAGCTCGACGACACGCAGACCAAGAGCAAGCTGGGCGCCAACGCCATCCTCTCCGTCTCCATGGCGCTGGCCCGCGCCGGCGCGGCGAACGCCAAGCTGCCGCTCTACGCCTACATCCGCAAGGCCTACGGCCTCAAGCACAAGGACTTCATCATCCCCGCCCCCATGATGAACATCATCAACGGCGGCAAGCAC
>MGUI01000006.1 GCA_001799895.1 Elusimicrobia bacterium GWD2_63_28
TACATCCGCAAGGCCTACGGCCTCAAGCACAAGGACTTCATCATCCCCGCCCCCATGATGAACATCATCAACGGCGGCAAGCACGCGGACTCCGGCATCAACATCCAGGAGTTCATGATCGTGCCCACCGGCGCGCCGCATTTCTCCGACGCCATCCGCATGGGCTGCGAGATCTACCACACGCTCAAGAAGGTCCTGGCCAAGGCCGGCTACAGCACCTCCGTGGGCGACGAGGGCGGCTTCGCCCCGAAGATCTTCACGCACGAGTCGGTGCTGGAAACCATCTGCAACGCCATCAAGGAAGCCGGCTATACCTTCAAGGAAGTGCAGATAGCCCTCGACTCCGCCGCCAGCGAGTTCTTCCAGAACGACCGCTACGTGTTCGAAGGCTCCAACCTGACCTACCAGGACATGACGGCCAAATACGCCGAGTGGCGCAAGCATTTCCCGCTGATCTCCTACGAGGACCCGCTCGCCGAAGACGACTGGGAAGGCTGGGACCACCTGTCGAAGAACCTGTGCAAGAAGGCCCGCGTGGTGGGCGACGACCTGTTCGTCACCAACCCCGAGCGGCTCAAGAGGGGCATAGAGGAAGGCGTGGCCAACTCCATCCTGATAAAGCTTAACCAGATAGGTTCGCTGACCGAGACCGTGCGCGTGATAGAGCAGGCCCACAAGGCCGGCTATACTACCGTTATTTCGCACCGCTCCGGCGAGACCGAGGACTCCTTCATAGCGGACCTGGCGGTGGCCACCAACGCCGGCGCCATAAAGACCGGCGCGCCGTGCCGCTCCGAGCGCCTGTGCAAGTACAACCAGCTCATCCGCATCGAGGAAGAGCTGGGCAAGAAGGCCAAGTACGCCAAGGACATGGTCTTCAAGTTCAAGTAAGGAGCGCCGGAAAGAAGCCCCGTCCGCCTCATAACGGACGGGGCTTTTTTACAGAAGAGACATGAAACCCCTGCGCTTTAGATTCAACCTGAAATACCTGCTGATCGCGGCGGTGCTGGCCGTGCTGCTGGGCAACAGCGGCTTCCGCTCGATGGTGAAGAATTACAGGGAATACCGCCGCCTGAACACGGAGAAGGCCAGGCTGGAGGCCCAGCGCCTGGACCTGGAGAAACAGCTGAAAGAGCTGGGAGACAAGCCGGCCAGGGAACAGGCCGCCCGCAAAGAGCTCAGCATGCTCCGCCCCGGCGAGACCGAGTACCGCTTTCCCCCTCCCGCGGAGACCGACAAATGAAGACGAAGCAGTTCAAGCTGGGCCCGATGGATAATTTTTCCTACCTTGTCTGGGACGAGGATACCAGGGACGCCGCCGTGATAGACCCGGCCTGGCAGCCGGAGAAGCTCACCGAATTCATAAAAAAGGAGCAGTTGAACCTTCACTGCGTGCTGCTCACCCACGGCCATCCCGACCACATCAACGCGGTGAATGCCTTCGCCGGCGGCGAAAAGGAAGTCCCGGTCTATCTCAACGAGGCCGACTATTTCATGCTGGAGGCCAGGCCCGCCGGCCTCAAGACCATCGCCGACGGCGAGCAGGTGCAGGCCGGCTCGCTGAAACTGGGCGTTATGCAGACGCCGGGCCATACCCCCGGCTCGGTCTGCTTCACCGGAGAAGGAGCGGTCTTCACCGGCGACACGCTGTTCATAGGCGAATGCGGCCGCGTGGACCTGCCCGGCTCCAGCGCGGAGGCTCTCTACGACAGCTTCGTAAAACTGGCGGCCCTGCCCGACGCCGCGGCGGTTTATCCCGGGCATTCCTACAACGGGGATACCTCCACCTTCGGCGTGCAGAAGGAATACAACCTCTACCTGAAGCTGGCCCGGCAGGGCAGGCGCGCCGACTTTTTGCTGGCGGTGGCGGGATGAAGGGCTGGGCGGCGGTCTCCGATTTCGACGGGACGATCACCCTGCGCGACGTGGGCGACCATTTGCTGCTGCATTACGGCTTCGCCGACAGGAAGACGATAGAGGAATCTTATTCGCTGAAGGTGAAGGTGGAGGACTTCATGAAGAAGGCCTTCGCCGGGGCCGCCCTTTCGGAAGAAGTGATAGCGGATTTCGTCCGCAAGAAGGTCAGGACCAGGCCGGGCTTCAGGGAGTTCATCCTTTTTTGCGAGGCCGGCGGCGTGCCCTTCGAAATCGCCAGCGGCGGCGTGGACCTTTACGCCGACCCTTTCTTCAGGAAGCACGGGGTAGAAGTTAAATCCTTCTTCGGCAAAGCGAAAGTGGTGAAAGGCGGCATAAGGATAACCTACCCGTTCCTCCGGCGCACCAATTTGAGCGCCTTCAAGGCCTCCAGGGTGGCCCGCTTCCAGCGCGCCGGGCGCAAGGTGGTCTTCTTCGGGGACGGTCCCAACGACCTGAAGGCCGCCTGCCTGGCCGACAAGGTCTACGCGGCTGGCCGCCTGCTGAAGCTGTGCCGGGAGCGCAATATCCCCGCGGAGCCCCTGGTCAGCTACGCGCGCGCGGCCGCCTTCATAAGAAAGAACGCCTGATCCCTGTTCCCTGTTTCCCTATGCACCCTGTAATTTTCCAGCTCGGTTCCTTCAAACTCCCCGCCTACGGCCTGCTGGTGGCCTGCGGCTACCTGGCGGCGATACTCTACGTCTTCCGCAAAGCCGGGGCGGCCGGCTTCAAGAAAGACGATCTCTCCGACCTGGTCTTCTACACCGTGATAAGCGGCATGCTGGGGGCCAAGCTCTTTTACGCGTTCACCTACTGGCAGGAACTCGGACCTGATTTCCTGGCGCGCGCCCTGTACCTGCTGCGCAGCTTCCAGTACGGCTTCGTCTTCTACGGCGGGCTGATCTTCGGCGCCGGGGCTTTCTTCCTGGAGGCGCGCCGCCGCAAGCTGCCCGTCCTGAAAGCCGCGGACCTGTTCGCCCCGGCGCTGGCGCTGGGCCACGCCTTCGGCCGGATAGGCTGCTTCCTGGCCGGCTGCTGCCACGGGGGGCCAACGGCCTGCGCGCTCAGCGTCACCTTCACCGACCCGGGAGCCGAGGTGAGCCCGCTCCTGCTGGGCGTGCCGCTGCACCCGGCGCAGCTCTACGAGGCCGCCGGCAACCTGCTGATCTTTTTCGCGCTGAACGCGGCCCTGCCGCGCTCCCTGTCGGGCAAACTGAAGCCCGGCACCCTGGCGGCGCTTTACGCGGCCCTCTACGCCGCGCTGCGTTTCGGAGTGGAATTCCTGCGCGGCGACGACCGCGGAGCTCTGCGCCTGGGCCTGTCCCCGGCGCAGCTTATTTCGGCGTCGGTGTTCCTGGCGGCGCTGGCCGCCATCTTCGCGCTAAAGGCAAACTATGAAAAAAAATAAACTGGTTTATTCCGGGCTCCCGTGCCGGCTCGACGTGTTCCTGGTAGAGACGGGCGAAAACTTCTCCCGCTCCTTCGCCCGCAAGCTGGCGGAGCAGGGGCTCGCCACCGTGAACGGGGAGCAGAAGCGCCCCTCCTTCCTGCTGGGCGACGGCGACGTGGTGGAGGTGGCCGGCCTGAACGCGGGCAAGGCGCAGGGCGCCGGCTTCGAAAGCCTGGTGATCTTCGAGGACAAGCACTTCCTGGCCGTGGAGAAGCCGGCCGGCGTGGCCGTGCATCCCAATTCCCCCGGCTGGGAGACCAACCCTAGCGCCACTTTGATCGGCGAGCCGACGCTGGTCTCCATGATCTTCTCGGCGCGGCCCGCCATGGCCAAGCCCGGCATAGAGCGGCTCGGCCTGGTGCACCGGCTGGACCGCGACACCAGCGGGCTGATGCTGCTCGCGAAAACCGAGGAGGCCCAGCAGACGCTGAAGGAAGGCTTCCGCGAGCGCCTGATGGAGAAGACCTATATAGGCGCGGTGGGCGGCATCCCCGCCAAGAAGCACGGCCTTATCGACGCCCCCATAGGCCGCGCCAGCGGCTACAAGAAGATCAAGGTCTGGGAATACGGCCGCGAGGCCGTGACGGAATACACGGTCAAAGAGAAGGGCAAGAACTGCGCGCTGCTGCACATCCACCCCATGACCGGCCGCACCAACCAGATCAGGATACACCTGGCCCATATCGGCCACCCGATCATGGGCGACAAGCTCTACGGCGGCCCCGACGCGCAGCGCATGCTGCTGCACTCCTTCAGCCTGGTTTTCAGCCACCCGGTCACAGGCAAGGAGACCAGGCTGGAATCCCCGCTCCCGGAGGATTTCAAGGCAGCCTGGAAGGCCGTTAAGAAGCTTTAATCCGGCCGCGGCGCAACCGTTGCGAAGGCCCGCGCGTATTGATATAGATGGGCGACAACGACAAGGAACTGCTGGGCCGCTGCCTGGCCGGCGACAATGACGCTTTCGGCGGCATCGTCGACGCCTACCAGGACAGGATCTACAGCTTCGCCCTCCGGCTGCTCAAGGACCCCGCGGCCGCCGAAGAGGCGGCGCAGGGGGCTTTCGTAAAGGCCTTCGGCGCCTTGCATTCCTATAATATAGCCCAGCCTTTCTCCCCCTGGCTTTTCCGCATAGCCCACAACGCCTGCATGGACGCCCTGCGCGCCGGCGGCAAAACCGTTTCCATGGACACCGAGGATTTCCCCGACCTGCCCGACGGCGAGCGCCGCGTGGACGAGACCGTCAGCGACGCCCTGGACGCCGAGCGCATAGAGGCCCTGCTGGCCTCCCTCCCTTTAATTTACAGCGAAGCCCTGCTGCTGCAGTACCGCGAGGACCTGGGCCCGGCCGAGATCGCCCGCGTCATGGGCGTGCCGGAGGGCACGGTGAAGGCCCGCCTCTTCAGGGGCCGGGAACTTATAAAGGAGAAGCTCTCCTCGAACGCAACCGTTTGAGGGAGCACCGCGTATTATGGATATGGGAACCGGACACAAGGACAGGATAGCGGCGGCCATAGCGGCCCTGCCCCACAGCTCCCCCTCGGCGGGGTTCAAAGGGCGGGTGCTGGCGGCCATAGCGGCGCAGGCCGCCGCCGATGCCAGGCTGGGGTGGGCCCTGAAGGGCCTGGCGGCGCTGACCGTTTCCTGGGCTGGGCTGCTGAGCCTGGCCGCGGCCGGCCCGCTGTACCGCTTCGCCGCCGACTACGCGCCGCTGGCCCTGGAGCCGGGCGGGATTTCACAGTTAGTGAAGATCCTCGGCGCGCGCGCCGCCCTGCTGGCCGGCAAGCTGTCGGCGTCGGTTTCTTTAGCCCGGGAACTGGGGGCAGCGGCCCTGGCGTACCTGCCGCCGGCCCACGAGATAGCGATAGCGGCGCTCCTCAGCGCCGCGGTTATAAGGATGGCGACCGTCCGCGGGACCGCCGCCCAGAGGATCTAACGGAGGAACTATGAAGATGAATATGAAAAAATTAGCGCTCGCTTACCTGGCGTCGCTGCTGGTGATGGGCGGAACCGCCTGGGCCCGGCAGCCCGAGGTTAAGCACGAAGACATCATGGTGGCCAAGGGCCAGACCCTGAACGGCGATATCGCCACGGACAAGTCCATCACGGTGGAAGGTACCCTCAACGGCGACGCCACCGCGCTGGGCGGCGGCACGGTGACTGTCGCCGGGGAAATAACCGGCGACCTGGTCTCCATGGGAGGTCCTGTCCTTATCCCCGGCCGGGTGCGCGGGGACGTGTCCAGCATAGGCGGCCCCGTGGACGTGAGCGGCAGGGTGCATGGAAACCTCTCGGCCGTAGGCGGCAAGGTGACGCTCTCCGGCGAAGGCCAGGTGGACGGGGAAATCTCGGCGCTCGGCGGCGGTGTGGACAAAGGGCCCAAAGCGGTACACCGCGGCACGGTGAACTCTTTCAGCGCCGACGCGCTCAAGGGCACCCTCGCCGGCGCGCTGCGCACGGCCCGTTCGGCGGCCCGCTCCGCCTCGGGCATTCATCCCGGGCCGAACGATCCCCGCAACTGGCGCACCGACAGTTATTCCTTCAAGGGCAACCTCTCCGACCTGGGCGGCATGAACTCCGGCAACTTCAAGATATTCGGCGGGCTGATGGCCGCCTGGCTGGCCGCCATCCTGCTGATACTGGCCGCTGAAGTGCTGCTGGTGACGCTGCCCGCGATCTTCTTCCCGGACAACGTGCAGAAGGCCAGGGCCGCCATAAACGGCGACCTCTGGAAAGCCTGCGCGATAGGCGCCCTCATGCTGGTGGGCCTCTTCCCCGGGCTGCTGCTGATGGTGGTCTCCATACTAGGCATCCCGCTGGTGCCTTTCGCCCTGATCCTGTTCGCGGCGGCCGGGCTGCTGGGGCTCAGCGCCTTCAGCCTGCTGCTGCAGGAGAGGTTCTTCGTGGGCCTGAAGAAAGCCGGCCCCGCCTCCCTGCCCGCCCAGGCCGCGACCGGGGCGGCGCTGCTGGCCGCGCTGTTCTTCTTCGGCAAGCTGATCCCGATCATCGGCGGGGCGCTCTCCGCGGCCGCGGTCATGATCCTGGCCTTCGGGGTAATGACGGGCCTGGGCGCGGCGTGGATGACGCGCATGGGCACCCGGCCCTTCGCGCCGGCCGCCCTGCCCGCCGCGCCGGCGACTCCGCCCGCGGCTCCGGCGGCGGCGGTGACCCCGCCCCCCGCGCAGTAAGCGGCGCAGACAAAAGAAGGAGCCTCCCGCAGGGGAGGCTCTTTTTTTGCGCCAGGCTTGTTTAGAACTTAGAGACCGAGGCGAAGACCCTGAAGTCGAGGCGCGGAAAAAGGTTGTTCTGCCGCTCCAGCGCCGCGAGCGCGGCCTCGTCTATCTTTTTCTCTATGACTTCCCCGAGCAGCCGCACGGCGTTGGCGGCGTGGTCTTCCAGCCGGCCCTTGGCGTAGGCGGCGTGGGAGCCGATGTAGAGCAGGAAGGCCCAGTCCGACGACTGCGCCAGCAGCGTCTCGCGCGCGGCCTGGTTGAGTGCGCGCAGGCACAGGCTGTTCAGGTCCTGGTTGCGGAAGCGGTTGGCCGTCTCTATCATCTTGTCGGTGGCCGCGTAGACGGCGGGGTAGATGAAATCGTTGGTCTCGTTCACCCAGGGGTCGAAGTAGCCGTTCTCCCCCCACGACGAGATGCCAGGGGAGATCTCGCCCGGCTCCTGGCAGGAGTTGAGGTACTCCGTCGGGGTGACGAACTGCAGCGGCAGGCGCTCCTGCCTTATCCTGCGGATCACGGCCTCCAGGAAGGCGGGGCCCTCGAACCACCAGTGGCCGAACAGCTCCGCGTCGTAGCAGCTGACTATCAGCGGGCGGGCGCCGCGGGCGGCGTAAAAATCGTCGGTCTGCTTCATGCGCCGCTCCAGGAAATCGGCGGCGTGCGCCTCCACCCTCTCCAGCGCGGCGTCGGGATCGTAATACTGCTTGGCGGAAAGGTCGGCCCCGGCGTCGGTAATGCGGTGGTACTTCAGCCCCAGGGGCCGGCGGGCGCCGTCGGAGCCGAGGTAGGGGCGGAGATACTCCAGGTCCCCGTCGAAGCCGAGGTCGCGGTAAAATTCGCGGTAGGCCGGGTCGCCGGGATAGCCGAACCTGGCGCTCCAGACCTCGCGGGAGCTGGCCGCGTCGCGGGCGAAAAGCCCGAGGCCGTTGGAGGTGCGGTAAGGGGAATAGACGCCGTTGGGCGCCTGCGCGCCGGCGGCTTCCACGGCGTGGGATTCGGCGAAGGTGTAGCTGAAGCCGGAAAGCTTCAGGTAGGAATTCAGCCGCGGCTCGTAGGCGCATTCGGGCAGCCAGAAGCCGGAGGGCTTGCAGTTGAACCTGTCCTCGTAGTCCTCGGCCGCCACGGCCAGCTGGGCGCGCACGGCCTCGGGGCGCGTCAGCAGCGGCAGCACGGCGTGCGTGGCCGCGGTGGTGATGATCTCTATCTGCCCGGCGTGCTGCAGGGCCTTCAGGGGGGTTATCAGGTCGCCGCTGTATTTATGCAGCAGCTCGGCGGCCTCGGAATAAAGCTCGTGGTAAAGCTGGACGGGCCGCAGCAGCGCCGGGTCGTCCTTGGCGCGCTCGAGCTCCTTGCCGATCAGCTCCAGGCGGGACTCCACGTAAAGCACCAGCTTGGCCTCGAGCGCCTCGTTCTCCAGCATCGCGCCCAGCGTCGGGGAGATTGAAACGGCCACGCCGGGCCTTATGCCCTCGCCGGCCAGCCGCTCCAGCACCGAGATCAGCGGGACGTAGGTTTCCACCACGGCCTCGAAGAACCAGTTCTCCTCCAGGAAGGCGGAGTCCTGGGGATGGTTCACGTACGGCAGGTGCGCGTGAAGCACGAACATCAGCGAGCCGCGCTGGGCCATTACGCACCCCTCCGCGCGCCGGTCACGGCTGCACCCGCTTGTGAAATTCCATGCTGGCGTAAGCCCTGTCGGCTTCCGCGCCGGCCCGGACCGGGGCTGCCGCCTGGTTGGACTCCAGCAGCTTTTCCCAGGCGCCGTTGCGCAGCGCGTAGAGCGCCGCCTCGCAGTTGCCGCCGCGTTCGGGCACGGGCACGTAGGCGCGGCCGGCCTGCCACTGCGCCTTGTGGGCCGCGGCGTGTGTTTTGTCGTCGCAATAGGAAAGCCTCAGCTCGATCTCGGGGGCGAAGGCGGCGGCCTGGAAAGCCTCGGCGCGCCCGGCGGAGAACTGCCAGAAAACGAAGAAACTGCCCGGGTTTTTCGGGAGGAGCACCAGTTTGTCTTCTGGCGGCAGGGGCTTGGCGAGTTCAGGCATGTTGCCCTTATAATTTACTAAATTTGCCGCTAATTAAACATATTTTTTTACTCCCGTTTTTTTTATATGATAATTACGGGCGGGCAGCGCCGCCCGTAAGTTCCAAGGAGCCATCCATGAAAGCAATTCTGAAGACTTCCTGCGCCCGCGGCGCCAGTTACCGCGACGCCGCCGTGCCGGAGATAGCCAAGGACGAGCTGCTGGTACGCGTCACGGCCGCCTCGATAAGCCCCGGCGATCTCGCGATGCATAATTCCGCCGGCCCCGACTGCGCCGCCCCCTCCCTGCCTTTCGTCTTCGGCCAGGAATTCTGCGGCGAGGTAGTGGAGATCGGCCCGCAGGCCAAGGGCTTCGCCAAGGGCGATTTCGTCTCGGTGGAGTCCCACATTTTCTGCGGCGTCTGCGGCCAGTGCCGCAACGACCAGCGCCACATCTGCCAGAACCTGAAGGTGATAGGCCGCGACGTGCCCGGCGGCTTCGCCGATTACGCCGTAGTGCCCGCCCGCTGCGCCTGGAAGCACACCGACGATTCCCTCAAGGACGTAGGCGCGGTGATGCAGCCTTTCGGCAGCGCCGTGCACGCCGTGCTGTCGGAGGACCTGGTGGGCCGCTCCGTGATAATTTCCGGCTGCGCGCCCCAGGGCCTGTTCGCGGCCGGCATCGCCCGCGCCGCCGGCGCCAAGCGCGTGATAGCCCTGGATCCCTCGGCCTACCGCCGCCGGCTGGCCGTAAAGATGGGCGCCTGCACGGCGATGGACCCTGCGGCGGCCGACTGCCTGCAGAAGCTGGGCAAGCTCTGCCCCGAGGGCGCCGACTCCGTGATCGAGATGAGCGGCGGCGCCAGGTCCGTGGCGCTGGGCCTCAAGGCGCTGCGCCCCGGCGGGCGCTTCGTGGCCTTCGGCCTGCCCCCCTCGGACCTGAGCCTGGATTACGCCGGCGACATCGTGAAGCGCGGCATCCGCCTGGAGGGCGTAGCCGGCCGGGAGATCTTCCGCAGCTGGTACAAGATGGAGAGCCTGCTCAAGTCGGGCGCAGTGAACCCTCGCCCGGCCATCACGCACCGCTTCGCGTTCAAGGATTTCAAGAAGGCCTTCGACCTGATAAACTCGAAGGAGAAGAAGTGCGGCAAGATAATACTGACGCCCTAAGGAGGCACCTGCAATGACCACGACTACTTTCGACACGCTCAAGTTCGCTGCCGAGGAAGTGGCGGCCCTGAAGAAGGAGAACCGCTTCATAAAGCCGCGCGTGCTGGAATCGGCGCAGGCGCCGGTCTCCGTCATCGACGGGAAAAAGGTGGTAAATCTCACCTCCAACAATTACCTCGCGCTGGCCGACAATCCCAAGGTCAAAAAAGCCGCGATAGAAGCCATAGAGAAGTACGGCATAGGTTCCGCCGCCGTGCGCACGATCATCGGCACGATGTCCATCCACAAGGAGCTGGAGGAGAAGTTCGCGGCCTTCAAGCACTCCGAGGCCTCGATCCTCTTCCAGTCCGGCTTCACCTCCAACGTGGCGGTCTGCCAGTCGCTGATGTCCTCCGAGGCCGACCTGCTGATCTCCGACGAGCTCAACCACGCCTCCATCATAGACGGCGCGCGCCTGGCCAAGTCCCCCCGCAAGATCTACCGCCACAAGGATATCAAGCACCTGACCGAGATCCTCGAGAGCCCCGAGGCCCGCAAAGCCCGCCGCAAGATGGTGGTGACCGACGGCGTCTTCTCGATGGACGGCGACATCGCCAACCTCGACGAGGTGGTGGCCGTCTCGCACAAGTACGGCGCCTTCGTCATGGTGGACGACGCGCACGCCTCCGGCGTGATAGGCAAGGAAGGCCGCGGCACCGTCAGCCACTTCAACCTGGACGGCCAGGTGGAGATACAGATAGGCACCCTCTCCAAGGCCTTCGCGGCCGTGGGCGGCTACGCCGCTACCACGCAGGACCTGCGCGACTACCTGGGCTCGGTGGCCAGGCCGTTCCTCTTCTCCAGCTCGCAGCCGCCGTCGGTGGCGGCCTCCTGCCTGGCGGTGCTCGACATCCTGCTGACCGAGCCGGAATACCTCAAGCGGCTCTGGGATAACACCAATTTCTTCAAGGAAGAAATGAAGAAAGCCGGCTTCGACACCGGCAGCTCGGTCACGCCGATCACCCCGGTGATGATAGGCGACATGGACAAAGCGCGCGCCCTCTCTGCGAAACTTTTCGACGAGGGCGTCTTCGCGCTGCCGCTGGGCTTCCCGACCGTGCCCAAGGGGCGTGAGCGCCTGCGCACGATAGTGACCGCCGGCCACACGCTGAAGGACCTCGAGTTCGCCGTCGAGAAGTTCAAGAAGGCGGGCAAAGAGCTCGGCATTATTTAATTAAAGGACGGGCGGCCGCGGGCTCTGCGCCCGCGGCCGCTTTATTTCATGAAAACACTTCTCCTGGCCGCGCTGCTGGCCGCGCCCGCGCACGCCGAGATCTCCCCGCAGGTGATCGACCGGGCCAAGAACTGCGTGGTCAGCGTTGAGCGCCACACGCTGATCGGCCTGAACGGCGAAAGCGCCGGCAGGGCCAAGGCCACCGGGTTCATAGTGGACCTGGCCGCCGGCATAATAGCCACCAACCGCCATGTCACGGGCACGAGCCCCGCAAGGTACAAGGTCCGGCTGCGCAGCGGGAACTCCGAAGCCGCCCGGCTGCTCTACTACGACCCTTTCAACGACTTCGCCTTCCTGAAGGTTTCCACGGCGGCGCTGGCGGGGGCCGCCCAGGCGGCCTTTGCGGGACCCGGAGCGCTCAAAGAAGGGGCTCCTGTTTTCCTGGTGGGCAACAACGAGGGCTACGAGTATTCCGTTAAGACCGGGGTGATCGCGAACCCCCGCGTGCACAAGGGGCCGCGCCAGACCCATACCGTGCAGACCTCTTTCGACCGCACCGGCGGCGCGAGCGGCAGCCCCGTCTTCGACGCCGAAGGGCGGGTGCTGGGCATACACAGCCGCGGCTCGGACACCTCCAGTTTTGAACTGCCCTCCGCCTATCTTGAGGACGCCCTTCAGGCGCTGCGCGCCGGCAGGGTGCCCAGGCGCGGCGACCCGCTGCTGACCCTCTCGCCCGTACCTCTCTCAGAGGCCGTAAAATCCGGGCGCCTGCCCGGAGAAGCCGCGGCCAGGGCGAAGCAGGCGGGAAGCGGCAAGCGCGCGCTGAAGGTGGAGACCTCCCTGCGGCTGGACCTGCTCAAGCCCGGCGACATCCTCCTGGCCGCGGACGGCACGGCGGTCGGGGACGATTCTTACCTGTTCGACAAACTGATGGACGCCAGGACGGGCGGGGAGGCGGAAATCGAATTCGCGAGGAACGGCAGGCTGCTGGCGGCCAGGCTGCCGGTGGGAGACGCCAACGCCGGGAAGACCGGCAGGTTTTTATCTTTCTGCGGCGCCATCTTCACACCCTTCAACGCAGGGCTGCGGCTGGCCTACGGCGAGAACTCGCCCGGGGTGCTGCTCGACAGGGCCGAGAAGGGCTCGCCGTTCTACCAGCCTTCCAAGAAAGCCGGCGGCCCGACACTGCTGGTGCAGGAACTCAACGGCAGGCCGGTGGGCGACCTGGCCGCCTTCGAGGCCGCCGCGGGAGAGCTGAAGGACGGGGAAGATTTCACTTTTTCATATACGGACCTCTCGTCGGCGGGGCGGGCCCGCAGGGAAAAGTCCGCGGCGGCTGACCTGAAGTTCTGGCCCACGAGGGCCTACGAATGGTCCCAGGCGTCGCTGGAATGGATAGTTAAATAATCTACGGTTACTGCGTCAAAAAAAGATCTTTCGTGACGTTGTAGTTCCCGGACAGCCAGTCCGTTATCTCCCGCGCGGCCTGCGCGGTATCGTTCTCGCGCGCCTCCAGGAAGGGCGCGTAATCTTCCTTCAGGGAAACCTTCTCCCCGTCGGTCAGCGCGTCCAGCCCCCGCTCGGTGAAGGCGGGCAGGTCCCGCTCCAGCAGGGCCGCCATGTCGCGGCAGGTGACCATGTCCGCTGCTTTCTTGAAGGCCTTGGCCGGATCGTAGGCCGCGCCTTTTTCGTAGGAGGCCTTCAGCGTCAGCAGCGATATCTTGGAGAGAGCGGCCTGGTTCATCGGGTTCACCGCGTGGGCGGCCAGCCAGTTGCCCATTTCGGCGGGGCGGCCGGTGAACGGCCGCAGGTGCAGGAATTTGCACATGTGCGGCCCGTCGTTGACCGGGTAATTGTCCCACAGGAAAGGCTTGCGGCCGAATTTCTCCGAAGTCTCTTTCAGATGCTCCGGGGTGTAGCCCTTGGAGCAGACTTCTTCGCCGGTCCAGAAAACGCTGACCTTCTTGTCCAGCTCCCCGCCCAGCTTGCCCAGGTAGCCTTCCGGCATCTTGCCGAACAGTTTCTCCAGCACAGGGTCCAGTGAGTAGTAGGTGGGGCAGAAAATAAGCTGCTTGGCCGAAGAGCGGGTCGCCATCCAGTTGACTATCTCCACCTGCCGTTCGGCCAGGGTGGGCAGGTCGCCCTTCATGTCGTCCATCAGGATGCCCAACTTGTTCACGCCGAGGCGGTTAAACACGTCGAGGCGGGCCTGCAGCAGCTTCTTGGTCTCCAGGTCGAAGGGGCTGAGGTAGATCTCGTAAGGGCTGAAGCCCACGCCGAACTCTATGCCGGCGGCATGGCACTGCCCGGCCAGCTTGGCCAGTTTTTCCTCGAGCACCTTGGGGAAAGGCTCGCGCCATTTCTTGCGCAGGTAGGCGTCCGCCTTGGGCGCGTAGATGTAAAATGAGAAGCCCTGTTTCTTCAGGAAGCCGGCGTAGTCCGCCCTCTCCCCCCAGCTCCACGGTTCGCCGTAGAAGCCTTCTATCACGCCCAGTTGGTTTTTCATCGAGTCTCCAGTTCTAAGGCTTTCCCGCTATGATGGCGGCCACGCGTTTCTCCGCCTTCTTGGAGAGCGGGTCGTCGGGATATTTCTCCAGGATCTTCTGGTAATACTCCCTGGCTTTGTCGAAATCCTTGGCCTTGTCGTAGACCTCGCCGGCCGAATACAGCGCCTTGGGCGCCGCAGGGTCGGCCTCGTACTCGGCGACTATCCGGTCGTACATGGCCAGCTCGCCGGGGGTGTCCTTCATGTCCTTGCGGCAGATCTCCGCCGCCAGCAGCAGCGCTTCTATGGCCTTCGCCCCTTTATACTTGTCGGCTACGCGGTTGAGCACCGCCACGGCCTCGGGGAACTTGTCCAGGTCCTCGCGCAGCACCCGGGCCTCTGACTTGTAGGAATTGTAGGCCTCGTCGCGGTCGGGGTAGAGCGCTATGATCTTCTCATAGATCTCGACGGCCAGTTCGAATTTTTTCTGCTTCTCCGCCAGCACCGGAAGGCGGCCGTAAGCGGCCCAGGCCTCGTTGGTGTCGGGGAAGGAGGCCGCCACGTCCTGGTAGACCGTGATCGACTTGTCATATTCCTTCAGGTTGTCGGCCAGCACGCCGCCGAGCGCAAGCTTGGCCTTGGCCAGCAGGGGGCTGGCCGGGTGCAGCTGTATCATTTTCTCGTAGGCCAGCCGGGAGGCCAGGTACTTGCCCTCCTGCCGGTGCAGCTCGGCGAGCGTAAGGCGCAGGGAGTCGTTGCCCGAGAACTGGGGGAACCTGTTGAAGAAAGCCCGGAATTCCGCGACAAGCGGCTCGTAATAGGTTTCGCCGGCCTGGGAGACAAGTTTCTCCAGCAGCATGGACAGGTTCAGGTCGGAAGCGGTGGTCTCCGGAGCCGCGGCCGCGGCCTCGAGCGCGGGGCGGGTCTTCTTGTCGGCTTTCTTGGCGAGTATTTCGCCGAAGAACTTGCGGGCCCCTTCGGCCGAAGCGGCCTGCGGATAGTCCTGAAAATGCTTCAGCAGGTCTACGAGGGCGTATTTGTATTCGCCGAGCGTCATGTGCAGCCTGGCCTTAAGCAACTGGGCGTCGGGGGCGCTGGCGTGTTCCGGGTTGCGGGCCAGCCAGTCCTCCAGCTGGGGCAGGGCCAGCTCGAGCACGTCTTCCTCTTTGTCCTGGCCGGCGGCGTTAAGGAAACTCCATTCAGCCTCCGTCACAGTCCCGGCGGGGGCCGGGGCGGACTCGGGCAGCTGCGCGTTCAGCAGCTGCGCCGCCGCGGGCAAGGCGCAAGCCAGCCCTAACATACCGCTTAAAAACAGTTTCATCATACCGCCTCCTAATCTGCGTATGCCGAAAAATTCAGTCCCGGAGCACCGCTATGCCGTTGTAGTCCAGCCAGTCGAGCGAGAGCGGGCTGACGATGGCGTTGGCCGGGACTTTCACGGACTTTTCGCCCGGCTTATAGATCCGCCTGAGTTCCCAGTCGCTCAAAAAGACCTTCCTGCCCGCGGGGGCGTTTTTCTTAACGGCAGGCGCGGCGCCGCCCCGGCCGGCCCGGGACAGGTGCTCCATGATAAGGTCTTCTACCGCGCCTTTGGTAAGCATTTACTGACAGTTCGCCGGGCGGCACTGCGTTGCACGCCCGGCCGGTTATCAGAGCTTTACCGAGATCTTCGCCAGGTACTTATCCAGGTCGTCGGAGGGGCGCGGGATCACGTGCATCCCGACGAGCTCTCCGACCTTCTGGGCCGAGGCCGCGCCGGCTTCCACGGCGGCGCGCACGGCGCCCACCTCGCCCACGCACAGCGTGGTCATGTAGCCCGAGCCGATCTTCTCGTAGCCGAGCAGGCGCACCTTGGCGGCCTTGCTCATGGCGTCGGAGGCTTCGATCATGCCGATGAAACCCTTGGTCTCGATCATTCCCAGCGCTTCTTTAGGTTCTGACATATAGTTCTCCTTGGTTCTCTGAAATTAATACTGGCCTTTGGCGGCTTCGCCGCCGGAAACTATGGCAATGCTGGCGCTCGTGCCCAGGCGGGTGGCGCCGGCCTTGATCATGGCCGCGGCCACCTCGGCGTTCTTGATGCCGCCGGAGGCCTTCACGCCCATCTCGGGGCCCAC
>MGUI01000007.1 GCA_001799895.1 Elusimicrobia bacterium GWD2_63_28
CAACCCGCTGAAAAGTGGCGTCAGCTCTGGAATTAGGAATTAGGAATCAGCGTCCCCTCCCGCTTTCACGACGGGGAATAGGCCTTTAGGCCCAGGGGAGGCAGGGTCTTAGGTCGTTTGACATTCGTCAACCCGCGTGATACAACATCACAACGCAGCAAACCAGTTTAGCAGAGAGGAGGTCTTATGAAAACCGCGCTTAAAGCAGTACTCGCACTCTTCATCATCCCCGGTGCAGGGCTTTATGCCCAGGATTTCACGGGACAGGATTTCCGCGAGGCCCTCGATAACGCCCGCCAGGGAACCAGCTCCGTCACGCTCCCTAAGCCCGTGCTGGAAGAGACCCCGGTCGCCTTCCCCGAGGACAACGCCGCCGCCTCCCGCGAGAAAGAGTGGACCATCATGGTCTTCGTCAACGGCAAGAACAACCTGGAGGGGGACGGCCTCGCCGACATCAACGAGATGGAGAAGATCGGCTCCACCCGCGGCGTCAACATTATAGTCGAGCTCGGCCAGATGTCCGACAACAGCATGGCCAGGTACTACATCACCAAAGACAGGAAACCCGAAAAGATCACCTCCCGGCGGCTGGGCAGCGCCAGCGGCGTGGACATGGGCGACCCTGCCGCGGTGAAGGATTTCGCCCTGTGGGCCCAGCGCCGCTTCCCGGCCAAGAAATACATGCTGATCCTCTGGGACCACGGCTCCGGCTGGCTCAAGGGCAACCCCGTGGAAGAGCCCAGCTCCTCCAAGGGCATCTCCGACGACTGGATAACCGGCCATAATATAGATACTCCTCAGCTCGGCCGCCTGGTGCGCGACATAGAGGCCGGCGGCGGCAGGGTGGACCTGCTGGCCATGGACGCCTGCCTGATGCAGATGGTGGAAGTGGCCTACGAGATGAAGGACACCAAGGTTTCCCACATCGCCGCCTCCGAAGAGATAGAGCCCGGCTCCGGCTACCCCTACGACAAGTGGCTGGCCCCGCTGGCCCTCCGGCCCTCCATGACCGCGGCCCAGCTCGGCACCATCGTGGCCCAGGAATACCTGAAGGCGAACCCGTACGGCTTCCAGGGCATCGGCCTTACCTATTCCGTGCTCGAGGTCGCCAAGGTTCCGCAGCTGGCCGTAAAGCTGGACGCCCTGGCGAAGGCCGCCATGGCCGCCAACGACAAGGCCGCCGTGCTGCGCGCCCGGGCCGAGGCCACCCGCTACTCCCTGGGGGACAACAAGGACCTGCGCCGCTTCGCCCAACTGCTGATGCAGCACAGCGCGAACGCCGAGGTTAAGACCGCCGCGGCCGAGGTCGAGAGGCTGATGGCCGGCACTGAGGGCCCGGTGATCTTCACCGGCGTCAGCGCCAACAGGCCCACCCTTTCCCACGGCGCCGCGGTCTACCTGCCCGAGAACGCCGACGACATCAGCGGCTACAGCGAGCTCAAGATGTCGGCCGACACGCAGTGGGACGAGTTCGTGAAATGGATACTGGAGCCTTAAGCCTCCCGGCAGATCTTAAAAGCCCCGGCGGACACCGGGGCTTTTTTGCGCCCCGGCCCCAGGATGTTCTTTTATGGATTGAGAGTATCGACACTGCCGCTCACCAGCCCGGCGCCGCGCCGGGCGGAAAGAACCTGCACGGTTTTTTAGTATCATAAATAAAACGGGCTGCGCTTACGCGTAATTTTAAAAAATGCGCCCGGCGAAGGGGAAAAAGGCGGGAGGAACCGGAGATAACCGCGCTTAGGTTCCCTGCAATTCTCAAGAGGTTTACCATGACAAAGCTGGCTATCGTAGGGGCGGGGTCGAGTTACACTCCACTCCTTATCGACCACATATTGAATTCCGGGCTGGACCAGGCGGTGTCCGAAGTCTGCCTGATGGACATTGACGCCGGGCGCCTGAAGGCCGTGCACGGCTTCACGCAACGGCTGGCGGAAAAGTCCAAGTCGAAGCTGGCCATCAAGGCTACGCTAAATCTTAACGATGCGGTGAAGGGCGCCAAGATAGTGGTGCCGCAGATACGCGTGGGCATGATGGCCGCGCGCCGGCGCGACGAGGAACTGGGCCGCAGGTACGGCATTATCGGCCAGGAGACCACGGGCGTGGGCGGCTTCTCCAAGGCCTTGCGCACCATCCCCCAGATCCGCAAGATCGCCGACGCCCTGCTGCGCTACGGCGCCAAGGACCCCTGGCTGGTGAATTTCACCAACCCGGTGGGCATCGTCACCGAGGCGCTGGTGCGCTTCCACGAGATCAGGGCCGTGGGCATCTGCAACGGCTCGCTTACCATGCACAAGGGCGTGAGCGACCTGATCGGCGCGCGCATGGAGGACACCGAGATAGATTACGTAGGGCCAAACCATTTCGCCTGGGTTCTCGACGTGCGCCGGAAGGGCCGCTCCGTTCTCCCCGCGGTCATAAAGAAGATGATAGAGAAGGAAGGCCTGCCGACGGCGCTCAATATCACCAAGGTGAAGATGACGCCGGAGATAATGGCGCGCGCGAGGATAATCCCGACCGGCTACCACAAGTATTTCTTCCACGCCGGCGCGGTGGTGAAAGAGGACCAGTCAACGCCGTCCCGCGCGGTCAAGGTGGCCGAGATAGAACGGCGTATCTTCGCGGCCTACCGCTCGCCGTCGGTCTCGGAGATCCCCGAGGCAGTCAAGGAGCGCGGCGGCGCCTTCTACAACGTGGTAGCCTACGACGTCATCGCCTGCCTGCTGGGCCTGCAGAAGAAGCGCGTCACCGTGGCCGTGCCCAATAACGGCACTTACGACGGCTTCGAAAAAGAGCATGTGCTTGAAATGCCTTGTATGATAGACAAGAACGGCTATAAGCCGTTGAAGACGGCACAGCTGCCGGTCTTCGCCAAGGGGCTGTCGCAGCGGATAAAGGCCTACGAAGCGCTTACCGCCGAGGCCGCGTGGAAATGCGACTTCGACCTGGCCTACCAGGCGCTGCTCCTGAACCCGCTAACCCCCGACGCGGACGTGACTTTCCGCCTGCTCAAAGCCGTCCTCGCCCAGAACTCCGCCTTCCTGCCGCCCTACAGGGGGGGCCGGTGAAGTATTTCCTGGGCGTGGACAGCGGCGGCACCAAGATAGCCGTGGCCCTGAAGACGGATGCCGGGGCGGTGCGCGTGGCCCGGGTGCCGGGCGCGAACCTGGAGGCAAAGGGCGTAAAGGCCGTTTACGCCCTTATCAAGCGGGGGGTGGATAAACTCGCCCGCGGCAGCAAGATCGAACTGTCCGGCGCCCGCTTCTGCCTTTGCGGCATAGATTTTCCCCGCGACGCAGAAATGGTGGAGCCCTACTTCAGAGAGCGCCTTAAGCGCGATTTCGGCTATACCGGGCCCCTGGCCTTCGAGAACGACGCCTTCGCGGCGCTGCGCGCCGGCACGACGGCGCGGCCCGGCTTCATAATTTCACTCGGCACTGGCTTCACCATAGCCGCCATAGACGCCCGGGGCCACGAGCGGCTGGTCTGCGATTACCAGGTAAGGAATTTGCTGATTACCATGACCCTCGGCGTCTCGAGCGCGGCCCACGGCCTGCTGCCGGGGAACAAACCCTCGCGCCTGCTCGGCGAGATAATGCGGCTGGCGCGCTGCAAAACTCCCTATGACCTGCTGGCGCGGCTGTGGGCCTGCGATTTCAGGAAATACGCCAAACCCCTGCCGCAGGAGCTCAAGCACAAGTTCGTGCCGCTGTTCTACAGGTATTACGCCAAGGGCGACCCGCTGGCCGTCATGATACTCGGCGAATACGTCGAAAGGATAGCCCGCGCCCTCTCCGCCCTGAAGAAATTCGCCGGGAGCGAAGGCACCGTGGTCTTTTCGGGCAGCTTCTTCACCAAGTATCCCGTGGAAAGCGCGTTCTTCAGGAAGGAAATACTGGGCCGGGCCGGCTTCCGCCGGGCGCGGCAGGTAACCCTCGACAAAGAACCGGTCTATGGGGCCGTTCTCCCCTAGCCGGTACGCACGCGTAATTTAAAAAAAACGCGTCCGGGGAGGGGGAAAAAGGCGGGAGAACCGACGATAACCGCGCTTAGGTTTCCTGCAGTTTGCCGTCCGCATCCATGCCAACACCATCAAAGAGGCGCTCGGGGCTGTCCCGGCGAATCGCGCCGGAGGAAAGGGGAAGAAGCGGCGCGGCGGCGGCCGCGCTCATGGATCCTGAAATAACATGAAACTCACAATAAAAACACCGGTGTTTAGTCTTTTTCTTATATCCCTGCTGCCGTCGGCCGGGTTCTGCTCTGACGGCGGCAGTCATTCGCTGATCGGCAATATAGCCGTGGCCATTACGGCCGCAGCCGGGATGGGCCTGCTGATGAAGATTCTACGGCAGCCTGTCATTTTCGGCCAACTGCTGGCCGGCCTCCTCATCGGGCCCGTAGGCCTCGGCCTCATAACCGACCACGCACAGATAGTCACCATAGCCGAAATAGGCCTTATCCTACTGCTGTTCATGATCGGCCTGGAGATAGACCTGCATAAGATGCTCTCGGCCGGGAAAATGGTGCTGTTGCCGGGGCTTCTGCAGTTCCCGATCTGCGTCGGGCTGGCCTACGCCGCCTTCGGCCTGCTGGAGGGGGCCGGAATAAGCCTGGGGGGCGGATACGCGCGTCTTTACTTCTCCGTGGCCGTTGCCCTGAGCAGTACGATGATCGTCATCAAGCTGCTCTATGACAAATTCGAACTCGACACACTGGCCGGCCGCATCACCGTCGGCATACTGATATTCCAGGATATCTGGGCGATAATAGTCCTAGCCATACAGCCCAACCTCGCCGACCCGCGCCTGATCGGCATGCTTAAAACATTTATGGCCGGAGCGCTGCTTGTCGCCGCGGCGATGGCCGTCAGCAAGTATATGCTGCCGCGGATATTCCGGCTTGTGGCCAAGGTGCCAGAGCTGATGCTGGTTCTCAGCCTGGGCTGGTGTTTCCTGGTGGCGCTGGTCGCCGCGCGGCCGGAGGTCGGCCTTTCGATGGAGATGGGGGCGCTCATAGCCGGCGTCTCGCTGGCCACCTTCCCCTACAACCTTGACGTCATAGCCAAGGTCGTCAGTATCAGGGATTTTTTTATAACGCTGTTCTTCGTGGCGCTGGGGATGCAGATACCGATGCCCGACAAAGGGATGATTCTGGCCGCCGGGGCAGCCGCTGCGGTGGCGCTGCTGGTGCGCGTGCCCGGCATCTTCGGGGTGCTTTACCCGCTCAGGGCCGGCCACAGGGTATCGCTGTTGACCACGATAAACCTCTCTCAGGTCAGCGAGTTCTCGCTGGTCATCCTCACGCTCGGCGCCGGCTTCGGGCATATCGGGGGGGAGACCGTCACCACCGGCATCTGGGTTTTCTCGATCCTGGCCGTGCTTTCGACGTACCTGGTCAATTACAGCCACCAGCTGCAGGCCTCCGGGGCCAGGCTCCTCGCCTCTGCGGGGCTTAAGGACATAGGCAGCCAGGAGGAAAAGGCCCTGCACGGCAGTTTCAAGCCGGTGGTGCTGCTTGGCTTTTACCGCACCGCCAGCGCGATGGTCGCGGACCTCGCGGCCCGCAGCCCGGAAACGCTCGCTCATCTGAAAGTGGTGGACTTCAACCCGGTGGTGAAGAAAAAACTGGACGCGCTGGGAGTGGCCTGCGTCTATGGCGATATAAGCCACCCGGATACGCTCAAGCACGCCCATCTTGAGGAATCAAAAGTGTTCATCTGCACCCTGCCCGACCACATAATCAAGGGCAGCACCAACCTGCGCCTGCTGAAGTCCCTCAGGTCTATGTTTCCGGGCGCCGCCTTCGTTATGACGGCCGAGAAACCCGCCGCCGCGGCCGAGCTGTACGGAGCCGGGGCGGATTACGTGCTGCAGCCCTCTGCCCTTTCGGGCGAGGCGGCGGCCAGGATAGCGGAGCACGCGATGGACGGTTCGCTGACCGCGCGCCGTGAGGAGGCCGTGACCGCGCTCGCGTCGCGGGAAGAGATATTGCAGTAGCGGTTTTGTCAGGAGTCCCGGGTCACCGAGGGGGAGACAGGGGACGCTGATGACTATATGACTATTTTCCCCCATCAAAGATTGAATTATCCGTAATTAGGAATATAGTCATCAGCGTCCCCTACCCCACATTAAGTTTCCTGCAGTTCCGAACGCTGATCTGCGGCGGCTGCTCTGAAGGCCTCCTCGCCGCCGAGGCCTCCGCGGGCAAGTAGCACGGCGCCCTGCCCTGTCGATACCCGCTTTGATGTTTCATATAATTACACAACTGCGCATTCGCCCCTGACCGGAGGTAGACCATATGAAAGGAATAAAGATCGGCTTAGTCCTGGCGTCGGTGTTTTGTATGTCCTTTGCGGCGTGCAAGGAGCGCACGAACGAGGGCGAGGCTGACGTCCGGAGCTTGAACGATCCCACAGCGTATTACGACAAGGGGAACTTCTACGCCGAGAAGGGCGAATTCGAAAAGGCCGCAAAGAGCTACTCAAAAGCGATAGAACTCAACCCGGCGTACGCCATGGCGTACGCCAACCGGGGGGGCGTCTATATCGAGCTTGGCGACACCGCCAGGGGTATAGAGAACCTTTCCAAAGCGATAGAACTCAACCCGAGGGAGAGTTCGTTCTATTTCAACCTGGGGAACCTTTATACCAGGCGGGGCGAGCACGACAAAGCCCTGCCGTATTATTCCAAGGTTATAGAATTAAACCCGAAGGACGCCGAGGCTTTATATTCCCGCGGGCTCACCTACCGGATGAAGGGCGCGTACGATTCGGCGATCGAGGACTACTCCGCGGCTATCGGCGCCTTTCCTAAATACTACCAGGCGTATTCGGGCCGGGGCCAGGCCTTCGCCAGGATCAACGAGTATGAAAAAGCGATAGAGGATTATACCTCGGCGCTGGCGATCAAGCCTAAATACTTCGAAGCGTACTATAACCGAGGCAACGCTTACGCAAGGGCCCAGGAGCCGGGAAGGGCCATCGCCGATTATTCCTCCGCGATAGAACTTGACCCGAAAAGCGCCAAGGCCTATCACAACCGCGGCCTGATCTACCGGGCGCTAGGCGAGGCCCGTAAGGCCGACGAGGACGAAAAGAAGTTTCAAAGCCTTTACAAGTAGCGGCCGGGCACGAAAAGGAGCCTGGTCCCGCTAGCGCGACGTTTCCGCCTTTTCAGTCAGGAACTCCACCAGGCAGCCCCTTTTATTTACCGCGTCCTTTCTCCCGTGGTTAAGCGGGATATCCCCCTCAACCTGATTTTCTCCCCCTTGGAGGCGGGGGAACCGACGATAACCTGGCTTATGTTTCCTGCAGTTAGAAGGCCCCGGCGGACACCGGGGCTTTTTTTGCGCCCCGCCGCCGCGCGGCCGTTCTTTTATATAATTAAGGCATGCATAACCGCATAAAGCGCCTGGAGCAGCTCGTGAACGACGCTACAGCGCTTATCGCCCGGCTCAAAGAGGAGAACGGGGTGCTCAAGCAGCAGGTGGAGCTGCTGAGCGCGGCCCGCAGCAAGTCCGCCTCCAACACTTCCGCCGCGCGCGACCTGGCCGATTTCAAGGCCAAGGTGCGCCGCCGCCTGGAGAAGATCTGTTCCAGGATAGAAAAGTTCAACGACCGGCAGCCCGGCCTTTTCGAGGACGACGATGAATAGCAGGGAATTCGAAGCCAAGGTCCGCAACCGGGTGATAAAATTCCCGGCGGTGGACGGCCTGACCGAGCTGGAGCTGGGCTCCATCGTCGCCCAGGTGGAAGACAAGATCAACAAGATAGAGGCCAAGATGAACATCGTGGACAGCTCCAAGCTGGCCATCCTGGCCGCCTTCGACTTCGCCGTCGAACTGAACAACCTCAAGCAGAAGTCTGAGACCAACCGCGAGGCCGATTCCCGGAAGCTGGAGCAAATGGTTTCCGCGCTGGAAGCCACGCTGGGAGAAGAGGCTGCCCCGGAAAAATAACCCCCGGCGGTTTTCTATGTCCGAATCACTTTTCGAAGAAAAGCCAGCCGTCCCCGAGCCCGAGGGAGGCCCTGCCTATTCCCCGCTGGCCGCGCGCCTGGCGCCCAAAGAACTCGACGAGTTCGCCGGCCAGGAGGAGATACTCGGGCCGGGCAAGCTGCTGCGCCGCGCCATCGAGGCCGACAACCTTAAATCAGCCGTGTTCTTCGGCCCGCCCGGCTGCGGCAAGACCGCCCTGGCCCGTTACATAGCTTCCCGCGCCAACGCCAAAGTCTTCGAGCTGAACGCCGTCATGGCCGGCGTGCCCGACCTCAGGAAGATCATCGAGTATTCGCGAGGCCTGGGCTCCGGCCTGGCCAGCCGCCAGCGCGTGCTGCTGGTGCTCGACGAGATTCACCATTTCAACCGCACCCAGCAGGACGTGCTGCTGCCCTCCGTGGAGAAGGGGGAGATAATCCTGGTGGGTATGACCACGGAGAACCCGTTCTTCTACATCAACCAGGCGCTGCTGAGCCGGTTCATCGTGGTGGAGTTCAAGCCGCTGCAGTTCGCGCACCTCTCCGACATCTTCGACAGGGCGCTGACGCACGCGGACGGGCTCGCCAATCTGAAGCCGGAAGTCACTCCGGAAGCCAAGAAATACCTGGTTGAAAATTCCTCCGGAGACGCCCGCCGCCTGCTGAACGCCCTGGAGCTGGGCGTGGTAACCACCAAGCCCGGTAAAAGCGGCAAGCGCGTGATAGACGAGGCCGTGGCCCGGGAATCAATACAGCGCAGGAGCCTCCGCTACGACCGCAGCTCGGACGAGCATTACGATCATATCTCCGCTTTCATAAAGTCCATGCGCGGCTCCGACCCCGACGCGGCCGTCTACTGGCTGGCGAAAATGCTGGAGGCGGGCGAGGATCCCCGCTTCGTGGCGCGGCGTATCCTGATCTGCGCCTCGGAGGATGTGGGCAACGCCAATCCCATGGCGCTCGTTATGGCGCAGAGCGCCTTCAACTCCGCCCAGATGCTTGGCATGCCCGAGGCCCGCATCATACTGGCCCAGGCGGCCATCTACGTGGCCTGCTCTCCCAAGTCCAACGCCGCCTACCTGGCCGTCAACGAGGCGCAGGAAGAGGTTAAGAACGGCTTAGAGCGCGCCGTGCCCATGCATTTGCGCGACGGCTCCAAAGACGGGGAAGCCCTGGGGCACGGCAAGGGCTACAAGTACCCGCACGATTTCGAGAACCATTATGTCAGGCAGGAATACATGCCGGACCCGAAGACCTTCTACCGCCCGACGGAGCAGGGCTTCGAGGCCGAGATAGGCAAGCGCCTGAAGCGGCTGCGGGGGGAGAAATGACGGAGCCCAGGATTTACAGCGTCGGCGAGCTGAGCCGGGGCATAAAGAACCTGTTGGAAACCTCCTACCGTGAGATCTGGGTGGAAGGGGAGATCTCCGGCTACAAGGTCTACCCTTCGGGCCACGCTTATTTCGACCTGAAAGACGAGACTTCAAGCATCGCCTCGGTCCTGTTCAAGGGCTTCGGGGGCGCGCTGAAATTCGAGCCGCAGAGCGGCCTGCTGGTGCGGGCCAGGGGCAACGTAACCGCCTACGACAAGACCAGCAAGTACCAGCTGATGGTGAAGGAACTGCAGCCGGCCGGCATAGGCCCCCTGCAGCTGGCCTTCGAACAGCTCAAGAAGAAACTGGCCGGAGAGGGCCTTTTCGACCAGGGCCGCAAGCGTCCCATCCCGGCGCTTCCGCAGAAGATAGGCGTGGTCACCTCCCCGGCGGGCGCGGCCATCAGGGACATACTTTCCATCCTGAAGCGGCGCTACGCCAACCTCCATATCATCATAGCCCCGGTCAAAGTGCAGGGCGAGGGCTCTAAAGAGGAAATCGCGCAGGCCATAAAGGACCTCAACGCCGGCTTCCCGGATATAGACGTCCTGCTCGTAGGGCGCGGCGGCGGCTCCATAGAGGACCTGTGGGCCTTCAACGAGGAGATAGTGGCCCGAGCGATAGCCGGGTCAAAGATCCCCGTTATTTCCTGCGTCGGGCACGAAACGGATTTCACCATAGCGGATTTCGTGGCCGACTTGCGCGCCCCTACGCCCTCGGCCGCGGCCGAGCTGGTGGTCAAGAGCAAGGAAGAGCTGGCGGCCACTATCGCCGGCCTGGAGCGGAGACTGCTGCAGAGCCTGCGCATCTACTACGAGAATCTGCAGGGCAAGTTCCGCCGCCTGGTTTCAAGCAGGCCGATGGTGAACCCGCTGGTGCTGCTGGAGCGGCCCCTGCAGCGCCTGGACCAGGCGACCGAGGGGCTTTATGACGCTTCCTCGGAGCGGCTGCGCCGGGCGTCGGAAAAATTGAATCTGCAGACCGCCAAGCTTAACGCACTGAGCCCGCTCTTCCCGCTGCGGAAGGGCTACGCTATCGTCAAGGACGCCAAGGGCAAAGCCGTGAAGACGGCGGCAACGCTGGCGCCGGGCGACCGCCTCTCGCTGCAGTTCTCCGAGGGCAAGGCGCAGGCCGAAGTGGTGGACAACGGGGGCGCGGCCGCGGACAAACCCCGCGCGCAGAAAAAGGGAGCCGGCAAGGCCGGCCCGGACCAGGAGACTTTATGGTGAAAAAAACTGAAGGCGGCGGCTTCGAAGAGAAACTGGCCAAGCTCGAAGACATAGTCGGCAAGCTGGAAGACGAGAACACCCCGATAGAGGAGTCGCTCACCCTTTTCGAGGAGGGCGTGACCATCTCCAAGGAGCTTTCCGTGAAGCTCGAGGAAGTGAAGCGCAAGATCGAGGTCCTGAAGAAGGACGCCGAAGGCAAGCTCAAACTCGAGCAGTTCGAAGACGAAGACCGGGAAAAGTGACGGAAAGCCTGACCGGCTTTACGCTTTGCTTTTGCCGCGCCGTTTCGCCTAATGCGGGGTCTTCCGAGGTCCGGGTTTTTTACAAGACCCCGCCAACACTGGAAATTCCCATTCCCCGCAGATGATGCAAAAAGCCCCAAATAATTTCTTTCTCCGCCTGAAGACTGGCGCGGCGCTGCTGGTCAGCGCGGCTATCTTCGCGGCCGTATTTGAAGCCGCGGTTTCTTTCCTGATGCTCCGGGGGCTGACCCCGGGCGCTCCGGACGCTCTCCTCGCTTTCTTCAGGGGCTACTACTGGGCTTCCCCGTACCGCCATTACCTGCAGTTCGACCCGGAGTGCGCCGTCTACGACGCGCGCGTCTTTTACCGGTTGAAGACGGGCGCCTGCTTCCACAGCGGGGCCAGGTTCCGGAACCATTACTCCATAAACAGCCTGGGCACGCGCGACGACGAACTTTCCCTCGTGGCTCCCGAGATCGTAACGCTAGGGGATTCTCACACGATGGGCTGGGGCGTGGCCCAGGAAGATTCGTACCCGCAGCTCCTGGAGCGGCGGACCGGCAGGCGGGTGCTCAACATGGGCGTCTCTTCGTTCGGGACCGCCCGGGAACTTGAGTTCCTTATGCGCGCCGACCTCCGAGGCCTCCGGTACCTGGTGATACAATATAACGACAACGACCTGGAGGAGAACCTCGCCTACCTGTCCAGAAAAAGAAGGCCGGGCCTGCGCCCGGAGGAGGACTGGAAATCGCTGTCAGAACAGGTGGGGAGCAGCGGGTATTTCCCCGGGGCACACCTGGCGAGGATGGCGGTATTTGCGAGGGAGAACTTCAAGGGCCGGAGGAAAACTCCGGAAGCAGGGCCTGTAACTCACGCCTGGGCATTCATGTCCGTGCTGGGCAAGTTCCTGGACAGGCCAGAACTGCGGGGGGTGAAGGTGCTGGTTTTTTCCGTCAATAACTCCCACGGCGGCGGGAGCGCACCGCGTTTCCGTTTAGACGGGGCGCTGAAGCCTCTTCTTTCAGCGGGTAAGTTCTCCAGGTTTGCGGGGAGGGTGACCGTGCTATCCGCGGGCGCGGAGCTTGACGAGCCTGCCTGCAGGCACCTGATAGACAACCATATAAACGCGGAAGGCCACCGCCGGGCGGCGGGCGCTCTGCTGCCTTACCTGGCCGGCTCCGGCGCACAAGGCGGCGGCTAGCGAAACTTTTCTCCTACCTTGCGGTAGGCGTCCCTAAAAGGCATTCCCGACTTTACCAATCTGTAGGCTTCCTCGGTGGCGAACAGTTCCGGGGCCGGCACGCAGCGCTCACTGTCGAACTTTAAACCGGCCGTAACCGTGGCCATGATGTTCAGCGAGGCCAGCGCCGTGTCCAGGCAGGCGAACAGCGGGCCCTTGGCCAGCTGCGCGTCGCGGTTGTAGCCCGAGATAAGGTTCCCCGCCAGCGACAGCGCCTTGAATTCCTCGCCCAGCACCACGTGGTACTTGCCGCGCACCAGCTCCAGCACGTCGGGGTTCTTCTTCTGCGGCATGATGGAGCTGCCGGTGCAGAAGGCCCCGGGCAGAGTTACAAAGCCGAACTCCGGCGTGCTGAACAGCACCAGGTCAGTGGCCAGCTTATTGAGGGTCAGCATGATCTGCGAGCAGAGGTGCATGACGGCCGGCTCGAACTTGCTGCGCGTGAACTGGGCGTAGATGGGGTTCTCTATGGCCCGGTCGAAGCCCATCAGTTTTGCGCTGTAGGATTTGTCGATGTTCAGCACCGGTACGCCGAAGCCGGCGGCCGAGCCGAGCGGCGACTGGTCCATTATTTTTATCAGCGCGTCGGCCAGGCGGGCGTCGTCCGCCGCCGCGGCCGCGAAGCATCCTATCCAGGTCCCTACCGTAGTGGGCATGGCCCGGCGCGTATGGGTATAGCCGGGCATGGGGAGGCGGCCCTGCTTCTTCGACAGGTCCTGCGCGGCCCCGGCAAGGGCGGCCAGCCGGGCCTTCAGTTCCGTAAGCGCCTCGCGCTCGTAAAGCCGCAGCGCCGTGAGCACCTGGTCGTTGCGGGAGCGGCCGGTATGCACCTTCTTGCCGGCCTCGCCGCAGCGCGCCGTCAGCCAGTTCTCTATGGCAGTGTGGCAGTCCTCGTCCTCCCGCTTTATGACGAACTTGCCCTTGGCGTCCAGCGCCGCTATGGCCTTGAGCCCGGCGCTGATATCAGCCAGCTCTTTGGCGGTCAGCAGCCCGGCCTTGCGCAGGGCCTTAGCGTGCGCCAGAGACGCCGCACAGTCGTGCTTGACCAGCCGGCGGTCGAGGAGATAATCGTCCCCGACGGTAAAGGACTCTATGTCCTTGTTAAGGCCGCCGCCTTTGTCCCAGAGTTTCATTTCGCGCTCCGTCTTTTCATGATGGCGCTGTGGGCCATCAGGCGGGTGGCGTGGATCTTTATGAAGCCCTCAGAGTCCTTCTGGTTGAAGCCTCCCTCTATGTCCATGCTCGAGAGGTTCTTGTCGTAGAGCGAGCTCGGGCTGTGGCGGCCGGTGATGATGATGTTGCCCTTGTAGAGCTTGAGGTTCACGGTGCCGTCTATGGCCTCCTGGCTCTTGTCCAGCGCGGCGCGCAGGAAATCCATCTCGGGGCTGAACCAGAAGCCGTTATAGATGAGCTCGGCGAACTTGGGCGACAGCATGTCCCGCAGGCGCATCACCTCGCGGTCCATGGCTATGCCTTCTATATCCTTGTGCGCCGCCAGCAGTATGGCGCCGCCGGGGGTTTCGTACACGCCGCGCGACTTGATGCCCACAAAGCGGTTCTCTACCATGTCCAGCCGGCCCACGCCGTTGCGGCTGCCCAGGTCGTTGAGCATCATGAAGAGCTTGAGCGGGTCTTTCTCGCTGCGGCCGGTGTCGAGGTTGGTCACCTTCACCGGGACGCCGTCCTTGAACTGTATGCTCATCCGGGTGGGCTTGTTCGGGGCCTTCTCGGGCGAGACGGTCTTGGAGTAAATATCCTCGGCGCATTCGTGCGCGGGATCTTCCAGGATGCCCGCCTCGTGGCTGATATGCAGCAAATTGTCGTCTTCGCTGTAGGGCTTTTTTATCGTAGAGCTTATCTCTATGCCTTTCTCTTTGGCGTAGTTGATGAGGTCGGTGCGGCCCTTGAACTGGTTGAGGAAAGACTGCATCTTCCACGGGGCCAGCACTTTGATGGCGGGGTTCAGGGCGTAGTAACCCAGCTCAAAGCGCACCTGGTCGTTGCCTTTGCCCGTGGCGCCGTGCGAGACGAAGGCGGCGCCCTCTTTGGCGGCTATCTCTATGTGGCGCTTGGCTATCAGCGGCCGCGCGGCGGCGGTGCCCAGCAAATAGCGGCCCTCGTATACGGCGTTGGCCTTGAAGATGGGGAAGATGTAATCGGTGACGAGTTCCTTCCTGAGGTCCTCGATGTAAACTTTCTTGGCGCCCACTTTAAGCGCCTTGCGCTTGGCGGCCTGGAAATCCCCGGCCTGGCCGACGTCGGCGATGTAGGCTATCACCTCGTAGCCCTGTTCGATGAGCCACTTGAGTATCACCGAAGTATCCAGCCCGCCGCTGTAAGCCAGCACCACTTTCTTGTTCTCTTTCATGCTTGTTCTCTCCTTATATATAGCCGGGACTGCCCGCGTCTTGTATAACTATACAAAATACTGTATAATTATACAATAGCGGATCGGGGACAGGACGAAAATGAACAAGACAGAACGCATCTACGCCATACGCAAGATAATAGCCTCGGGCGCGGTAGGCAGTCAGGAAGACCTGCGCCGGGAACTGGCCAGGGAAGGCTGCCGGGTGACGCAGGCCACGCTCTCGCGCGACCTCAAGGACCTGGGCGCCTCCTGGGTGCCGGGGCCGGGCGGCGGCCGCTACGCCCTGACGGCGCCGGGCGCCGTGCCCCCGCTGCGCACGCTGCTGGGCGCCAGCGTCACTGATATCGCCGCCAACGAAACCCTGGTCCTCATCCGCACCCTGCCGGGCGCGGCCGGCACCGTGGCCGAGTTCCTGGACTCCCAGCGGCTGCCCGAGATCCTGGGCACGGTGGCCGGGGACAATACCGTGCTGGTGATCCCCGCCAGCGTCCGCAAAGTGGGCGCGCTCCTCTCGCTGCTGAAGACAAAACTTCTGGCCGCCTGAACCGGGCGCCCATGGCGCATACGGAAAAACCGCCGGTCTTTGGCCGGCGGTTTTTTGTTATCATAGGTAAATCCGGTGCAATTGTTTCGCCGAAAGTCTCCCGACGGGATGTTTTTCCGCTGAAAAGGCATGATTAAAAAAAGACTTGATGTGGCCTGCGTCGAACGCGGGCTTTTTGAAAGCCGCGAGAGGGCGCTGCGCGCCATCATGGCGGGGCTGGTCCTGGTCAACGGCAGGCCCGCGGACAAAGCGGGCCAGGCGGTTAAAGAGGCCGACCTGATAGAGCTGGCGAAGAGCGACTGCCCCTATGTTTCCCGCGGCGGCCTGAAATTGAAGGGGGCCCTGGACGCTTTCAAGATAGACCCAGCCGGCAAGATCTGTATGGATATCGGCGTGGCCACCGGCGGCTTCACCGACTGTTTCCTGCAGGCCGGCGCCCCGAAGGTCTACGCCGTGGACGTCGGGGCGGGCCAGATACACGAGCGCATAAAGAACGACCCGCGCGTGATCTTCATGCCGGAGACCAATGCCCGCTTTTTAAAGCCCGGCCTCTTTCCGGAGCGGCCGCAGCTCTGCGCCATAGACGTTTCCTTTATCTCCCTGAAGCTGATACTCGGCCCCGTCTTCGCCTCGATGGCCCCCGGCGGGCAGGTCATAGCTTTAGTAAAACCCCAGTTCGAACTGCAGGCTGCCGACCTCCGCAAGGGCATAGTCAAAGACGAGGAGACGCGGCTGGGAGTGATGGACGGCATGCGCGCCTTCCTGAAAGAACAACTGCCGGGGGTAGGGGAGAAAGGCCTTGTCGATTCCCCCATAAAAGGCGCTAAAGGCAATTTGGAATTCCTCTGGCTGCTCGCCGCCCCGGAAGCTTAAAACGGAGAACACTATGCTTGAAAATTCAACGGAAACAGACCCCCATCTCTGGCTTGAGGAAGTTAACGGCGAAAAGGCCCTGGCCTGGGCGCGCGAGAGAAACAAAGAAACGCTGGCTGAACTGCAGGCGGACCCGCGCTACCAGGGCTTTTACGACACGGCCCTCGGTATCCTGGACGCCAAGGACCGCATCCCCTATGCCGGGATATACGGAGACCTGGTTTATAATTTCTGGCGGGACGCGGAGCACGTGAAAGGCCTCTGGCGCAGGGCGCCGCTAGCGGAATATCTTAAGCAGGACACTGCTTGGGAGACCGTGCTGGACCTGGACAAGCTTTCCGAAGAAGAAAAAGAGACCTGGGTTTTCAGCGGCGCGGTTTTCCTGCAGCCCGGGAACAGGTTCTGCCTGCTGCGCCTCTCGCGCGGCGGCAAGGACGCCGTGCTGATCCGGGAGTTCGACACGGTCAATAAAACTTTCGTGGAGGACGGCTTTAAACTCGAAGAGAGCAAAAGCGGCGTCTGCTGGCTCGACAAGGACACGCTGCTGCTGTCGGACGCCCTCGCGCCCGACTCGCTGACGGACTCCGGCTACTCCCGGGTGGTCCGCGAATGGAAAAGAGGAACCCCTCCCCGCTCGGGACCGGTCCTGTACGAGGGGCTCAAGGCGGACATGATGGTATACGCCATGTGTTCCTGCAGGCCTGAAGGCACTCATTCCTTCGTGGTGCGGCGCCCGTCGTTCTTTGAGGAAGAGGTGCGCCTGCTTGACGGAAACACGACCGTGAAAATGCCGCTCCCGCGCGACGCGGACGTGTGCGGCGTTTTTGACGGCAGGATCATCTTAAAATTGCGCAGCGACTGGAAGCTTCCCGGCAAAACTTTGAGCCAGAGCTCGGTGCTGGCCGTCTCCATTGATAAGGCCGGCCTGACGGAGGCCGAGGCCGCGCCGGAGCTGATCTTTGAGCCGGGGCCACGCGTGACCGTGAACGGGGTTTCCACCACCAAGAACTGCGTCCTGCTGTCGCTGCTGGATAACGTGAAGGGCAGGCTGCTTAAACTTTCGCGCGAGGGCGGCGCCTGGAAGAGCGAAGATGTTCCCGTGCAGGCCAACGGTTCGGCCTCTGTGGTTTCAGCGGACGATTTTAGCGAAGACTTCCTGTTCAGCTACCAGAGCTTCCTGACCCCGGAGTCTCTGTTTTATTCCGGGGCCCCGGGCGGCGCAATAAAGCAGACGCCTCCCAAGTTCGACGCCTCCGGCCTGGAGACCGACCAGCGCGAGGCGGTAAGCGCCGACGGGACCAGGATACCGTATTTTATCGTCTATCCCGGGGGAATGAAACCGGACGGGAACAACCCGGTCCTGCTCTACGGCTACGGCGGTTTCGAGGTTTCCCTGTCCCCGGGATACCCGCCGGTGACGGGCAGGCTCTGGCTCGAGCGGGGAGGGGTTTACGTGGTCGCCAATATCCGCGGCGGCGGCGAGTTCGGCGCGGCCTGGCACCAGGCGGCCCTGCTGGAGAAGCGGCAGAACGCCTATGACGACTTCATAGCCGTGGCGGAGGACCTGATAAAGACCGGCGTCACCGCCCCGTCCCGCCTGGCCATAAAGGGCGGCAGCAACGGTGGCCTGCTGATGGGCGTCATGTTGACCCAGCGCCCGGACCTCTTCAAAGCGGTGCTCTGCGGCGTGCCGCTGCTGGATATGCTGCGCTACACCAAGCTGCCTCCCGGCGCCTCCTGGGCGGCGGAGTACGGCGACCCGGATTCCCCGGAACTGGGCCCGGTAATAGCGAAGTATTCTCCGTACCAGAACATCCGCGCGGGCGTGAACTATCCCGACATCTTCCTGGAGACCTCCACCAAGGACGACCGCGTCCACCCCGGGCACGCCCGCAAGACCGCCGCCAAGCTGCTGGCCCTCGGCAAGAAGGTCTACTATTACGAGAACATGGACGGCGGGCACGGCGGCGCCGCCAACAACAAGGAAGCGGCGCTCAGGTCGGCGCTGGAGTTCGTGCTGCTTTCACAAAAACTGGACGTGCCGGGCGGCCTTACCAGGTAGGGCGCAAGGCCTGCCGCCCTTTTGCTTACAGAAACAAGAGCCCCGGGTTTAAACCCGGGGCTCTTTCTGTCGGGGACCAGCGTCCCTCTCCGGGCCGGGCCTATTTCCCGCCGGAGCGGAACCAGTCCTTGAGCTTCTCCATGCCCTGCTCGATGGTCACGGAGGGGGCGTAGCCGAGGTCCCGCCGGGCGGCGGAGATGTCGAACCAGTGGGCGGTGGTGAGCTGCTTGAGCACGAAACGGTTCAGCGGCGGCACGTCCGTGAAGCCGGCCAGGAACCACGAGGCCTCGAGGGCCAGGGCTACGGCGTAAGCCGTCGGATAAGAGAGGGTTTTCGTCACCGGCTCCGAGCCTGAGGCGGCCAGGATCATATTGATTATGTCCCAGTTGGGCCGCGGGTCGCCCTGGGAGATGAAATAAACTTTCCCGGCGCAGGGCGCGCCCGGAGCCAGCCTCTCGGCCGCGCACCAGTGCGCCGCGGCCGCGTCGTCTATGTAGGTGGAATCGATCAGCTTGTTAGCGCGGCCGATGCGGCGCAGCGTGCCGGCCTTGCCGGTTTCGGCTATCGTCGAGACTATGTGGTTCTGGCCGGGGCCCCAGATCAGGTGTGGGCGCAGCGAAACCGTGGCGAACCCGGGTGCGTTGGCTTTAAGCACCAGCTGCTCCGCCAGTGCCTTGGTAGCGGAGTAATGCGAATCAAAGCTCGCGGGGTAAGGCGCGCTTTCGTTCCAGCCCTCTACCTCGGCGCCGTTGAAGACCACGCTGGGAGAGCCCGTGAAGACGAAGCGGTTAAGGCCCGCCGCCGCGGCCCCGGCCAGCAAATTGGCCGTGCCCTCCACGTTAGCTCTGTAAAAATCCTCGTAGCGGCCCCACATGCCCACCTTGGCGGCCGCGTGGAAAACTATGTCGCAGCCCCGGCAGGCGGCGGCCGCGGCCTCTTTATCCGCCAGGCTGCCGCGCAGGCATTCTACTCCCTGGCGCTCCAGCTCCGGGTAGGATCCGCGCGAGAAGCTGCGCACAGAGGCGCCCTTGGCCAGCAGCAGCCTGATTATGGCCCCGCCCAGGAAGCCGCCGCCGCCGGTGACGAGCGCTTTCATGCCGGCACCCCCTCGCCCAGCTTCTCCGCCGCCAGCTCCGCGAGCTTCTCGCGGGAGATCTTGGCGTTGTGGCGTATATCCACCGGGAAGCCGGGGTGATAGAAAATGTCCTTTATGTTCCTGGTGTGCTCCTGCGCGGCTCCGAGGGCCAGCAGTTCCTGCGTCAGGGCGGGGCCGCCCTGCGCGCCCTTCTCAAGTTCCACGAACAAGACAGGGGTCTGGCGCCCGGCGGGGCCAGCGCCCGCGAGGGCTGTGCGGCGCACCCTGGGGTGGGCGTTGAAGACGGCCTCGCAGGGAATGGTGAAAAGGGTGCCTTCGGCCGTCTCTACCCTGTGGCTCTTGCGGCCGCAGAACCAGAGGCGTCCTTCTGCGTCCTTCCAGCCGCAGTCGCCCATGCGGTGGTAAATTTCCCCGTTACTCCCGCGGATCTTGGCCAGGGAGGTGCTGGCCTCGCGGCCAAAATACGACGGGGACACGGTAGGGCCTTTGACCGCGAGCTCCCCTATCTCGCCGTCCGGCAGGAGGAGTTGATCCGACCAGGCGGCTATCGGCTCGTCGGAGATCTTTATAATGGAGGCCTCGACTCCGGGCCAGGGGGGGCCCACGCAGACGCCGGGTCCGCGCGGCAGGGCGGCGCGCTCGTCGCCGGAGATGCAGGCCACCGGCAGCGCCTCGGTGGCGCCGTAAGGGGTGTAGACCTGCGTGCCGGCGGGGATCATTTTCTTTATCCGCGCTATAACGCCGTCTGAAACCGGAGCGCCGCAGGAGATGACGCGCTTGAGGGAGTCCAGGCGCGTTTTGCTCTGCTCACCGTAGCGGCCCAAAGTGTCCAGCAGGGCGGGAGAGCCGAAAAGCTGCACCGCCCCGTATTTGCTGATGAGGACGGATAGCATTGAAGGGTCCACGGAGGCAGGCCGGGTGAAATCCATTTCAGGCAGGACTGTCGTGAGGCCGAGGGCCAGGTCGAAGAGGGCGAAGAGGGGGAAGGTGGGAACGGAAAAAAAGCCGGGCTCTATATGGAAATATTCCTTAAGCATTTCCGCCTGGGCGGAGAACATTGCGTGGGTGTAGACCGCGCCCTTCGGTACGCCGGTGCTGCCCGAGGTGAAAAGTATGGCGGCGGTGTCTCCGGACCGGGGCAGGGGCTGCGCGCCGGCGAGGCCCCGTACGCGTTCAAGGGTCAGGCCGCCCCAGAACAGCCTCGGCCCGACGGTGATTACCGTATGTACCGAGTCTTTTGCCCAGCGCAGCAGTATTCGCGCCGCCTGGGCTTTGGGCACGCCGATGAAGGCCTCCGGGCGCGCCTCGGCCAGGCAGGTTTTCATGGCGGGGATGCCGATGCCGGGGTCTATCAGCACTACCACCGCGCCGGCGCGGAACAGGGCGAAGGTCAGCGCGGCGAACTCGACCGAGGGCGGCACCATCAGCGCCACCCGCATGCCCGGCTGAATGCCGGCCGCTGCGAGCCCGGAGGCCAGCAGGGAGATCTCCGCTTCCAGCTCTTTGAAAGAGACGGTCCTGCCGCCGGCAATGACGGCGGGGCGGTCCGGCATGGCCGCCGCCAACCCCGTCATGAGAGCGGAAATATTTTCAGGCATTAGCGATAAACTTTTTCACCAGCGGGATGACGTCCTCGGCCGCGTCCTCCAGTATATAGTGCCCGGCGTCGGCGAAGGTGTGTATCTCCGCCTTGGGCAGGTAGCGCTTCCAGGTGTCCAGGAAATGCCGGTCGAAGATGAAGTCCTTCAGGCCCCAGCAGAGCAGGGCCGGCTTGTCTGCGAACAGCCCGAGCTTGCGCTGAGTGATGTCCACCTGCTCGAAGGCTTTGTCGCCGGGGCGCACCGGCACGTCCTGCACGAAGCGCAGCGTGGCGATGCGGTTGGCCCAGCTGTTGTAGGGGGCGGTGTAGGCGCGGCGCAACTCCGGCGTAAGTTTGCGGCGGGTTACGCAGACATGGGCGGAGACGGCCGAGAAGGCGTTGAAGCCGCGCACCAGCAGCGTGCCGAGGGCGGTGCGGGCCAGCCACATGGCGGGCGGGAAGGATTTCTCCGGCGGCAGGAAGAAGGCGCCGGTATTGAGCAGCACCAGGCGCACTACGCGCTCGGGGTGGCGGGCGGCCCAGGTCATGCCTATCATGCCGCCCCAGTCGTGAAGGACCAGCGTGACGTCCTCTTTAATGCCCAGGCTTTCCAACAGGCTCTCGATGTCGTCGGCGCGGCTTTTAAGGGTGTAGTCGTATTTGTCGTCGCCGGGCTTGTCGGAGAGGCCGCAGCCGATATGGTCCGGCACTATCACGCGGTTGGTGCCGCGCAGGGCCGTAACCAGGTTGCGGAAGTAGAAGGACCAGGTGGGATTGCCGTGCAGCATGACTACTGGCCGGCCGGAGCCTTCGTCGAGGTAATGCAGCCTGGCGCCGCTGGCGGTAGTGTGGTACTTGCCGGTGAAAGGGTAGAGTTCCTTGGTTACGCCTTCGGGGAGGTAATCGTTCATCGTGTCCTTGTTTACCACTTAAGGGCCATCATTATGGTGTTCAGGCCGCTGCCTATGCCCAGCAGGCCGACGGTGTCGCCGGGGGCGAGGAAGTCCCTCTCGCCGGCTATGGCGGCGGCGGTCGGCAGGGCGGCGGTGCCCATGTTGCCCAGGTATTCGTAGGTGGAGAAATCTTTTGCTTCGGGGACGCCGAGCGCCTCGAGCACTGTCTTCTTGTGGGCGCCGCCCACCTGGTGGCAGATGACTTTGTCCACCTGCGCGGGGGTGAGGGAGAGGCCGGCCATGAGGTCGGCCCAGGTTTCTTTGCCGAGGGCGACGCCGTGCTTGAGGACGGCGGTGGCGTCGGTGGACATGTGGTCGCGGTGCCAGATGCAGAGCTTGTGGTGGGCGCAGGCTGAGCGGTAGACGCCGCCGAGGAGCTGGTGGCCGGGGCCGGACGAGCCGTCGGTGAGCAGCACGGCCACGGCGCCGGAGCCGCCGGTGAGGGTGGCGAGGGAAAGGCGGAAGGTCTCGAAATTCCTGTTGGCCAGCATGTGGGCTATCATGGCGTCGTTGATCTCGCGGGAGGATTCGCAGGAGACTACGAGGCCGGCTTTGATCTGGCCGAGCTCTATGCGGTTGGCTATGTCGAGCATGCCGTTGAGGACGCCGAGGCAGGCGTTGGAGATGTCGTAGACGGCGGTGGCGGGGGAGACGCCCAGCTTGTCGGCTACGGCGGTGGCGGTGGCGGGTTCGCTGTGTTCGCGGCAGACGCCGGCGTAGATGAGGACGCCGAGGTCGGCGGGGGCGAGGCCGGCCTGCTCGAGGGCTTTGCGGGCGGCGCGGGCGGCGCCTTCGGAGAGTTCGAAGCCGGGGTCCCACCAGCGGCGCTCGCGGATGCCGGTGAGGGCTTCGAGCTGGCCAAGGGGGACGTGGAGGGCGGTGAGCATGGGCTCTATGCGCTTCTCGAGCTCGGACGAGGTGACGACATTGGGGCCGAGTTCGTAGCCGATGGCGTTGACGTGTACTTTGGTGTATTTCATTCTAAAATTTACTCGCTGAACGGGCTTGCCCGGCCAAGCGGAACGAAAAACACGCTCGGCCACACCGTGGCCTCGCTCGGTGCTCGCCAGCCGCGCTTATGCAAGCGGCTGGCTCACCGACGGTTTTTCTTATCCGCCCGGCCGGTCAATCCCGAAACACTGAATTCCTACGACACTAATCTGACTGCGAAATCTTTCATTTGGTAGATGACTAAATTGTCTACTACCAGGAAGCCATCGGCCTTTATAGTCTTGGCCGCATCATCGACCGAGGTTATATACGCCTCTACCGTTATTGATTTGTTTTTGGGGGCTATCTGGCCGCGGTAGATCCACTGGTGTTTGGCGCCGAGGGCCATGGACTCAAAGCGGGCATCCGCTGGGAGATCTGGCCAGCGCTTGCGGGCGGCGGCTTTCATTAAATTGACGAAGGACTCGAGGCCGAGGGAGCCGGGGCAGACGGGGTCCTGGTAGAAGTGGGCTTTGAAGAACCACTCGGCGGGGTCTACCTGCTTGAGGCCGCGGAGGAAGCCGAGCTGTTTGGGGCCGCCGGCGGGGATATAAGTTTCGACGGAATCGAGCATGATGAGTTTTTCGTCGGGCAATCCCGCAACGGCTGAAAGGGCCAAAGGCTCCGCCGCCGCGAGCTCCTGCGCTGTGGGGGCGTGGCGGGCGGCGCCGCGGACGCCCAGCTGTTCGGCGAGGGACTTCTTGGAGAAGAAGCCGAACTGGGTGACGCCCTTGTAGACGGTGCGTCCGCCGCACAGGACTTCCATGTCGTAGTCCTGGATGATCATGCCGCCTGACTGGGAGACCTTGGTAATCTTGATTTTAGTGACGAGGATGCCGGCGTCGGGGAACACCTCGGCGTACTGCACGGCGGTGCCGCCGAGGTTGCGGAAAGAGAGATCGGTTTCGCTGGTGAGGGCGGAGCCCAGATAGGCGGCCAGCCAGCCGCAGGGCTGCAGTGCCACTTCCAGCAGGACGGCGAAGGGCATGGACGCCTGGTTGCCGGACTTGAAATACCAAACGCCTGGCGGCACGTCGTATTCGGCTTCTATATAGCCGCCGGCTTTCAGCTCCCACTGGGAGCAGTTCTCGATTTTAACTACGCGGTCCAGGAATTTATAGGGGTCGCCGGGCAGGCGGGCGATGACGCGGCCCTCGTCGAAGACTTTGTATTTGTCGCCGAAGGCCTCGGAGGGTTTGCCCACGGCGAAGGCCGTGATGCTGGCATTGTCGAAGATGGCGGCCCGCGGACCGGCCGGTGCGGGTTCGGCGCCGGCGTTCCACAGGGTCTCTATGGCCTGTTTCTTAGCTCCGCCCATGCGGATGGACATGTTGTGGATATGGATGATGCGCTTGCCGTCGGCGTACATGAAGGCGTCGGCTATGGCGTAGGGGGTGCCGTCGGCCTGGTAGCCGATCTCTTTTACGATGATCTCGTACATCGCTTTCTTTGTGGAGGGCAGCACCTGCCCGCGGCACTCGAGGCGGCTGGTCACGCCGGGCACGGGCTCGTACCAGCAGGAGCCTTCCTCAGCTGTCCAGCCGAGGCGCAGCAGCAGTACGCGGAAGGTATGCAGGCAGCACTCGTACATCAGCGTGCCTGGCATCACGTGGTCGTCGGAGAAGTGGCAGACCAGGTGCCAGTCGTCGGGGTGTATGTCCATTTCGCCCTGCACGGAGCCCAGGCCGTAGCGGCCCCCGCGCGGGGAAAGTTCTGGTATCCTGTCCACAAGGCGCATTTTGCCGGACGGCAGACCGACCGGCCTGGCCAGCGGCAGGTTCGCGAAAGCGGGGCCGAAAGCTTCGGCGTAGCGGCCGGCCCGCAGGGCGTCCAGCTGCGCTTCCGTGTAAGATTCTTTTTCGGCGGCGAAAGGCGCGGGGGGCTTCCAGCCTTCGGGCGCCTTGCCCGGGGCTGAAGCCTGCTCTTCGGCGGTCAGCACCACGCCCTTGCCCTTGGCCAGCTCCTCCTGCGTAAAGAAGCCGGCGCAGCCTTTCTTCATGCTGAGCAGGGGCTGCCCGTCCACGGTGCTTTCATAATTGAAGAAGAAGAGCCAGATGTCGCCGTTCTGGGCGAAGCGCTCTATGTTGATGTCGTAGTGTATGACCTGGCCCGGCAGCGGCAGGCCGCGGTGGAAGGTGACCTCGGCGTCGAGCAGGCGGTACATCGCCTTGCCTTTGGTCCTGTCGTCTATGCCGAGGTAGCCGCAAAGGAAGAGGTCGGCCTGGCCGGCCTCCACCGCTATGCAGGTGGGAATGCGGCCGCAGTCCAGGTACCAGGCGCCGGGGTGTATGTCGTGCTCGGTCACCACGTTGCCCGAGGTCATGGAGCCTGGCTCGCCGCGCACGCTGTTGATCCTGTCCACCAGCATCAGCGGCGTATCCGGCAGGCGCACGCGGGTGGGATAGGTATCGGCCGCGGCGAACTTTTCACCGAGGACTTTGGCGATGGAGCCGACGGCGAATTCCATGCACTGTTCGCGGGTCATGAAAACCGCGGGCGCAGAGGCGTTCTGCTTCAGGGGGAGCGGCGCCGGGGCGGGAGGCTGAAGCGGGACCGCCGGCGGGGCGGCCGGTGCGCGGCCGCCGAGGGCCTGCACCAGCGTTCCCTGGAAAGCTATGTTCTTCGTCTGCAGTTCATTGAAGTTGCGGGACAGGCGCAGGAAAATTTCATGCGCCTTCGCCTTGGCCTCATTGGCCGCGGCGAAATTCTGCAGGTAGGCCGGGCCGCCGCCAGTGACGGCCGGCTGCGGGGGCAGGGCTGTGGGCGCGGGCGGCATAGCCGGCGGGAGAGTGAAAGCCGCCTTGGCGGGAACGGCCGGCGCGGGAACTATGGCCGGCGCCTGGACCTCGGGAAAGGAAATTTTGCCGGGTTGCCAGTTTAAGGGTTTGGGGGCGGGCGTTGAGAGCTGGGCCTTTATCGCCGTCTTTCCGGAGTCGGCGTCCTGGTGGGCGGCGGCGCGGGATTCCTGGCCGTAGAGGGCCGCCAGGTCCACGGGGGCGCGTTCGGCCAGCAGCCGCGCCAGCAGCCGCAGTACGGTGCCGGGCTCGTCCTGGTTTTTCACGCAGGCCGGCCTGGCGGCGTGGGGCTGCGCGCCCAGAATCTTGTCTATCATCCGGGTGCAGGAGGCCTGCGGCCCCAGCTCCACGAAGATCCTGGCGCCGTCGTCGTAGGCGCGCTTTACCAGCGACGGGAAGTCCAGGCTGTGCACGGCCTGCGCCACTATGGAGTCGGCGGCGCTCTCGCGCGTGACCTCGTAAGCTTTCTTCCAGGCGCCGCTGTAGAATTTAACGCCTGCGGGCGGGTTGGTGGGGAACAGGTGCAGCTCGCGGTACTGCTTCTCCACCAGCTTGGCGGCGGCGAAATGCACCGTCGAGACGCCCTGCAGCGGCAGGAAGACGCAGCCCATGCCCTCTACCAGCGAATCCACCGCCTTGCGGTAGCCGCCCACCACGCACTCCAGCGGCGCGTTGACGATGAGCAGCGCCGCGCGCTCGGCGCCTTTGAGCGCCAGTCGCACCGTCTCGGCGGGGCGGTCTATCACGCCCAGCACCCAGTCGGCCTTCTCGTCCTTCGGCAGATTCCAGAAGCGGCGGGCCGCGTCGCAGGGTCCGGCCAAATCGCTGACGAACAGGCTGGACTCGTTGATGCGGCGCAGCATCTCGTCGCGCGCGGTCCAGGTGCGGGTGGCGAACAGCCCGGCGGTCTCGCCGAGGCTGTAGCCGATGACGGCGGCGGGCTCCACGCCGAGGGCGCGCACCAGGTCGCTGACGGCGGTGCCATGGGCTACGGAGCCGAAGATCATGGATTTGTAATCGTCCACTATGCGCAGCTCGGCCTGCTCGCGCCAGCCGTCCTCCCAGGTGAGGCGCCACGGGGCGAACAGCTCCGGCACCATCTGGTTGCGCAGGTAGCCGTTCTCGGCGTCGAGGCGGCGTATTATTTCCGGCCACTGGGTCCAGAGGCCGCGGCCCATGCCCAGGTACTGGTTGCCCGAGCCGGGGAAGACGAAAGCGATATTGTCCCGGCGGGCCAGCGGCGCGGGGGAATAGTAGAGGCGGTCGCGCAGCAGCGCTTTTTCCGGATCTTTTTTCAGCGCGGCGGCGGCTTCGGCGCAGAGCGCCTTCAACTCGGCGGCGTTGCGGGCCAGCAGCACGCAGGCGCGCTGCTTGGCCGGCCTGGAGCCGGCGCGGGCGAACCAGCCCCGGGCCAGCTTCTCAATGTTAGAGTCCTGCCGCTGGCGGGCGAGCCAGGCGGCCAGGTCTTCAAGTCCGGCGCCCAGGCTCCGCGCGTCGTCGTCTTCCAGGACGAACAGCGCCTCGCTCCGGGCGCCCAGCGGCTGGCGGCGCTCTGTGACAGGGCGGTCGCCGGCGGCCTGCTCGAGGCCCTCCAGCACGACGTGCCCGCAGTTGCCGTCGAGGCCCAGGGCGCTGACGCCGGCCCGGCGCGGGCCCTCGGCCCGGTTGCGCAGCCAGTACTGCGGCTCCGCGGGGATGTGAAATCTTTTTTTAGCCCTGGCCAGCCGGGCCAGCGGTGAAATCTTCGCCAGCGGCGGCAGGATCTCCTGGTAAAGGGCCAGGGCCGTCTTGACCACGCCGGCCAGGCCGCAAGCCGGCCCGGTATGGCCTATCACCGGCTTTACCGAGCCCAGGGCGCAGGGCAGCGGGGCTGCGGAGACGCCGTAAAAATCAGTAAGGGCTTCGGCTTCGGCCGCGTCCTCGTCGGGGATGCCGCTGCCGTGGGTCTCCAGGTAGCCTATAGTGGACGGGTCCACCTGCGCCTCGGCGTAGGCTTCGCGCAGCGCGGAGGTATAAGCCTGGGGAGAGGGAGCGGGCTGGTCCACGCCGCCGCCCGAGGCGAAGCCCAGGCCTTTAATGACGGCGTAAACTCGGTCGCCGTCGCGCACCGCGTCTTCCAGGCGTTTGAGTACCAGCGCGGCCGCGCCTTCGCCCTGGAGCGTGCCGGCGGCGGAGGAATCGAAAGGTTTGGCCTGGGGCGCGAAAGGCCGCAGGGCATCCGCGGCGTTCAGCGCGCGGGGGTCGCCGTCTATGGAGACCGCGCCGACCAGGGCGGTATCCAGTTCGCCGGCGCGCAGGGCGCGCACCGCGGCCTCCAGGGCCCGCAGGCCCGAGGTCTCGCCGCTGGAGATGGTGAAGCTGGGTCCGCCGACGTGGAATTCACGCGCTATGCGGCTGGCCACAATGCCGCCGAGGGCGCCCATGGTGCGGTTGGCCGACAAGGCCGGCCCGGCCGCTTCGCGCAGGGCGGAGAGGAGTTCCTTCTCTTCCTTGCCGGAAAGACGCCAGCCTTTGTCGGCGGCGAATTTGCGGGCGGTGTCGGCCAGCGCCCAGCGGAAATGGAAATTGGTGGTGTTCAGGTCGAGCCCGAGGCCTATGAAGACCCCGGCGTTCTCAAGACCCTTCCCGCCGGCGTCGGCGATGGCGCGCGCGGCGGTGTCGAGCATCAACAGCTGCTGGGGCAGCATCTCCTCGAGCTCTTTGGGGGGAATGCGGTAGGCGTCGGCGGGCACGCCGACCTCGCGCAGGTAGAAACCTTTTTTGGCGGGGGGCAGGCCGCGCAGGCGCTCTACGGGCAGGTCTTCAGGCGTAGACGACGCGGCGCCAAGGGCCGCTTCCTGGAACTGCCGCAGCCCGCCTAGGGAGCCGAAGCGGGCCTCCATGCCGACGATGGCCACCGCCGCCGGCGGGGCGGGCTGGGCCTGGGTGACGGCCGGGGCGAAAGAGCTGGAGTATTCCTCTACCAGCACGTGGGCGTTGATGCCGCCGAAGCCGAAGGCGCTGACGGCGGCGCGGCGCGGCGTGCGCCCGTCGCGCTGCACCCAGTCCGCCGCCTCGCCGGGCACGCGGAAAGGCGAGCCGGCCAGCTTTATCCTGGGGCCGGGCTTGACGAAATTGGCGGTGGGCGGCAAAGTCTTGTGCTTGAAAGCCAGCAGCACCTTCATCAGTCCCGCCGAGCCGGCCGCGGTGAGCAGGTGGCCGATATTGGATTTTACGGAGCCGAGGGCGCACTGGCCTTCGCTCCAGCCGCGCTCGCCCCAGAGGGTCTTGAGGCTTTCCACTTCCACCGGGTCGCCGGTCGGCGTACCGGTGGCGTGGCATTCGATATAGTCTACCTGAGACGGGGAAAGGCCGGACTGGCGGTAGGCGGCGCGCATGGCGTAGAGCTGGCCGGCGGTGTTGGGCGCCAGCAGGCTGCCGCCGATGTCGTTGGAGAGGCCGATGCCGGTTATCAGACCATAGACCTTGTCGCCGGCGCGCACCGCGTCGGCCAGACGCTTGAGCACGAACATGCCCGCGCCCTCGCCCACCACCAGGCCGTCGGCCGCGGCGTCGAAAGGCGAGGGGCGCCCCGAAGGGGAAAGGGCCCGCAGCTGCGAGAAACCCATCTGCGTGTAGAGCGAGGCCGGCCGGGAGACGCCGCCGGTGAGCATGGCGTCGGCGCGGCCGGAGCGCAGGGCGTCGACCGCCAGCTTTATGGCGTAAAGGGAGGAGGCGCAGGCCGCGTCCAGGGTGAAGCTGCCGCCGGAAAGGCCCAGCGCGCGGGCTATGGCCGCGCCGGGCAGGCCGGCCGGGTAGCGGTTCAGCGGGTCGGTGGGAGATTTGAAAGCGGTGAGGCTTTTGCCGAGGGCCGCGGCCTCGAAGGAGGGCAGCAGGGTCTCGAGGGCCAGCGCCGAGACGGAGTCGGTGGGCAGTACGATGTTGCCGATGATCACGCCGGTGCGGGCGCGGTTTATCTTTTTGAGGCCGGCGTCATGCAGGGCCTGCCTGGCGGCGTGCAGGGCCAGGTGGAAAACGGGGTCCAGCCGCTCGAGGAAGGTCTCGCGCAAATCCAGGCCGGCCGGGTCCAGGCGGAAATTCTCGACGAAGCAGGCCTTGAGGGAATAGACCTTGTCCGGGGCGCCTTTCTGCGGGTCGAAGGCTTCGCCCCCGGGCAGGATCCAGCGGCCCTTCGGCGCCTCTTTGGCCGAGCAGGTGCCGCCGGAGATATTATCCCAGAAGGCAGGCAGGTCGGGCGCGCCGGGGAAAATGCCGCCGGCGCCGACTATCGCTATGGGCTGCTCTTTCATCAAACGGCGCTGAGCTCCTTTTTGCGGAAAGCGGCGTTAAGGGACTTGTCCACGGTGGAGTCGTAGCCTTCCAGCCTGGCCACCAGGTGCCCCTTGTCGTCGGTAAAATCTATGTCGGCCGTGCAGGCGTGTTCGGCGCTGCGGGTCACGCGCGCCGAAACGCGCACGCCGCCCTTCGGGAACTGCGCGAACTGCCGGTAGGAAACGGCCGAGTTCGGCAGCGAGCAGGCGCCGGAGTTCTCGAAGGTCCAGAGTATCATGCCCTGGAAGGCGGCGTCGAGGGCGGCCGGGTCGGCCAGCCAGCGGTCGCGCAGCGGGCTGCGCATCCACGAGGCCGGCGGCAGGGAGGCGGCGGCGTCGAGCACAATGCCCTTGTCGGAAACGCCGGCCACCGAGCGGATGAAGCGCATGTCCTCTCCGTGGAAAAGCACCTCGCCGTAGGCCTTGGCGGTCTGGCCCGGGTAGGGTTTGAGGGGGAACTCGGGCGCCGGGGCTGCGGCCTGAGGAAGCGCGGCGGCCAGGATTATCTGCGCCCCCGCGTGCAACTCTCCGCCGGGGCCGCGCAACTCGGCGGGCACGGAGAAGAAACCGGCCGACTTGACGGCCTTGCCCGCCAGGGCGGAAACCCTGTAGGTCCCGCCGGAGAGCAGGATGCCCTTGTAGATCTTTAGATCGTTGAAGCCGTGGAAGAGCAGGCCGGGATTGCCGTGCAGGGCCGCGTGGGCCAGCCATTCGGTGATGACGGCCGTGGGCACTACCGCCCTGGAGTTAATGACGTGCGAGCGCAGGAAAGGGCAGTCGGCCACGGAGACCGGGAATTCGAAAGCTTTTGCCAGGGGCTGCGCCGGGCCGCTCCCGCCCCCGGGGGCGGCGGTTATGGGGCGGGCCACCACCACCACTTCCGCGGGGCCGCCTTCGCAGGACAGCTCGTTCACCAGGAACTTGCCGCCCTCTTCCAGGCCTATCACGCCGACGCCTTCCTTCGCGAACAGGGCTTTCAGCCCGTCGTTGACCATGCCGCCGTCCCACGGGCCCCAGTTGAAGGAGGCCACGCGGCAGGCGGGCAGGCGGCGCGCCAGCAGGCGGGCGGTTTTATTCAGCACTTCATTGGCCATGGAATAGTCGCATTGGCCGGTGCGGCCGAAGCGCGCGGTGGAGGAGGAATAAAGGGCCAGTACTTTCAGTTTGGAAAGGTCCAGTTCCTCCAGAATATTGCGCAGGCCGGTCACCTTGGTGTCGAACACCGAGCTGAACTGCTCGTCGGTCTTGTCCAGGATCAGCTTGTCGGCCAGCACGCCGGCGCCGTGCACCAGGCCGCGCACGGGGCCCAGTTCCTTTTGAATTCTTTTCAGGGTTTCAGCCACGGCCCTGGCGTCGCGGATGTCGGCGGAATAATAGACGGCGCGGGAGCCGGCCGCTTCGAAGCGGTTGAGCTGCGCGCGGATCTCGCGGGCCGCCAGGATGCCGCGGCAAGTTTCGCCCGCGGCCTTCGGGGCCAGGCCGGGAGTGCGCGAGATCAGGGCTTTCTTGATGTCGGCTTCCGAGGCGCAGGCCTGCAGCCAGGCTTCTTCGGGAGCGGGCAGCGGGCTGCGGCCCAGTACGGCCAGCGTGGCGCCGCAGGCCGAGGCCAGCGCGGCCGCGGCTTCGGCCGTGACGCCGCGCGCGCCGCCGGTGATCAGCGCCACGTCGCCTTTGGCGAGCGGGAACTTTTCTCCCTTGACCTGCTCCGAGCGGCTCAGCAGCACCAACTTGCCGCCGGTCTCGGAAAGGCCGAGCTCCGCCGGGCCTGCGCAGAAAAGTTCGTCGGTAACGGCCTGGGCCACGGAAACCGTGTGGTTCCACTCAGAGGCGGCGTCCAGCGCGCGGCAGGAGACTTCGGGCCACTCGCGCGCGGCGGTCTTGGCCAGGCCGGCCAGCCCGCCGAAAACGGGGTCCTGCTCTGACTTGAGCCCGGAGACGCCGAAGGCGCCGTCCAGGCGCGAGACGGTCATCAGGCAGGCGCCGGACTTGCCGCCGGCGGCTTTCAGGGCGGGGCCGGCGGCGCGGGCCAGGCGGAAAGCCTTCTTGAGGAAGGCCTCGGAAGAGTCGCTCCAGAAATCCTTCTTGCCCAGTTTCGTTACGGGGGCCAGGATTATCAGGCCCGAGAGGCCGGTGTCGGCGGGGGCCGCGCCGTCGAGCGAAACTTTTTTGGCGGTATAGCCGCGCTCTTCCAGGTTCTTGATTATGGCCCCGGAGAGGGGGGAGGCGTCGTCGGTGACCCAGACGGGGAAATTCTTATCCAGGGAAACCTTTTCCCTGGCGGCCGAGGGGTCCAGCTCCGCCGTCTTCAGCACCTCTCTGACTATTTCGCTTTCCAGGGGTTTAACTGCGGGGGCTGCAAAGACCGGCGCGGGAACAGGCGCTCCGCCGGCGTTGAGATAGGCGGTAACCTGGCGCAGGGTGCGGATAGAGCCGAGCTGTTCGGGCGTGATGCGCGGGGCGGAGGGCAGCTTCTCCTGAAGCTCGGAGAGAATGGCCACGCGCTTGATGGAGTCTATGCCGAGGTCGGACTCCATGTCCATGTCGGGGTTCAGCGACTCGGCGGGGTAGCCGGTCTGTACCGAGACTATGGAGAGCAGCACCGCGGAAACATCCTGGCCTCCGGCGGGGGCGGCGGCAGGGGCGGCAGGCGGCATGCCGGCCGACAGATAGGCCGTGACCTGGCGCAGGGTGCGGATAGAGCCGAGCTGTTCAGGGGTGATGCGGGGTGCGGAAGGCAGCTTCTCCTGAAGTTCGGAGAGTATGGCCACGCGCTTGATGGAATCGATGCCGAGGTCGGACTCCATGTCCATGTCGGGGTTCAGCGATTCTGCGGGATAGCCGGTCTGCGCTGAAACTATGGAGAGCAGGACCGCGGAAACATCCTGGCCGGGAACGGCAGTAACTGTGGCTGGAGCCGTGGCGGGCATGCCGGCCGACAGGTAAGCCGTGACCTGGCGCAGGGTGCGGATGGACCCCAGCTGTTCGGGCGTGATGCGCGGGGCGGAGGGCAGCTTCTCCTGAAGTTCGGAGAGTATGGCCACGCGCTTGATGGAGTCTATACCGAGGTCGGATTCCATGTCCATGTCGGGATTAAGCGACTCGGCGGGATAGCCGGTCTGCGAAGAGACTATGGACAGCAGGATGCCGGAAACGTCCGGGCCGGCGGCGGTGGCGGCGGGCGCCTGCGCCACGCCGGCCGAGAGATAGGCGGCTACCTGCCGCAGCGTGCGGATGGAGCCCAACTGCTCGGGGGTGATACGCGGTGCGGAGGGCAGCTTCTCCTGCAGTTCGGAGAGAATAGCCACGCGCTTGATGGAGTCTATGCCGAGGTCGGACTCCATGTCCATGTCGGTGTTGAGGGATTCGGCGGGGTAGCCGGTCTGGGCTGAAACTATGCCGAGCAGGACCTTCTCAATATTGGTCCCGGCGGGCTGCGCGGCTGGGGCCGGGGCGGCCGGCCGCGGCGCGGGCGCGTACACCGGCGCGGGCCGGGCGGCCAGCGGGGCCGCAGGAGCGCCGGTGAAGATCTGCTGCTGCTGTTCCACCAAAGACTGGAAGGAGCGCTGGGCTGCTTCCTGTCCTTCCAGGAAACGGGCGTGCAGCAGGGCGGTCTGCTCCTGCAGCTTCTGCAGGGCGGCCATGCTCTGCTGCGTCACGAACAGCGCCTCGGAGGCGTAGCCCTGCGCCGCCGGGGCGGCGGGAGCGTAAGGCGCCTGCGCGGCGGCCGGGGCCAGCGTGAGCTGCCGTTTCGGCGCCGGGGCGGCCGGGCGCGGCGAGCGGTAGCCCGCCCCCGTCAGCTTCACGGCCAGTTTGGAAACTTTCTTATCCGCGTCCTTCGCGCCGTCGGCGCCGCCTTCCCAGGAGGTAAGGTCGAGGGCGCAGCCGAGGGCGGCCAGGCGCGCCAGCGCGCGGGCCAGGTCGGCCACGCCGTTCTTTTTACCGGCCGAGGCGTCCAGGGCGAAGGCCGTATGTTCCTTGCCGGCCAGGATGGCCGAGGCCATGCCGGTCAGGCGGGCGCCGGGGCCCACTTCCAGGAAGATCCTGACGCCGTCGGCGTGCATCTTCTCTATCATCGCGGTGAATTCCACCGGCGAGGCCAGCTGCGAGGCCAGGATCTCCCGGGCCTTGTCGGAGGCCTCGGGGTAGGGAGCGGCGGTCTTATTGGCGTAGACGCAGGTCTGCGGCTTATTGAACTTCACCTTGCCGAGGGCGGCGGAGAATTCCTTCTGGGCGCCAGCCACGAGGGGGCTGTGGAAAGCGGCTGAAACCTGCAGCGGGGTATTCTTCAGGCCGCGGGCCGTGAGGCGTTCGGCAGCGCGCTTGATCTCTTCGGTGCGGCCGGACAGCACGAATTGCGCGGGAGTGTTTTTATTGGCGATGACCAGGTCCAGTTTCTCTTCCTTCACGGCTTTTTCCACTTCGGCCAGCGGGGCCTGCACGGCCAGCATGCTCCCGCGGTCGCCTCCGCCGGCGGCCATCAGGGCGCCGCGCAGCTTGGACAGCGCGAAAAGTTCAGAGTCGCCGTAAACCCCGGCGGCGCAGAGGGCCGGCAGCTCGCCGTAGCTGTGGCCGGCGAAGGCCGCGGGCTTCAGGCCAAAGCCGGCCAGCGCGCGCCAGGCGCCGAGCGCGGCGGCACCGAGCGCGGGCTGGGCCACGGAGGTGTCCTTCAGGTCTTCGGCCTGGCGCTGTTTCGCCTCGGGCGTGAAAGCCGTGCGCGGGTAGAGGTAATCGGAGAGCGGTTTGCCCCCGCCGAATTCCTTGTCGGCGGCGGTCAGGACTTCTAGGGCCGCGGGAAAGCGGCAGGAGAGGTCCCGCTGCATGCCCGGGTACTGCGCGCCCTGGCCGGGGAACAGCACGGCCACTTTTTCCGGGGCGGCGGTCGAGAAAGAGATCCCGTCCGGGGTGGTCCAGGTTGCGGCTTTCTGGGAGTCGAGGTTCGACAGGGCGGAATCTATGAGCTTCTTCCAGTCCATGCCGCGCTCCAGGGCGAAAGCGAGGCGGGCGGGGGCGGAGGGCTGGAAGGCCGCGCGGGCGCGCATGGCCGCCAGGCGCAGCCCGTCCCAGTCCTGGTTTTTCCACGCGGAGAGCGCCGATCTTATTTCAGAGGCGTCTTTGCCGGAGAAGACGGCCAGCTGGGCGTCGCCGTCCCAGTCGGGCTGCTTCTTTTCGGGGGAATATTCCTCGAGGATGGCGTGGAAGTTGGAGCCGCCGAAGCCCAGCGCGGAGACGGCGGCGCGGCGCGGGTGGTCCTTCTTTATCCAGGGGCGGGGCTCGGCGTTCAGGTAGAAAGGCGTAGTGCCTTCGGCCAGGGCCTTCAGCGGCGTGGTGACCTTTATCGACGGGGGCAGGGTTTTGTTGTAGAGGGCGAGGGAGGCCTTTATCAGCCCGGCGGAGCCGGCGGCGGCCTTGGTGTGGCCGATCATCGATTTGACCGAGCCGAGGGCGCACCAGGAGCCCTCCTTTTTATTATCGCGGTAGACCTCGGTGAGGGCGTCCAGCTCCACGCCGTCGCCGACGGTGGTGCCGGTGCCGTGCGCTTCGGCCAGCTCTACGGTGGAGGGCTCGATGCCCGTCACTTTGTAGGCGTTGCGCAGCGCGCGCGCCTGGCCCTCGGAGCTGGGGGCGTAGATGGCCTTGCCCTTGCCGTCGGAGGAGGAGCCCACGCCCTTGAGCACGGAGTAGATCCGGTCGCCGTCCTTCACGGCGTCTTCGAGGCGCTTCATCACCAGCATGCCCAGGCCTTCGCCCAGCGCGGTGCCGTCGGCGGAGGCGTCGAAAGGCTTGGCGTCGCCCGAGGGGGAAAGCGCCGGGGTCTTGCTGAAGCACATGTACATGAAAATGTCGTTAAAGCAGTCCACGCCGCCGGTGACCACCATGGACGAGCGCCCGGTGGCCAGTTCCAGCGAGGCCATGTGCGTAGCGCCCAGCGAGCTGCCGCAGGCGGCGTCCACCACGCAGTTGGTGCCGCCGAGGTTGAAGCGGTTGGCGATGCGGCCGGAGACCACGTTGCCGAGCAGGCCCGGGAACGAGCTCTCCTGCCACGGGACGTAGTCCTCCTGCATGCGGGAAATTATGGCTTCGGCGTCGGCGCCGGTAATGCCGAACTCGGAGAGGGCCTTGCGCCACTTGGGGTGGCCCAGGCGGGCGCCGAGCGGGATGACCAGCTCCAGCGCGCCGGTCACGCCGAGGATCACGCTGACGCGGCTGCGGTCGAACTCGCGGCCGGGGCCGTAGCCCGCGTCCTCGAGGGCCATCTTGGCGGCCAGCAGGCCCAGCAGCTGGGCGCTGTCGGTGGCCTCCAGCGCGTTGGGCGCTAGGCCGAACTCCGACGGGTCGAAATCCACGGGGAGCAGGAAACCGCCGCGGCGGGCGTAGGTCATGTCCGGGCGCTTGGGGTTCTTGTCGTAATGTTCTTCCGGCAGCCAGTGGGAGGCGGGCACATCGCCGATGGCGTCCACGCCGTTCTTTATGTTGGCCCAGAAGCGCCGCGCGTTCTCCGCTTTCGGAAAAAGGCAGCCTATGCCCACTATGGCTATGGGGGATTGTGAGTTTTCGTTTTTAGCGCTCATTGTGTCCTCGTCGGGTCCCGCCGCTCGGCGGGCCCCGGGTTTAACCCGTTACGGAGTATATACTTCTGCTTCCTGCGGCCGGTTTAAAAAAAGCGTGACAGTTCGCCCCTGGTCTTCGGCTCCCGCCTGGCCAGCCGCGGATCGGCGGCTACGCCCTGGCAGCGCAGCGCGTGCAGGCGGCTGAGCGCCGCCGCGCCGGCCAGCAAATTATAGGCGACGGTGACGGCGTCCCGGTTTTCAGGGCTCTCCAGGAAAGATCCTTTGGCCCATTCGTTGAAGGCGCCCATGGAGGGGCCGCACCAGATCTGGTAGTCCAGCTTACGGCTCTCGTCTCCGGCCAGCGGCCAGCGCGAGCTCTGGCTGAGGTACCAGCGGAAGACCAGCGCCAGCTTGTGCTTCGGGTCGCGCTCGGCGCGCTCGGCCTGGGCCGGGTCCCGGCGCAGGAAAAATTCCCGGGTACCGGTCCAGACCTCGGCGAAAGTTTTGCGGAAGTAGTCGCGCTCCAGCGTGGCGCGGATATCGGCGGGGATCTCTTCGAAGCTGTTGTAGGCGCGGTAGTAGTCGTAAAGCTTGTTGGCGCGCATGGCGAACATGGTGCCGCGCTTGAGGATCTGCACCTTCACGCCCATCTCGAACATGTCGGCGGCCGCGGCCATGGCCACGTCGGCCTGGCCCGCGCCGGCGAGCAGCTTGCGCACCAGGGCGGTGGTGCCGGACTCTGCGCAGGCCTGGTTCACCGTGCCGGTGACCACGTAGGCCGCGCCCATCATGAAGGCCGCCGCCGCCGCCTCGGGCGTGGCTATGCCGCCGCCCGCGCCGACGCGCAAGACTTCGGCGTAGGCGCGCTGAGCCTGTATCCGGTCGCGCAGGGCTATGATCGTGGGCAGCAGGTTCACCAGCGGCCTGTTGTCTGTGTGGCCGCCGGAATCGCCCTCGGCCGTTACGTCCCCGGCCACGGGGACCAGGGCCGCCAGCTCCGCCTGTTCGGGGGTAAGTTCGCCGCGGGCGACCAGCTCTTTGAGGAATTTTTCTTCCGGCGGGGAGAAGAAGCGCTCGGCCACTTCCACGCGGGAGATCTTGCCTATCACCCGGTTCGGGGTCTCTATGCCGCCGCCGGAGTTGCGGCGGATCCCGGCGGTGCGGTAGCGGATCAGCGGCAGGGTGAGGCCGATGAAGGCCGAGGCCTCGATGAGGCGCACGCCGCGGCGCAGGTAAAGGTCTATGAGCGCGGCTTCCAGCGCCGGGTCCGAAGGGCTGTGTATTAAATTGAAGCCGTAGGGGAAAGACTCACCGGCCTGCAGCCGGTCAATGGCTTTTTCTACTTCTTCCAGGGGCTGGCCCGCCGCGCCGTAGAAACCGAGCATCCCGGCCCGGCCCAGCGCCTCGGCCAACTGCGTGGAACTGATGCCGTTGGCCATGGAGCCGCCGACATAGGCGTATTTCAGGCCGTGGGCGGCCAGGAAAGCCGGGTCGCCGAGATTGGACGGGAGGCAGGGGGGGACGACAGGGGCCCCGGCTGAAAAACCGGGTGTAAAGACAAGCGCCCCGTCCCTGTCCTGCAGGGAATACGGCTGCCCGAGGTTCCCCAGGCAGGAGGCTGTTTCTTCTGAATAGGGCAGAAAAAGGGTCGTTTCCGTGCGCGGCGCGGTTGAAGTCAAGCTTTTCTCCGGTTACTATGAATTGTAGAGGCTGTCTTTGGATAAGCAGCCAAGTGTAATTATAACTGTTTTCCTTATAGGCGGTCTAGGGGTTGGCGCGCCAGTAAAGGAGGGGGGCGCTGTCAGAGGAAAGGGCTGTAAACCAGGCGGTTTATGCGCCGCTTGAGCAGGGTGGCGGGGTCGCTATAGAACTTTTCCGGAAATTTGAGGAAAACGGTGTTGCCCCTGACCAGCAGTTTTTCGTTCACCAGCGGGTGGCCGGCCTCGAAAGAGCAGGCCTGGCATTCCCGGCGGCAGGCCACTCCCCTCACCGAGTCTTCGGGGCCTATGTCCGGCAAGCCGACGGCGCAGGCGCGCGCGGTGGTCAGGTTCAGGTAGGGATAATGCAGCGTCAAGGCTATGTCAGAAGGCTTGAAGCCGTATTTGGCGGCTTCCGAAAAATTGTTGGAGAGCAGCCGGCCGGTGGTGGAAAACTCGAAGCGGGAGACGCCGAGGCTCCGGAACAGGCGCACGGCCTCGCCGTTTATAACCGCCATCTTGGTCCGGTCGGCGAAGAACATGTTCTCGTAGAGCAGGCGGCCGGCGCTGAGCGGCAGCTTCAGGCCGGTCTCGGCCGCCAGTTCCAGCGCGCCGAAATCGTTGACCGTCACCTCCACCCTGCCGGCGGCGCGGGGATCCCGGCCGAAAACCGAGGCCAGCCGCTTGAAAACCGGGCGCAGCCGCTTCAGCCCTTTTTCGCCGAGCGGCGGGGTCAGCACGCAGACCGAGGCCCCTTTTTCCAGGAAGAAGGAGACCTCCCGCTCGTGCCAGGCGGCGTCAGGCAGCAAATTCTCGCAAAATTCGGCTCCGGCGTAAAACCACCTGAAGCGGCGGAGCGCCTTCTCCAGCGTACCGGCGCCGTCCAGCGCCGCCCGCCCGCGCTCGGCCAGGCGCAGCCCGGTTTCCAGGGCGCCGCTCACGCTCCCCTCCAGGCGGTCATGCGCTCTATGAACAGGGGGCGGGCCGCCCGCTGGCCGCGCTCTTTGATGAGGGCGCCGGCCAGGTCGGCCATCGCGCGCAGCTGCCCGACCTTGCGCGCTTTCACCGCCGGGGGATCGGCGCGCACGCCGTATTTAAGCCAGCCCACGCCCAGGGTGAAAAAATCGAAGAAGGACGCCGCGTTGTAGAAGCGCGGCGCGCCGCCGCCGCCCATGCGCAGGGCCAGGCGCCGGGCGATGGCGGGCACTTCGCCCGCCCGCTCCGGGTTTACGCCGAGGGGCTTCACCGGCAGGGCCTGGCGCGGCCCGCCGCAGCGGCACAGGGCGCCGCCCTTCGCGCCCTTCTTGAAGGTGTGAAAACGCGGCAGGTGGATGTTGCACCGGCCGTTTACGTAGTTGCAGCCGAAAAAGCGGTAGTCGAAGATCTCCGTTTCCACGCCTTCCCGCCGGCAGAACTTTAAAACCTCCGCGGCCTCCAGCGCCGGGAGCTGCGTGGGCAGGATGAGCCGCCTGATCCCGAAGCGCAGGAAAAAACGCAGCGCCGCGGTATTGAAGCAGGGCTGGACGGAACTCAGGTGCAGGTCGGCCCGGAGCCGGCGCGGGGAGGAGCGCAGCAGGCTCAGCAGCGACGGGCTGGAGATTATAAAGGCGTCGGCCCCGGCGGCGTCGAGCGCTCGCAGCCTGTCCGCGAGTTTCTTCAGGCCGCGCGTATCCAGCACTATCTGGGAGGAATTTGCCGCCACCAGCGCCTTTTTCCCGAGGGCGTGGATCTTTTTGAAAGCGTTCTCTATGGTTATGCCGCGCAAATAGGTCTCGTCGAAAGAGGGCAGGCCGGGCACGGAGGTATAAAGCTCGTCGGCGCCGGCCTCTATGAGCGGCGCTATTTCTTTCTCTTCCATGAAACAGGAAACGATTTTCATCGGCTTTGTCCGGGTCTGCCCGCCCGGGTAAATATTGTATCATTAGAAACTCTTCCGGCATAACTAAATAAGGCCCAGAAAATATAATAAAATTAAGTGCGGCCCCCGCTGGCGCCGCTTTGCCGGAGTTCTGTGATCTGGCCGCTGAAGGCGGTACAAACCGCGGTGTTTTTTGCCGGGAGGACTGGACGAATGAAAAATATCTTATTGGCCGCGCTGCTGCTGTTGCTGCCAGTTTCCGCTTTCTCCGAATGCCCGCAGAAGGGCTCGCAGGAGAAGGCCGAGGACTGCCCGTGGGCCGGCGCCGCGCGCCTGATGGCCGCCGCGGCCGACACCGGCGGAGACCTTGAAGCCGTCCTAACCTCCCAGGCGCCCGGGCTGCTAGGGCAGATGGACGCCGACCGCGCTAACCCCGCGCTGCTGAAGTTGTGGGGGGAGAGCATAAATTACGACGAGCTGGCCAACGGCGAGATAGTGCACCCCGGCATACTTTCCGCCATCGCCGCCCGGCTGGGCGCGCCGCAGCCCCGCGGCAGGCTGATGCACGCCGGCGCCGAGCATACTTACGGCTACCTTTTCAGCCTGCTGCCCACCAAGTTCGGCTTCAAGCGGGCCCGCTGGGTAAAGCCGGACATAGAGGACGGCCTGGGCCTGCCGCGCGGTTCGGCCGGGCCCAACCCGGCGGAAGGCACGCTGCTGGCCAACATAACCTGCCTGGCCGGCGGCATCGCCCTGCGGGATGACAAGGCCGCCGCCGCCCTGCTCGCCGGCGCCGCCTCCTCCTGCTCTCCGGCGGTCAAAAGCTACGCCTTCGCCGGGGTGAAGCGCACGCGGCTTACCGAGGAGGTCCTCTTGGCCGGCGGCCGCAAGGTCGTCCTGCGCACCGATTTCGTCCCTTTCTTGAAGAGCGCCGGCGGCAATACCCACCTGCTGATCTACTCCGTGTACGACTCCGCCCTCAGGCAGGCTTACCTCATAAGCGCCTTCCCGGTGAATTCCGGCTTCGTGCAGAACGCCTCCTCCCCGGCGGGGCTCGGCAAGGATAAGCCGGTACAGACCCGCTACAACGCCCATGTCGGAGGGCTGACGGGCGCCGGCAAGTTTAAGGGAACCCGCGCCGTTTCGTGGCTGGAAAAATGAGAAAATTATTGCTGCTGCCGCTGGCCGCCCTGGCCGGCTGCGGCGGTTATTTGTCCGTCAGGGTGCCGCACCAGCTGCCGGACAGCCCTAACGCGGCGGCGGCGCGGCCCTATCTGGGCGCGCTTTACCTCGTCGTAAAAACTCCTGAAAAGCCGGGAGAGGATAACCTTTCCGGCCTGGCCGGGGCCCTGCTGGGCAAGGCCGGCCCGGAGATGAATTTTCAGGCGCTGGGCCGGAGTGCGGCCCGCGCCCTGAAGCAGCCCGGGTCCAGAGTCTGCGCGTGGCGCGTGGAAAAAGGCGGCGGCCCGCCGTCCGCCTTCGCCGCCAGGCTTAACCCGTCGGGGATCCTTGTCATTACGCTCGGCCGGCCCTCCGTCTCGGCGAAAAAAGAAGAGCGTTCCGCCGTGCAGTACGATAAAAAAAGGCAGAAGCAGACCGTCAAGAACAAGGTCTGGGTCTACGGCGCCTCGCTGCCGGCGCAGTTCCACCTGCTGGCCTGGCCCGGCGAGGCCGTGCTGGATTCCTGGGCGGATGTTTTCACCGTGGCCGAAGACCGCTTCGACAAGACGAAGGACGAGGCTGACTGGTACGCGGAGAACGAGCGCAAACTGCTGGGCGCCCTTTCTGAGAAACTGGCCGCGCGCTACGCCGGCCGCAGGGTGGACAGGTTCCGCCCGGTGTTCAGCGCGGAGGATGATACGGAGGCGGAGCACGCCGTGGATCTGGCCGGTGCCGGCCGCTGGGACGAAGCCGCGGAGATCTGGCAGGCGCGCGCCGGGGAAGGGGGCGGCTGGCGCGACCACCTGGGCCTGGCCGTGGCCGCCGAACTGCGGAAGAATTACGAAGAAGCTGAAGGGCATTACAGGCGGGCGCAGGAGCTGGCCGCCGGTGACAAGGCGGCCAAACCCGTGCGCTGGGGACAGATCTACCGGGACCTGGAGACGGCGCGCTCCCTGCCGGGGGCCCGCGGCTGCGATAAGGGCTGGTTCGGGGTCAAGACCGCCGTGCTGCCTTTTTCCGACGAGACTACCAGCGTGGACGGCCCCCAGCTGGCCAGGCAGCTGCTGTTCGCCCAGCTGAAGGAGGCCGGCTACAGCCTGCTGCCGCTGGAGAAGACGGAGGAAATCCTCCGGCAGCGGGGCTACAGCGACGGCGGCCAGCTGCGGGCGGCCAGGCCGGAGCAGCTGGCCGAATGGCTCGGCGCCGGCCGCCTGATTTACGGGGACATTACCGATTACGGAGAGATCATGGCCGGGGTTTACAACCGCCGCATGGTGAAAGGCTCTGCCCGCGTCTGGGAGGCCGGAGAGCCGGAGATAAGTTTCGAGGAGAGCGTGGTCAGGGTCAAGACGCCGAAAAGCCTGCTGGGAGGGCTGGCCGGTCAACTGGCCAAGGGCCTGACCGAGCGCCTGAAGAACAAGCCGCTGGCTTACGAAGCGGGGATCTTTTCCCGCCAGGCGGCCGAGAACCTCCCGGCCGCCGTCAAGTAGCAGCGGTAAGTATCTCTTGGCACATTCTTGTATATTTTCGCGATTAATATAATACAATTACGAAAACCGGGCAGGCCGCCCGGTTGCCACGCATGACCAAACGCGCCCTTGCCGCCTCGTTTTTATTCTGCGCCGCCGCGGCCCTGCTGCCGGCCCCGGGCTCCTGCGCCTGGGAAAAGATCCGCTCTTCGGAAGCCCCGCTGGCCGTGACCTACTCTTCTTCCGGCGTCTACGAGATCTCCTACACCGTGGGGGACAACTGCGCCAGCCCCGGCGAGCTGTCGGCGGCGCCCTCCTCGGTCTGGTCCGGCTACCTGTCGCTGGTGCCCGCCGACGTGGTCAACCAGGGCCTGGCCGGTTTCGCCTCCACCTCCTCGCTGGCGCTGGACGGGGCGCTGGTGGGCCTGACGCCGGGGGAAAGCGTGGACCTGGTTTTCGGCGCGGAACTCTCGCAGGACTTTTCAAGCCCCGGCGTGAACGTGACCCAGGTTTACGACAATACCGCCAGCGAGGTGAACTCGACCTGGACGGTAACGGTCGCTTATTCCGGCCAGAAGCTCGTGATAACCCCGTCGGACTCCTGGCGCAAAGGTAGCGTCTTTTCCGTGTATTTCTCCTCCTCTATCGTCGATATAAACGGGTCGCCGGTCTCTTCGGCGGCCACTGTCTATTTCTCCGTGATGATGGACTACGCGGCCGACAACACGGCCGCGTCCTTTTCCGACCGCCGCGTGAGGGTCACGATCCCCGCCAACGCCTACGCCCAGGACTTTTACGTCACGCTTTCCACCGACGCCACGCGCAGCGCGGTAACCGAAGCCAACGGGCGGCTGGCCTCCCTGCCGGGCTCCCCGGAGTTCCTTAACACCGTAAGCGTGCGCCCTTACGATTCCGCCGGGAATCTGGTGCAGCCCAACGCCGCCTGCGTGGTGACGCTGCCCTACACCGACGCCGACGGCGACGGCCTGGTGGACGGCACGCTCAGCCGGATGAAGGTCTCCAACCTCTCCGTCTGGCACCTGGACGAGACCCGCGGCCTCTGGACCAGGCAGGCCGGGGCCACGCTGGACGCGGCGGCGCGGCAGGTCTCGCAGCCGGTCACCCATTTTTCCAATTACGCCCTGATGGCCCTGGGCGATACCGACGTGGGCCCGGTCTACGCCTACCCGGTGCCCTTCAGGCCCGGCGCCGGGGACGCCGCCAGGTACGGCAGCTGGGCGGACCTGATCACCTTCACCAACCTGCCGGCCTACGGCAAGATCCGCATCTATACCGTCAGCGGCGCGCTGGTGCGCGAGCTGGCCGTAGCCCCTCCCTCGATGAAGTGGGACCTTAAGAACTCCGGCGGGCAGACCGTGGCCAGCGGGGTATACCTTTGGGAAGTCACCTCGGGCAAGAACCGCAAGACAGGCAAGCTCGTGGTGATAAAATAAATGAAGAAAGTCCTCCTCCTCCTTCTTCTTTTCGCCTGCAGCGCGCCGGCGTTCGCCGGGGCCGGCAAGGCCGGCGGGGAATTCCTGCGCATAGTGCAGAGCCCGAGGGCGGTGGGCATGGGCGAAGCCGGGGCCGGCTCCTATGGCGACCTGCTGGGCGCGCTGGCGCTGAACCCGGCGGCTCTGGCCCGCACGGCCTACAAGGAAGCTGCCTTCACCTACAATTCCTGGCTGGAGGGGATAACCTCCCAGCAGCTGGCCTACGCGCACCCCCTGGCGGGGGGCGGAGTGCTGGCCGGCTCGGTGCTGATGCTGGGCGTGCCGTCCATAGACGGCTATAACAACGCGGGCCTCCCCGCCGGACAGGTGGATGCCGGAGACCTGGCTGTGGGCGTAAGCTACGCCGCCAGGCTCGGCGGCCCCTGGCAGGACCGGCGCTCGGGCCTCTTCGCCGGCGCCACGCTGAAGTACGCCCGCGAGAAGCTGGATTCTGTGACGGCGGGCGCCCCGCTGCTCGACGCCGGGGCCCTGTGGATAACCAGGGCAAGGGGCGGCGCGCTGGCGCTGGGCGTCTCCGCGCAATCCCTGGGCGGCGGTTTTAAGTTCGACTCCGAGACCGACCCTGCCCCGTCGGTCTTCCGGGCGGGGGCTTCCTACGTGCTGCTGGCGGCCGGCGACCCCGTGACCTTTTCGCTGGACCTCAAGAAGCCCTCCTATTCCGACGCCGCCTTCTGCGCCGGGGCCGAGTACCAGGCCTGGCGCATGCTGGCGCTGCGCGCCGGTTATATCTCCGGCGAGGACCTCGGCGGCGGCCTGCGCTTCGGAGGCGGCGTCACCATAAAGCTGCTGCAGTTCGACTATTCCCTTTCCACCTACGGCAAGTTCGGGCCGGCCCACAGGTTCAGCCTCTCCTACAAGTTCGACAAGCCCGTCGAGGTCACGCGCCACTATTCGCTGGAGCAGGAGCAGGCCAGGCAGAAAACGGAAACGGCCCGCTCAATGATAAAAGAAAACCGCTTCTACGACGCGGTGCTGGAACTGAACGCCGCGCTGACGCTGGACCCGGGCCATAAAGAGGCGCTGGAACTTATGCGCAAGGCGCGGGCGCTGATGGAGGAGGCCAGGTAATGCCGGCCCGGGCCGTCCTCGCCGCCGCGCTGCTGCTGCCTTCGGGAGCCGCCGCGGCCGAGCCCGCCAGGAAGGCGCCCGCCGCCGGGGCCGCGCAGGCGGCCAGGCCGCCGGCAGAAGGGCAGCGCGCCGAGGTGCTGCGGCTGATGGACGGCGTGCTGGCCGCTCCCGCCGACGAGGGGGCCAGGACCAGGCTCAGGCTCTCGGCCGGCAAGGCTGCAGCGGCCGAAAAGAGCGCCATAGACGCCGAGCGCGCCCGCCTGCTGGCCGCCGCCAGGCGCGACAAGGCGGAAACGGACGCCATGCTGGCGGCCAAAGCCGCGCGCACCGAGGCCTGGAAGAAGGATTTTTCAAAGGCCTGCGCGCTGGCGGAAAGAGCGGAGACGGCGCGGGAGGCTGTGGCCGCCTACGAGCGGGCGCTGGAAACCTTCCCGGTTTATTCAGACAACAAGGCCCTGCTGGCCGATTCAGGCCGGGATATCCGGGCGATCTTTTTCAAGACCATACAGAAGGCCTACCCTTATTTAGCCGAAGGCAGGGCCACGGCCGATATAAAGATGCTGGCCGCGCTGCAGTTCGCCCGGGCTTCCGACCTGACCGGGGAGTACGGCGGCAGGCAGGACCAGGGCGCGGCCGAAGCCGCCCTGAAGAAGACGGAGAAGTTCCGGCTCCTCGAGCAGGCGCTGGCGCGGCGGTTCGAGAGCCTGGAGCAGGGGCTGGTCCTGTACGGCAGGAAGCACTGGGCCGGGGCCCTCAAGCGTTTTAACGAAGTGCTGGCCTTCGACAAGGCCAACGAGGAAGCGCTGTATTACCGGACCCTGGCCAAAGCCAGGGCCGCGGCGGCGCGCGAGAAGAGGTGAGCCTGTGAAACGAAGATATTTATGCGCGGCCTCGGCCGCCCTGGCCCTGCTGGCCGCGGCGGCGGGCATGGTTTCAGCCGCCTCTCCCGGCAGGCTCAGCTACCAGGGCACGCTCAGGAAGGACGGCAGGCTTTTCAGCGGCACCGTGGCGATGGAGTTCCAGATAACCGGCGCCGACGGGACGGCCGACTACTGGCATTCCAATTCCACCGACGTGGCGGTTTCCACCGGCCTGTTCCGCTACCCTCTCGGCACGCCCAACGAGGCCGCTTTCGCGGCCATCGCGTGGAAAGATATCACGCCGTACGTTAAGATGAAATTGGACGGGGCCTGGCTGCCCCCGGAGCCGCTCTACGCCTCCGCCTACGCGCTGCATTCCGGCACCGCCGAAGCTTCTACCGGCACTTTCACCGTGAACGGAGGAGACCTGCTCCTCTCCGGCTCCGCCGGCACCCACGGCATAATCTTCCCCGACGGCAGCGCGCAGTACCGGGCGCCCGGCTGGACGGTGTCGGCCAACGGTCTCTATACCTCCTTCTCCGGCGGCGCGGGCGTGGGCCTGCTAACCCCCGAAACGCGCCTGGACGTGCAGGCCGCGGGCGGGGACCCCTACATACAGTTCTGGCGCGATTCCTCCGGGGTCATACGCTCCTCGCTGACGGCCGCCGGGCTGCTTTACGCCGACGGCTCGCGCCTGCGCAACCTGCCCGCCGGGGCCGACAGCCTGGGCAGCCACATCGCTACCGCCACGCTGCAGATGGGAGGCTTCCCGGTAACCGGCGCGGGCGCCATAACCTCTTCGGGGCAGTTCACCACCTACTCGAGCGCCACCGTGGCTTCGGCCGCCGGCCTGGGCGCCGCCGGCCTGGACCTGGCTCCGGAAGTCAGGCTTTCCTCTTCGGCACCGGCTTTTAACGGCGGCGTTTACATCAGCAGCAATATTTACGCCGTGGGCATAGCTTCCGCCGCGCGGTATTACGGCGACGGCTCGCCGCTGGCCGGCGTGATAACGTCTACGGCGGCGATAATCGCCTCTATCAGCGGCAATGACGCGCTGGCCGCGCACCTGGCGGGGGCGGAGACTTTTACCGGCGCCAAGACTTTCGGCAATGCGGCGCTGACCCTGACGGGCCCGAACGGCAATATCGTGAGCGGGTCTTCCATAACGACCAGCGGCGGTTTTTTCGGGAACGGCTCCGCTCTTTCCGGCGTGATAACTTCCACGGCGGCGATAGTCGCTTCGCTCGGCGGCAAAGCGGACGACACGCTGGCCGCGCACCTGGCGGGGGCGGAGACCATAACCGGCGCCAAGACTTTCAGCGATGTGGCGCTGACCCTGACCGGCGCGAACGGCAACATCGTGAGCGGTTCTTCCATAACTACCAGCGGCGGTTTCTTCGGGGACGGCTCCGGGCTGGCCGGAGTTATAACTTCCACGGCCGCGATAGTGACTTCGCTTAACGGCAAAGCCGAGGATACGCTGGCCGCGCATTTGGCCGGGGCGGAGACTTTCACCGGCGCCAAGATCATAGACAACGTGGCTTTCACGCTGACCGGCCCGAACGGCAATATCGTCAGCAATTCCTCCATTACGACCACGGGCGGTTTTTTCGGCGACGGTTCCGGGCTTACCGGCCTGCCCGCCGGGAATGTTGTGGATACACTGGCGGATACGCTGGCGGTAAGCGGCGACGCCGGGAACCGCTATATCAACAACCTGAGCAGCGCCGCCATCGGCCGCGCTGAAGGCGCCGCCGCGCTGGACTTGCAGGCCGCGGCCCTCGACGAGCAGGCGCAGCTCTGGCGCGCCTCGGACGGTACGATAGTGGCTTCCATGAGCGCGGCGGGGTATTTCCAAGCCGCTAAATTTATCGGCGACGGCTCGGGCCTTGCGGCCCTGGACGCCGCCGGTATTTCAGTCGGGACGCTGGCGGACGAGAGGCTTTCTGCGAATGTCGGGCTGCTCGCTTCCAGCCAGGTCTTCAGCGGCGCTAACATCTTTACCTCCACTGCGGCTTTCACCGCGGCGGACCCCGTCCTGCCCGGACTTTACGTTTCCTCCGGGCTGGTGGTGGCCGCCGGCGGCGTCGGCATAGGCGTCTCCGCGCCGCAGCAGAAGCTGGAGGTCCTCGGCGGCATAAAGCTGGCCGATACTCTCATAGATTCTCCCGGCACCCTGAAGTACGACGGAGCTTTTCAGGGTTATAACGGGACCGCCTGGGTGACGCTGAACGGCAGTTATTCTTTGGACACTTCCACGGCGCTTTGGGGAATCAATGAAGCCGTTACCCCGAACACGGTCTATACGGTGGGCGCTTCTTCTAACGTGGCCATAGGCACCATGAACGCCGGGGCCAGCAAGCTGCGCGTGACAGGCAACGGCAGCGGCTCCGGGACTAACGCCTTCCTGGCCGAAAGCCTTGCCGGCACTCTGTTTACCATCCGCGACGATGGCAATGTAGGCGTGGGGCCGCTCGATCCGGCAACGCGGCTGGACTTGCAGGCCGCGGGCGGGGACGCGCACGCGCAGATCTGGCGCGACTCCGGCGGCACGGTAGTGGCCTCTATGAGCGCCGCGGGCTATTTCCAGGCCGCCGCCTTCATCGGCGACGGCTCTCAGCTTTCGGGGCTGCCTTCCGGCAACACCATAGATACGCTGGCCGCCACGCTGGGCGCCGGCAGCGACGCCGGCGGAACGGGGATAGTTAACGCCGGGGCCGTGGCCATCGGTGTCATAAACGCCGGCGACAATAAACTGCTGGTAAGGGGGATAGGCAACACCTCGGCCACTAACGCTTTAAGGGCGGAGGACATCGGTTCGCTGCCGCTGCTGGTAGTGCAGAACGGGGGTAATATCGGGCTCGGTGTGGACAGTCCGGCTACCAGGCTGGAACTGAAGGCCGTCGCGGACGACGCGCACTCGCAGATCTGGCGTAACTCCGGAGACGTGGTGGTCGCCTCGATGAGCGCGGCCGGCTACCTGCAGGCTGTAAAATTCATCGGCGACGGCTCCGAATTGTCAGGAATTTCAGGCGGCAATGTGGTGGATACGCTGGCCGATACTCTGGCTTTGAGCGGGGACGCGGGTAACCGCTACATTAACAATCTCAGCAGCGCGGCCATCGGCCGCGCGGCGGGTGAGGCGGCGCTGGACTTGCAGGCCGCGGCGCTCGACGAGCAGGCGCAGCTCTGGCGCGCTTCTGGCGGCACTATCGTAGCGTCCATGAGCGCGGCCGGCTACCTGCAGGCTGTAAAATTCATCGGCGACGGCTCCCAGCTTTCGGGCATCTCGGGCGGGGGCGCTGGGGACAGCCTGGGCGTCCATATCGCCACGCAGACCCTGAACCTGGCCGGCAACGCCATAGTGGGCGTCTCCAGCATCACGGTCAGCACCATCTCGAGCGAAGGCGACAGCGTGTTCTTTAGCGCTTCCGTGGCTGTCGACGGCGGCCTGGCTGCTTCCGGAGACCTGACGGCCGGCAGCGGGGTCCAGACATCCACGATCAGCGCCTCCGGCTTCATCAGCCTGGCCAACCTGGCGTCCGCGCCGGCGGGCGCTGGTTACGGCGCCATTTATTATAACCCGGCGGCTTTTGACAATCAGGGCGCCCTCTATCTGAACCTTAACGGGGCCTTCGTTCCCATAGCCACCGGCACAGTAGCCGGGGGCGCGGGCATGACTGGCGTAATTTCCGACGCCGACCAGTTCAGCGGCGACGGCGCCGGAGTGCCGACCACGCTTACGCTGAAGGCCTCCAGCGTGACGCTGCAGGGCAACGCCTTCAACGGGGCAGGGCAATTGGTGCTGCTCGGGACCGACGGGAAACTGCCCGCCGTGGACGGCTCGCTGCTTACCGGCATCTCGGGCGGGGGCGCGGGAGACAGCCTGGGCGTCCATATCGCCACGCAGACCCTGAACCTGGCCGGCAACTGGCTGCTGAACGCCTCGACCATAACCGTGCTGCCGGGCGAGCCTGGCATAGCGTTCTCGACCTCGCTTTATGTGGGCGGCAATGTGCTGGCCACAGGCGGGGCGCTGTTCGGGGCCGGGCCGGTGGTGATAGGTAATACTATGCCGTTGGCCAGCCTGCATATTTCTTCCGTAGCTGGCTACGCGGGGGACCTGGTGGCGGTTTCCACCGGCATGTCGCTGCCCGTCATACGCATGACCGGCGCCGGGGAGATCTACGCCAATTACTTCTACGGCGACGGCTCGGGTCTGACAGGAGTTTCCGCGGGAGGCTTTCCCAGCCCCGTCAACGAAGACCTGAATATGAACGGTAAGAGCGTCTACGGCGCCAACGAGGTGGAGGTGAGCTCGCGTCTGTCGGTGGGCAACAGCGCCAGCATCGCTTCGCCTGTGGCCGCGCTGGTTATGGAAATGTTCGCGGACGCGGATATCAGCGAGGACCCGATGTACCCTAACGAAGGGCTGGGGGTTATGGCGCTGCTGGACCTTGCGGCGCCAAGGGCGGGGGCGCAGAAGATAATTGGCGGAGATTTTATGGCGGGGACCGGAATGGACGGCGGCAATACCAACAACTTCCCCTTCGCCGCCGGCCTCCGCGCCGGCGCCCTGGCCCAGTCCGGCGGAACTATCGGCGCCGCTTACGGCTTGTTCGCGCAGAACAACCATTCCGCCGGGAGCGTGACGCGCAATTACGGCGTCTACGTACAGAACAAGCAGTCCGCCGGGACCGCGAACCAGTACAACTACGGGCTTTTCCTGGACGTGCCTGATTCCAGCGGGACCATAACGGAGAATTACGGCCTGTACATAAAAGACCAGTCCACCTTCGGCCTGATGGCGCACAATATCTGGTCGGCGGGTCCGGCGTCGATCAACTATTTCGAAGGAACCGTGCAGGCGGAGAATGTCTGGGCGACAAACGCCCAGGTGACTTCGAAGTTCATCCTGCCGTCCAAGACCCTGGCGGCTCTCCAGGCCCTTGTTCCCGCGTCTAAAGGGGAAACCTATTTCTGCGAAACCTGCGTTCCGCCGAAGATAGTGGTCTCTACGGGCACGGCGGCCGGCAATTTCGCCGACGCGGTCGGCGGGACTTTCGAGTAGGCGGCCGGGGGCGATAAAAAAGGCCGCGGGCAGCCGCGGCCTTTTTGTTTTACCGCGGGCCTATTCGCGCTCGAAGACCAGCAGGGTCTCGGCGTGGGGGGTATTGGGGTAGAAGTCGAAGCCGACGGCGCGGACGATCTTGTACTTCTCCATGAAGAACGCGGCGTCGCGCCCCTGCGTGATGGGGTTGCAGGACAAATAGATTATCCGCTTGGGCAGGATCTCCATTATCCGCTTTATGACTTTGTTGTGCAGGCCCGCCCTCGGCGGGTCCAGCACCAGGATGTCGGTGCCTTCGAACAGATCTCCCGAGGTCTTTTCCGAAAGCGAACAGGCGATCTGGAAGTTCCGGGCCCCGTTGGCCTCGGCGTTGAGCGCCGCGTACTTGACCGAGCTCTCCGACGATTCCACCGCGTAGACCTTGTCCGCCAGGTCCCTCAGGGTCAGGCCTATCACGCCCACGCCCGAATAGAGGTCCACCAGTTTGCCGCACTTGAAGGCCGCGGCGCGGATCTCTTTGAGCGCTTCGGCGAAGAGTTCCATGTTGTTCTGGAAGAAGCAGTCGAAGCCGTAGGAGAACTTCCCGCCCAGGATCTCCTCGGTCACGAAGTCGTTGCCCCAGGACTTTATGATGCCGTCCACCTGGCTGACCGAGCTTATGGGGTCGGAGTAGATAGCGAGGAAGCCGTCGAGGCCGTCCACCTTCATGTCGGGCAGTTCGATGTCCTGGCGCTTCATGAACAGGGCCGCCACGCGCGCCCCGGGATTCTTGGCTTCGCGTATGATCAGCGTCTTGAGGTCCGCGGTGGAAAGCTTCAGTTCGTTGAGCTTGGCCAGTATCGCCACGGCGGCGGCGTTGGCCGCCGGGCTGATGAGCGCGCAACCCTGCGGCAGCAGGTACTTCTCGCGGTAGTTGCCGCGCTTGTGAAAAGCGAAGGAGAGGGCGCCCGGCTCACCGGTGAAGCTGTACTCTATCTTGGTGCGGTAGCCGAAGATCTCGGACGCGCCGTAGAACTTATCCAGGCGGATGGTTTCCTTGGTGGTCTGGTAGAGCAGGTCCTCTATGATGCCCTTCTTCGTCTCGCACTGGAAGCCGTACTCCATGACCTGCCAGGGCGAGCAGCTGAGATAATGGTCCTCTTTGGCCTCGACGCGCTTGGGCGAGGGGGTAATTATCTCCAGCAGCTCCGCCTCGGCGAAGTTCTTCTTCTCAAAAGTGATCCTGACCCGGGCGGTTTCTTCAGGCAGCACGCCGTAGCAGAAGACCACCTTGCCCTCGCTGCGGCCGAGCGCCTTGCCCTCGCCGACTATCTTTTTAAATTCCAGGGTGATTTCTCTCATAATAAAAGCCTTATTCCGGACGCAGATTTTTAATATACTACAATCTTATGGACCGGCCCACAATGACGGACATCTACAACGCCTTCGCCAGGGCGGACATGCAGCGCAACTTCCGCTGGCTTACCCTGGCGCTGGCCGTGACGGCCCTCTCTTTAAATTTGACCGTTTCCTGGAAGGTCTTCGCCGCGGAGCCGCTGCGCGAGGCCGCCTCCCGCTCGCTGATGGCGGCCAATTCCTCTTTCTTCTTCGACTCAGGCCTCGTCGAGCCGGTGCCGGTGGCAGCGCTCAAAGCGGCCATGCTTACCGGGCTTAACCCGGAAAAACTGCTGCGGGCTGAAGGGCTGGGCGTCTATGTCCTGCTCTTCGCGCTGACGCTCTTCGTGCTGCGCCGCCGCTTCGGCGAGATAACGGCTTCCATGGCGGCCCTGTTCCTGGCGGCCAACCCCAACATGGGTTTTTACGCCATGCAGGGCTCTTCGCACCTTTACGCCCTGGTTTTCCTCCTGCTGTTCTGGCATTATTTCGACGACCCCGCCGGCGGCCGCCGGGGGGCGCTGCTGGCCGGTCTTTCCGGCGGGCTCGCCTGCCTGAGCCGGCTGGATTCGGCCTGGGCGCTGCTGGCGATAGCCGGCCTCTCCTGGGCCGTGCGGCGCAGGGAGTTCGCCCTGAAAGAGGCGGCGTTGGCACTCGGCCTGGCCGCCATGCTCACCCTGCCCTACCTGGTTTGGCAGAAGGCGCAGTACGGCGCTGTCTTCTACGCGCAGGAACTGAGCCTGCGCCGCTGGGCCAACGTGGACCGCTACGGCTACGGGCCGCAGGCAGAGGCGCCGCGTGGTCCGCTTGCCCCGGCGGCTTTCCTGCTGCGCAACGGGGCCGCCGGCGCGGTGAAGGACGGCTTCAGCGGGCTCGGCCGCGCGCTGGGCTTCGAACTGCCGCGCGTCCTCTACTATAAAGCCCTGGCCGTACTGGTTTTCCTGGGCGTTTACGCGGCCTTCCTTTTCAAGAAGGACCGCCTTCTTTTTTTCGTGGCGGCGGGCCTGCTGCCGGCGCTGCCCCTGGCCGCTATCACCCAGGTGCCGGCCTCCGGCGGCATAGAGCTGCGCTACTACCTCTGGCCGCTCTGGGGGCTCTGCGCCCTGGCGGGGCTGGGCTTCCAGGAAACGCTGGTCTGGGTGGAGGCGGGCGTGGATAAATGGGCCGCCAGGAAGGCGGAGCAGCTGAAACGGCTGGCCGGCAGAAAATAAAAGGAAGGTTTGGAACTATGAACGGCAACAATAAATATAAGTTCGTGGCGGCGGTAGCGGGGCTTTTCCTCCTGCCCTTCCTGATACTGAGCAGGCACTTCATCTACGGAGAGGGGGAACTGCTCAAGAAGGATACGCTGCGCTACCTGGAACTGCGCACCATGACCGGGTCCGGCATCATTTCCGACGTGCTGAACCTAAATTACAACCTGGGCCGCGTGGCCGGGGCCAGGGTTTCCTCCGGCGCCGCCGCGCTCAAGCAGGACCTGGCCGCGAGGGTGCAGGAGAATCCCTTCATCTATTCCGAGCTGGCGCTCCTGAGTTCCTCCGGCGCCGAGCTGGCGCGCTACCCCGCCGACAAGAGCGTGCAGTCCCGCCTCAACTATGCCAAGATCCCCGCTTTCGCCGAGGCGAAGGAGTCGCTGTCCCCGGCCGGCGCGGTAGAGTACGGCGAGTATACGCCGCCGGCCCTGGTGCTGGCGGAGCCGCTCCTGAAGGGGGGCTCCCCGGCCTATTACCTGGCCGGGCGGCTGAGCCTGGCCTACCTGGGCGAGGTGGTGCGGATGATGGGCCGCAACTCGTACGGCAATTTCGGCCTGGTCGACATGGGCGGGCAGGTCATCGCGGATTCTATGAGCATGTCCATCGTTAAGCCGGGCCTGAAGGCCCCGGCCGAAGTGGTAAAGGTGCTTTCCCTGGCGGCGGAGCGCGAGACCCCCAATTTCGCCACCGAGGTTTATTTCCGCGGCCGCGTCTATTTGGTTTCTGTTTCCAATGTGGCCGGCTCCAAGTGGTGGATCTACGAGATACTGGATTCCGCCGACATCCCCGCGCGCAGGGTTTCTTCCTGGGCCTGGAGGGTGGTGATCTCCGGCGTGCTGCTGATACTCATCTTCGGCGTGATAACCTACAGGCTGGCCCTGTACTGGCTGAAGAGAGAGGAAGAGACAGGGGCTTAACCGGCCCCAGGCGGGCGGCAGGCCTGCGCTGGAACTGAGGCGGAGGGTTGCGGCGGGGTGTAACTCCGCCGCGGCCCTTTTTGCTATAATTAGGACTGCGGTTCCGGGGGTTTCCTTAAATATTTATCGCAAGGCAGGGAGGGAAAGTGCTTCGTTCGAATCCTCATTTGATAGAAATCAATGCCAGGCTGTGGCTTAAGCAGCTGCGGGCCAAGTATTCCCTGCCCGAGATGACGCTTTCCTCGGTTCCGGACGAGGAGTGGCAGGAGCTGCGCCACCTCGGCTTCGACATCATCTGGCTGGTCGGCGTCTGGGAACCCAGCCCGGAATCCGAGCGCATAGCCCGCGAGGACAAAGCCCTGGTCGAGGAGCTGAGAAATCTTCCCCCGGGCTTCGGTCCCGAGGCCGTGGGCTCTTCCCCCTATTCAGTGCACTGGTACAGGCTGAACTCCGACCTGGGTTTTGAGTGGGAGCTGAAGGCCCTGAAGGAAAAGCTGAACTCGATGGGCATGAAGCTGATGGTGGACCTGGTCTCCAATCACACGGCCAAGGACAACCCGTACATCAAAGAGGCCCCGGATTGCTTTATCAACGGCTCGGAAGAGGATTTCAAGGCCCACCCCGACTGGTTCTTCGAGCTGCCCGACGGCGAGAAGAAGCGCTACATCGCCTACGGGCGGGACCCGAATTTCCCGGCGTGGACTGACAGCGCCCAGCTGAACTATTTCAACCCCGCCACGCGCGACCGGATGCTCTCGGTACTGCTGCGCATAGCGGACATGGCCGACGGCGTGCGCTGCGACATGGTGATGCTCACGCTCAACGAGATCCACGAGGGCACCTGGGGCTGGCTGCTGAACCGCGGCGGCTACAAGCGCCCCCAGGAAGAGTTCTGGGAAAGCGCCATAAAGACCATCAAAGAGAAGCACCCGCAGTTCACCTTCCTGGCCGAAGTTTACTGGGGCCTGGAATGGCGCGTGCAGCAGATAGGCTTCGACTATACCTACGACAAGGGCACCTACGACCGGCTCCGCTTCCAGGGGGCGCAGGAGGTGCGCGGCCACCTGCGCGCGGAGAAGCTTTACCAGAAGCGCTCCGCGCGCTTCATCGACAACCACGACGAGCAGCCTTCACTGGCCGCCTTCGGCCGCCAGAAGGCCCTGGCCGCCGGCGTGGTGGTTTCCACGATCAAGGGCCTGCGCTTCTACAACGACAACCAGGTGGACGGCGTGAAGGTGCGCCCGCCGCTGCAGCTCAAGGAGCTCTACGAGCGGGTCCCGGACCTGGAGATCAAGAAGTTTTACGCGAAGCTGCTCAAGATCACCGACCATCCCGCCTTCCACGGGGGGGAATGGGCGCTGCTCGACGTGAAGCAGTGCGACGAGGAGAACCGGACCAACAGCAATATCCTGGCCTGGTCCTGGGCCCAGCGCCGCACGCTCAAGGTGGTGGTGGTGAACTACTCCGCGGAAACTTCCTGCGGCGTGGTGAACGTCTCCATCAAGAGCGAGGGCGAAACCACGGCCATCTTCGAGGAGCTGTCCGACCGCTTCTTCTCGTTCAAGGCCGGCGAACTGGCCGGCGGCCTGCGCCTGCAGGAGATGCCCCCCTACTCCTCCTACATCTTCGACGTGGAATTCTAACCTCCCCTGTCGAACCAAAAGGCCGGCGCTCCCGCCGGCCTTTTTCTTTAATTCGTTTGCCCCCAGGCGGCCCTCCGCCTTAGCTTCTCGAGGATCTTTAGTGCGGTTGATCGTTAAGGTTCGCGGGCGAGGGTGTAGGCGGATACGGACTTGGCGCCGGCGCGCTTGAGTTCGGAGGCCAGCTCGTCGAGGGTGGCGAGCGTGGTGGCCACGTCGTCGATGAGCAGGATCTTCCTGCCCTTCACCAGCTCGGGCCGGGCCGCGCGGAAGGCGCCGGCCATGTTGGTCCGGCGGTCGGCCTTGGAGAGAGTGGTCTGGCTGGGCGTGTCCCGCACGCGCTCGGCCGCGCCCTCCAGGTGGAACAGGTTGCGCCGCGCCGCCACGGCGGCGGCCAGCAGCTCGGCCTGGTTGAAGCCGCGCTCCCGGCGCTTGGCGGGGTGCAACGGCACGGCCACCGCGAAATTGTAGGCGGCCAGCTCGGGGTAGCGGTCCAGCGCGGCGGCCATCTGCGCGGCAAGCGGGAGCGCCAGGTCGTCGCGTCCCCTGTACTTGAAGGCGTGTACCACAGAGCGCAGTTCGGGGTTGAAGACGAAAGCCGAGCGCGCCAGGTCCAGCGCCGCCGGCCCCGCCCCGCGGCAGTCGTAGCAGGCCGCCCCGCCGTCCAGCGGCAGGCCGCAGAGTTTGCAGTGCAGCTCGGGGAGCGGCTCCAGGCGCGCGCTGCAGCCCGGGCAGAGCGGGCGCTCCTCCTGGTAATGCAGGTCCAGGCCGCAATGCGCGCAGGTGCGCGGCAGCAGCGCGTTCAGCAGCCATTTTCCGGCCTTTATAAGCGCAGGTTTCACTAGCCCCCTCCGAAAAACAAACTCCCCTTAGAACTGGAACGTCAGCGTGCTGCCCGCCTGGTAGGACACGTATTCCTCCTGTTTGAGGTACTTGTGCCAGAAGCGCTGCAGCCCGGCGTTGAAGGTGAGGCGCAGGTTCTTGGCCGCCTCGTAGTCCGCGCTGGAGTTCAGCGAGAACAGCCGGTTGTTGTCGGCTATCGTGATCGGCGAAGACTTTATGGCGTAGCTGAGCGTCGTGGTCCAGACTATGCGGTTGGTGAAGACTATGGCCTGCTTCATGAACGGCAGCTTGAGGCCCTTCGGCAGCTGGAAGTCCGACTTGATGAGCAGGCTGGGCGTTATGGTCCTGGTGTTGGCCGTGACGATGCCCAGCGCGCCCTTGGTCTTGTCCGCCGAGAAATCGGCCTTGGGGGTAAAGCGGAACTTGCGGAAGTCAAAGGTGCCCTGCAGCGTGGCGTCGTCGTGGCGCGTCTCCTGCGTGATCTGGTCCACGCGCAGGTCCTTCTTGTCGGAGAGGCGCAGGTTGTAGCTGAAGGCCGTGTCGATGAGGCTCAGCAGCTTGAAGCGGAGGTCCATGCCGTAGGTGCCGGAGGTGTCCAGCGAGATGTCCTTGGCCTCGTTGGTGTTTCGCGAATACTTCAGGTTTACCGTGGCCCCCTGGGCCCAGCGGCGCGCGCGCAGCAGCGTCTCCAGCTGCGACATCGAAAGGATCATGTCCGGGAAGGTGCGGTTCACGCTCCTGGAGATCGTGCCGGTGACCTCGGAGCGCTGCACCGAGTTGGTGAAGTTGTTGGTGAGCGACAGCGTGCCCAGCGGCGCCGAGCGGCCCTTGAAGCCGAAGCCTTCGAACGGCTGCCAGCGCTGGGTCGAACTCACGGTGTCGCGCAGAGTCACGGAGTTGCGCTGGGCGAAGGGGCTGGCGGGCTTGAGCGAGTCCCGCAGCCAGAGGCGCGAGCGGGTGTTGTATTCCTTCTCTACGTTGGCCCACGCGTCGCCGTCCTGGATCTGGTAGTTGGAAGAAAGCACCAGCGAGCGCAGCAGGCGGTTGCGCGGCACCAGGTCGTTCATGTTCAGCGTCAGGCTGACGCCGCCCTGGGCCGTGCGGTTGACGGTCTTGATCTGGCCGGCGGTGAAGACCTGCGAGGACTGGGCCACCGTGACAGTGGCGGTATTGAGGTTGTTGCTCTCGATGGTGGTCACGTTATAATTGATCGAGGGGTTCAGCCAGCGGGCGAAGAGCAGGTTGGAATTGAGGTCCACCGTCTGCTGCAGGGACTTGTTGTAGCGCTCGGAACGCAGCGGGTCCGAGATGGGCGCCCGCTCCTCCCTGGCGGTCTGCAGCGAGTAGCCCGGGTTGAACGAGGAGCCGTTCCACGGCACGAAGGTGAGCTTGGCCGCGTAGGCGTCGGTGCGCTCTTCGGTGTCATAAAGCCCGGCGAGGCTGAGCAGGCGGCTGGAATCGTAGCTGACCTTGCTGCGCCCCTGCGAGTAGTTAAGGTTCATCGAGCGCGGGACCACCGGCAGGGTGCCGGGCACGGAGTAGGTGAGGTTCGCGGCGTAGAGGTCCCTGTCGTCCCTGCGGCTGAGCATGCTGTAATCGATAATGCCCTTCGTGTAGTTCAGGCCCACCTTGGGCAGCGCCGAGATGTTGAGGCTGCCGGAGGCCGTGCCGTCGAATTTCTTGACGCGGCCCTGCTGCAGCGAATTGACCAGGTTGTTGGCGCCGGTGACCAGCGTGTTGGGCGTGACGGTTATCTGGCGCGCCGCGGTGACGTTCACCGGGAAGAAAGAGATGCGCGTCAGGTTGAAGTAGCCGCTCTGGGATTCGTTGTCCTGGTTGGCGATAGCCGTCACGGGCGTCTGGAAGCTGCGGTCCACGAAGCGGTGCTTGCCGCCGAAGCTGAACCAGCCGGGCACCTCGAAGGCGCCTTCCACCTTGCGCGCGTTGCCGACGCGCATCAGCGGCTCGGACAGGTGGAGTTCGTTGAAGTAGACGGTGCCGCTGTGGGCGCTGCCGTCGGTGGCTTCCACGCCGATCACGAACTGCGGCACCTGCTGCAGGCTGGGGGTGCCGCGGGAAGAGATCTCCACGCCGGAGGTCTCGGGCGACCAGACGTCGGGGATCTTGTCTCCCGTGATGTCGACCTGCCGCAGGGATATGAGCCGCCACCCGGTGAAGTCGAGCGGGACCTTTACCTTGAAGTAGTTGTTCGCGTCGCCGGCCTTCAGGTAGAAGGCGGCGCCCGCGTCCGCGCCGCTTTCGCTCTTCACCAGGAAGCGCACCTTCTCGTGCTGCGAGATATCCAGCGCCGTGGTGAATTTTCTGTAGACGTAGACGGTGGAGGTGGAATAGATATTGTCGTAGTCCAGGGCCAGGGTCTGCTCCGTTATCGAGTTGGAGTTGCTCTTCTGCTTCTGCTCCGAGACGGAGCCGTAGAGGTTGTTGAAGACGATGGTCGCGTCGCCGCCGGCCTCGTAAATGGGCTGGTAGCCCGGGTTGTCCTGGTTGTTGACGCCCATGGCCTGGATGGCGCCGGCCGTGGAAGACTGGACGGACCAGGTATTGCCTACCGCCGAGATGCGGGCGAACATCAGCGTGCCGGCAGTCGCCCCGCCGGTCCTCTTGCGCAGGGAGATGCGCACCTGCTTGACCGCGTTCCACTTGTAGGTATCGGTGGAGGCGATGGCCAGCGGCAGGTAGAGGGTGTGCCAGCCGTCGAAGTTTATGTGGTTCTTCTCGTTGCCCGGAGACAGGGTGCTGTCGTTGTTGTCGATGAACTTGGAGCCGGTGACGTAGCCGAAGCTGCCGCCGGTGAAGTCCTGCGCGTCCAGGCGGCCGTTCTTGTTGAGGTCTTCGGAGTCCAGCCTGCCGTTGTCCCCGCCGTAGCGCCGGGTATTGCCGGTGCCCGGATCGTAGAGCCAGCCTATGTCTTCCGCGCTGGAGACCTGCTCGTCGCAGTTGAGGTCTTCGCTCTTGGGCGCGCCGTTGAGCACCAGGCCCGAGGCGCAGGAGAAGCTCTGGCCTCCGGAGTTGTCGGCGTCTTCGCTGACCTGGCCCAGGTGGATGTTGAACTCGGGGCCGTCCAGGCCGCCCGGCTTCTGGCCGTATACCACCAGCTCCAGCACGTTCTTCTGCGAGAAGTCCAGGCCGGTGGTGGAGAGGGGGTAGACGATGGAAATTTCCTGGGAGGTCGTGAAATCGTACCTTACCGCCAGCACCTGCTGCGTCCCTTCAGAGGAGGCGGCCGGGTTTATGTCGCGGGTCTTGACGTTCTCGTTGTACCAGTCCAGCGCCAGCGGGTCCGCCGGCCCCTGCAGCGGGTTGGCGGCGATGAACCAGTAATTCTTGTCCATCGAAGGGGAATCGTCCTGCTTCACGCCCTCCATGTTGTCTATCAGGGCGTAATCGTTCAGGTTGGGGTTCAGCCGGCTCTGGGCCGCCTCGGCCCCGAGGCTGGCCTTCAGGCCGAAGAGGTTCAGGCCCTTAAGCTGCGCGTCGCCCTCGTAGACCAGCATGCTGTTGGTGAGGTCGGTCACGTTGGGGACGGTGTTGGACTTGATGCCGCCCTGGTAGAGCAGCGTGGAGCCCAGCGTGAACTTGTTGCCGAAATCGTAGGAGACGCGGCCGCCCACCAGCGACTGGTTGCCCAGGCCGCCGAACGGCGAAACCTCGTAGGTGATCTCTATCTTAGACTCCTGGCTGACGCGCTCCGGGTAGTAGAACGTGATGAAGCCGGAGTCGTAGTCTATGAAGTATTCCTCGTTGCGGCCGAGCTTTTTTCCGTCGACGCGCACCACTTCCGACTGCAGCACGATGTTCGGCTCCAGCATGAAGGTCTTGAAGCGGAAAGAATATTCCACGCGGATTATGCGCTTGGAGACCGGGGCGGCCGAATAGATCTGGGGATCCTCCACGCTGTTGTTGTCCGGCGAGGCGAACGGGTTCTTAAGGTGCAGGATGCCCTGCTCGAAGTCCACCTCTATGGTGTCCGGGTACTTAACCAGGGGGTTGCCGTCCGTCGGGTTGGCCCCGGGGATGCTTACCTGGGTGCGGTTAAGGTCCTGCACCTTGAGGATGAAGTTGCCGCTGCCGTTGTCGCGCACGATGTTGCTCTGGCCGATGGAATAATAGGTCTTGAGCTCCCGCCGGTGGGAAACCTGCAGGTCGGATACCGCGGAGACGGAGGAGAGAGCGATGTCGCTGGGCGTCTTGATTATCGCCGGTACGACCAGCGCCGCCGCGGTGTCCAGGGTGGAGGCGGAGCTGTTCTGCGAAAGGCTGGTCCCTCCGATGTTCTGGAAATCCACTATCACCACGTCCTGCGGGTTGAGCGTGCGGTTAAAGGTTACGAGGCCCTTGGCGTAGTCCATCACGTAGTCTATGCCGGGGCTCATCAGCTGGAAACGGCCGGTATACGAGGAAGACTGGACCTCCAGGTCCTTGCCGGTCATGTCGAAAATGGTGACGTTGTCCACCTGCGCCTGGGTCTGCTGGTCGATGTAGATGCGCTCGCTGCCCGACTTTATGGGCAGGCGGTTGCAGGCCGCGGTGTTGCAGCCGAAGGTCAGGTCGTAATACTTGCGGCGCAGGTAGTTGGTGTCCATGATGTCCGCGCCCTGGAACTGCGTGTTGCCGGTGAACTGCCGGGTCTTGGTCTGGCCCTTCGTGCGGGAGCCGACGAAGGTGAACTTCAGCCGCTGGGTCTTGAGGTCGGCCCTGATGCCGAAGAGCTGCTTATTGTAGGAGACGAACTCGGTGGCGGGCAGGGACAGGTCTATGTCGCCGAACGAGACGTTCTGCACCACTTCGTTCGGGTCGCCGGTGTAGATCACGGAGATGTCCTGCTTGTCCTGCTTGGTGTCGTCGTAGTCGACGTTGACGGTGATCTTCTCGCCTACCTTGCCCTGCATGCGCACCTGCATCTGCTGGGTGATCTCGAACAGGCCCAGGGAGCGCGCGCGCGTGACGTTGGTCTGCTCGTTTATGAATTTCTTGCCGCTGTAGTTGAGGGCTATCACCTTGCGGCCGGTGACGGAGAGGGCTGTGCCGGATTCGCGGAATTCCACCTGGGGCTCGAGGGCCGCCGGGGCCTCGGTGGACGCCTGGACGGCCGGCAGCGGGACCAGTTCCTCGCGCCTGAAGCGCCCCGTCTCCACCGCTTCGCGCGCGGAATTCCAGGAGTCTTCGCTGTAGGAGAAGGGCATGTCGCCGGAGAGGCCGGGGCTGTCGGCGGCGGTGGAGATTTCGGCGCCCGACAGCACCTTGGAGGGGTCCTGCCGGTCCAGCAGCAGGAAGCGGCCCCCGGCGGGCGAGGGGGCGGCGAAATCGTCGGCGCGCGCGCCGGCGGCGCAGGCCAGGAGCAGCAGCAGGTAGAGTGGTGTCGCCTTTAAATTCATCTTGTCGCGGCCCCGGCCGGGATCTTCCCGCCGGGCCGCAGCCATTTTGCCGAACAAAAAAACAGCCGCCCCGCCTTGGCCGGGCAAGCAAAAACTGCCCGACTTCGCCTGCAATTACCGGCGATTCGGGCTATGCCCCCTCCTCGTTACACGGGGCCGCAATATATAATAGAATAAATAAATGGCCCTGCCTATAGCCCGCCTTTATATCCTGAAGATCTTCGCGAAATTCCTGGGGCTTTCGCTTTTCGTCTTCGCCGCGCTGCTGATAATGCTGAACCTGGTGCAGGCCGTGCACCAGGGCGCGCTGGCGGGCTTCTCCTTTTATTTCCTGGCCAAGAGCATGGTCTACCTGCTGCCCAACATCCTGGCCACGTCGCTGCCGCTGGCCTTCCTGCTGGCGATGCTGCTCAGCCTCGGGCAGATGTCGCAGGACGGCGAGATCATCGCCCTGCGCGCCGGCGGCTTCTCTTTCTACGAGATACTTTCCTGCGTGTTCTACGCCGCGCTGCTGTCCTCGCTGCTGCTGCTGCTCGTTAACAACTGGCTCGGCCCCAAGTCCCTGAAGCGCTCCACCGATTACATGATCTCGATGATCAACCGGGTCACCAAGATAGAGCTGAAGCCGCGCACCTTCCAGCAGATCTCGGAATGGACGCTGTACGCCGACGGGGTGAACGCCCTTTCCGGCGAGATGCGGGGCGTGAAGCTGCTGCGCAGGATAAACAAGGGCGGGGCGCCGGCTTTCGTCAACAAGATCAGCGCCTCGGCGGGCCGTTACCGGAAGGCCGGCGAAAGCGGCCTGGAGCTGGAACTCGACGACGGCCAGCTCAGCCAGACCGACGCCAAAGATCCCGAGAAGATACTTTACGGGCGCTTCACCTCTTACAAGACGCTGCTGCCCTTTTTCAGCGAAAGCTCGGCCGGCCGCAAGCTGAACCAGCGGGAGATCTCCACTTCCGGCCTGCTGGCCCGGCTGAAGGCGGGCGTGCCGGACCCGCAGACCGCGGCGAAGTACCGCATCGAAGCCGCCTCGCGGTTCGCGCTGGCGCTGGCCCCGCTGGTGTTCTTCCTCGTCGGCGCCCCGCTGGGCGTGGCGCTGGACAAGCGCGGGCGCTCGGCCGGGTTCGGCCTGAGCCTGCTGATAATCTTCTTTTATTACGGCCTCACGGTGAGCGGCATGGTGCTTTCGCGGAAATATCCCGGGCTTTTCCCGTGGGCCATTTTCGCGCCGGCCCTGCTGGCCGGGGGGACCGGGGCGTGGCTGTGGAAACGCAATCTTTACGCTAAATAACGGCTGATGAACAAGACTTTCTACCGGTATATCGCTCGCAGTTTCTGGGCCCCTTTCGGCTTCGGGCTGGGGGTTTTCTGCCTGCTGCTGATCTTCGGCAGCCTTTTTGACAAGCTGAATTTCTTCATGAAGAGCGGGGCCGGCGCCGGGCTCTTTATAAAGTATATCCTCTACCAGGCGCCCTATTTCATCGTCAAGATGACGCCCATCGCCACGCTGCTGGCGGTGCTGTTCACGCTGGGCGGCATGATGTCCAGGGGGGAGTGGAAGGCCGGCCTGGCCGGCGGCTGGCGCCCCTTCGACATGATCAAGCCGCTGCTGGCCTGCGCGCTGCTGGCCGGGGCGGGGCAGTTCCTGCTGCAGGAAACCGCGGCGCCGGAGCTGTACATGCGTTCGGAGTACCTGTTCGAGGGCAAGATGCGCGGCCGCGACGACTGGCAGCGCCTGGTCAGGAAGGACGTGGTTTTCTCGGCGGGCGACGAAACTTTCGTCACGGCGCACGTCTTCGACGGGCGCCGGCGGGAGATGCTGAAGGTAATAGTCAGCGTTTACGAAGCCGGGCGCCTGGCGCTGGAGATCAACGCCGCTTCGGCCGTCTGGCGCCAGGGCGCGGGCCGCTGGGATTTCTTCGACGGCGTGACCATAAAATACGCCGGGGACGACAAGCCGGCCGTCTCCAAATTTAAAGAGTACCAGTCCGCCGTTTCCGTGCGGCCGGAAGACCTGGTGCTCGAGAAGCTGGTGCCCGACGGGGTTTCCTCGGCCGAGGTGCTGCGCAGGGTGCGCCGCCTCGAGGCGGTAGGCGCCCCGGCCGCCGCCGAGCGGACGCTGCTGTGGGTGAAGCTGGCGGCGCCGCTGTCCAACCTGGCCATGGCGCTGATAGGCGCGGCCATGGTGCTGCTGGCGAAAAAAAATAACCGGTATTTCAGCTTCGGCCTCGCGGTGGGTGTCGGCTTCTTCTTCTGGGCGGTGATCATACTGTCGCAGGAGGCCGGCAAGGCGGAGCTGCTGCCCCCTTACGCGGCGGGCCTGGCCCCGGCGCTGCTGTTCGCCGCCGCCTCGCTCTGGGGGCTGCGCCGCGCCCGGGCCGTCTGAGCTATTCTTTAGGGCTGTAGAGCAGGTAGAGCTTCCCGCGCGGGTTTAAAAGCCCGGCGGGGATTTTTTTATCCCCGGCCGCGGCCCTGGCGAACATTTCCTTCTTGCCCGCCCCGGCGGCCATCAGGATCACCAGCGGGGCGCCGTTTATGGTTTTAAGGGTGAGCGTTACGCGCCGTCGGGTCTGCACTCCGGGCGGCGCGGTAACAAAAGAGGCCGGGGAGGTATTCTTCAGCGCCGGGGAGCCGGGGAAAAGCGAGGCCGTGTGGCCGTCGGCGCCCAGCCCCAGCACGACCAGGTCGGGGCTGCCGCCCGGGGCCGCGGCCGCCAGCCTGCGGGAAAAATCCCGGGCCTCCGCGCGCAGCAGATTGCGCCGCGGGATATTTACCCTGGAGAAGAACCTGGCCGCCGCGGCGCCGAAGTTGCTGCGCGGGGAGGAGGCCGAAACCAGCCTCTCGTCGGTCATCAGGAAAACAGCCCTGTCCCAGGGCAGCTCCATGCCGGCCAGCAGGTCGAAAAGCGGCAGGGGCGTGCTGCCGCCGGGCAGCGCCGCGGTGAAAAGGCCGGGCTTCTTCAACAGGGCCTTCTTAAAGATCCCCGCGGCGAAAGCCGCCATGGCCGAGGCCGTCCTGAACCGCCTGATCTCGCGCTTCAAAGCCAGCTCCTCCCGTCTTTCTTTATCAGCTCGGCCGCGGCGGCCGGGCCGGGGGTGCCGTCTGCGTAGGGGTGCAGCGGGCAGTCGCCGGGCTTACCCGCCCAGGCGGCCAGCAGCGGGGAGAGGAACTCCCAGAGAAAGCGGGTTTCAAAAGAGCTGAGGAACAGCGTCTGGTCGCCGGCCATGGCCTCCAGCAGCAGCCGCTCGTAATCCGAAGGGGCCGCGGCCCCCGGCTCTCCGCGGTACTCCAGGGTCATCGAGCCCGGCGCGAAACAGAGCCTGGGGCCCGGGTGCTTGCCGATAAGCGAGAAGGTCACCGCGGCACCCGGCTGTATCGCGAAGGAAAAAACGTTGGGCCAGCCTATATCCATCCTGCTGAAGACGCCGCGCTCCGGCTTGCGGTAGACGATGTCGATGCTGGTCTTCTTGGGGCCGGCCTTCTTGCCGGCCCGGACGTAAAAAGGCACGCCGCGCCAGCGGTCGTTGTCGACGAAGAACCTGAAGGCCAGGAAGGTTTCCGCCGCCGAGCCCGGGGCGACCCCGGGTTCCGAGCGGTAGCCGGCGTATTGGCCGCGCACGGCCCGGCCCAGGGCTTCGTCCTTGTACAGCGGGCGTATGCTTTCAAAGAATTTGCGCTTCTCCGTCCTGAAATCGGCGTCGCGGAAGGTGTCGGGCAGGTCCATGGCGGTTATCGCGGCGAGCTGCAGCAGGTGGCTCATCATGTCGCGGGCCAGTCCGGTCTTTTCAAAGAAGGCGGCCCGGCCTTCCACGCCGAGCTCTTCGAGCGCCGTGATCTGCACGTGGTCCACGAACTCCCGGTTCCAGGTGGCGTCGAAGACCCGGTTGGCCGCGCGCAGCGCCAGCACGTTCTGCACGGTCTCCTTGCCGGTGAAATGGTCTATGCGGTAAACCTGCTTTTCGGCCGGGGAGTCCTTGAGGCCGGCGTCGAGGGCGAGCGCGTTTTCCAGGCTTGAGCCGTAAGGCTTTTCGATTATGAGCCTGGACCAGCAGGAGCAGTCCGCGGGGTCGGCGATCAGCCCGCGGTCTTTCAGGCTGGCCGTAATGGGGCCGAAGGCCTCCGGCGGGGTGGCCAGGTAGAAGAGGCGCTTGTTCTTTATGCCGCGCGCCGCGTCCAGCGCGGCCAGGCGCGCCGAGAGCGCGCTGAAAAAGGACGGGCTGGCGTAATCCGCGCGCAGGTACTCCAACCGCCCGAGGAAAGCGGCGAAGGCCGCCGGGGCAGGGGCCAAGCCCGCGCCGGCCAGGATCTCCCACAGGCGGGTTTCCAGGGCGGGGCGGTCCAGCGGGGTGCGCGCGGCCAGCAGTATGTAGAAATTAGAGGGAGCGAGTTTTTTTTCGCAGAGGCCGAACAGCGCCGGGATTATCTTCCTGGCGGCCAGGTCGCCGGTGGCGCCGAAAAGGACGAAGCCGCAGGCCTCGGGGCGCAGCTCCTCGCAGTAGCCGAGGGTCTCCGTCATTTTTTCAGCTCGTGCCCGCCGAATTCCCGCCGCAGCGCGGCCGAGAGGCGGTCCCCGAAGGAGTCTTTCATCTGGGAGCGGAAGCGCTTGAAGAGCGAGACCGAGATGGCCGGCAGCGGCACGCCCAGGCGCGCGGCTTCCTCCACCGTCCAGCGGCCTTCCCCGGAATCCGGCACCACGCCGGGAACCTTGTCCAGGCCCGGGTCCTTGTCGAAGGCGTTCTGCGCGAGCTCCAGCAGCCAGGAGCGGACCACGCTGCCGCGGTTCCACACGCGGGCCAGCGAGGCCAGGTCCATTTTGCCGAAGGGGGAGGCCTTCAGCAGTTCGAAGCCCTCGCCGTAAGCCTCCATCATGGCGTATTCTATGCCGTTATGCACCATCTTCGTGAAGTGGCCGGCCCCGGGCGCGCCGCAATGCATGTAGCCGCCCTCCTGGCAGAGGGCCTTGAGGAAAGGTTCAGCGTTTCTGAAAGCCGCTTCGGGGCCGCCGGTCATGATGCAGTAGCCGTTGGCCAGGCCCCAGATCCCGCCTGAGACACCGGCGTCCAGGAATTCAATTCCGGCGACGGCGGCTTTTTCGGCGCGCCGCGCGGCGTCGCGCCAGTGGCCGTTGGCGCCGTCAATTATCAGGTCTCCTTTTTCCAGGGAGGAGAGCAGGCCGAGGAAAAGTTTCTCCGTGGCTTCGCCGGCCGGGATCATCATCCAGACGGCGCGCGGGCCTTTCATCCCGGCGGTCAGTTCCGTTAGGGTCGCCGCGGTGACGGCGCCGGCGGCGGCCAGGGCGGGCAGCTTGCCCGGCTCGCGGTTCCAGACGTGAGGCTTTATCCCCTTGGCGATGAGGCGGCGGGCCATGTTGGAACCCATGCGGCCCATGCCAGCAATAGCGATAGAATGCATTGTACCCCCTGTGCCCGGTTTCCGCTGGGGAACCGGATCAGCCTTTTATAAGCTTCTTGGCGGCGTCGGCAATTTTCTGGGGAGTCAGGCCCAGCGCGGCGTAAACCTGGCCCGCAGGGGCCGACTTGCCGAAGCTTTCCACGCCGAGGACTTCCACGTCGCCGCCGATGAACTCCTTCCAGCCGGCGCCGCGCCCCGCCTCAACCGCCACCTTGGGCAGCTCGGGAATGAAGACCGAATCCCGGTAGGCTTTGTCCTGCTCGTTGAAGAGCTCGAAGGACGGGACGGAGATTATGCGCGCGCCTATGCCTTCCTTCTCCAGGAGGGCGGCGGCCTCGAACAGCAGCGCCACTTCGGAGCCGGAGCCGGCGAGCTCCACCGACGGGACGATGGACGGGCCGCGCAGCAGGTAGGCGCCGCGCTTCAGGCCCGCGGCTATCTTTTCGCGGTACTGCGTCATCAGCGGCAGCTTCTGCCGCGACAGCGCCAGGCATGCCGGGCGCTTGGAGCGCACCGCCGTTTCCCACGCGTAAAGGGTTTCCCAGGCGTCGGCCGGGCGCAGCACCAGCAGGCCCGGTATCAGGCGCAGGCTCATCAGGTGCTCCACGGGCTGGTGCGTGGGGCCGTCCTCGCCCACGCCGATGCTGTCGTGCGTGAACACGAACACCGCCGGGGTCTGCATGACCGCGGCCAGGCGCAGCGCCGGGCGCATGTAGTCCGAGAAGACCAGGAAGGTGGCCCCGAAGGGGATGAGCCCGCCGTGCAGGGCCAGGCCGTTGAGTATCGAGCCCATCGCGTGCTCGCGGATGCCGAAATGCAGCGTGCGCGCCGGTTCTTTGGTGAAGTCAGTTTTGGTGGAAGGGCCCAGGTCGGCCGAGCCGCCGGTCAGGCCGGGCAGCCGCTCCGCCATGAGGTTTATCACCTTGCCGCCGGCCTCGCGCGTGGCCACGGGCTTGTCGAAGAAGGACGCCTCGGGGTTGAACAGGTCGTCGGGGATCTCGCGGCCCAGCATGGCTTTGGCGAGCTCAGCCTTTTCAGGGTTGGCTTCGGAATAATTTTTCCAGAGCTTCAGCCAGCGCTTCTTGTCGCGCTCGCCGGCCTCGGCCTGCTCGGCGAAGCGGGCCCTGGCCTCTTCGGGCACGAAGAAGGACTCTTCGGAAGGCCAGCCGAGCGCCTTCTTGGTGGCCAGGATCTCGTCGGGCTTGAGCGGCTCGCCGTGCACCGAGTTCTTGTCCTGCTTGGGGCTGGCGAAGCCGATATGTGTACTGGCGATGATGATCGAGGGTTTTTCGGTTTCCCGCTTAGCCTTCTTCAGGGCCGCGTCCAGTTCGGCCAGGTCGTTGCCGTTTTCTACTTCTATCACCTGCCAGTCCTGCGCGAGGAAGCGCTTCTTCACGTCCTCGGTGAAGGCGAGCCCCGTGGAGCCTTCTATGGTGATGCCGTTGGAGTCGTAGAGGCAGATCAGCTTGCCCAGCTTCCACGTGCCGGCCAGCGAGGCGGCCTCGTAGGAGACGCCCTCCATCAGGTCCCCGTCGCCGCAGAGGATGTAGGTGTTGTGGTCCACCAGCTGGAATTCCGGAGTGTTGAGCTTTTCGCCCATCAGCTTTTCGGCGAGGGCCAGGCCCACGGCGGAGGCGAAGCCCTGGCCCAGCGGGCCGGTGGTCATCTCCACGCCTTTGGTGTGGCCGTATTCGGGGTGGCCCGGCGTGAGGCTGTCGAGCTGGCGGAAGGCCTTCAGGTCGTCCAGCTTGAGGCCGTAGCCGTACATGTGCAGTATGGAATAGAGCAGCGACGAGCCGTGGCCCGCCGACAGTACGAAACGGTCCCGGTCGAACCAGGCCGGGTCGGAGGGAGAGAATTTAAGGTGGCCCGACCAGACGGAGTAAGCCAGCGGGGCCGCGCCCAGGGGCAGGCCGGGGTGGCCGGAGTCGGCCTGGCCCACCATGTCTATGGACAGGGTCCTGAGGGTGTTCACGCAAAGCTCGTCGATATTGTCGAATTTCATTTTTTCTCCAGGAGTTTTATTTTCCAGGCCTGCAGGGCGATGACCGTTTTGGAGTCGCGGATGCGGCCGGTAAGCACCATGCGCCAGGCTTTTTCAAAGGGGATGGTCTCGAGGGTGAGGAACTCGTCCTCGTCGGGCTCGGGCTTGCCGCCGCGCAGGCCGGTGGCCGTGAAGACATGCAGGACTTCGGTGGAAAAGGCCGGGGTGGGCCAGTAGGAAAGCAGGGGCTTGATGGAGGCCGCGGTATAGCCGGTCTCTTCTTTTAGCTCGGCCTTGACGCGGGCGAGCGGCTTGTCGGCGGCGGAGTTGAGCTTGCCGGCGGGGATCTCCAGGGTGGCCACGCCGACGGGATAGCGGAACTGCCGCACGAAAATTATGCGCCCGTCGGGCAGCACCGGCAGCACAGCCACCGCCCCGGGATGGTCCACGAATTCCCTGGTGGACCGCTTCCCGTTCGGCAGCGTCACGGTATCGGCCCTGAAATTGACGGTCCCTGAAAAGACAAGCCGCCTTTTATGCTTTTTCTCGGTATAAGGATGCGCGGCGGGTTTACCCATTGGGTAAATTATATAATTTAGACGGCGGTCATGAGTTAATGCTTTTTCGGGGGCGGCATATTATATGGCTAAAATTTCAAGCGGTCGGGCCGGCATAGCGGTCAGGACTATCCTGGCGCTGGGCCTGCTGCTCTGCGCAGGGGGGGCCGGGCGCGCGCAGGAGACGGTTAAACTGAACATAAAGGCGGCCGCTCCGGCGGATACCCCGGAGTACGACGTTCTTTTCATAGCGGGCAACTGCCCGGAGCTTGGGAACTGGAACCCGGGCCTGGTGAGGCTGGTAAAAAAAGACGGCGTCCACAGCCTGGACCTGGAAGTCAGGGCCGGCGCTTCCCTGGAATATAAATACACGCGGGGAAACTGGGACACGGTAGAGAAAGGCGCTGATTTCTCCGAACTGGAGAACAGGCGCCTCACGCCCCTGGCCTCCGCCGAGATCAGCGACACGATACTGAACTGGGCGGACAAGAAGCCGTACCTGCCTGAGCAGCGCACGGTGACCGGGACCTTGCTGTATCATAAGGACTTTTACTCCCGCGCCCTTAAAAACAAGCGGACGCTGGCGGTCTGGCTGCCTCCCTCGTACGCGGCGTCCAAGGAAAAACGCTACCCCGTGATCTACATGCACGACGGGCAGAATCTCTTCGACAAGGCCACCGCCTTCATCGGCGAGGAGTGGGGGGCGGACGAGGCCGCGGCGGCCCTTGCGGCGCAGGATCCCTCCCTGGAGGCCATCGTGGTGGGGGTGTATAATACCGGCGACCGGCTGGCCGAATACACGCCGCACCGCGACGGAGCGCGCGGCGGAGGAAAAGGGCGGGACTACGCCAAATTCATAGTAAAAGAAGTAAAGCCGTTCATCGATGGCGCTTACCGCACCCTTAAGGACAGGAATAACACTTCTACGGCTGGCTCTTCGCTCGGCGGCGTCATCTCGCTGTACCTGCTGCTTGAATATCCGAAGGTCTTTTCCAGGGCGGGAGCTCTTTCCCCGTCGCTGTACTGGGCGGACGGCGCCCTGCCCGCGCTGGCAGGCAAGAAGGCGGCCGCCGGCAAGATGAAGATCTGGCTCAGCATGGGGACGGAGGAGGGGAACAGCTCCGCTCCTGACCCCCTGGAACAGGCCCGCGGTCTGCGCTCCCGGCTGCTCGGCAAGGGCTTTGCAGAGAACAAGGACCTTGTTTATGTCGAGGACCAGGGCGCCCGGCACAGCGAAAAATACTGGGCCGGGCAGGTCCCCGCGCTGTTCAGGTTTCTCCTGCAAACCGGCCCCTGAGCCCCGCGGCGCCTGAAAACGCCTTTCCAGGGCGGAAAATTCCATAAGGTGCTCTTTAATTTATATAATTAAAGCCTGCGGCCGGTTTCCGCGGGCTTTTCTATTTACATGGCGCCTGAATTCATACATCTTCACAACCACTCCGAGTACTCGCTGCTTGACGGCATGCTGCGCCTTTCTGACGGCCACGGCAATCCCTCCGAATTCCTCAAGGGCCTTGGCGCCCAGAAGGGCAACGCCCTCGCCATCACCGACCACGGCAACATGTACGGCGCCATGGAGTTCTACTTCATGGCCAACGCGGCGGGCCTGAAGCCCATCATCGGCTGCGAATGCTACGTCACCCGCGGCTCCCGCAAGGACCGCGACAAGGGCACCAGCCGCCGCGACAACGGCCACATGACCGTCCTCGCCAAAAACGAGGCCGGCTACCGCAACCTGATGAAGATGGTCTCCAACTCCTTCCTCGAGGGCTTCTACCACGACCCCCGCATAGATTCCGAGCTGCTCGCCAAACACGCCGACGGCCTCATCTGCCTGTCCGGCTGCCTCAAGTCCCATATCGCCCGCAACTGCGCCGAGGGCAAGATAGACGAGGCCGTGAAAATGGCCGCCGAGTACAACGACATCCTCGGCCGGGGAAATTTCTACCTCGAGCTGATGGACCACACCATCCCCGAGGAGCAGGCCGCGATGGCCGGCCTGATCGAGGTCGCCAAGCGCACCGGCATCCCGCTCGTGGCCACCAACGACTGCCACTACCAGAAAAAAGAGGACTGGGAAGCCCACGAAGCCCATGTCTGCATCTCCACCGGCAAGACGCTCGACGACCCCGACCGGATGAGGCAGACCCAGCACGAGCTCTATTACAAATCCCCCGAAGAGATGATCAGGCTCTTCTCGCACACCCCCGAAGCTATAAAGAACACCCTCGTCATAGCCGAGCAGTGCAATATAAAGATCGACACCAGCAAGCTGCACCTGCCGGCCTTCGATATCCCTCCGGCGTATAAAGAGAAGCACCCGGAAGGGGATGGAGACTACTATTATCTCAAGGACCTCTGCGACGCCGGCCTCAAGAAGAAAGTCCCGAACGCCGGGGACGACTACCGCAAGCGCCTCGAGTTCGAGCTGGATACCATCAAGAAGATGGGCTTCTCCAGCTACTTCCTGATCGTCATGGATTTCATCAACCACGGCCGCAGCATCGGCGTGCCCGTGGGCCCCGGCCGCGGCTCAGGCGCCGGCGCGCTGGTGGCCTACACGCTCGACATCACCCGCGTGGACCCGCTGCCCAACTCCCTGCTGTTCGAGCGCTTCCTCAACCCGGGCCGCAAGAGCATGCCCGACCTCGACATCGACTTTTCCGACGACGGCCGCGAGAAGGTGGTGCAGTACGTCCGCGAGAAATACGGCGCCAGCCGCGTGGCCAACATCATCACCTACGGCACCATAAAGGCCAAGAGCGCCGTGCGCGACGTGGGCCGCGTGATGGGCATTCCCCTCTCCGACGTCAACGCCATCGCCAAGCTGGTGCCGTCCGACCTGGGCACCACCCTCTTCAAGGCCTTGAACGAGGTCAACGAGCTCAAGGAATACCAGCGCGACCCCAAGATCAAGAAGATGTTCGACATCGCCCTCAAGGTGGAGGGGCTGCGCCGCCAGACCGGAGTGCACGCGGCCGGCGTGGTGATCTCCAAGGACGACGTCACCGACTACGTGCCGCTGGCCAACCGCAACAACAAGGACGTCATCACCACGCAGTACGACGGCAACATGCTCGGCGCCCTGGGCATGCTGAAGGTGGACTTCCTCGGCCTGCGCACGCTGACCATCATAGAGACGGCTTCCGAGTTCATCCGCAAGCTGCCCGGCCAGGAAACGTTCGACATCTACTCCGTGCAGATGGACGACAAGAAAACTTTCGACCTGCTGTGCGAAGGCAAGACCACCGGCGTGTTCCAGCTGGAAAGCGAGGGCATGAAGAAGCTGGTGAAGGGCCTCAAGCCCACGGCCTTCAGCGACATCGCCGCCCTGGTGGCGCTGTACCGCCCAGGCCCGATAGAGAGCGGCATGCTCGAGATGTTCGTCGAGCGCAAGCACGGCCGCAAGAAGATAGTCTACGACCACCCCCTGCTGGAGCCGATCCTCAAGGACACCTACGGCACCATGGTGTACCAGGAGCAGGTGATGGAAATTTCCAAGAGCCTGGCCAAGTTCACGCCCAGCGAGGCCGACGATTTCCGCAAGGCCATGGGCAAGAAGAAACTCGACGTCATGGAGAAGCTGCGCGTGAAGTTCGTGGACCAGTCCAAGCAGCACCACGCCATCCCCAATAAGCTCTCCAGCAAGATCTTCGACGACATGGCGAAATTCGCGGGCTATGGCTTCAACAAGTCCCACTCGGTCGCCTACGCCCTGGTGGCCTACCATACGGCCTGGCTGAAGGCCAACTACCCGGTGGAGTTCATGGCCGCCCTGCTCACGAGCGAGATCGGCAAGAGCGCCGTCAACTCCGAGGAGAAGGAGAACAAGCTGGTCACCTACATCGGCGAGGCCCAGGACATGGAGATAGAGATAGCCGGGCCCAGCGTGAACCGCTCGTTCAAGAAATTTTCCATAGAGGACCACAGCGGCAAGCCGGCCATCCGCTTCGCGCTGACCGCGGTGAAGAACGTGGGCGAGGGCGTCGTGGAGGCCATCGTGGCCGAGCGCGCCAAGAACGGCCCGTTCCGCTCTTTCGAGGAGTTCACGCTGCGCGTGGACTCCAAGCAGCTCAACAAGCGGGTCATAGAGTCGATGGCCAAGGGCGGCTGCTTCGACTGCTTCTACCCCGCGGAAAAGCCGGAGATCTCCCGCACCAGGGCTACGGAGGCCGTGGAGGCCTTCTGCGGCGGCAAGAACCGCGACTGCAACCAGACCATGCTCTTCGGCGAGGAGAAGAAGGCCGAGCCCGTGATGAACGAGCACACGCTGCTCAAGAACGAGCACGAGGTGCTGGGCTTCTATTTCTCGGGCCACCCGCTCAACAGCTACCGGCGCCACCTCGGCATGGTCTCGAACGCGCAGGTGGACAAACTGCTTGCCGGCGGCTTCGCCGAGGGCGCCATGGTGCGCGTGGCCGGCATCGTCTCGCAGTTCAAGAACATGCAGACCAAGAAGACCGGCGAGGCCATGGCCAAGTTCGAGGTGGAGGACCTGACCGGCAATATAGGCGTCTGCCTCTTCCCCAAGAAATACAAGATCTACGGCCCCCAGCTGGGCCTCAATAAAGTGGTGGTGGTGGCCGGCAAGGTGCAGAAATCCGATTTCGGAGAACAGAACTACGAGCTGATAGCCGAGGAGGCCTACAGCCTCTTCGACGCGATGAACAAGTGGGCCCGCGGCCTGCTGATCAGCCTGCCGGAGGGCCTGCTCTTCGACGAGAAGCAGCTGCACGAGCTGAAGACGGCGCTCGGCAAAAACCACGGCATGTGCCCGGTGTATTTCCAGGTGAACACCAAGGGGCGCGGCACCTACATGATAGAGACCACTGAGCGCGTGGCGCTCAGCGACGCCCTGCTGCGCGAGATAGACAGACTGGTGGGAGACAAGACATGGAAAGTCGAAAGCGGATTCTGATAGCGGATGACGACCCGGACCTGATAGACCTGCTGGAATCCTTTTTCCGGGGGCAGGGCTACGACGTGACCGCGAAGGTCAACGGCAAGGACGCCCTGCAGGCGGCGGAAACGGAGAAGTTCGACCTGGTGCTGCTCGACGTGATGATGCCCTATATAGACGGCTACCACGTGGCCAGCGAGATCTCCTCGCGCCTGGGCACCGAGGCCCCCAAGATAATAATCATGACCTCCCGCGACACCGCCAGCGAAAAGGGGATAGCCCTGCTCAGCGGCGCCAACGACGTGGTGCAGAAGCCGTTTTCCCTGGAGGACATAGAGTCCAAGGTGAAGGCCGCGCTCGCGCCCTGATTTTCGGTATTGACTGACATTCAAGGAAGGAAAGATGAAAAAACTTAAAGTTGTGATAGCGCTGCTGCTGCTGGCCCCGGCGTTCCCGCTGGCCGCCAAGGACAAGGACGGGGGGGAGGCCGTGGTGGTCCCCGACGTGGAGATGATAGACATCCCGACCGCGGGCATACTGGACTATTACGGCTTCATGCTCAAGACCCGCTTTTATTCAGGCGGCGGCGTACAGGGCGGCCTCAACTTCGGCGTGCAGGAGCGCCTGAACCTCGGCGCCTCCATGACCGTGGACAGGCTGGTCGGCTCGGATTCGCCGGTAAAAATGCGCCGCCCGGAGATACAGGTGAAATTCCGCTTCTTCGACGGCGGCTATTACATCCCGGCGGTGGCGGTAGGCTACGACGGGCAGGGCTACTATTACGACCCGGTCGACAAGAAATACCTGGAGAAGGGCAAGGGCCTTTACCTGGTGGGCTCCAAGGAGATCGGCGTGCCCGGCCTGGCCCTGCACGGCGGCTTCAACGTCTCCGATTTCGACAAGAACTACCTGTTCGCCTTCCTCGGCCTCAACTACACGCTGGAGGACAAGGTGGCCTTCATGCTGGAACTGGACAACATGTTCCACGAGGACGACCCCAAGCGCTTCAACTCCGGCATCCGCTTCTACGTGACGCCGTATTTCCAGCTGGACATGGCCGTGCGCGGCATAGGCCGCACCGGGGAATTCTCCAACGGCGAGGACCGCAAGGCCGAGCGCATCGCCCAGATGCGCTACACCACCAGTTTTTAACTTAACCTCAAAGGAGACAACATGAAAAAGAAGATAGGAATTTTAACCGGCGGCGGCGACTGCCCCGGGCTCAACCCGGCCATCCGCGGCTGCGTGTACGCCGCGGAGAAGTTCGGCTACCAGTGCGTGGGCCTGCAGGACGGCTGGAAGGGCCTGGTGAACGGCGTCACCATGCCGCTCGACCGCGAGACGGTGGAGTACGCCATCATGAAGGGCGGCACGATGCTGGGCACCTCCCGCACCAACCCGTTCAAGGAAGAGGCCAACGTGAAGAAATGCCTGGCTAATTTCAAGAAGCTCGGCCTCCACGCCCTGGTGGCGATGGGCGGCGAGGACACGCTGGGCGTGGCCACCCGCCTCTACGGCGAGCACAAGCTCAATGTCGTAGGCGTGCCCAAGACCATGGACAATGATCTGAACGCGACCGACTACACCTTCGGTTTCGATACCTCCGTGACCAAGGCCATGGAGGGCGCCGAGGCGCTGATAGACACCGGGCGCAGCCACCGCCGCGTGATGGTGCTCGAGGTGATGGGCCGCCACGCCGGCTGGGTGGCGCTGTTCACCGGCATAGCCTCCGCCGCGGACTACGTCTGCCTGCCCGAGCGCAAGATCAACACGATAGAGATGATAGAGAAGATCAAGGCCGCCTACGCCCGCAAGCGCTTCGCGCTGGTGGTCACCAGCGAGGCCTCCGTGCTGCCGGCCGAGAAGGCCGACGAGAACAAGCACGAGCTCGACCAGTTCGGCCACCACATCCTCAAGGACCGCGGCATGGGCGAGCATATCGCCGGCTTCATCCAGAAGCAGACCGGTTTCGAGACCCGCTCGGCCGTGATAGGCCACCTGCAGCGCGGCGGGGCGCCGACGCTCTTCGACCGCATCCTCGGCACCCGCGTGGGCATCAAGGCCGCGGAGCTGGTGCGCGACGGGCAGTGGGGGCAGATGAGCGCCCTCGTCGGCAATAACGTGGTCGGAGTGCCCCTGGCGAAGGCCACCGGCGAGCTCAAGACCGTGTCCAAGGAATGGTTCGACCTGATGGAAGTGCTGTTCTAAAACAGCCCGGCGGTTACGGGGTTTTGGAAGGCGGAGTTCCTCACCTTCCAAACCCCTTAACGCGGGGACCAGCAGACAGTTTAAGGGGTTTTATGACTGAAAATACTCAAGCTAAGGCGCCGGCGCAGTTCCAGCGCAAGACCATACTGATAAAGAAGCACCTGCAGTACCGCTACATGGCGCTGATCTTCTTCAGCGTGCTTCTGGCCTTCCTCGTTTTCGGCCTGGAGGCGATCTGGACCGTGTCCAAGGTGGTCAACGAGAACCCGTACCTGATGCCGCTGCTGGACATTATCAAGCAGATGGCGCCGCTGTTCGCGATAAAGATCGTCATGTACATGGTCGTCGTGACCATCGTGGCCGCCGTCATTTCGCACCGCATGGCCGGGCCCATCTTCAAGTTCGAGAAGAGCTGTTCCACCGTGGCCGAGGGCGACCTGACGCACCGCGTCTACCTGCGCCAGGGCGACCAGTTGACCGACCTGCAGGACCACTTCAACAACATGGTCGGGGCGGTCAACGAGGTAGTGAAAGAATATGAACAGCTGCGCGCGGCCGACGAGGGCGGGCCGTCCGCCGAAAAGGCCGCGGCGGTAAAAGCCAAGGTAGCGGAAATAATGCCCAAGTTCAAGATATGAGATCCTTAGCCGCCGCTCTGGCCCTGGCGCTGGCCGCCGGGCCGGCAGCGGCACAAAAGAACGGCGAAGCCGTTACCATAGAACAAGCCGCGGCGATAGCCGTAAAGAACAGCCCCGCCGCCCTGGCGGCGGAGCAGGACATCATCATAGCGAGGCAGCGCGTCCGGGAGGCCCGCTTCATGGCGCTGCCGCAATTGTCGCTGTCGGGCACGCTGAGCCGCCTCGACCTGGAATACCCGGCCCTGCTCGGCTCAGACCTGGGGGACCGCTACGTAGACCCAGCAGCGGGCAACTCCTTCTACAGCCTGCGGGCTCAGGCCCTGCAGCCGCTCTATACCGGCGGCAAGAACAGCAACACGCTGAAGCTGGCGAAGACCTCCCATAACCAGGCGAAGGTTAACTTTGAAACCGTCAGGTCCGACGCCGCGCTGGCGGCGAAGAAGGCTTTTTACACTCTTTTATATCAGCGCCGGCTGAAGGAAGCTACGTCTTACTGGCTGGCCCGCGCACGCGCGCAGGCCGCGCAGCTGCCCAAAGACGCCTTCGAAGAGCTGGAGGCCGCCATCCTCGTTTCCGGGCTTACCGGCCGCAACCGCCAGGCCGAGGGCGCGCTTGAGGCGTCGAACACGGAACTGCTGAAGGTGATGAACCGGGAGCCCGGCCACCCCGTGGAGGCCGACGGCAGGTTCGAGGTGATTCCCGTGGAGAGCGGGACGGGCAGCAGCCTGGTCACGGCCATGGAGGCCCGCTCCGAACTGAAGAGCGAGCTGTACAAGGCCCAGATGGACGACATAGCGGTGAACATGGCCATGATACGCCGCTATCCCACCATTTACCTGGGCGCGAGCTACGACGTGAACGCCTACAGGTTTTCCTCCATGATGGAGTCCGCGGAGCGCACGGGCAGCTGGCTGGCTTCCATCGCCATCCACTTCCCGCTTTCCTACGACATCTGGACGCAGGTGCAGCAGCGCCGGGCCCAGCAGCGGCAGGGCGAGCTGAAGCGCGCCGAGCTGCAGGACAGGATACGCTTCGAGATAGTCTCCGCGCACAAAGAGTCGGCCGCCAGGCAGGAGGAGGCCGCCAGGCTCGGCGAGGAATTCAGCCGCCTGAAGGAAGGCTATGAGGCCGCCGCGCGGACCGCCAAGCCGTCCCTGCCGGCGCTGCGCGCCCTCTGCGCGCTCAGCGAGCTGGAAGAGCGGCACGCGGCCGCCGTCTACGCGCAGCTGCTGGCCCGCATAAAGCTGGAGTGGGCCCGGGGCCGGGATTTCTCCAGGTGACGCCGCCCAGGATTTAACATGCGTTTCTTTCTGACCATACTACTGTTCGCCGCCGCGCTATGCCCCGGGGCTTCAGCTCAGGCGGCCGGGCCGGGGGCTTCCTCCTCCGCGCCGTCAGCCGCCGGCGAGACGGACGACGAGATATTGCGCGAGGCCCTGTGGACCCGGCTGGCCTCCTCCAAACCGCCCGCCCGGCCCTCGGTAGGGCTGGCCCTTTCGGGCGGCGGCGCCCGCGGCTTCGCCCACGCCGGGGTGCTGGAAGCCCTGGAATACACGGGCTTCCCGGTGGATTATGTCTCGGGCACTTCCATGGGCTCGGTGATAGGCTCCCTCTACGCCGCGGGCACCCCGGTCTCGGAGATCTGGGACTTCGGGCGGGAGGCCGCGGAGCTCAAGATTTCCAGAGATTTCACGAGCATAAAAATGATCAGCCTGCTGATGACCGACAGGCTGATAACCCCCACGCATATCACCAATTTTATCGAGGGCAGGCTGGGCGGCCAGACCTTCGAGGGGCTGAAAAAACCTTTCGCCTGCTCGGCCATGGACCTGCGCACCGGGGAGAAGATCATCTTCGCCGAGGGCCCGCTGGCTATCGCGGTGCGCGCCAGCGTCAACCTGCCCGGCATCTTCGCGCCGGTGCAGTACCGGCACCGCCACCTGGTGGACGGCGGCGTGGTGGATTTTATCCCGATAGGCGCGGCCAAACAGCTGGGCGCGGACTGGGTGCTGGCCAGCGTGACCGGCACCGTGTCGGGGCGCATGCCGGAGAACGTGCTGATGTCCCTGCTGCAGGTGATAGACATCCGGGGCTCGCTGCTGGCCGGGGCGGCGGAAAAAGAGGCCGGCTTTGTGATAAGGCCGGAGGTCGGGGATATCGGCGTGGCGGATTTTAACAGGTGCGAAGAGGCCGGGGAGACCGGCCTGGTGGAGGCCACGCGCCGCATGGACGCGGCCCGCGAGGCGCTGCTGATTTACTCCGCGCCGAGGATGGCCGAAAAGCTATGAGGCTCCTTTTCGCGTTGCTGCTGCTGGCCGCCGCCCCCGCGGAGGCTTTTCTGTTCGGCCGTTCTTCCGACAAGAACGCGGCCGACAGCCTGGGCGGGATGCGCTCCGCTTTTAACGGGGGCGACTGCGTTACGGTCCTTGCCCTTTCCGAAAACTTCCTGAAAGAAAAACCGCCGGCGGCCATGCGCGAGGAGGCCTACGGCTACATGGGGCGCTGCTACGAGGCCGCGGGCTCTACCGACAAGGCGATAAGCTTCTACAAGGTGGCGCTGGGACTTTACCCGGAGAACTCTCTTTTCTCGTCGAGCCTGGCGCAGATATACAACCAGGCCGGCTTCCCGGAGAACGCCGCCCCGCTCTTCCTGCAAGTGCTCTCCCTGTCCCCGGACGACCTGCCTGCCAATTTGGGCCTGGCCCGCGCCTACGCGGCGCTGGGCTTCTTTTCGCGCGCCGCCGAGTTCTACGCCAAAGGCGCGGCGCTGCAGAATTACGCGGACCTCCCGGCGCTGGAAGAATACGCCCGCTGCCTGCTGCGCAAGCGCGACTGGGGAGGAGCTGCTTTTATTTCCGCCAAAGGCCGGGCCGCCGCCCCGCGGTCGGCGCTCTGGCCTCTGCTGGAGGCCAGGGCATGGGCCGGGCGCGGGGACTACTACAAGGCGGTAGAGGCCCTCGACGCCGCGCTGCGCTACGAATCCAACAGGCGCCTGCGGCTGGAGCGGGCCCTCTACCTGCTGCTGGGAGGGCTGCCGCGGCGCGCTGCCGAGGCCGCCGACGCCGAGCTGGCGCTGGCCGCCGGGGACCCGCTGGCTTCGGCGGTGAAAGGCATGGCCTTATATTCGCTCGGCGAGAAAACGGCCGCGGCGCCTTATTTTGCCGCGGCGCGCTCGGGCGGACCCTTCGTCTCAAAAATAGCCGGCGCCTTCCTCAACGGCTCGGCCCCGGGTCCGGAGGACGCGTGCAAAAAATAAAATTCTGGAAGCTGTCGGGGGCGGGCAACGATTTCGTGCTGCTCGCGGGCGGCCGGCCCGGAGGGGCGGCTCTTAAAAAGCTGGCCCTCAGGCTCTGCGCCAGGAAACTGGGCGTCGGGGCGGACGGGCTGCTGCACGTCGGCGCGGACGGCCGCGGCGCTCTGGCCGTGCGCTATTTCAATTCCGACGGCTCCGAGGCCTTCTGCGGCAACGGCTCCCGCTGCGCGGCCTGGTGGGCTTACGCCTCCGGCCTGCTGAAGGCCAGGGCTTTCACGCTCCGGACGATAGCCGGGGATCTGCCCGCCGCGATAATGGGCCCGGGGATAGTTAAAATGCGGATGCCCGACGTGCCGGCGGTTAAGCTGGGCCTGCGCGGGGATTTCCCGGCCGGCGCCGGACAGGTTCATTTTCTGAATACCGGCGTTCCGCACGCGGTGGTACCGGTTAAGGACCTGGAGAAGACAGACGTAGAGAGGCTCGGCGCCGCGTTACGACATGACAAAGCCTTCGGGCCGGCCGGAACCAACGTCAATTTCGTGCAGATCAAAAAGGGGCGGGTTTTCGTCCGCACCTACGAAAGGGGAGTGGAGGGGGAAACCCTGGCCTGCGGCACCGGCCTCACCGCGAGCGCGGTAGCGCTGGCGCTGTCCGGGCGCGTGCGGCCCCCGGTTTCACTGGTTTCCCGCAGCGGGGAAAAATTCATTGTCTGGCTGCGGCCGTCGAGCGCCGGGGCTTCCGAAATACACATACAGGGGCCGGCTAAAATAGTATTCGAAGGAGAGATCAAATGCTGAAACTCAAAGGCTGCTTCACCGCGATAGTCACCCCGTTCAAGAACGGCAAAGTCGATTTCGAATCGCTCAGGAAGGTGGTAAAGTTCCAGGTGGAGGGCGGCGTCAGCGGCCTGGTGCCCTGCGGCTCCACCGGCGAGGCGGCTACACTGGCCCCCGAGGAATACCTGGCGGTCATCAAGGCCGTGGTAGCGGCCGCGAAAGGCAAAGTCCCCGTGGTCCCCGGAGTCGGGACCAACTCCACGGAGAAGTCGGCGGCCATGGTAAAAAAAGTCTCGGCCCTGGGCGTAGACGGCCTTCTGGCCATCGTGCCCTACTACAACAAGCCTACTCAGGACGGTATGACGCTGCATTTCTCTGAGCTGGCCAAGGCCACCCGCCTGCCTATCGTCCTCTACAATATCCCCGGGCGCACCGGCGTGAACATGCTGCCGGCCACGGCGCTGGGCCTGCGCCGCAAATTCTCCAACATAATAGGCATCAAGGAAGCCTCAGGCAGCCTCGACCAGGTGAGCGAAATAGTCAACGGGGCCGACGAGGATTTCGCCGTGATGAGCGGCGACGACTCGCTGACCCTGCCCATGATGTCGGTAGGCGCGCGGGGCGTTATCTCCGTGACCTCCAACGTGGCCCCCGCCGAAATGCAGCGCATGTGCGAGCTCTTCCTGAAGGGCGACACGGTCGGCGCCGCGGCCGTGCACCATAATCTTTTCCTGCTGGAAAAATCCCTGTTCACCGAGACCAACCCGATACCGGTAAAATACGCGGCCTCGCTGCTGGGGCTCTGCCTGCCGGAGCCGCGCCTGCCGCTCACCCCGCTGACCGAGAAGAACCGGGAGGCGCTTAAAAAAGCGCTGACCGCCGCCGGCATAGGCCGCGGCAAGTAGGTCTGGTCCGGCTTAAAAGCTGCCCGGGCTTTATTGAGTTATAGCGGGGCCTGAACTCAGGCCCACCTGCGGCGCCGTAGACGCCGCTATTTCCGTGAAAGCCTCTATCGCTTCTTCGGACGCCTCCTCCGGCAGGTAGCCGGAGGCCCGCATCCTGGAAACTATCCTGCTCTTCTGGCGCTCCATGAAGCGGGTGCCCCTTACCGGGCTGTAACGGCGCGGGCTGGGCAGCACCGCGGCCAGGGCGGCCGCTTCCTCCGGCGTAAGCTCGGCGGCGCTTTTGCCGAAATAGGCGCGGGCGGCGGCCTCGGCGCCGTAGAGGCCGCGGCCCCATTCGGCCACGTTGAGGTAAAGCTCCAGGATGCGGCGCTTGCCGAGCTGATCCTCCAGGCGCCGCGCTATCAGCATTTCCTTGACCTTGCGCAGGGGGTTCTTGGAGGGGGAAAGGTAGAGGTTGCGGGCCAGCTGCTGGGTGATGGTGCTGCCGCCCTTGGCGAAGCGCTTCTCTTTCCAATCCGTTTCCAGGGCTTTGCGGGTGCTCTCCCAGTCTATCCCCTTGTGGCGGTAGAAGCCGCCGTCCTCGGCCACCAGCACCGCGTGCCTGAGGTGGCCGGAGATCTCGTCGAGGCCCTTCCAGACGATGACGCGCGGCAGTTTCTTGCCCTGCGCGCGGGCCTGCCTTTCCTTGAGGAGCATGAAGGAAGTCACCTTCGGGTTTTTCTTCTTCAGCTCCGAAACGTCCGGCAGCCAGACCACGTAGAGGGCGCTGACCAGCAGCAGCACTCCGAACAACCACGCCAGCCACGCCAGCTCCCTGCCCCGCAGCAGGCGGTAGGAGAAAAATTCTGATATGAGGTCTGTCTGCATTTGAAATATCTGACTTCTAGAGCTGCTGGGCCAGCGGGTTGGAAAAGGACGGCAAGCCCGGGGAGGATGTTAACGGCGGAGGATATTGCGGGCGGCTTCGAGGCCCTCTTTCACGCTCTCTTCCATGAAAGAGTATTTCCAGTTCCCGTAGCGGCCGATGGACTGCGCTTTCCTGGACTTGAGCCAGTCGAAGATCACAGGGAGGGCCTCGGCCCGCTCGCGGTTGTAGACCACGTAGGCGCAGGGGATCTTGAGCCAGAGTCGCTCTACCACCTGCGAGGCGCTCTTTATCAGGCCGCAGGCTTTCAGGCCTTTCAGTATGGCCGCCTCCGAAGAGGCCAGGTCCAGCGCCGCGCCGGAGGTGGCCAGCTCGATGTAGAACGAGGCGCAGCCGCGGGGGGCCAGCGCCTTCGAGAAATTAGTGGCGATGCCGGCCCGGTAGAAAGGGAACTCGGCGCCCGGGAAATAGCCCCAGTGCATGTCCGACTGCACGCCCTTCACGCCCAGGTTCAGGACATAGACCGTATTGTGACGCAGCCGCGCCGCGGCGCGCCGCACCGCGACCGGCGCGTCTTCGGCCGAAGCTATGAATTCGTCCAGCGGGGAAGTGTTTATCAGGCGGCGGAAATGGATAGGGCCGAAATGGCGGATGTTGGCCACGCCTTTTTTAAGGTTTACGCTTTCGGCCTCCAGGCCCAGCCGCAGGCCGTCCAGGCCGCGCGCCAGGGCGTTGGCCAGTGTCCCTATGCCCCCGGTTTTGGGGTAATGAAAAACGGTGTTGTAGCCCAGCCCCTCGGATTTTTTGCCGTAGGCTCCCTCTATCACTTCCTCCGGCCTGGGCAGCGGCACGAAGGGCGCGCACCATTCCGTGGTGAGCCGCCCCAGCGGGTACTGCCAGAGCTTGGCGTTATAGGGCAGCATGAAGTGCCTGGAAATGCCTTCGCCGAAGACCCGCCTGGTCCAGGCGGAAAAAGCCTCCGCGCCGTCGGGGGCCGGCTTGCGGGCGTTAAAGGCCGCCAGGAAGCCGCTGACGCACTCCGCCTTAACCCTGGCCGGCATGCCGGACAGGTTGGCCTGGAAAGGGTAGGGGGTCCAGCTCTTGTGCGCGAAGATGCGCGCGTCGCGCTTGATCCTGGCGCAGTTGGAGCCCAGCGCGCCGAGTATGAGGCGCGTGGTTTCGGGCCAGCGCAGGTGCAGCAGGTGGCCCGAATAGTCGAACTGAAAGCCGCCTTTCTTCAGGGTGGCGGCCAGCCCGCCGGGGCGGCTCTCCCGCTCGGCTACCAGGTAGTCTTTTTTACCTTGCAGGGCCTGCGCCGCGGCCAGGCCCGCCAGGCCGCCGCCTATAATAAGGGTGTCGGTTTTAAACATCGTAAATATTGAACTACTTTTTCCGCCCGGCTGTCTTTTTCGCCAGCACCAGGTAGCCGTCCCCGAGGTCCGTGCGGAGGAACAGGCGCTGCAGCAGGTAGGCAGGGTACAGCAGGAAGTCGTTGAAGAGGTATTTGCCGAGGCTCCAGAAGACCAGCCCCTGCCCTATCTCCTTGCTGCGCTCCTCCATGCTGCCGGCCTCCGAAACCTTTTTGCCGCCGAGCGCCATGCGCACCTTGCGCGAGAGGTTTATCAGCGGGAAGCCGTAGCAGTAAAATTTGAGGACCTCGAACCCCGCCCCGGCAAGCTTGGCCTCCAGGTCCGCCCGCTCGTAGCGGCGGGCGTGGCCGGCCAGGCGGTCCTCGTCGTTATAGGCGTCGGCGTGGGCCGGCACCGACAGCAGCAAATGGCCGCCGTCGGCCGTCAGGGAATACCAGCGCTTCAGCGCGGCCCGGTCGTCCTCTATGTGCTCCAGCACTTCAAAGGCCATCACCAGGCCGAACTTCTCGCCGCGCTCGTCCAGCCCGGCTTCGGACATGGCAGCTATCTTGAAATTGAATTCCCGGCCCTCGTGCTGGTCCTGCAGGTGCCTGCAGGCCGCCTCGCTGAAGTCCACGCCGGCGCCGCTGTAGCCCTTTTGGTTGAGTATGCGCAGCAGGTCGCCGCCGCCGAAGCCTATCTCCAGCACGCCCTGCGGCTTCAGGTCGTCGATCAGGCCAAGCACCAGGTGCCGCCTGCAGAGGTGGGCGGGGCCGGGCATCCAGTTGTAGCCGCTTTTCGCGCTCATTTCTATCCTTTCGCCGCGGGCCTTCAGGCTTTCTTGCGCCAGCTGGGGGGCAGATTCCTTTCGATCTCGATATTCCCGAACTCGGTGCTGGCGCGGCTGCCCGCCTTCTTCGCCCAGTCCGCCATGGCCTGCACGCCCTCGGCCAGGCCGTACTTCGGGGTATAGCCGAAAACTTTCTTCAGCCGGTCGTGGGAGGAAAAAGCGTGCACCACCTCGTTGCGGGCCTCCAGGTGCTTTATCGGGTGGGCGGGAGCGCCCATGGCCTCGCGCACGCGCTCGGCGAGCTCGTTGACGGTGAAGGGCTGCTCGGAGCCGATATTGAAGACCTGGTTGTAGGCCTCGGGGCGGAAGGCGGAGTCGGCGATGATGGGCGAGACGTCCTTGATGTAGGTGAAGGCGCGCGTCTGCTCGCCGTCGCCGAAGATGCTCATCGGCTGGCCCAGCAGGATCTGGTTCATGAAGATGCCGGCCACGTTGCGGTAGCGGTCGCCGATATTCTGGCGCTCGCCGTAGACATTGTGCGGGCGGAACACCACGAAATCCAGGCCGAACATCTTCTGGGCGGCGTGCAGGTCGTGCTCGACGGCCAGCTTGGAGGCGCCGTAGGGATCCTCGGGCATGGGGGCCATGTCCTCGGTCAGGGGCAGCTGGCCCGCGCCGTAGACGGCGATGGAGGAGGTAAAGACGAAGCATTTCACGCCGTTGTTGACGGAGGCGTTAACCAGGTTGACGCTGCCTATCAGGTTGTTCTCGTAGTTGAACTTGCGGATGAAGTGGCTGAGGCCCTCGGCGGCGTAGGCGGCCAGGTGGAAGACGTGCTCGAACTTGCCTTCCGCGAAGAGCCCGTTCACCAGGGCGGCGTCGGTGACGCTCCCTTTCACGAACTTCGCGCCGGCGGGGACATTGTCCTCGAAGCCGCCGCTGAGGTCGTCTAGCACCGTGACGGTATGCCCCGCCTTGAGCAGGTCTTCCGCCACGTGCGAGCCGATGAAGCCGGCGCCGCCGGTCACGAGACATTTAGCCATAGTTCCTCCGACCGCCTAAACGGTCCTTATAAGTTCCGCGATCTCCGCGCCCAGCACGGCCGCGCTGGCGCGCTTGCTGAAAAGTTCCTGCCCGCCCGCGGCGATCTTCTCCGCCAGGGCCGGGTCGGCCTTCAGCCGCCGCACCGCCGCCGCCAGGGCGGGGGCGCTCGCCATCCCGCAGAGCAGGCAGTCCTGCCCGTCGGTCAGCAGTTCGTCCGCCGCCGGCGACCCGCCGGTGACTACCGGCCTGCGCATGGCCATCGCCTCGAAAACCTTGTTGGGGATCACGCGGCGGGCTTTTTCGGTGTCGCCGAAGATGCCCAGGCAGACGTCCGCCGCCGCTATGTGGTTTACCAGTTCGTCCGGGGGCATGAACTCCGTGAACTCGGAATTTTTAAGGCCGAGCTCTTTGGCGAGGGCCAGGGTCGATTCCAGCTCCTCGCCGGCGCCGATGAACTTGAAATGCACCCCGTCGGCCTCCAGCTCTTTGGCCGCCCTTACGATGTACTTGAGGCCGTGCAGCGGAATGTAGCGGCCGAAATGCAGCACGGTGTAGGGGCCTTTCTCCGCCGGCGCCGGGCGCGGGTAGAACCTGTCCTCGCTGGCGCCTATGAAGCTGCGGCGGAATTTCTCCGCGCGCAGGCCGAACTCTTCGCAGAAATATTTTATGTGGTCGCCGGTGTCGAGCAGCACCAGGTCGGCGAGGGCGCAGGAATACTTGTCCACCAGCCACAGCAGGCGCGCCTTGAGCGATCCCTTCTTTATGGCGGGCCTGTCGAAGACGAAGGCTTCGTAGAGGGACAGGAAGGCGTCGAAGATTACCGGGACGCCTTTGAGCTTGCCCAGCAGCCAGGCCGGGAACATGTCGAAATGCCCGGAGTAGCCCACCAGGAGGCAGTCGACGTCCTTCTCGCGCAACAGGCGCAGGCCCAGGCGGGCGTAGATGGCGAGCCAGCGCAGCAGCAGGCCCGGCGCGAACCAGCCGGCCGAGGCGCGGGCCAGCTTGTCCCGGGTGCTCGCCCAGAGCGGCTCGTGCAGTTCCACCACGTCGACGCCGGCTTTGCGCAGCCCGGCTATGACGGTGATATTGCGGGGATAGGCCCTGTCGTAGGTGCCCCAGTAGCAGACCTTCATCGCGGGGCCCCCGCTTTGCCCGGGAAGAGCCTGGCCAGCAGAACGGCCGAGAAATAGAGCATGAGCGGTTGCACCGCGCCGCGGTAGCGGGCCAGGCCCTCGTTGGCGAAGGAACTGACCAGGGCTATATAAGCGACTATTCCTATGGAGTAGAGGAAGAAGAGGTCGCCCTCGGCGGCCAGGCGCCGCCAGTTAAGCGCCAGGAACCAGGCGAAGAGCCCGGCGACTCCCCAGTAGAACGGGTGCAAACTGACGGCCATCTTCAGCAGGAAGCCGCCGAGATCGCCGGAGCCGAGGCCGGCTTCGGCGGAGGCCGGCAATTTGTCCTTAAGGGCGAACTTGGCGTAGAGGTTATGCGCCGAGAAGAAGAAATAGAAAAGCTCGGTGAGGCTTTCGTTTAGGTACGCGAAGGGGCGGCGCAATATGCTCAGGCGGAAGATGTCCCGGAACTCTTCGTCCATCGTCTCCGTCTTTATGCCGTCGCGGCGCATGGCGGCTTCCGCGCCGTGGATCACGGCGGCGCGGCGGTTGCGCGGGACGCTCCCGCCGGGCATCTGCTCCCTGAAATATTTTTCCGAAACGCTGCCGGCCGGGAACTCTATGTGGTTCACCACGCGGCCGATGTAGTGATAGGACTCCATGGGCAGCATGGAGTAGCGGCCGGTCTCCCGGTAGTTGCGCCAGCTCCACAGGTTTACGGCCAGCAGCGGCAGGATCAGGAAAGCCGCGGCGTAGCGGAGCTTGCCCTTGAGCGGGCCGGGGCCAGGCAGGAAGAAGGGCAGGATGAAGAACGGAAAGAGCTTGAGCGCCGGCTTGGTGAGCAGGCCGGCGGCCACGAACAGGCCGCAGAGCAGGGCCCCGGAAAGGCGGCGCTCCCCCCTGGGCCAGCCGGCGCCCAGCGCGCCGGCGCACAGCAGGAAGGAGAAGAGAAAATCAGAAAGCAGCGCGTGCTGGTAACTGGAATACAGCAGGTCCAGGGCGAACAGGCCTGTGAAAAGCATCTTTTGCCTGTCCGTCTGCAGGCGGCTCGCCAGGAGGAACCAGAGCAGCAGGCCCAGGAGATGCTGGGTTATCACTACCGGCAGGTCGGCCTGGCCGAAGGGCAGGTAGAGGGCGGCGAGGAAGGCCGGGTAGCCGGGCAGCCGCGTCTCGGCGGAGAAGCCGCCGGTCTGCGCGGCCTGCGCCGCCACCGCGATGAAGCTGGCCGAGTCGGGCTCGCGCACCGGGGGGAAGAACAGTATGAAAGCCAGCTGCTGGGCGGCCAGCAGCAGCAGCAGCTTCAGCAGCAGTTTGTCTCTCATTTCAAATTCTTCTGCTGCTGCACCAGTATCTTCTCGAGGAGCTTGCGGTTGGTGTAGATGAGGTGCGATACCACCCCCATCAGCAGCATGAAGATGCCGATGACGAAGAGGGCCGTGCCTATGGTCAGGGACTGCTCGTAGCCGGAGGGGATGCCGCGCATTACGGTTAGGATGACGTAGTAATAGAGGAAGCGCAGGATCAGGAACAGGCCCGGCAGGCCGAAGACGGCGCCGAGGAAGAGGAACAGTTTCAGCGGGGAGTAGATGTAGAAAAGGGTCAGGATGTCGCCGGCGGAGCGGAAGACGTACTCGACGCTGCTCTTCATCAGCCGGGAGTCGCGCACGGGCGGGTTCACCTCTATCTCCAGCACGGCTATGCGCACCTTGCGCGAGGCCAGCCGTATCAGCGTCTCGAGGGTGTAGGTGTAGTCGCTGGCTATCACGTCCAGCCACAGCGCGGCGCCGCGGCTGAAGGCGCGGAAGCCCGAGGTGACGTCGGGCACCTGCTGGCGGCAGATGGCCGAGACCACCCGGCTGCCCAGGCGCTGGGCCACCTTCTTCATAAAGGAGAAATGCGCGATGCCCTCTATGTTGCGGCAGCCGATCACGAACTCGGCCTTGCCCTCCAGGATGGGGCGGATGAGGTCCTTGACGCGCTCCGCGGGGTACTGGTTGTCGGCGTCGGTGTTGACGATGATGTCGGCGCCGAGCTCCAGCGAGGCCTCGATGCCGGCCTTGAAAGCGGAGGCCAGGCCCTGGTGGTAGGGCAGGCGCACCACGCGCTCCACCAGCGGGTGGGCTTTCGCCGCCTCGGCCGTGCGGTCGGAGCTGCCGTCGTCGATAACGACGGCGGACACGCTGTCCACCCCGGCTATAGAGCGGGGCAGCGCGTCGAGCGCCGCCTTTATGAACTCCTCTTCGTTATAGCAGGGGATCTGGATTACCAGTTTCATTCTTCCACCAGGCCGCGGAATTTATTTACCCACTCCAAGAAGCAAATTATACTAAAAATCTTGAAGCTGTTATCGACGGAGCCGCCCTGGTGGGCGGCGAAGATCCGCTCCAGCTCGCCGCGGCGGAAATAGCGGTCCGCGTCCCCGCCCGAGAAGAGGTAGTCAGCGGCCCAGCCCTTCAGCTCGCCGCGCAGCCACTCCGCCATCGGCAGGTGGAAGCCCATCTTGGCCTGCCCGACGATATAGTCCGGCAGCTTGTCCTTGTAGCAGTACCTGAAGAAACTCTTGGTCTGGAAGCCCTTCAGCCTGACAGACAGCGGCAGCGAGAAGAGGAATTCCGCCAGCTCGTTCTCCAGCAGCGGCGGGCGCAGCTCCAGCGAGCTGCACATCGTGAAGGTGTCGGACTGCAGGTGTCCCATGTTGGCCAGCCAGACCTTCACATCCGCGAAGGAGGCCCGCTCCAGCCGGTCCCAGGCGGCCGGGGCGTCCGCGAAGGCGCGCTCGTAGGCCGCCGCGCTGTCGCGGCGGGCCGCCGCGAAGAATTCCGGGGACAGCAGGGAGTCCTTCTCGGATTCGCTGTAGATGGTGCGCCAGGAATAATGCGCCTTCTCGAAATGGAAGAAGAGCCCTTCCGAGAACTTCTTGAGCTTGTAGCCGGGCGAGATCCTGCCGGGGGGGTGGGGCAGCGCGCCGGCGGCCGCGGCCAGCGCGGTCTTCAGGAAGGCCGGCAGGCGGCTGAAATATTTCCAGAGCCTGTCGGCCTGGTAGGTGGGGTAGCCCATCAGCAGTTCGTCCCCGCCGCTGCCGCTGAGCACCACCTTCAGGTCCTTGGCGGCCGCCTCGCTCAGGCGCGCCAGGGCCAGGAAGGCCGGCGTGATGGCCAGCGAGTCGTGGAAGCCAGCCAGCCGGGAGAAATTATCCTTCGTCCAGCCGGGGGTGACGGTCATGAAGGTCGCTTTGAGGTCCTGCTCGGCGGCCAGCCTGCGCACCAGGGAGGCCTCGTCGAAATGCCCGCTCTCGAAGCCGACGGTGTAGGTGGAGATCCGCCCCGCCATGTGTTTGCGGGCCTCGTGCAGGATGATGTTGGAGTCCAGGCCGCCGCTGAGGAAAAGGCCCACCGGCACATCGCTGCGCAGCGAGAGCTTTACCGCGTTCTCCACCTTGCTGAAATAGATCTCCTTAGCCTCGCCGGGCGAGAGCTTGCCCCATTCGGGCTTGCGCTCCAGCTGGCTGTAGCGCTCCCGCGCGACTTTGCCCCCGGCGGAGATCCTGAGGGCGCAGCCGGGCGGCAGCAGGCTCACCCCCTGCAGCAGCGTCTCCTCGGCCGGCAGGTAGCCGTAGCTGAAATAATCCCAGAGGGCGGCCCTGTTCAGTTTGAACCGGCGGCCGAGCGCGCCGAAGACCTTGATCTCGGAGCCGAAGGCGAAAAGGTCCGGCTGCGCGAAATAAAAAACCGGCTTTATGCCCCAGCGGTCCCGGACCACCCGCAGCTCGCCCGAGGCTCCGTCGTGGATGGCGAAGGCGAAGAAGCCGTTGAGCATGGCGAAGGCCGCGTCCCCGAATTCTTCGTAGAGGTGCAGGACCACCTCGGTGTCGGAGGTGGTGGCGAAGCGGTGGCCCCTGGCGAGGAGGGCCTCGCGCAGTTCCAGATAGTTGTAGATCTCGCCGTTCATCACTATGGCGAGCCGCCGGTCCTCGTTGAAGAGGGGCTGGTCGCCGGTGGCCAGGTCGATGATGGAGAGGCGGCGCATGCCGAGGCCCGCGGGGCCGGCGGCATACAGGCCCTCGGAATCGGGGCCGCGGTGGGCCATCAGGCCGCACATGCGGCCCAGCAGCTCTTTTTGGGCTGGGCGCCCGTTGAAGTTATAAGTTCCGCAGATGCCGCACATTAGTTGACGCTCCCGGCCGCTTTAAGCAGGACGAGCTTGTTTCCGCCGTAGTCGAAGAGGCGCTCCACCGCGAATTCCCCGGAGGCTTTCAGCTGCCCGGACACGCCCGTAAAATCCACCGGCACGCCGGGAAAAGGGCTGCAGGGCAGCAGCATGAAATCGTAAGCGCCGTCTTTAAAAGCCTTCGAGGCCGTAGCGGCCGTAAAAACAGCCGGCAGCGTGCGGTCCCAGGTGAGCCTGCCCGCCAGGCCGTATTTGGCCAGGTAGAAGTGGCTGGGCTCCACCTCCATCGGCGCGTAGATTTTTAAGCCGTCCCGGCGCAGGCCCCGGAGGTATTGCGCCGTTTCGCCGTACGGGAAGGCGTACTCGCGGAAATTAAAGGCGGTCTTGCGCTGGTAGGGCGCTTTGGCGAAGACGGACTGGAAAAAGAGCAGCGCCAGCAGGGCGGCCCAGAGGGCCGGGAAACGGCGCGCGGCGTGCGCGGCCCAGAGGGCCAGCAGCAGGACGGGGGCTATATAGAAGGGCTGCGCGTGCCTGATATAGCCGACGGCGGCGGAGGCGCTTATCATCACGTGGTAGGCCGCCGCCAGGTAGAGCAGCAGCCACAGCTCCGGCCCCCTGCGGCGGTATACCGCCCAGCCCGACGAGAGCGCCAGCAGGCCGGTCAGGACCGGGCCCGCCGTATCGTAGAGGTTCACGAAATTCAGGAACATCAGGCGCGGCTCCAGCAGGTTCTGCAGCATCAGGGCCGCGTTCCTGATATCCAGGGCCGCGCTGATAGCTATGAAGGGCAGCCCGACGGCGGCCGGGATCAGCAGGGTCTTGAGGCCGTAGGCCCAGGCCGGGCGCCGCTGCGGGTAAATGTACCAGAGGGCCGCCAGCGCGGGCAGGAAGGAGAGCATCAGCCCGAGCGGCAGCTGCTTGTAGAAGAAGCCCGCCGCGGTCCAGAAAGCGCATTTCAGGAACTGCGCGCGGTCGCCGCCGGAGGCGGCCTTTATGAAATGGCAGATGGCGGCGGTGAAGAAGAAGACCGTGCCGGCCTCCAGCTCGGCGCTTATCGAGAGGTTGAAGAAGGTGGGGAAGAAGGCCACCAGCAGGAAGGTCAGGCGCGGCGGGGGGGAGGCCTTCAGGAATTTAAGCAGGCGCAGCAGGTACACCGCGGTCAGCGCGATGAAGAGGAACTGCACGGCGCGGGGCGCGGGCTCGCGGATGCCGATGAGCAGGTAGGCGGGCAGGTAGAGGAACTTGCTCAACGCCGGATAGCGCAGGACGGTCTCGTAGCGGCCTATGGCGTCGGCCAGGCCGAAGCGGGCCGAGGCGAAGAACCAGGCATTGCCCGCCGCAACCAGGGCCAGCGCGGCGGCGGCGCGGCTTGGGGCGCGCAGGCGGCCTTTCAGGTAATAGGCCGCGGCCCCCAGGGCGGCGGCCGCGGGCAGCGTGAACAGCGGCAGCAGGGGGGCGTCTATACCCAGCGCGGCGGCGGCGCGGCCCAGCAGCCAGGCCGGCGGGCCGGCGTGGGACTGGTCGTCGGAGCCGGTAGGCAGCGGGGTGAGCCAGAAAGGCAGGCAGGCCGCCGCGGCCAGCAGCAGCGCCGGCCAGAGGTCTTTCAGCTCGGGCAGGGAGGCGTCCAGGGAAACTTCGTCGAGGGGGCTGTACAGGACGGCCGCGGAGAGCAGGATGAAGAGGTTGAGCAGGGCCCACTGGGCCGCCGGCGAAAAGGGCAGGTGCCAGACCGGGTAAAAGACATAGGACGCCGCCGTCAGCAGGAAAAGCGCCCAGTTGAGTTTTATCTTCATTCTTCCCGGGGGATCAATGGAGTTTGAGCTTCACGAAGGCGATGAAGGCCATGCGGAAAAGCAGCAGGCCATGGCGGAAGCGGCTGATCTTGGTGACGCCGTATTTGCGCTCTTTGTAGCTGACGGGCAGCTCGGTGATGCGCAGGTTGAGCTTGCTGGCGCCGAAGAGCAGGTCGAAGTCGCCGAACGGGTCGAATTCCCCGAAGTAGCTCCGGCCGGCTTTTATCTTCTCGTAATTGGCTTTCAGCAGCACCTTGGTGCCGCAGAGCGTGTCTTTAATGCGCTGGCCGAGCGTCCAGGTGAAGATCAGGGAGAAGGTCTTGTTGCCCAGCATGTTGAGAAAGCGCATAGCGCCTTTCTCCATGGGGTAGACCAGGCGGGAGCCGTTTATGAATTCGCCCTTGCCCTCGGCTATGGCCGCGTAGAATTTTTCCAGGTCCCGCGGCACTACCGTCAGGTCGGCGTCGAGGATCATCAGCACTTCGCCCGAGGCGGCGTCGAAGCCCTTGCGCACGGCGTCGGCCTTGCCGAAGGCGCCGCCCTGCAGCAGGACCTTCACCGGGATCTCCGGGTGCCTGGCGGCCTGTTCCTTTATCTTCTCCACGGTGCCGTCGTCTGAGTTGCCGTCCACGAAGACCAGCTCCGTGTTCTTGCCGAGCCTGGGCAGCTCGGCGAAGAGCCGCTCCATGTTGCCGGCCTCGTTGCGGCAGGGCACCATTACCGAGACGGAGTACTCGGCGGCGGGCGGCGCGCCCGGGGTTTCCCTGGCGATGATGAATTGTATCAGGCCCAGGTCCTTGAAGAGCGGCATCTTGGCCAGGAACTTGTTGAAGAAGGCGGAGAGCAGCGGCAGGTAGAAGGGCATCAGGAACCTGTGGCCCTTCTTGATCACCTCGTAATTGTTCAAATAGAGCAGGTTCTCTATGTCCGCCATCGCCAGCCAGTTCTGGCGCGGGTTCTTCGCCTTCAGGCCCGCCGCCTCGGCCAGGATGACCAGCGGCTCCCACAACGGGTTGTAGGAGGTTATGATCACGCGGCTCTCCGGAGTGGTGACCCGGCGCAGGCTGCGGAAAGCCAGCCAGATGTCGTCCACGTGGCCGAGCAGGTCCTGCATGACCACGTAATCAAATTTATCGGCCAGGTCCAGGTTCTCAATGTCCCCCGTCCTGAATTCCAGCGCCGGGTCCGTGGCATGGGCGGCCTTCGCGGCCGCGGTCATGGCCGGGCTGAAGTCCACGCCGAGGCCCCGGGCCGGGGCGAGGTCGGCCAGCAGCGCGCCGGTGCCCGAGCCCGCCTCCAGCACCGAGGAGCCCTTGGGGATGACGAAGCGGAAAAAGTTCAGCAGCTCGCGCTGGTAGCTGCGGTTGCGGGCGCGCCAGGAGTCGCGGTCGGCCGCCGCCTCGTCGAAAAATCTTATCTTTTCCTCTTTTGTCATTGGCCCCTGTTGCGCCTGTACCACTCTATGGTCTGTTTCAGGCCTTCCTCGAAATTGGTTTTGGCCTTGAAGCCGAACTGCTCGCTGGCGCGGGTGGTGTCGAGCATGCGGCGCGGCTGGCCGTCCGGCTTGGAGGTGTCCCAGAGGATCCTGCCGGCGAAGCCGGTGAGGCGGGCGATGACGCCGGCCAGGTCTTTTATGGAGATCTCGAAGCCTGCGCCTATATTGACCGGCTCGGGCTTGTCGTAGCGGGCGGCGGCCAGGCAGACCGCGTGGGCGCAGTCGTCCACGTAGAGGAATTCGCGCGTGGCTTTGCCGGTGCCCCAGACGGTGACCTCTTTTTCTCCGGCCTCTATGGCCGCTATGAATTTTTTTACCAGGGCCGGTATCACGTGGGAGGATTCGGGGTTGAAATTGTCGCCGGGGCCGTAGAGGTTGACCGGCAGGAGGAAAATGGCGTTGAAGCCGTATTGGGCGCGGTAGGCCTGCGCCTGCACCAGCAGCATTTTCTTGGCCAGGCCGTAGGGCGCGTTGGTCTCCTCTGGATAGCCGTTCCAGAGGTCGTCCTCTTTGAAGGGGACCGGGGCGAACTTCGGGTAGGCGCAGATAGTGCCGGCGGCCACGAACTTCTCCACCCCGGCTTTGCGGCCCTCTTCCATCAGCTGCGCGCCCATCATCAAATTGTCGTAGAAGAACTTGCCGGGGTTGAGGCGGTTGGCCCCTATGCCGCCCACCACGGCCGCCAGGTGTATCACCACCTGGGGCCGCGCGTCGGCGTACAGGCGGCGCACGGCCGCCATGTCGGTCAGGTCGTAGTCCCGGCTGCGGGGGACGAAGACTTCTTTCGCCCCGGCCGCGCGCAGCTTTTCCACCACGCGCGACCCCAGGAACCCAGCGCCCCCCGTGACGGTTATTCTTTTTTCCGTCAGCCCTATCATCCGTTACTTCGCCGCGCCCACGGAAAGGGAAGCCTTTACCGCGTCGGTGACGGTTTTGATCTGCTCGTCGGAGAGCTCCGGGTACATCGGCAGCGAGAACACGGTGTCCATCACCGCGTCGCAGACGGGCAGGTCGCCCTTCTTGCCGCCCAGGTGCGCGTAGGCCTCCTGGAGGTGCAGGGCGATCGGGTAGTAGATCTGGTTGGCGATCTGCTGCTCGGTCAGGTACTTCTGCGCGTTGTCGCGCTTGGCCTTGGTGTCGAAGCGCAGGGTGTAATAGTTGAACGAGTGGCGCGCGTTGTCCGGAACCACGGGGCACACGCAGACGCCCTTGAGGGCCTCGGCGTACTTGGCCGCCACGGCGTTGCGCATCTCGGTCCATTTCTCTACGTGTTTGAGGCGCACGGAGAGCACGGCGGCCTGCACGGTGTCGAGGCGGCTGTTGAAGCCCTCCATCTCGTGGTGGTAGCGCACCTTGCTGCCGTGGTTGCGCAGCTGCTTGAGCGTCTCGTAGATCTTGTCGTCGTTGGTGGTGATGGCCCCGCCGTCGCCGAAGGCGCCGAGGTTCTTGGCCGGGAAGAAACTGTAGGTGCCGCAGTGGCCGATGGAGCCCAGCATCTTCCAGTCCTTGCCGCCCAGCTTGTACTTGCCGGTGAAGGCCTGGGCGGTGTCCTCGATGACGAGCAGGTTGTGCTTCTGCGCGATCGCCATGAGGGCGTCCATATCGCAGGGCATGCCGTACAGGTGCACCGGCACTATGGCGCGGGTCTTCGGGGTAATCTTCTTTTCGACCGACTTGGGGTCGAGGTTGTACGTGACCGGGTCGATGTCGGCGAACACCGGGGTGGCGCCCACCTGGGAGATGGTCTCGGAGGTGGCGATGAAGGTGAAGGGGGAGGTGATGACCTCGTCGCCCTTCTTCACGCCGCTGGCGATGAGGGCCATCCGGATGGCGTCGGTGCCGTTGGCCACGCCGACGGCGTACTTGGTGCCGTTATGGGCGGCGAATTCCTTTTCGAACTTCGTCACTTCCTCGCCCAGGATGAAATTAGCTTTGTTGAATACGTTCTTGACCGCCGTTTCTATCTCCTCGCGTATGGGGGGATAGCCGGCCAGCATGTCTACCATAGGTACTTTCATGTTTCCTCCGTTAACCGCTATTGATATCTATTATATTAAAACACGGGCGCCGGAGGAAGGCCGGCGCGGCTCTCCCCGGCCGCCCGCCTTCTTTTGGCTTTCTTATCTTTGTTATAATTTCAAGCAGTAATGAAAACCACCATTGTCATCCCTTCCTATAACGAGATGAAGACGCTTCCTGCCGTGCTGAAGGCGATAGCCGGGCTGCCGCTCGACAAGGAAGTCATCGTGGTGGACGACGGGTCGAGGGACGGCACCCGCGAGTGGCTGGAGGGTGCCATAGCGGCGCGTGAGTTCGCCTGCGACCTGAAACTGATCAAGCACGAGGTTAACAAGGGCAAGGGCGGGGCGCTGATCACCGGTTTCAACGCCGCCGCCGGCGACATCGCCATAGTGCAGGACGCGGACCTGGAGTACGACCCCGCGCAGATTCCCGATATCGTCCGGCCCATAGAGGAAGGCCGCGCCGACGCGGTCTTCGGTTCGCGGATGCTGACGGCACGGACTTACACATACAGCCGCATCTACCTGGCCGGCAACAAGCTGCTCACCTTCCTGGTGCACCTGCTGTTCGGGCTGAAGGTAACGGATTCCTATACCTGCTACAAGGCCTTTCGCACGCCGCTGCTGCGCAGCATGAAACTGACTTCCACCGGCTTCGAAATCGAGGCCGAGCTCTCCTGCAAGACCGCCTTCCTGGACCTGCGCTTCCTGGAGCTGCCGATAAAGTATACCTCCCGCTCCCGGCAGGAGGGGAAGAAGATCAATTACAAGGACGCCGTGAAAGGCGTGCTGAAAATTTTGAAGCTGCGCCTCACCCTGCGGTCTTCGGATTTTAACTGATGAAAGCCCTCATAATCGGCGCCTCCGGGCAGGTGGGCAGCGCGCTGTCCTCGCTCTGCGTGCGCCGCAAGATAGAGGTTTACGGCACCTCCCGCAAGGGCCAGGGCTTCCTGTACCTGGACCTGGCCGCCCCCGAAACCATAGCTCCCGTTTTCGAGAAGTCCGCCCCGGACCTGGTGCTGCTCTGCGCCGCGCAGACGCACGTGGACGGCTGCGAGCGCGACCCCGCGCGGGCCCGCGCGGTGAACGCCGAAGGGCCGGCGCTGGTGGCCGCGGAATGCGCGAAGGCCGGCGCGCAGCTGGTGTATTTTTCCACGGAGTACGTTTTCGACGGGGCGGCGGGGCCCTACGGCGAGGACGACGGGCCTGACCCCGTCAGCGTCTACGGCCGCACCAAGCTGGAGGGGGAGCGAGCCTGCCTGGCGGTGCCCGGCGCTCTGGCGGCGCGCACCACGGTGGTGTACAGCCACGACCCGGACTCCGACAATTTCGTGATGCAGCTGATAAGCAGCCACCGCGCCGGGGCCAAACTGCGGGTGGCGACCGACCAGTATTCCACCCCTACCTACGCCCCCGAGCTGGCGGCCGCCGTGCTGGACCTGGCCGGGAAAGGCGCCGCCGGGATCTTCAACGTGGCGGGGCCCGACTGCCTCAGCCGCTACGAGTTCGCGCTGAAGGCCTGCGGCGCTTTCGGTTTCGACCCGGCCTTCCTGGAGCCCAGGCTGACCGCGGAACTTGGCCAGGTTGCGGCCCGCCCGCTGCGGGCCGGGCTGAAGACGGAGAAGCTGGCCCGCGAGCTGGGGCGCGGCCTGCCGCCGGCCGAAGAGAGCCTGCGCAAGATCGCCGGCATCCTGAAACAATATGAATGACCTGCTGGATAATTTCAAGCTCTACCTGCTGGCCTTCGCCCTGCCGCTGCTGCTGTCGCTGGGGCTGACGCCGCTGCTGCGCGCGCTGGCGGTGAGGTTCGGGCACCTGGACAAGCCGACGGACATCAAGACGCACAAGATCCCGACGCCGCTGCTGGGCGGGACGGCGGTCTTCCTGGCTTTCGCGGCCTCGCTGGTGTTCATGCGCCTCTACACCTCTTTCCCCACCGGCACGCTGCGCGACCTGCGCGTGATACTTTTCGGCGGCGCGGTGATGTTCCTGCTGGGCTTCATAGACGACATGCGCAAGCCGCACGGCCTGGGCGTGAAGACCAAGTTCGCGGTGCAGTTCGCCGTGGCGGCTTTTGTGGTCTTCTACGGGATACGGATAAATTTCATACACCCGGGTTACCTGGGCTTCGCGCTGAGCGTGATCTGGATAGTGGGGGTGTCAAACGCCTTCAATATCATAGACATCATGGACGGGCTGTCGGCGGGGCAGGCGGCGCTGGCCGCCTTCGGCTTCCTGCTGATAGCTTTCCCGTCGGAGTCCATCTACGTGAACTTCGCGTCGGCGGCGCTGGCGGGGGCGGTGCTGGGTTTCCTGCCTTACAACCTGTCCAAAAAGTTCAAGATCTTCATGGGGGATTCGGGGAGCCTGCTGTGCGGCTTCGTGCTGGCGGTTGTGGCGCTGGGGACGCGCTATACCGACGTGAACCCGCTGGGCGTCTACGCGCCGCTGTTCATCCTGGCGGTGCCGATCTACGACACTTTCTTCGTCTCTTTCCTGCGGCTGCGCCGCGGGCATTCTCCGTTCATCGGCAGCAAGGACCACTTCGCGCTGCGCCTCGAGAAGATAGGCTTCTCGCGCCGCCGCATCGTCGGGCTGGCCTCGCTGACCACGCTGGGCCTGTCCACCTTCGCCTGGCTGATAACCCAGGTCCCGCTCGTCTGGGGCGTGGTAATCATAGTCGTGCTCGCCTCCGAATTCCTCCTCGTCAGCCGCGCCATCGCCAAAATCAAAATATAGTAGATGGGGACGCTGATGACTATATGACTATTTGCTCCCATCAAAGATTGAATTATCCGTAATTAGGAATATAGTCATCAGCGTCCCCTACGCCTGACGCTTTAACCCGCGGTGATCTCGAAGACGGGGGGATTGTCCATGGTGCGTTTGACCAGGCACTGCTCGGCGGACTTTATCAGGGCCGGCAGGTACTTGGCGGGGAAGTCTTTGGGCGGGGTGATCTTCATGATAGCCTTGGAGAGCAGGTGCGTCTCCGGGTTCACCTCGAAGGAGACGGCGATGCCCAGGCCCTCGGAACTGAGGCCGCGGCTCTGCACGAAGCCCAGCGCGAAGATGCCCGCGCAGGTGCCCAGCGAAGCCAGGAACAGGTCGAAAGGCGTCGGGGCCGAGCCCTCGCCCGAGGGCGCCGGCTGGTCGGTGGCGATGTTGAAGCCGTGCCACTGCGCGTTCACCTTCTTGTTGCCCGGAAAAGTTATTTGCATGTCGCTCATGATGGTCTCCTTGTAAACCGCATTTCCCTGTCCGCTAATTAGATGCAAAAAAAGGCCTGAAAGTTTCAGGCCCTTACCGGTGCGGAGTGCCGGCGGCTCAGATGTTGTGGCGGTGCAGCTCTTTGGTGATGCCCGGGATGATGGTAGTCTTGCCGTCGCCCAGCGCGTGCATCTTCAGGATCTCGCCGTAGACCTTTTCGAAAGCGCCAACCACTTCCGGGTCGAAAGCCTTGCCGCTCTCTTCCAGTATATATTCGCGGGCCTTCTGCGGGTCCCACTTGGGCTTGTAGACGCGCTGCGCGCAGAGCGCGTCGAACACGTCCGCCACCGAAACGATGCGCGCGTAAACCGGGATCTGCGAGGACTTGAGGCGCGCCGGGTAGCCGGTGCCGTCGAAGCGCTCGTGGTGCGAGCCGGCCACCTTGCAGGCTATCTGCAGCAGCGTGCTTTCGGCGTTGGAGAGGATCTTCGCGCCGTAGACCGTGTGCTTCTTCATCTCCTCGAATTCCTCGGTGGTCAGCTTGCCGGGCTTCAGGAGGATGGCGTCGGCGATGCCCACCTTGCCGATGTCGTGCAGGGGGCTGGCGTAGCGCAGGTTCTCCACCTCGCGCTCGGGCAGGCCGAGGCCCTGCGCTATCAGCGCGGAATACTCGCTGATGTGGCGCAGGTGGATGGCGGTGTCGTGCTGGTCGCGGTATTCGGCCGTGACGGCCAGGCGGTAAATGGTTTCGAGCTGGGACTTGGAAAGGCTCTCGTAAAGCTGCGCGTTCTCGATGCCCGAGGCCGCCAGCGAGCTGATGAGCTGCAGGATGCCCTCGTCGTCGATGTTGAAGGGGCCGCCCACCTTGTTCATGGCCTCGAAGACGCCTATGATGTGGCCGCTGACGTTCTTGAGCGGCACGGCCAGGATGCTGCGGCTGCGGTAGCCGGTGAGGCGGTCTATCTCGTGGGTAAAGCGCTCGTCCTTGTAGGCGTCCTGGATGTTCAGGGTAAGGCCGGAAGAGGCCACGTGCCCCACTATGCCCTTGCCGAAAGGCACGCGGATCTCGGTGTGCTGCATGCCGAGGGCCACCTTGCTCCAGAGCTCGTTGGTCTGCCGGTCCAGGATGAAGACGCTGCAGCGGTCGCAGACCAGAATGGTCCGGACCTGCTCGGCTATTATCTCGAGGAGCTTCGGCAGGTTGGTCTCTTTGGACACCACGCCGCCGAAATTCACAAGCAGCCTTAAGCGGTTTTCCAGTTCTTCGGCCCGTGTCATAGCGTTATTTTAGCATTAAGAGTTCAAGAACCGGTCAGGTTTTTTCCGCGACTTCGTCAATGAAGACGCTGTAGTGTACGGCCCTGGCGGAAGGGTAGGCCGCGCGCAGGCCGGCGTTTATCTGGGCCAGGCAGGAAGTGGCGCCCACCACCACGGTGCCGGCCTGCACGGAGGCGATATTGCGCAGCTTGCGGTCCAGCACCTTGTTCGAAAGCTCAGGCTGGGTGAAGGCGAAGGCCCCGGCCCCGCCGCAGCACCAGTCGCTCTCGGGCAGCTCCCGGAAATTCTTGCCGGCCAGCTTGTGCAGCACGGCGCGCGGCTCCTGGCGGATGCCCTGGCCGTGGCAGGCCCGGCAGGAATCGTGGTAGGTGACCGTGCCAGCCGCGGCGAGCGCGGCCGGGTCGGCGCGGCCGGCTTTCTCCGCGGGGATGAATTCCAGGATGTCCTTCACGGCCGCCGCGAAGGCTTTCGCCCGCGGGCGCCAGTCGGCGTCGCCGGTGAAGAGCTGCTCGTAGCCCTTCATGAAGGCCGTGCAGGAGGCGCAGTCCGCTATCACCGGGAAGTCCCCGTGTTCGGCCTTCAGCTCCTCGTAGCGCAGGATGTTGCGCCGGGCGAACTCGCGCGCGTCGTCCAGGCGGCCGTAGTTGTGGGCCATCAGGCCGCAGCACTGGTTATCCACGAAGATCCCGGGGCCGGAGGTCTTTTTCAGGATGCGCACCGTGGCCTGCGCCACCTCGGTGAAAAGGAAATTGGGGCCGCAGGCGGCGAAGTACGCCCAGCCCAGCTGCTTCTTCCCTTCCGTGCCGAGCTCCGGGTCGCGCCGCAGGAGCTCCGAAGCGAAGCGCAGCGGCACCTTGTTCACGGCGCCTTCCGCCTCGGCCAGGCCGGGCATGCCGATAAAGTCGTAAAGCCCCATCTTGGCCGCCAGGCGCGGCAGACCGGTCAGCTTGGCCAGGTAGGCCAGCTTCAGCCAGAAGGCGAAGAGGCGCGGCGCGTTGAGCAGGGTGTTGACGGCGGCCCTCGCGAAGAAATTGTCGCCGTAGCCGGTCAGCGAGCGCCGGCCCTCCAGCACGATGTCGGGCGTGGGGACCTTGGCGTAGCAGGCGCTGGAGCAGGCGCCGCACAGCAGGCAGGTGGAGAAAGATTCGGCGGCGGCGTCCGGGCTCTTGGTGCGGCCCTCCACCAGCATGCGCACGAACTGGTTGCGCCCGCGCGCGGAGATGGTTTCCCTGCCGGTCAGCATGTAGGTGGGGCAGGAGGTTTCGCAGTAGCCGCAGCGGTTGCACTGCGCGGCCGCGTCGTAGAGATTGCGCTCTCCCAGGTCGGTCAGCAGCGCCGTCAGGTGGCGGCCGGCCTGCTCGTGGCCGTAAAGCTCGTTGACCTCGCTGCGGAAATGCGCGCCGCCGGCCGCGCCTTCGTGCTCTGGCTCCCAGGAGGCCTTCGGCTGCTCTCCGGGTTCAAACTGGTTATTGTCGCTCATGTTTGCCTTAGATGTTCCTGTAGACCCACGGGTTAAGCAGGTTCTGCGGGTCGAATTCCTTCTTCAGCCTGCGGTGTATGTCGCCCGGTTCAAAATCGTCCCAGCCCGCCGGCTCGGCGAAAGGGGCCCGCTCGCGGTCCTTGCCGGCCGAGAGGGCGAAGGTGGCGGAAATTATGACTCCGTAGGCGCCCAGCGAGCCGCAGAACAGGCGGACGGCGTCGTAGCCGGCCACGTTCTTCACGGTCTTGCCGCCGAGCTCCAGCAGCTCGCCGGAGGCGGTGGCCACCTCCAGCCCCAGCAGCAGCCCGCGTATGCCGGGGCAGACCTTGGAGGCTATCAGGCCGCCGACGCTGCCCTTCAGCTCCGGCAGGTCCAGGCTGAAGCCGGCCTCGCCGAGCTGGCGGCGGAACTCCTCGAGGGACAGGCCCGCCTCGGCCCTGGCGGTCAGGTTCTCGCGGTCGATCTCGGCCCGGCCCGCCAGCTGCGCCAGGTCCAGGGGTTTGGCGCCTTCCATGATGCGCGCCGGCTTCAGCCTGGTGCCGAGGCCGGTGACGGCCGTGCGGGTGCCGGAAGCCGCGCGCAGGCGTATCTCGTCGATGACGCCGCGCGCCTCGGGGCTCAGCCCGGATTTGCCGGGGAAGACGAAGGCGCCGGCCAGGTCGGGCTTGGAGGGAGACCGGTCGGAGGCCACCGGCAGTATCTTGTCGGGGTTGGCCAGGCCTGCCGGGTCGAAGGCGCGCTTCATGGAGTGGAAGAAGGCCAGTTCGCCCTTGCCGTAAAGCCAGTTCATGGCCACGCGCTTCTCCACGCCGATGCCGTGCTCTCCGGAGATGGTGCCGCCCAGCCTGATGCAGGACTTCAGCATCTCGTAGCCGGCTTTCTTCACGCGCTTGACTTCCTCTATGTCGCGCCGGTCGAAGATGACGTTCGGGTGCAGGTTGCCGTCCCCGGCGTGGAACAGCAGGCCGGCGGTCAGCTTGTACTTTGAAATTATCTCACGCGTCTCGCGCAGCGCCTCGGGCAGGCGGGGGCGCGGCACCACGCCGTCCTCCACCAGCACGTCGGGCGCCAGCCTGGCCATGGCCGGGTAGGCGCCCTTGCGCGCCTGCCAGAGGAGCGCGCGCTCGCCCTCGTCGCCGGCTACTTTGAAGGCCTCGCAGCCGTTGTCCGAGCAGATCTTATGCACCGTCTCGAGCTCGGTCTTGACGCGCACGGCGTCGGCCCCGTCGAGCTCTATGATCAGCACCGCCTCGGTGCCGGCCGGGAAGGGATTGGCCTTGCCGCTCAGGGCGGCGTCCATGGAGACCTTGTCCATGGCCTCCAGCGCGCGCGGCAGTATGCCGGCGCTGATAATGCGCGTGACGGCCCGCATGGCCGAGTCGAGGGAGGGGAAAGCCGCCGAGGCGGTCTTGATATGGGCCGGCAGCGGCAGGATCTTCAGCCAGGCGTGCGTAACTATGCCCAGGGTGCCTTCCGAGCCTATCATTACGCTCATGAGGTCGGGGCCCTGGTCGCGGTAGGAAAGAGTCCGCACCTCGCCCTCGGGGGTCACTACTTCCAGCTTCTCCACGTTGTCGGCCGTGACGCCGTACTTGAGGCAGAGCGGGCCGCCCGCGTTCTCGCCGATGTTGCCGCCGATGGTGGAGACCTTCTGGCTGGCCGGGTCCGGGGCGTAAAAATAGCCGAACGGCTCCAGCGCCTTCTGCAGTTCCAGGTTGACCACGCCGGGCTCCACCAGCGCCAGCCCCGCCGCGGTGTCTATCTGCCGGATCTTCTTGAGGCGCGACAGGTTGAGGATGGCTCCGCCCTTCAGCGGTATGGTGCCGCCCGAGAGGTTGGTGCCGGCCAGGCGCGGCAGGAAAGGGATCCCGGCCCGGAAAAGTATCTTCACTACGGGGGCCACCTGCCCGGTGGCGGTGAAGTTTATCACCACCTCCGGCCTGGCGCGCGCCATGCCGGCGTCGTAGGAGTACATCAGTATCTCGCCCTCGTCGGTGCGGACGTTCTCCGCCCCTACCAGGGCCTCCAGTTCCGGGCGTATGGCGCTGATCCGATCTTTTTTGAACATAGTCGTAGTCCGAGTGGGCAACAGAAAGCAATGCAGACCGCGGAGAGCGTCCGGGGGCGAAGTTTGGCAGAGCTCTTATTTCCCGGCTCTCCCGCCTTCCCGCTCCCTCTCACTTCGCCGGCTTGAGCTTGGCGGTGAAATGCGGCAGTATCTCCGGGGCCTCCACTATCTCCAGGCCCTTTATGGATTTCTTGCGCCTGGCCAGCCAGGCGAAAACCTCTATCACGTAATCGATGTGGCTCTGCGTGTAGACCCGGCGCGGGATGGCCAGCCGCACCAGCTCCATCGGCGCCGCCTGGAACTTGCCGTCCTTGCCGCGTTTGCCGAACATAAGCGTGCCTATCTCCACGCCGCGGATGCCGCCTTCCAGGTACAGCGCGCAGGCCAGCGCCTGGGCGGGGAAATTCTGCGGCTTTATGTGCGGCAGGAATTTCTTGGCGTTCACGTAGACGCCGTGGCCGCCGGGGGGATTGATGATCGGCACACCGTGCTTGAGCAGCCCTTCGCCCAGGTAGGCCGAAGAGCGGATGCGGTACTGCAGGTAATTCTCGTCGAGCACCTCGCGCAGGCCTATGGCGATGGCCTCCAGGTCGCGGCCGGCCAGGCCGCCGTAGGTGTTGAAGCCCTCGGTAAGGATCAGCATCTGCCGGGCCTTCGCCGACCACTCTTTGTTGTTCAGCGCCAGGAAGCCGCCGATGTTGACTAGGGCGTCCTTCTTGGAGCTCATCCAGGCCCCGTCGGCCAGCTCGAACATAGCCTCGGCTATCTCGCGCACCGGGCAGCCGGCGTAGCCCTTCTCGCGCAGTTTTATGAAATAGGCGTTCTCGGCGAAGCGGGCGCAGTCGAGGAACATCGGAATGCCGTGCCTGGTGCAGAGCTCGCGCACGGCCTTCAGGTTCTCCATGGAGACCGGCTGCCCGCCGAGAGAGTTGTTGGTGACGGTCATCACGCAGAGGGGGATGTTTTTGGCGCCCTTCTCCTTGATGAATTTGGCCATCGCTTCCACGTCGGCGTTGCCCTTGAACGGGGCCGGCTTGTCGAAGTCCAGCGCGCCTTTCGCGGGAAAATCATGGGCCTCGGCGCCGGAGAATTCCACGTTGGCGCGCGTCGTGTCGAAGTGGGAGTTGGAGATGATGCACTTGCCCTTGCCGGCGATCACGCCGAACAGGATCTTCTCGGCGGCGCGGCCCTGGTGCACCGGGATCACCTCGGCGAAGCCGGTCAGGTCCTTTATCTCCGTCTCAAAATTGTAGTAGCTGCGGGCGCCGGCGTAGGACTCGTCGCCCACCATGATGCCGCCCCACTGCGCCGCGCTCATGGCGCCGGTGCCGGAATCGGTCAGCAGGTCTATCAGCACCTTTTCGGCCCGGATGTTGAAGAGGTTGTAATGCGCCTGCTCCAGCGCCGTCGCGCGCTCGGCGCGGGTGGTGATGCCCAGCGGCTCCACGCTCTTTATCTTGAAGGGCTCAATGATAGTTTTCCAGTTCCATTCCATGGGTTTCTCCTTTTATTTCACCAGCAGGGTCATCAGTACGAAATACACGAGCATCAGCACGCCGCCGAAGGGCAGCGCGGCTTTAGCCCATTCGCCGGACTTTATGCCGAGCTTGGCCGAGCTGATGATGTTGGGGATATTGCCCGGGATCAGCATGCCGCCCGAGACCAGCAGGCCCATCAGTATGAAGGTTATCTGGCGGTCGGTCATCACAGGGGCTATCTCGGCGGCGGCCAGCGTGGCGTTGTCGAGGATGGCCGAGATGGAATTGACCCAGTACAGGGCCCAGGTTGGGATCTTGGCCACGAAGCGCTCGGCCAGCGGCGTGAGGCCGGCTCCGAGGAAGATCAGCGCCATCACGAACAGGTAAACCTTGCCGGCGCGTATGAAGTTGACCTTCACCGAATCCTGCGCGTCCTCGTGCAGGCCGCCGTCTTTGGACTTCGCGGCCCCGGCGCCCCGCGCGGCCAGGGCGGCGCAGAGCAGCACGCCGGGGATTATCCAGGCGCCCACCTGCTTGAAGAGGTAAAAAAAATCGGCGTAATGCGGGGGGCCTTTCAGCTTGGCGACTACTATCGTGGACAGCGGCTCGCCCAGCGGCGTCAGGGCCGCGCCCAGGCCGATGGCGTAGCAGGCGTAAACGGTGAGCTTCACCTCGTATTCACGGTTCAGCTTTAGCAGCGTAACTATCTCCGCCAGCATGATGGCCGCTATGATGGCGGTGAAGAAGCTGGAGCCCAGGCCCAGCACCACAACCAGCAGGAAGATAGTCGTAGAAAGGCCGAACTTTTTGGTCAGCGAGCTCATCCAGCCCTTAAGCCGGTGCCGCACTTTGCGGAAAATGAGGCCTACTATGGCCACCGTGAAGGTTATAGCCAGGGGCTCTTTAAGGGCCTCTTTAATCAGGTGCAGGCTCCAGAGCCCGGAGATGCTGACCGCCGCGAGGCCCATCACGAAAAGGAAAGCCTCCAGGTCCTCCTCCACGCGCTTGACCGAAAAGGGCAGCACCAGGGTCAGGCCCATTACAACTGCAAGGCCGGCTATTATCAGGTAATCGGACATGTTGAAACTCCGTTGCGCCGCCGCGCGGCGCGTCATTTGCTACAATAATATTCTATTATTTTATAAAGGGGCGATAAAAGGAAATGTTCAAGTTCAGGCGGCCCGTGGGCCTTTTCCTTTGCGGCGGCGGCGCGCTGGGGGCCTGGCAGTCCGGCGTGCTGGCCGAGCTGGTCAGGCAGGGCCTGCATTTCGACGCGCTCGCCGGCTTCAGCATCGGCTCGCTCAACGGCGCGGCCTACTGCTACAACAAGACCGGGGAACTGGGCCAGATCTGGCGGAACATGAAGCCCTCCACGATCCTGGAGCTGAAGCCCCGGTTCTACAATATCCCCCTGGAGCTTTACCAGCAGGACAGCGGCAGCCTGGCCAACAAGGTCAACTTCTTCTTCCAGAACCGCCTTTCCCGCCTCACGCTTTTCTCCAATAAGCCGGTCTACGAGTTCCTGAACGGCTGGCTGGCGCGCAGCGGCCCGCAGTTCCCGCGCAATATAAAGTTTTACGTCATCAGCCACGCCGTCGAGATGAAGCTGCCCTATGTAGTTCGTTTCGACGGCTCCACGCAGAGCCATAACCTGTCTTTCGTGGACTCGCTGATGGCCAGCTGCTCCATCCCGATGATCTTCCCGCCGGTGCCGGTAGAGGAGCACGGCCGCCGCTACAATTTGGTGGACGGCGGCGTGATAGGCATCGCCACCATAAACCTGAGCCTCTTCGAGGGCTGCCGCACGGTGATCATGATAGGCAACTCCCGCCCCGAGGATATGGACTTTCCGGCCCTCGGGCCTTTCGGCTATTTCGAGCGCAAGGCCCGGCGGATGCTGGCGCTGCATACCCAGAAGATCTACGAGTCCCGCGTGTTCATAAAGTCCGAGCCCGAAGTTTACCTGATCAAGCCGCCGACGGACCTGGGCGTGAACCTGCTGGAATTCGACGGGGTCAAGTGCGGCAAAGCCTACGACATCGGCGAGGCCGAGGCCAGGATCTTCCTGCGCAACGCGGAGCGGACCAACAGCTGACATGTTTGAACTGACGGCATTAAATTTCTTTATCCTGGCGGCCTTCGGCGTCTTCATAGGCCTGCTCGGTTCCGCGCTGGGCATCGGCGGGGGCATCTTCATGGTGCCCTTCCTGGTGCTGGCGCTGGACCTCCCCATACACCAGGCGGTGGCCGCCTCGCTGGTGGCGATAGTGGCCACCTCCAGCGCCGTCGCCGCGGTCAACGTCGAGCGGGGCCTGGCCAATATCCGGCTGGGGGTGACGCTGGAAGTTACCACGGCGCTGGGCTCCATCCTGGGCGCGCTCGTGGCGCACCGGCTGCCGGCCCAGGCGGTGCAGCTGCTGTTCGCGTTTACGCTTTTCCCGGTTTCGGCCCTGATGTTCCTGAAGGGCCGCCGGGGCTTGTCCGCCCCGCGGCGCCCTGCTCCGGCGGCCGCAGGCCCGTCGGCTTTCGATTCTTCTTTCTTCGACCCCGCGGCAGGGGCCCAGACTCCGTACGCGGTCAAGAACATGGCCCCGGCCTCCGCCGTCTCTTTCTTTGCCGGCTCTCTTTCGGGCCTGCTCGGCATTGGCGGCGGCATAGTGCAGGTGCCGCTGATGAACCTGCTGTGCGGCGTGCCCATGAAGGCCGCGGCGGCTACCAGCAATTTCATCATCGGGGTTTCCGCGGCGGCCAGCGCCTATGTCTATTTCCGCAAAGGCCTGGTGCCGCTGGAGCTGACGGCGGTGATAGTCGTAGGAGTGCTGCTGGGTTCTTTCCTCGGCATCTACGCGCTGTACAGGGCCAGGTCGGAGAAACTGCAGCTGGTGTTCGCCGCGCTGACGCTGCTGGTGGCGGTAAAGATGCTGCTGAAGGCGCTTTGATATGTTCTCGGAAAAAACTTTCGCCAAACTCATACAGCGCACGCTGCTGGCCGGCGTGTTCCTGAGCCTTTTTTTGCTCCTGGCCGGTTTCGGCCTGTCGCTGACCGGCTCTCCCGCCGGGGGGGCCCTGCTGCGGGCAGGACTGCTGGCCCTGCTGCTGACCCCGGCCGCCCGCGTGACCATGCTGGTCTACGGCTACTGGCGCTGCGGGGAATATTATTTCGCGCTGGCCTCCTTCGTAGTGCTGGGGCTGTTGGGAGTTTCGATTCTTATTTAGGACACCTAATGAAAAACCTCCTGCTCTGTTCGCTGTTGATCTGCGCCCCGGCCGCGGCCGGGGCCCTGCCGTCGCTGGCCTCTTCTTTCGCCGAAGATGAGCTGGGGCCCGCGCTGGTGGACCTGAAAGCCTCCACCCGGCCCTTTACGCTGAGCCGCGGCGCCGACGAGCGCTATGACCGCGGCATAGCCCTGATGTACCGCCTGGAGTTCGACCGGTCCGAGAAGGAATTCAGGGAAATAATCGCCGCTTCGCCGGAAGACCCGGCGGGCTATTTCGCGCTGGCGGCGCTGGCCTGGTGGCGCTATTCGCAGAATTTCGACATGGAAGGCAGCCTGGGCGGGGTGGAAAAAGAGTTCATGGTCAACGCGGACAAGACCATAGCGCTGGCGAAGAAGATGGTTGACGGGGGGCGCGACCTGGACCAGGCCTACTTCTTCATGGGCAGCGCCTACGGCCTGCAGGGCCGCTGGTACGCCGTGAAGCGCAGCTGGTGGCGCGCCTACACGCACGGCCGGAAGGGGCGTAAATTTCTCAAGAAATGCGTCGAGGCGAACCCGGCGGTTTACGACGCCTACCTCGGGCTGGGGATCTTCGACTATTACGCGGCCACGCTGCCCGGCGCCCTCGGGCTGGGCGCCAAGCTGTTCGCCGGCGGGGACAGGCAGCGCGGCATGGAGTACGTGCAGATAGCCAGGAACAAGGGGCGCTTCTTCAAGATGGAGGCGCGCTTCTTCCTGATAGAGATCTACTCCATGCACGAGCACGATTTCAAGGCGGCTTACGCCGAGACGGAAGAGCTGAAGGCGGTGGACCCGTCCAACATGCTGTTCCGCGTCGGCGAGATCATGACCCACATACAGGCCGAGGACTGGAAGGGCGTGCTGGCCGAGTGCGAGGCCTTCCTCGGGGCCTGGCAGGTACGGCCGCAGAAGGGCCTGGAGCAGCAGCTGGCCATGATCTACCTTTCGGCCGGGGACGCGCTGATAGCCATGAAGCGCTACGAAGAGGCCGTGGCCTGGCTGACCACGGGCATCGAAAAGACCGGCTACAGCCAGAAAGGCTGGGTGACTTACTGCTACCTGCGCCGGGCGCAGGCCCTGGACCTGCTGGGCCGGCGGCTGGACGCGCTGCCGGATTACCGGCGCGCGGAGACCCGCCCTAATTTCTGGGATTCCAAAAAATACGCCAAGGCCGGGCTGAAGGCGTCCCCGGACTACAGGGAAGTCTACCGCCAGATGACAGTGGACTAGAAAAACCGGAAGCTTAAAATCCTATAATTCCCAGCGAGGTGCTAATATGAAAAGAACTGAATTTACGGCGGTGGTGCCGGTGGCCGGAGCGGGGACGCGGTTGCGCCCCCACACGCATACTTATCCCAAGGTGCTGCTTACCGTGGGGGACAAGCCGATAATAGGCCACATCCTCGACGACATCTCCGCCGCGGGGATTAAAAAGGTCTGCCTGGTGGTGGGCTACCTGGGCGAGAAGATAAAGGAGTACGTCTCCGGGAACTACAAGGGCCTTGAGGTGACTTACGTGGAGCAGCCCGAGCCCAAGGGCCTGGGCCACGCCATCTGGCTGACCCGCCGCGCGGTGACCGGGCCGGTGGTGGTGATGCTGGGCGACACCATACTCGACGCCGATCTTTCCAAGTTCCTGGGTTCGAAAGAAGACTGCATAGCGGTGAAGGAAGTGGCGGACCCGCGCCGCTTCGGCGTGGTGGAGGTGAAGGGGGGGCATATCTCGGCCATGGTGGAGAAGCCCGAGCATCCGAAGACGAAGCTGGCCATCGTCGGCATCTACTCCTTCCGCAACTCGGCCCTGCTCTACAACAGCCTGGAGCGGCTGGTGGAGTCGGGCAGGACCACCAAGGGCGAGATACAGTTCACCGACGCGCTGGCGATGCTGGTGAAGGGCGGACACAAGATAAAGCCGGTGCCGATAGAGGGCTGGTATGACTGCGGCAAGCCCGAGACGCTGCTGGAGACCAACCGCCACATACTCGACAAGAAAAAATTCTCCCCGAAGGCGAAGAACTCGCTGATAATCCCGCCGGTCTACATCTCCCCTACGGCGAGGGTTGAGAACTCCATCGTCGGGCCGTACGCCTCCATAGGCGACGGCGCCAGGATCGATTCCTCCATCATCTCGGATTCCATCGTCAACGAGAACGCCCAGATAATGAACATCAACCTGGGCGGTTCGCTGGTGGGCCCGAGCGCCACCGTCATCGGGCGCAAGGACCAGCTCAACGTCGGGGAAAACTCCGAAATAAGGTTCGACAAGACTATCTGCGAGCCTTAGGCGGCTCCCGCCCTTATCTCGGCGGCGGGCAGCGTGAAGTAGAAGGTGGTCCCTTTGCCGTCCGCGCTGTCCACCCACACCCTGCCGCCGTGCAGCTCGATAAAATCTTTGACTATGACCAGCCCCAGGCCCACGCCCTCCTGCGTGTCGTAGGACGCGACCTGGACGAACTTCTTGAAGATCTTGTCCAGGTTCTCCTTGGGTATGCCGTGGCCGGTATCCCGCACCCCGAACAGCACCCCTCCGTCCGCCGCGGGGTTAGGCCCGGCGGCCACCGTGATGGTGCCTCCCTCCGGCGTGGCTTTTATGGCGTTGGAGATCAGGTTCGTCAGCACCTGCACTATGCGCGGCGGGTCGGCCAGGGCGCAAAGGTCTTCCGCCACGGGGCGCACGCTCAGCGTTATCCCCTTGGTCTTGGCCCAGGGGACCAGCCCGTCGGCGGTTTCCGCCAGGATGGGCGCCACCAGCGAGGGCTGAGGGTGCATGTCCATTTTGCCGGCCTGGAGTTTTGAGAAGTCCAGGATCCCCTTGATCATCTGGCTGAGCCGGTGGCTGTTGCGGATGCTGATGTCGAGGAACTTGTTCTCCGTCTGATCCAGCTTCTGCCCGGCCCCGTCGTTCAGCATCTCCAGGGCGGCGGTTATGGAGGACAGCGGGGATTGCAGGTCGTGGGTGATGCGCGAAAGGAACTCCTCCTGCATCTTCTGCGCTTCTTTGTACTTGGTGATCTCGGGCAGGGTGGTGTAGGTGCCCAGCACGCGGCCCTCGTCGTCTTCCAGCAGGGCCACCGACCGGCGCAGCGCCCGGCCCATGCGCTCGTCGCCCTGCACGTCCACCTCGCCGGAAACGGGGTTGTCCCCGGTAAGGTCCATGTCCTTGGAGAGGGTGAGGAAATGCTCGCCCGGCCTCATGTGCTCGGAGATATGCTTGCCCACGGCGTCGGCCAGCTTGGTGCCGGCTATCTCCTCGGCCACGGGGTTCATCATCAGGATCCTGCCGTCCTTGTCCACTATAACCTTGCCTTCCGCCACCCGCGACAGCACGTGCTCGGTGCGGCTGCGGGTTTTCAGGGCCTGCTCCTTTTCCGCGGCCAGCGCCCTTGTGGATTCGGCGATCTGCTGCTCCATCGTCTCTTTGAGCATCTTCATCGCGTCCTCATAGGCGTGTACGCGGTCCCTGGGATCTTTCACGGTGGATTCCACCAGCCCTTTCAAGATGCCGCCGAAACTCATATTGGCCAGCGCGCTGGCCTGCTGCTGGTCTTCCGTTTTTTTCTCGGCTTCCGCCGGGGCCGCCTGTTCCTGCTTTGCGGCCGCGGCCGGCGCCGGCTCGAAAATAGAATCCATAGCCGACTTTGGCAGAGGCGTATTCGCCGCTGCGCCCCGGGGGGCCGGCCTGGCCGGGCCGAAAATAGCGTCGCAATCGACGGTGGAACCTGTGCAATGGCCCTGCTCTGTGCTGCCGGAAACAGCGCCGCGTCCCTGGCCGGTGCCGCCGGAGCCCTGGCCCGTACCGCCGCGTCCCTGGCCGGTGCCGCCGGAGCCTCCCGAGCCCTGGCCCGTGCCGTGTCCGCCCGAACCGCCGGAACCCTGTCCTGTGCCCGGAGCCGCGGCTGGCCCGCGGCCGGTGCCGGTTCCGGCAACCGCGGCGCCTCCCGTGGCCCTCTCGATCGTATGTGCCGTTGCGGGCGCCGGCGCGGCTTGCCTCGGGGGAGGAGCCGCAGCGGGCCTCGCTGCCTGTGCCGGCGCGGCCTGCCTGGGAGGCGGAGCCGCAGCGGGTCTCGCGGCCGGTGCCGGGGCGGCGCTGCGTATCGGCTGCGCGGCCTGCGCGGTCGTCCCGGGCGAGGCCGCGGTCCTCGCGGGCGGAGCATACGCGGCCGACCGCGGAGCTTGCGCCGGGGGCGCCTGCCGGGGCTGCTGCTGCGGCGCCGCGCGGGCCGGCCGGGTTTCCTGTTCCTCCGCCGGCTCATACCTGTAGCCCTGCTGCTGCCGCGAATAACCTGCTTCCTTTATGTAATGCGTCGATTCGGACCTGATATTCGTCACGCCTTTCGCGGCGAAGAACTCGTCTATGGAACCGGGGCGGTTCCTGGCCGGGGTGGAGAGGAATTCGCACAGTATGCCGAGTTCGAAAGACTGCAGCTTGTTCAGGAAGGTGAGGCCGGTCAGGTTGTGCGCCTTCAGGAAGGCGTTCAGGTTCTGGGATTCCTGCGTGAGGGCCGGCACCGGGGCGTCGTTGAAAAGCCACGCGTCGTTGGCGAAGGAGATCGTCAGGGAATCGTCTTTCCTGGCCTTAAGGATCATGCCGATCAGGGTCATGTTCTTGTGCACGGAGTCTATTACGACGGGATGGGACAGACCGTATAGCGCCGTGTTCTTGATGGCCTTGGCGAGCGCCGTCAGCAGGGTGGAGCAGAGCTCCGTGTAGGACATCTCGTAGCTGGAATAGTCCGGGGCGTACTGGGCCACGCTTTGATCCAGGCCATTATCTTCAAGCGGTTCCATATAGATCACCCCATCATTATCTTGAACGCCTCGGACAGGGAGGTCTGGCCCTGCCTGACCGCGTCAAGGACCGACTGGCGCAGCGAGGTCATGCCCTCGCTGACGGCCAGCGCGTTCAATTTGTCCACGTCGTTGCTGGTGGTTATCATCTGCCTCATAGCGGTAGATTCCACCGGCATCACCTCGAAAACGGCCCTGCGCCCGGAGAAGCCGCCGTTGCAGCTGTGGCAGCCCACGGGGTGGTATACTATTTTTAGGGAAGCTATCTCCTCCTCGGTCAGGAACTTTTTATCGTCTTCGGTAACCCCGCCCTTGCCGCGGCAGTGCGGGCAGAGGGTGCGCACCAGGCGCTGGGCGACCACCAGTTTTACGCTGGCGGCCACCAGGTAGGGGGCTACGCCCATGTGCGTGAGCCGGATGATCGTGCCGGGCGCGCTGTTGGTATGCAGCGTGGAGAAGACCAAGTGGCCGGTGATGGAGGCCTTGATGGCAATCTCGGCGGTCTCCATGTCGCGGATCTCGCCCACCAGCATGATGTCGGGGTCCTGGCGCAGGAAGGCGCGCAGCGTGGATTCGAAGGTGAGGCCGATGCTGGAGAGGATCTTCACCTGGTTGACGTTGGGGACCTCGTACTCGACGGGGTCCTCGGCCGTCATGATGTTGACGTCGGGCTTGTTCAGCACGTTGATCATCGTGTAGAGGGTGGTGGTCTTGCCGCTGCCGGTGGGCCCGGTCACCAAAATGAGGCCGTTGGAGCTTTTTAGCGCGCCTTCCACGCAGGTGTGTTCGCGCGGGGAGAGGGTAAGCTTGGACAGGTCGCTGTTGAGCTTGCTCTGGCCCAGCACGCGCATCACTATCTTCTCGCCTTTGATGCAGGGCACCGTGCTGACGCGGAACTCTATCTTGTTGCCGCGTATCACTACCCGGAACTGCCCGTCCTGCGGCAGGCGGCGCTCGGTGATGACCAGGCTGCTCATGATCTTTATGCGCGCGGTAAGCCGCTGGTGGATGGAGATCGGGAGCGTGGTGAGCAGCCGCAGCACGCCGTCCACGCGGACGCGCACCACGACGCGGTTCTCGAAGGGCTCTATGTGTATGTCCGAGGCCCGCATTTCCACGGCCGCCATCAGGATCTTGTTCACGCGTTGTATCAGCGGCGAGTCGTGGCTGAGGTTCTCGAGGCCCTGGTTATCCTGGGGCTCATCCTTGCCGAAGCCGCCGCTTTCCAGCATCTCCAGCTCGGCATTGTCCTCGCCGAGCATCGCGTCCATGTCCACGCCCTCGGCCTCAGGCTCCGGCTCCGGCGCGGGGGCCGGCGGTTCCGGCTGGGCGATCAGCTCCGGGCCCGACTCCGGCTCCGCCACCGGTTCTGGCTGGCGCGCTTCGGTAGGCAGCTCAACCTGCACAGGTTCAGGCGGAAGTTCTTCCTGTGGCAGCGGCTCTTCCGGCTGCGCCGGCGCCGCCGCGGCCGGCAGCGCCGAGGCTTTTTCAAAGCGCTCTATGGCCAGCGAAGGCGGCTCCAGCTCTACCTCCTCGGGCAGCTCCACGCTCTCCTGTTTCGGCTCCGGCCTGGGCTCCGGTTTAGGCTCCGGCCTGTGAGGGGCCTGCTGGGGCACGCTGCCGAAAGCCCGGTAGATGCTGTCTAAAAGCTTGGCGTTGGAAACCGGCTTCTCCAGGAAATCCGTGATGTCCATGTTCAGGGTGCGCAGCTGGGCCCGGTTGGTGGCCCCGGTGAACATTATTATCCTCAGTTTGCGGGTTTCGTAGTTGCTGCGGATCTCTTGTATCAGCTCGTACCCGTTCATCTTGGGCATATTGAAGTCGACCAGCACCAGGTCAGGGACCTGCCTGTTTATAACCTCCATGGCCTCCTGGCCATTGCCGGCCTCCAAGACAGTGTAATGGTTGACCATCAGCAGGTGTTTTACCAGCTCCCTGTAATCCCTGTTGTCGTCCACCACCAGCACGGTTCTCGCGGCATTGGCGGGGCGCTGCGCAGACGCCGGCGCGGGCTTAGCGGCGGGGAGCGACTGAGCCCGCGCCGGAGATACTGCCGGCGCCATCGCGGACTTCGTCCCGAAGTCCGCACCCTGCTTGCTGGGAGCATACATCGTCATAACCCCGCCTTATCTTCCGCCGGTTCCGGCTGCTGGCCGGCCCGGCCTCCTGCAACTATAGTATAGGCCCGGGCGCCGGAATTTACAATTGCCGGAATCCCAGTTTTATTGACTTTTATCCACTGCGGGGCTGTGCGGCGTGGTCAGGGGCGGCGCTTTTGCGCGCGCCTGTAGGAGGAAGGGGTGGTGCCGGCTATTTTTTCGAATTGCCGGATGAAAGATTCGGCGTTGGCGTAGCCGAGCTTGGCCGAGATCTGCTTGACGCTGCCGCCGGTGGTTTTCAGCAGCTTTTTGGCCTGCGCCATTTTTACTTTCAGCCTGTATTCGTTGAAGCCCATGCCGGTATGCTCCCTGAACACGCGGCTCAGGTATTTAGGGGCCAGGTAAACCGTGCGCGCGGCGTCCTGCAGGGTTATCTTCTTGAAGCAGTTGCCCTCGAGGAACCAGCGGACATGCTCTATCTTCCCGTCGAGGTCCATCTCGCCGGGGCTCGCCTCCCCGCGGAGGCGCGACAGCTCCTTCTCTATGGCTTCGCGCATCGTCTTAAGTTCGAAGGGCTTCTCTATGTAATTGTCGGCTTTGCCTTTCAGGGCGCGGATGGCCGAATCCTTGGTGCTGAAGCCGGTCATGATGATGACGCTTTTACCAGGCGCGGCCGCCTTCACTTTGTCTAGGGCGGTCAGGCCGTCCATGCCGGGCATCTGCACATCCATGATGACCAGCTGCAGCTCGTTGGGTTTTTTGAGGATGGCCAGGGCCTCCTGGGCGCTGCCGGCCTCGGTTATGTCGTAATCTTCGTACCAGAGCTTGAAATCGGTACGCAAATCCGCGTTGTCGTCTACCAGCAGTATCTTGCCGCGCATAATCCCCCGCCAGCCGGGAGGCTGACGGGGTTATTGTACCTTATTACCGTCTATTTTAGAGCGCTCCAGTCCAGGGCTTTCAGCCTGCGCACGGCCTGCGCCAGTTTGGCGTCGGGCTCGGTGAGGGAGAAGCGCACGAAGCCTTCCCCGTACTTGCCGAAGCCGGAGCCGGGCGCGGTCAGGATGGCGGCCTTCTCCAGCATGAAGTAGACCGCGTCTATCGAAGTGCAGTCCACGGGGGGCCTGGCCCAGACGAAACAGCTGCCGCCGGGGCGCTTGAAGCGCCAGCCGGCGGCTTCCAGCGCGGAGCAGAAGCGGTCGGCGCGCGCCTTGAAATGCGCCCTGATGGGGGGAACGATCTTTTCGTGGTGCTTCAGGCCGAAGGCCACCGCGTTCTGTATGGCGTTGAAAGGCCCGGAGTCTATGTTCTCCTTGAGCTTGTTCAGCGCGCAGACCAGCTTTGAATTGCCCACCACCCAGCCTATGCGCCAGCCGGCCATGCAGTAGGTCTTGGACGAAGAGTAGAATTCCACGGCCACGTCGCGCGCGCCGGGCACCTGCAGCAGGCTCGGCGCGGGCTTGCCGAAATAGATATCGCAGTAGGCGGCGTCCTGGGCGATGACCACGCCGTTCTTCTTCGCCCATTTCACGAGGTCTTTGTAAAAATCCAGGGTTGCGTCCGCGCCGGTGGGGTTGTTCGGGTAGTTCAGGAAAAACAGTTTTGTCTTTTCCACCACTTTGCGGGGGAGTTTGCCCAGGTCGGGCAGAAAACCGTTCTTCTCCTCCAGCGGCACGTCGTGGATGCGGCCCCCGGACAGTACGACGCCGGTCCTGTACGTGGGATACGTCGGGTCGGGGATCAGGCAGTAATCCCCCGGGTTCATCACTACGAAAGGGAGGTGCGCTATGCCTTCCTTTGAGCCTATAAGGATAGAGACCTCTTCGCCGGGGTGGAAGCTGAGCCCGTGCCTGCGCTTGTGCCAGGCGGAGATCTCGCCGCGTAAATTCTCGTTGCCCTTGGTGTTCGGGTAGCGGTGGTTGGCGCCTTTGCGCACTTCGCGCACGGCGCAGTCCACGATGGGCCCGGCGGTGGGGAGGTCAGGGTCTCCGACCGCGAGGCTGATGATATCCTTGCCCTTGGCCCTCTCGGCCCGCTCTTTGCGGTAAAGTTCTTCGAAAAGGAAAGGCTTGAACGATTTGAGTTTTTCGCTTAGCTCTATATTCATGATTATCTAGTATAGCCGTCTGCGGCCGCGGAGGCAAGACCCCCGGCAAGCTCAGACCGGTCCCTTTAGCCCCAGCCGTCACTAGGTCCTCTTACCGCGGCGGTCTGGGCCTTAAGCCTGATGTGGCGCCGCGCCCTTACTGTTAGAATATAAACATGAAAGCAAGCGCAGCCAAGGGACAAAAAATGAAAAAACTTTTTAATTTGATCGCAGCGGCCGCGGTACTGGCCGCCTCCGCCGGAACGCTCAGCGCCGCCGGCTCGCCCTTCGATTCCGCCGGCGCGGCCTTCCCCGAGTTCAGCGCGCAGGCTCCCGCCCCGGCCCTGTCGGCCGACGAGCCGGAAAACAATTTCGCCGCGGTTCCCGCCCACGGCTACACCTCCGAACAGCGCAGCGCCATGCGCGCCCACAACGACGGCCTGGGCCGCTCGGCGTCCAAGGGCCTCGGCTTCGGCGAAGAAGAGCGCGTCGAGCGCAAATACCGCCCCTATGCCGATTACGAAACCCCCGGCTACCTTATCATGAGCGCCGATTTCGTCTTCAATTCCCGCCAGGCCAAGCTGCTGATGGCCAGCAAGCTGCCGGCCGGCGCCACGCTGGTCATCTTCACCGAGTACAACGATTCCGGCACCAAGGAAAACATCCTGCGCACCTTCGAGACCGTGGTGCCCCGCTCCCGCATAAAGGTAATAGCCCTCCCCAGGGCCAGCAGGGGCTTCTGGGCCCGCGACGGCATCCCGGTGCCCGCCATGGATAAGGGCGGCAATCTGGTGGTAGTGGACGCCGTTTACGGCCACGGCTTCGAGCCCGACGCCGAGATCGCCCGCATGTTCGGCGCCGGCCTCGAGAAGCATCAGTACTACTTCGAAGGCGGCAACTACATGGCCAACCACGCCGGCGACTGCATCATGGTCAACCACGGCGCGCACGTCCAGATCCCCGACAGCGTCTTCACCGGCCAGTACGGCTGCCGCCAGATGATCCGCCTGCCCTTCGTGGACGGCATCGGCCACATCGACGAGCACGTCCGCTTCATCAGCGAGAAAGTGCTGGTGACCGACCTGCCCCAGTACAAGGACGTCCTGCAGGGCAAGGGCTTTACCGTGCACATGCTGCCCAAGCCTTCCGGCCCCTACGAGACCTACGTGAACTCGCTGATCATGAACGATAACGTTATCGTGCCCGTGTTCGGACGCTCCACCGACGCGCAGGCCCTGGCCGTTTACGAGCGCCTCGGCCTCAAGGCCAGCGGCGCCGATTCCAAAGCCCTCTCCAACCAGGGCCAGGGTTCGGTGCACTGCATCACCATGACCTACCCCCCGGTTCCCGCCGCCGACCTGATGAAGGCCCTCGGCGCGAAAGAGCTGTAAGCGTTCCGGGACGAACAAAGAAAAACCCCCGCAGGGCTTAGCCCCGCGGGGGTTTTTCTTTGGGGCTTGCGGCTAGGGCTGGCTGCCGATGAGGCTGAGGCCGGGCAGGTAGGTGACCAGGGCCAGCATGGCCAGCAGGATCAGCAGGAAGGGGCCGGTAGCCCGGTAGAGGGTCGGCAGCTTCTTATGGAAGCGCGAGCTGGCGAGGAAGAGGTTCAGCCCCAGCGGCGGCAGCATGTAGCCGATCTCGAGGTTCAGCAGGAAGATGATGCCCAGGTGCACCGGGTCTATGCCGTACTGCGAGGCCACCGGCACGATGATCGGCACGACGATGATGATCGCCGAGAAGATCTCTATCATGTTGATGACGAGCAGGAAGGCGTTGAGCAGGATGAGGAAGATGACCTTGCTGGAGACGTAGGTGTGCAGCCAGGCGAAGATCTGGTCCGGGATCTGGGCGTCTATCAGGTAATTGGTGAAGCCGAGCGCCGTACCCAGCACCATGAAGATGGCGCCCACCAGCAGCATGCTCTTCACGGCCACGCGGGGGATGTCGCGGAAGAAATTCAGGTCCTTGTAGATGAAGACTTCAGTGATGATGACATAGAAGGCCATCACGGAGGCGGCCTCGCTGGCCGTGAACAGGCCCTGGTAGATGCCCCCTATTATAAGGAAGGGCAGCGGCAGCTCCCAGGCGATCTCCCGCACCGCTTTCTTGAGCGCCGCTTTGGAGAAAGGGATATTCTTGACCCCGGCCTTGCGCGCGGTGAAGAAGGCGTAGACCGACAGCGCGCCCAGCAGCAGCAGGCCCGGCAGCAGGCCGGCCTTGAACAGGCGGTCTATGTCTATCTTGGCCACTATGCCGTAAAGGATGATGGGCAGGCTGGGAGGGAAAAGCAGGCCCAGGCTGCCGGTGGTGGTCAGCAGGCCCAGCGTGAACTTCTCGGGGTAGCCCTGCTTTTCGAGCATGGGGTAGAGCAGGCCGCCCAGCGCGATGATGGTGACGCCGGAGGCGCCGGTGAAAGCCGTGAACAGCGCGGTGGTGAACAGCGCCACTATGGCCAGGCCGCCGGGCATGGTGCCGAACATGGCTTCGGCCAGGTTCAGCATGCGGTGCGGCGCCTTGCTTTCGGCGAGGATGTAGCCCGAGAAGGTGAAGAGGGGGATGGCGATCAGCGCTGGCAGGGAGGCCAGGCGCAGCATCTCCACGATGACGGCGGAGGAGTCGATGCCGGCCGCGGCGAAGAGGAAGATGGCGCCGCCGCCTATCAGCGTGAACACCGGCGAGCCCAGGAAGGCTAGCAGGACGATCAGCAGGCCTATCACGAAGCCCATCAGAACGGGCCCTCCTGGTGGTCCTTGGGCCGGAAGATGCCTATCAGCGTGTGGACCCCGATCAGGGCGAAAGAGATAGGGATGATCATCTCCGCCCAGCCGCCTTTCACGCCGAAGTGACCGATATAGAAGGCCACGGAGCCGGCCTCGAACTCGTCGCGGATGAACTTGTAGGAGGCGTAGAACAGCAGGGCCGAGGCCGCCGCGGTGAACAGGGCCGCGAAGACGTCGAGCGGGCGGTGCATGTATTTGGGGGCGAATTTGACGAAGGCCTCCAGCGCGAAGTGGTGCGCGTAGCGCGCCGCCAGCGCCGCGCCGATGAGCCCGGCCCACAGCACCATGTGCCGCAGCAACGGGTCCAGCCAGACTATGCCGGAGTGGAAGATCAGGCGCAGCAGCACCTGCATGAAGGACAGCGCCACCATCGCGAAGATGAGCGTAACGACGGCCGCCTTCTCGGTCTTGACGAGGTACTCTTCGGCTTTGAACACTGGGCGCATATTTTTATTATCCTAAATGCCTGCCCCGCTCCGCAAGGGCGGGGGTATTTTTGTATCATAACCGTAGGTTTCGGGCCGGCGGCCCTTATACATTTAAAGCCGGGAGGCAGCATGAAAATAAATAAAAAAGTCGAAGAGGCTATCAACAAGCAGGTCAACGCCGAGATCTATTCGGCCTACCTCTACCTGGGCATGTCGGCCAAGTGCGCCGAGCTCAACCTGAAAGGCATGGCCAACTGGTTCTACGTGCAGGCGCAGGAAGAGATGACCCACGCGATGAAGTTCTACAAGTTCGTGCTGGAGCGCGGCGGGCACCCCGTGCTGCCCGCCATAGAGGGCGTGCGCACCGACTGGAAGGCCCCCCTCGAGATGTTCGAGGCCGCCTACGAGCACGAGCAGAAGGTCTCCGCGCTGATCAACAATATCATGGACATAGCCATGGCGGAGCGCGACCACGCCACGGCCAGCATGCTCAACTGGTTCATAGACGAGCAGGTGGAAGAGGAAGCCAACGCCTCCGAGATAGCCGAGAAGCTCAAGCTCATCGGCGACTCCAAAGAAGGCCTGTTCATGCAGGACAAGGAGCTCTCCACCCGCGTGTTCGTGGACAGCACCCAGCCCGCCGGCGGCGCGCAGGCTTAAGGGCGCAAGAGGACAGGCCGCCCCGCGCGGCCTGTCCTTTTTCTTTCCTCGCGGCAAAATTCCCGATGGCCACTGCTAAAAAACTCAGCTGGGTACTGCGGCTCAACGGCGTCACGCTGCGCCTGCGGGACCTCTCGCGGCGGCTCTTCCCGTTCCTGCTCGACCCGCTGAAGATACGGGCCGTAGCGCTGGAGACCACCACCGCCTGCACCCGCAATTGCCCCTACTGCCCGCCGCATTCCAACATGGCCATCCCGCCGCTGAAGATGTCCCGGGAAATTTTCACCCGCGCTGTCTCCTCGCTGGGGGCGCGCGGCTACGCCGGGGACATCTTCTTCAGCCTCTACGGCGAGTCCCTCGCCGACGACAGGCTGGGCAGCCTGCTGGCCGAGGCCAAGGCGGCCGCGCCGGCAGCCCGGCTGGTGGTTTTCACCAACGGCGACCTGCTGACCGTGGAGCGCTTCCTCAGCCTCAGGGCGGCCGGGCTGGACGTCATGTTTATTTCCCTGCATTCGCCGGAACCCGGCGAGGCCCTTGCCGGCACCCTGGAAAAGATCAAGCGGGACTGTCCCGGGCCGGACTGCGTGGGGCTGGTGGATTATTACAGCCAGTACCTGCCCGGCAACGACGTGGGGCTGCTCAACAACAAGGGCGGCCTGGCCGACGTGCACCGGCGGCCTTTCCTCAGCTGCTGCGATATAGAGTCGGCCTGCGTGGACTGCCTGGGCAATGTGCTGCTTTGCAACAACGACTGCACTTCCTCCTACGTCTTCGGCAATGTGCTGGAGAAGGATTTCTACGAGATCTGGGAGGCCCCCGCCTTCGTACTGGCCCGCCGCAAGATAACGCGCGGGAAGTGGATCTTCGAGATCTGCCGACGCTGCATGAGCCGCGGCGGGCTGACTACGCCGGTGCCGCGGGGCAAGGCGGCGCGGCTGCCCCCCGCTTTTAACGACATGGCGGCAACCCTGAAGAAACTGGAAGAAGAGGCCGCCGCGAAGAAAAAGGGGGGGCGCCGGGCATGAGCTTCTACGCTATCGTCTTCATCCTCTGGGGCGCCGCCGCGCTGGCCGTGTCGGCCGCGCTGGTGATCCTCCCCGCTTATTATCTCTATTGCCTGCACAGGCTCAGGGCCCTCTCCTCCGGAAGCCTGGCGGAAACCGCGGACTTTGTATTCGGCCGGGGCTCCAGGCTGGCGGGGGCGCTGCAGCACCGCGCCGAGATCATGGCCTTCCTGGCCTCGCTGCCGGAAGCGCCCAGGACCGCGGCCGAGATAGGCCGCGCTCAGGGCGGCACGCTGGCGCTGCTCTGCCGGGCCGCCGCCCCGGACGCTTTGATCATCAGCCTGGACCTGCCCGGCGGCAGCTGGGCCGGCGAGTTCCCTTTCCTTAACAAGGGTTTCTGGCGCCGGCCCCTGCTGGAGGCCCTGCGCGGGCCCGGGCAGGAACTGCGGCTGATAGACGGGGATTCAAAGGCGCCCGCCTCGCTGGAGCTTTTCAGGCAGGCGCTGGGCGGCAGGAAACTGGACCTGCTCTTCATAGACGGCGACCATACCTACGACGGGGTGAAGGCGGACTACGAGCTTTATTCCGGCTTCGTGAAGCCGGGCGGCGTCATAGCTTTCCACGACATACAGCCCGGCTATACACAGGACGGCGTGGAAGTCAGCCGCTTCTGGAAGGAATACCCGCTGCCGGGCGCGCGCAGCGAATATATAGCCGATCCGGCGCAGGTCAGCCTCGGCATAGGCGCGGTGCGCCTGCCGGAATAATTTTCAGCAACGCGGTAAAAGGGGATGGGAATATGCCTACAGACATAGAGATAGCGAGGACCATAAAGCTCGAGCCCGTTAAGGACATAGCCGCCAAGCTCGGCGTGGCCGAGGACGACCTGTCGCTCTACGGCAAGTACAAGGCCAAGCTGCCGCTGAAGCTGATAGACCTGGAGAAGGCTAAAAAGAGCAAGCTCATACTCGTATCCGCCATCTCCCCCACGCCCGCCGGCGAAGGCAAGACCACGGTGTCCATCGGCCTTACGCTGGGGCTCAATAAGATCGGGCGCAAGACCACGGTGGTGCTGCGCGAGCCGTCCATGGGCCCGGTGTTCGGCATCAAGGGCGGCGCCACGGGCGGCGGCTGGTCGCAGGTGCTGCCCATGGAGGACATCAACCTGCATTTTACCGGGGACTTCGCCGCCATCGAAAAAGCGCATAACCTGCTGGCGGCGCTTATAGACAACAATGTGCAGAACAAGAAAAGCAACCTGGGCCTGGACCCGCGCACCGTTACCTGGAAGCGGGTGATGGACATGAACGACCGCTCGCTCAGGAAGATCATTGTAGGCCTCGGCGGCACCATGAGCGGCGTGCCCCGCGAGACCGGCTTCGACATCGTGGCCGCTTCCGAGGTGATGGCCATCTTCTGTCTTTCTAACGACCTGCAGCACCTCAAGGAGAAACTGGGCAACATCTTCGTCGGTTACACCTACGACCGCAAGCCGGTCTATGCCCGGGACCTGAAGGCCAACGGCGCCATGGCCGCCCTGCTGAAAGACGCGCTGATGCCGAACCTGGTGCAGACCTCCGAGGGCACGCCGGCCATCATCCACGGCGGGCCTTTCGCCAACATCGCCCACGGCTGCAACTCCATCATCGCCACCCGCCTGGGACTTTCCCTGTCGGACTATGTCGTCACCGAGGCCGGCTTCGCCTTCGAGCTCGGCGCCGAGAAGTTCCTGGATATCAAGTGCCGCTACGCCGGGCTCTGCCCGAGCGCTGCCGTGCTGGTGGCCACCATAAGGGCCCTCAAGTACCACGGCGGCGTGGGACTCAAGGAGCTCGGCAGGCCCGACCCGGCCGCCGTGAAGAAGGGCCTGGAGAATCTCGAGAAGCATGTGGAGAACATGAAGCAGTTCGAGCTCTCACCGGTCATAGCGCTGAATAAATTCACCTCCGATACCGACGAGGAGATTGCCGTGGTGAAGGCCAAATGCGCCGAGCTCGGCGTGCCGGTGGCGGTGGCCGACGTCTGGGGGCAGGGCGGCGCCGGCGCGCTGGAGCTGGCGGAGCTGGTGGCAAAAGCTGTGGAGGGCAGGGCCACCTGCGGCTTCAAGCCGGTCTATGAATGGGAGTGGCCCGTAGAGAAGAAAATAGAGGCCATCGCCTCCAAGATGTACGGCGCCAGGCACATAGACTATACGCCCAAGGCTAAAAAGGACCTGGAGAAGATCGCCCACCTGGGCCTGGACAAGCTGCCGGTCTGCATCGCCAAGACGCAGAAGTCCCTGTCGGACAACCCCGACCTGATAGGGCGGCCCAAGGATTTCGTGGTTACGGTGCGCGAAATCGAGATAGCCGCGGGCGCCGGTTTTATTATCCCGATAACCGGAGACATCATGCGCATGCCCGGCCTGCCCGAGCACCCCGCCTCCGAGAGCATGGACATAGACGCGGAGGGGAATATAACCGGGTTGTTCTAACTGCCGCTTCGTAAAAAAGGCCCGGGCAGCCGGGCCTGTTTTATTGCCTGCTACCGCAGGTCTTCCTCTTCCGCCGGCGGGAACCAGCGCTGGGCCGCGAAGGTGGGGAGGACTGCGCTGGCTATCAGCACGCCCGTCAGCACGGAATACTGCGCGTCGTCGAGATAGCCGGCGCGGACGCCGGCCAGCACGGCCATCAGGCCGAAGGTGAGGCCGGTGGACATCAGCAGCGTGGCGTACATCCCGGCCGAGGGGAAATACTTCTTCAGCAGGAAATGGACGCCCGCGAACTTGGAGAGCTGCTTGGCCGCGAACAGGCCGGCGAACAGCAGTGGCGCGGCCCAGAGCGCGGCGAGGGAAACCTTCAGCCCGGCCACGATGAAGAAGAAGGGGGTAATGAAGGCGTAGGCCACGGTGCGCAGGCGCGTCTTCACCCCGGCCGTGCTGCGCCCCGCCTTGAAGTGGCGGCTCATCAGCAGGCCGAAGATAAAGGCCGGCAGGATGGCCTGGCTGGAGCCGAGGTCGGCCAGGTAGATGAAGGCGAGCAGGACGAAGAAGATGTACTTTATCTCGGGCTCGGCCACCTTGCCGGCGAAGGCCGGGTTGCGGATGAGGCCCATGGAGAAGCGCCCGGCGAAGGCGAGGAAGAGGCCGGAGACGGCGAGGAACAGCAGGGTGTGGAGATTGGGCTTGAGAAAGACCAGGCTGAGCGCCAGCGCGGTCAGGGTGTTGGTGAGGAAGGTGCAGGCCATCAGCAGCTTTCCGGAGGCGGTGCCGGAGCGGCCGGTTTCGGCCAGCACCGAGTAGACCACCGCCAGCGAGGTTTCGGAGAGGGCTATGCCGGTGATCAGCGAGGCCGGCAGGCTCCAGCCGGCCAGGTAGCGGCAGAATAAAAAGCCGGCCGCCAGCGGCGCGGCGAAAGAGGCGAAGCTTACGATGGCGGCGTTGCGGAAATTGTCCCTGAGCAGCTTCACATCCACCTCGGCGCCGGCGAGGAAGGTTAGCACTATGCCGCCGAAGCCGGCTATATAGACCATCCACTCTTCGGCCCGGAGGCCTAGCTGCCCAGCTCCGACCCCGAGCAGTATTTCGAAGATGGCCACCGAGAGGCCGAGCCGCAGGCTCAGCACGCTGGCCGCGAAGATCAGCAGCCCCGCTATCACCGGTATTTTATCAGGTTCCATAAATCTCCAACTAATAAAAAACCTCTACCTTTAGGGGGTAGAGGTCATCAGCCCTGGCCTATGGCCGTGCCGTAACAAGCGCTATGCGCCTCAGACGGCCTCGCGGGCGGTTTCCCCGGGCGGCCGGGGCGGCGGACATCATCGCCGTTATTAATTATACAAATTACTTCTTCTTATTCTTAGGCTCGCGGAAAGCCTTGAGGGCGTTTTCCACCTTCTCCAGCAGTTCGCGGGAGTAGAGCTTGCCCACCAGCGACAGGCGGGCGGTCTGGCCGGCCGCCTCCAGCTGGGTTACCACGGCGGGGCTGGCCGGTTCGGTGAAGACCAGGCCTTTCTTTTTAAGTATGCCTATCGACTGTTCGTTCTCTTTGCGGCTCTGCAGCGTCAGGGCGCGGAAATGCTTGTCGCCCAGCGCCAGCATGGCCTTCTGGTCTTCCGGTTTCAGCGTGTCGAACATTCTCTTTGAGATCACCACCGCGCCGGAGGCGTTGGTGAGCGGCAGCGAGAAGACATACTTCATGCGGGCGAACCACTGCAGCGCTATGACGGAGAGGGGGGAGCCGTAGACGCCGTTGATCATGCCGGTCTGCAGCGAGGTCATGACGTCGGTGATGGAGAGCGGGATAGGCTTGATGTTGAGCGCCTCGAAGGTGGACTCCGCTATGGGGTCGCCTTCCCAGAGCCACATCTTCACGCTGCGCAGGTCTTCGGGCTTGGTCACCGGGATATTGGAGAAGATGTTGACATTGCCGACCTCGGCCCAGCCCAGCAGCACGTAGCCGTGGCTTTCAAAGATCCTGCGGAAATCGGCGTCCATCGTCTTGTAGACGTGGTCTATCTCCCCGGCGTTCTTGAAGAGGAAAGGGGTGTCCAGCAGGCGGGCTTCCGGCGCCATCTCGCCTATGCCCACGCCGGTAAAGCCGCCGGCGTGCAGCTGGCCCAGGCGCATCTTGCGCACCACGTCCTTGTCCTCTCCGGAGACGCCGCCGGCGTAGACCTTGAACTTCACGCGGCCTTCGGTCTTCAGCGAGACTTCGTCGGTGAATTTCTTCATCGCCTTCATCCAGGTGGAGCCGTCCGGCGCCAGCGT
>MGUI01000008.1 GCA_001799895.1 Elusimicrobia bacterium GWD2_63_28
TCAGCGGAACCAACAACGTTTCCTGGGCCTCCATTGACCAGACCGGGTCATCGCTGGCCGACCTGGTTACGCGCAGCGCAGGCGATCTTACCAGCGGGACGCTGGCGGCAGCGCGCGGCGGCACAGGTATCTCCGGGGCAGGCGGAACCGCGGACAGGGCAATGCTTACTACGAACGGCACATCCTGGACCACCGGAAAGGTAACCTCGGACTACACTACGGGAGTTGTATCCGACACATTTATCGTGTACAGCTCTACCGGGGCTACCGGGACATGCAGGTCCCTTACCATTACAAATGGCCTGCTGACGAATATCGGGAATGTCGCCTGCCCGGTTCCTTGAGTCTGTTGGTTAAAGGTTGGAACTGATAGCTTGTATAGTCTTTTCGGTGGCGCCCCTGAGGGAGGCGAGGGTTTTAGCGGAGTTGTCCCGCGCGGCCTGCAGGGCGGCGGGGTCGGTGAGAAGCAGGCCGAGTATTTCGGCCATCTGAAAGGCGGTTTCCGCGAGGAAGCCGCCTTTCTGTTTTAAGAGGGCTTCCCCGGCGCGGCGGGCGTTCCTGTAATTCGGGCCGAAGATGGCAGGGCGCGAGAACAGCGCCGGCTCCAGTAAATTATGGCCGCCGGTGTCGTCGAGCGTGCCTCCCACGAAACAAACTGCCGATTCGGAATAGAAGGCCTGCAGCAGGCCCATGGCGTCGGCCAGCAGACAATCCGCCGCCGGGGCCTTGCCCGCCTCTGACCAGCGGGTAAAGGCTATCCCGCGGTCCGCCAGCAGCGCTTCGGTCTCGCCGAGCCGCTCCAGGTGGCGGGGGACAAGGACCAGTTTAAGCCCGGGCGCTTTTTCTTTAGCCCGCAGCCAGGCGTCCAGTATGACCGGCTCTTCCTCCGGGTGCGTGCTGCCGGCGGTAAATACCGGGGCGCCCGCCCAGCCTGAGGCTGTAATAAATTCTATAACCCTGTCGCGCCCGGCGGCGGAAACGCCCAGCATGTCGTGCTTGAGGTTGCCGGTGACGGAAACCTTGCCTGCCAGCCCCGGCAGGGCGGCGAACAGCGCGGCGTCCCGCTCCGACTGCGCCAGCACCGCTTTAACGCCGGAAAAAGCCAGCCTCGAGAGGGGGGCCAGGACGCGGTAGAGGAGGGAGGTGCTGCCGGAGATGCGGGCGTTCACCAGGAAGACCGGCACGCCGGCGCGGGCGGCCGCGTAGAGGGTGGCGGGCCAGATCTCGGTTTCTACTATTACCAGCATCAGGGGGCGGGCGGCCTTTATAAAAGAGGCGGCCAGCGGGTAGAAATCCAGGGGGGCCAGGCGGGCTTGCGCCGGAAGGCGGGCGGCTTCGGCCCGGCCGGCCGCGGTAGAGGAGGTAAAGAGCAGGGGGGCCTTGAAGAGTTCCGCCAGCCGCGGGGCCAGCTTTGAAACGGCTTTCACTTCGCCCATTGAGGCCGCGTGCAGCCAGACCGGCCGCGCCGGCAGCGAGGGCAGTGAAAGCCCCGCCCGTTCCCTGAGCTCGCCGCCGAGGCCCTTCATCAGGGCGCGGCGGGGGGAAAGCAGGAAGAACACGGCGTAGAGGGCCGCTATGACCGGCGCGAGCAGGCTGTAGATTAAGAGCAGCAGGTAGCCCATCGGGGGAATTACTTCTTGGAGGCGGACGCGGCCTTCTTCTTTTTCTTGGAAAGCCAGGGCAGCGCGAAAATGGCGGAGTATTTGGGCGTGAAAGCGCCGTCCTCGAAAGAGACTCCTATCTTGGCGGACTCGAGGCGGGCGCAGAGGGCGTTAATGAGTTCGCCCTCGTAGAGCGGCACGGCGGTGGTTTCCTGGGCGGGCAGGTCCGGCTCGGGGGTTGAGGCGATGTAGACGGCCGGGCCGAACTCGAAGCCCTCGGGCTCGGCCTCGCGCACGGCCAGGTCGGCCGTAACGCCTACCGCGGTCTGCATGAAGACCTGGGCCGCTATGTGCCCCAGGCGGGCGTGCGTGTCGTCAACCGGGTTGGCCAGCTTGTCCTCGAAGCTCTTGCCCAGCGTGAGGATGCCCACGGTCACGGGCTGCTTCGAGTCCCCGTTGATGCGCGCCGCGGCCTCGTCTTCCGGGGGAAGGTATTCAAAGACCACGGCGGGCTCCAGGGCGGCGGCCAGGCCGGAGGCGTGCTCGCGCACGGCCTTCTCGTCGGCCAGGCCGATGGCGGCAAGGTCAAGACGGTGCTTGCGCGCCTTGCGCAGCACCTCGTAGGAATATACCGGGATCTTGAACCTTTTGATCTTTCTCACAGCCGCCTTTCCTGTTTAAGCTGTTACTTGCCCTTGTTCTCCCACTGGTAGACCAGCGGGGTGGCGATGGCGATGGTGGAGTAAGTGCCGCAAATGCTGCCCACCAGCATGGCGAAGGCGAAGTTGTTTATTACTTCGCCGCCGAAGACGAACAGTATGGCTACCACGGCCAGCACGGTGAGGTTGGTGATCAGCGTGCGGGACAGGGTTTCGTTGACGCTGGTGTTGACCAGTTTGCCCAGGGACATCTTGGGGAACATGCGGATATTGTCGCGCATGCGGTCGAAGATGACGATGGTGTCGTTTATGGAGTAGCCGGCTATGGTCAGCAGGGCCGCCACTATCACCAGGTCTATCTCCCTGTTGGTAATGGAGAGCGCCCCGGCGGTAACCGCCACGTCGTGGAAGATGGCCAGCACGCCGGCCGCGCCCCAGACGGGGTTGGAGAACCGGAAGGCCACGTAGACGATGATGCCGAACAGCGACAGCACCATGGCGAACAGGGCCTTCTTGGCCAGGTCGCGGCCCACCACGGGGCCCACGTAGTCGCGCCTTTCCTCGGTGAAGGTATTGCCGGGCAGATTGGCCGTGAAAGCGGCCATGATCTGGTCCGAGATCTCGTTCACCTTGTCCTGCGCGCCCTTCACCTTTATCTGGTAGGCGTTGCGGTCGGAGAAGCTCTGTATCGTGGTCTCCAGGCCGCCCTTGCTCAGCGCGGCGCGGACGTCGGCGGTGGAGACGGGCTTCTCGAAGCGCAGCTGCAGCAGCGTGCCGCCCGTGAAGTCCAGGCCGAGGTTCAGGCCCTTCACGGCCATCGATATGATACCCGCGCCTATCAGCAGGGCGGAGATGGCGAAGAAGATGTGGCGCTTCGCGATGAAGTCGATGTTGGTTTTCTTTATCAATACCATCATATGCTGAGCTCCTTGGGGTTGGAAGTGAGCCAGAATTCATAAATGACCCTGGTCACGAAAACCGAGGTGAACATACCGACCAGCAGACCGATGGTCAGCGTGACGGCGAAGCCCTTGACCGGGCCCGAGCCGAACTGGAACAGGAAGATGGCCGCTATCCAGGTGGTCACGTTGGAGTCCAGGATGGCGCTCCAGGCCTTGTCGAAGGACACGGGGATGACCATGGCCACGGGCTTGCCCAGGACCAGCTCTTCGCGCATGCGCTCGAGTATCAGCACGTTCGCGTCGATGGCCATGGCCAGCGACAGGATCATGCCGGCTATGCCGGGCAGGGTCAGCGTGGCCCCGAAGTAGCTCATGGCGGCGATCAGGAACACGAAGTTGAGCGCCAGGGCTATGTCGGAGACGAAGCCGCCCGCGCGGTAATAGACCAGCATGAAGGCCACCACGAGGATGAAGCCGATGCCGGCGGCCGAGAGGCCTTTCTTTATGGAGTCTTCGCCGAGGCCGGGGCCCACCACGCGCTTCTCTATGATGTTGACCGGGGCCGGCAGGGCGCCGGCGCGCAGGATGATGGCCAGGTTGCGGGCCTCTTCCATGGTGAAGCTGCCTTCGATCACGCCCGAGCCGCCGCCGATGCGGGACTTTATGACGGGCGCGGAGTGCACCACGTCGTCGAGCACGATGGCCAGGAACTTATTCACGTTGGCGCCGGTGAAGTTCTCGAACAGCTTGCCGCCTTCCTTGTTGAAGGTGAAGCCGATGCTGGGGGTGCCGAACTGCTGGTCGGTCTCCACGCGGGCGCTCTCCAGGTAGGCGCCGGTCACGGGGACGTCGCCGAAAAGGACGTAGTAGCGGGCCCTCTCGCCTTCGGGCCCGGGGGCGGCCTTGCGGAGGATGGTGTTCTTAGGCATGAGCTTGGCGACTTCGGGGAGCAGCACGCCTTTCTTGTCGAAGGGGGGTTCGCTCATGGCGTCCACCTTGGAGAGCACGGCCTGCGCCTCGTTGGAGGTGTCCACCAGGCGGAACTCGAGCAGCGCGGTCTTGCCGATGAGGTTCTCGGCTTCCGCGGTGTTGGAGATGCCGGGCAGGTCCACGGAGATCCAGCGTTCGCCCTGGCGGGAGATCGGGGTTTCGCCGACGCCGTACTGGTCGACGCGGTTGCGGATGATCTCGATGGCGCGGGTCATGGCGTCATTGAGCTTTTCTTTCTTCTCGAGCTTTTCCACGTCCAGCTCGAGCAGCAGGTGGGTGCCGCCGCGCAGGTCCAGGCCCAGGTTGAGGATGCGCTTGGGGCGCATGCGCATGGCCTCGGTCTTGGAGCGCTCGTCCGCGGTCTTGGTATACCATTCCACGCTGGGGTACAGCAGCCAGAAGGAAAGGATGAGGAGGCCCAGGACGGTTCCTATCTTCCAATGTAATTTATTCATTTCCGATGCTCCTTGGTTGATTACTTCTGCGGGTTAACTACCGCGCCTATGGCGCTGCGGGTAAAGAGGGTCTTCACGCCCTTGGCGATCTCGACTTCGATCTCGTCCTGCTTAATGGCGGTGATCACGCCTATGATGCCGCCGCGGGTGATGACCTTGTCGCCGGATTTGAGGGCTTCAAGCATCATCTTGGTCTCTTTCATCTGTTTCTGCTGGGGGCGGATAAGCAGGAAATAGAATATGATGGCTACTGCTATAAAGGGGACAAGCTGCACGAGTGCTCCGTTCTGGTTCATTAGTTCCTCCGTCGGTTAGTTCGGTAAATATTCTAACAAATTTTAATTATATTAGGGGACGCTGCTTAGTTTTTGAGTTGTTTGACACTTTACTGAGTTGATCCAATGCCGGAAAACCGGCAAGGCCCTCGTCCCGCCAAACAACTCAAAAACTAAGCAGCGTCCCCCTTCAGAGGTAGGCATCCATGAAGGATTTCTTGGCCTGCTTGAAGGTGCCGCCAGCGATGGCGAGGCGCATGATCTTGGTCTGGTTGATCAGGAAGCGCAGGTTGTGGATGGAGATGAGCTGGCTGGCCAGGATCTCGCCCGCCTTGAAGAGGTGGGAGAGGTAGGCCTTGCTGTAGTTGCGGCAGCAGATGCAGTCGCACTCGGCGTCCAGCGGGGATTCGTCGTTCTTGAACGGCGCGTTCTTGATATAGAGTTTGCCGGCGGAGGTCAGCGCCTGGCCGTTGCGGGCGTTGCGGGTAGGCAGCACGCAGTCGAACATGTCCACGCCCAGCTCCACCGAGTTCCAGATATCCTCCGGGGTTCCGAGGCCCATGAAATAGACGGGCTTGTCTTTCGGGAGGTTGTCCATCACGGCGCCGAGGGACTCCATCATCTGGGCCTTGCTCTCGCCGACGGACAGGCCGCCGACCGCGAAGCCGTCGACGCCCAGTTCGGCCATATGCTTGGCGGCCTCGGCGCGAAGGTCCGTGTAGATGGAACCCTGTATGATGCCGAACAGTTGCGGCCGCTCGGCGCGCGGGATATGGCGGGTCTTTTCGTCGAAGTGGATTTTTGCGCGCTCTGCCCACTTCTTGGTCTTCTTGAGGGCGTCCAGGGCGTCGGCGCGGGAGGCGGGGTTCTTGACGCAGACGTCGAGGCAGGTCCAGATGGAGGAGCCTATGGAGGCCTGGTAATCTATCACCTTTTCCGGCGTGAAGAAATGCGGACTGCCGTCGATATGCGAGGCGAAGTGGACGCCGCTGTCGGTGATCTTGCGCAGGCGGCTGAGGCTGTAGACCTGGAAGCCGCCGGAGTCGGTGAGGATGGGGCCCTGGTGCTTCATGAAGTTGTTGAGGCCGCCGAATTTCTCGAAGGTGGGCAGGCCGGGGCGCAGGTAGAGGTGGTAGGTGTTGGAGAGCATGCACTCGGTGCCTATCTCCACGAGGTCGCGCTCGGTGACGGCCTTCACTGTGCCCTGGGTGGCCACCGGCATGAACACCGGCGTGTGCACCAGTCCCCGGTTGGTGGTCAGCACCGCCGCCCTCGCCGCGGTCTCCGTATCCTTATGCAGTACTTTGAAGTGGTGGTCCATAATGTTAATCCTTACTGAAGAGTTAAATCTCGGTGGCCTACTCTGCCCCTGCGCTTGGCCCAGGCTGGGCCTCTCGCGGCTCTTTCCGTGCTTTTAGCATATAAACATGGAGTCGCCGTAGGAGTAGAAGCGGTATTTTTCTTTTACGGCTTCGGTGTAGGCTTTGAAGAGGAGCTCGCGGCCGGAGAAGGCGGAGGTCATGTAGAGGGGGGCGGAGTCGGGGACGTGCAGATTGGTGATGAAGGCCCCGGCCACCTTGAATTTATAACCGGGCTTGATGAAGAGGCCGGCGCGGCCGCTGCCAGCCAGCACCCGGCCGCTCTCGTCGGAAAAGGTTTCCAGGGTGCGCATGGAAGAGGTGCCGACGGCGATGACGCGGCCGCCCGCGGCGCGGTGGGCGTTGAGGAGGGCGGCCGTCTCTATGTCAACCGAACAGGACTCCTCCATCATCACATGCGCGGCGGGGTCTTCGGCCCGGACCGGCTTGAACGTGCCCCAGCCGATGTGCAGCGTGACGAAAGCTTTCTTTACCCCGGCCGCCTCCAGCCGCTCGAAGAGCTGCGGCGTAAAATGGAAGCCGGCGGTATGGGCCGCGATGGATCCCGCCTCGGCGGCGTAGACGGTCTGGTATTTCTCCTCGTCGGCGGGGGCCTCGGCCCCTCGGCGCTGGCGTGCCTTGAGGATATACTGCGGCAGCGGCACGGCGCCGTTGGCGGCCAGGTAGGCCTCGTCCACCGGCACCGAGAAACGGAAAGTGTAACTGCCGTCGGGATTGCGCGCCAGGCATTCGGCCGCCGCGCCGCCGGCGCAGATCAGCGTCTGCCCCGGCTGTATCTTGCGGCAAAGCCCGGTCCATACGGCGCCGTCTGTCCCGGCGGGGGCCATCAATAGTATCTCCGATTTCCCGCCGGTGGGCTTGGCGGCGGCGAGGCGGGCCTTCCAGACCTTGCTGCGGTTGAGCACCAGCAGGTCGGCCGGGCCCAGCAGTGACGCCAGATCGCTGAAGCGGTGGTGCCCCAGGGCACCGCCGTCCCTGGCTACCGTCAGCAGGCGCGAGGAGTCGCGCGGCTCGGCCGGGCGGTCGGCTATAAGCGGCTCTATTTCAAGGGCCGAGAATTCCTTAAGGGCTTCTTCACTCATAATCTACTATGGCCGCGCCCGGATAATAATGGCGGAGTATCCTGGTGTAGGGCCTGCCTTTGTTGGCCATGTATTTGGCGCCTTCCTGGCACATGCCAACGCCGTGGCCCCAGCCGCGGCCCGTGAGCTGGTAGCCGCCTTTCACCGCGGTTATAGAGGTAATGAAGGTGCTGCGGAACTCGTAGGTGCCGAAATGCTTGCGCATGTCGGTGGCCTGCACCGTCTTGTAGCCTTTGTCCGTCGTGATCCTGAAGGAGGCCGCCCGCCCGGAGCGGTCTTTCTTGTATATCTTCATGCCCTTCACCTTCAGCGCGGTGGAGCTGCGGGACTGTATGAATTTCAGCAGGTCGTGCGAGGAGATATAGTATTCCCAGCGCGAGTGGCGCGACGGCGCGCAGAACGGGTCCTTCACGCCGTAGAGCGGCTTGAGTATGTTTTCGCCCCAGGCGGATTTAGAGCTGGCCGTGTGGCCGCCGCAACAGGCGTGGAAGAAGGCCATGACCAGCTTGCCCTTGTACCTGAGGACTTCTCCCCGGGTGGAGCTGACGGCCTCGAGGATCCTCGGGTTGATCTTGGTAGTGCCGTTATAGACCTGCATCTCCACGCCGTTGCTCACGTCGTAGGCCTTGGCGGGGTTGACGAAGCGCAGCGCGTAGGTGCGCGAGGCCACGGCCTGCGCCTTGAGGGCCTCCAGCGGCCAGTCGGGGCTCATCTCCGCGGGCAGAACGCCGGCGAGGTAATCCTCGACCGAAAGGTATTCGACAATGTCCAGCTTGCCCTCGGGATTGGCCAGCAGCGCGATGTCTCCCTTGTAGAGGTGCGCGCCCAGGCGTATGCGTTCGCCGCCCTCGGCGGCCAGCAGTTTTATGGGAGAGGACAGTTCCTGTCCCGCCACGGCGATGCCGCCGGCTGAAGGCCGCACCTCGTAATTGGCGTCGCCGAGCAGCAGGTACTTCTGGCCGCTCTTTACTTCCTGGACGTAGATCTTGGCCGAGGTTTTAAGCTTGAGCGAGGAGGAATTGCGGGCTATGGCCACCCTGATCTGCGGCTCTCCGGCGCGCGGGCCCTCGGCGGCCCGGGCGGGCGCGGAGAAATAAAGCAGCAGCAGAGCGGGAAGCAGATTCATTGGCAGATTAAAGAAGTTCCGCCTGGGCGGAGAGCTTGAGGCCCAGGTGCGCGGCCGCCTTGGCGGTCAGCACGCGGCCGCGGGTGGTGCGCTTCAGGAAGCCGGCCTGCATCAGGAACGGCTCTATCACGTCGGTGAGGGTGTCCGGCTCTTCGGAAACGGCCACGGCCAGCGTCTCGATGCCCACCGGCCCGCCGCCGAACTTTTCGGCGATGGCCAGCAGGATGCGGCGGTCCAGGTTGTCGAGCCCCTCCGGGTCTATCTCCAGCGAGGCCATGGCGGCCTCGGTCACATCCATGGTTATCACGCCGTTGGCCTTAACGTCGGCGAAGTCGCGCACGCGCTTGAGCAGGCGGTTGGCTATGCGCGGGGTGCCGCGCGAGCGGCGGGCGATCAGCGCCAGGGCGGGCCTCTCCGCCCTGCTGCCCAGTATGCCGGCCGAGCGGACCAGGATCTGCGTGATCTCGTCCTCTCCGTAGAAACCGAGGTTAAAGACTATCCCGAACCTGTCGCGCAGCGGGCCGGTCAGCAGGCCGCTGCGGGTGGTGGCCCCGACCAGCGTGAAGCGCGGCACGGCGAGCTTCAGCGTGGTTGCGCCGGGGCCCTGCCCGGTATTGATGAAGAATATGAAATCTTCCATCACGGGGTAGAGGGCTTCCTCTACCGCGGCGTTGAGGCGGTGGATCTCGTCGATAAACAGGATGTCGCCCTCGGCCAGTTCGGTGGTGAGCATGGCGGCCAGGTCGCCCGGCTTGGAGAGCACCGGGCCGGAGGTGACCTTCATGTTGACGCCCATCTCGCGCGCCAGGATGTGGGACAGCGTGGTTTTGCCGAGGCCAGGGGGGGAATAGAAAAGGCAGTGGTCCAGCGGCTCTTTGCGGTTGCGGGCGGCCTGGATGAAGACCTTCAGGTTGTCCTTCAGCCTGGCCTGACCCACGAACTCGTCGAGGGAGGCGGGGCGCAGGGCGGATTCCAGCCGCGCGGCTTCGGGCGAGGCGGGGCGGGCGGCGAGGAGGTCGTCGTTCTTGGGCATTATTTGGGGGAGAGGCGCCTGAGCGCCAGCCTTATGATGGTTTCGGCGGAGGCGGCGCTGCCGGCCTCTTCCGCGGCCTCTTCCAGCGCGGCCCTGGCTTCGCCGGCCCTGAAGCCGAGCCCGGTGAGGGCGTTCATGGCCTGGGTGTACGCGCCCGAGGCGGCCGGAAAGGCACCCGCGGCGTAAGAGCCCTGCGGCAGCTTATCCTTGAGGGCCGAGACCAGCTTGTCCGCCGTCTTGGCGGTAAAGCCGAAGATGGCCGTGAGGCGCTTGCAGTCCCTGGCCGCCACGGCGGCGGTGAAGTCCGCCATGGACTTTACGGCCTTGCCCAGGTAGTCCATGGCTTTCTTCGCGCCGGTATTGGGTACGGCGTCTCGGAGCAGGTCGAAAAGCTGCTTTTCTTCCTTGGAGCGGAAGCCGTAGAGCGCGGTGCCGCCGTACATGCTGATGGATTCCGCCAGGAAGACCTCGACGGTAGAGCCCTCCGCCCCCAGCGCCTCCAGGGAAGGCGCGCAGAAAAAAACCTCGTAGCCCAGGCCGTTGGTTTCTATGACGGCGCTCTCGGCGTCCTTGTGCACAATGCGGCCGCGCAGGTAGGCTAGCATTTGGCTTTCTCCCGGGCGGCGGCTACGGCCTTGGCGAAGGGGGCCAGGCGCAGGTGGCAGAGGCCCGCGGCGGCGGCGTCGGCCACATCGTCGGGTTCCAGCGGCGCGGGCAGGCAGAGGGTCAGCTGGACCACCCGCTGCATCTGGCGCTTCTCGGCGGAGCCGCTGCCCGAGATGGTCTTCTTTATGGTTTTGGGATTGTAGGGATAGATGGGGACGCAGGCCTTGTCGCAGGCCAGCAGGATCACGCCGCGGGCGTGCGTGGTATTGGCCTGGGTGTCCGCCCTTTTGGAGAAAAAGACTTCCTCTATCGCGGCCTCTTCCGGGGCGTGGGCCTTAAGGACCGCGGCGAGCTCGTCGTAGATCACGGAGAGGCGCTTTTCCAGGCGGGCGCCGGCGGGGGTGTGGATAAGGCCCGAGGCGCGCAGCCGCGGGGGGGCCGCGCCGTCCTTTTCAAGCACGGCCCAGCCGGTCCTGTCCAGCCCGGGATCTATGCCTAGTATCCTCACGGAGGCTTACTTCTCCAGCTTCGCGAGGATGGCGTCGGGGATGTTGAAGTTCGAGTAAACCTGCTGGACGTCTTCGTGGTCTTCCAGCGCGTCCATCAGCTTTAGCACCTGCTCCGCCTTGTCCTCGCCCACGTTCACTTCATTCTTGGGAAGCATGGTGATCTCGGAGGAGGAGAGGGGTATCTTTTTCTCCAGGAGCTTCGTCTTGACGGCTTCAAAATCCTGCGGGGAGGTGATGATCTCGAATTCTTCGGACCCTTCGGGGGCGCGGAAATCCTCGGCGCCGATCTCGAGCACCAGGTTCATCAGCTCCTCTTCTTTGGCGTCCTCTTTCTTTACGGAGAGGTAGCCTTTCTGCTCGAACATCCAGCCGACGCTGCCGGTGGAGCCCATGTTGCCGCCGTGCTGGTCGAGGATCTTGCGGATCTCGCTGGCGGCGCGGTTCTTGCTGTCGGTGGTGACGTTGATGATGATGGCTATGCCGCAGGGACCGTAGCCTTCGTAAACGATTTCCTCATAGGTGACGCCCGGTTCCTGGCCCGTGCCGCGGCGTATGGCGCGCTTGACGTTCTCGAGCGGCATGTTGCTTCCCTTGGCATCGGCGATCGCGGAACGCAGGCGGGGGTTGTCATCGGGATTTCCGCCGCCGGCTTTGGCCGCGATGGCTATTTCCTTTATGATCTTGGTCCAGACCTTGCCCCTTTTGGCGTCGGTTATGGCCTTTTTGTGTTTGATACCAGCCCAGTGAGAATGTCCGCCCATGGTGAACTCCTTAACCTGTTTGAGGAATTTCAGATGAAATCTGCCGCAATTATGACCGCGATGAAATAAATTCTATAATAATATGAATACTTGCACAACCCGCCCCGCCAGCAGTATCCGGGGGGCGTGACAGGAAGCCCCCTTAGCTCAACTGGATAGAGCGCCTGCCTTCGAAGCAGTAGGTTAGAGGTTCGAGTCCTCTAGGGGGCACGTTTTACGCGGTTACGCGGCTCTGCGGTCCTGTAACTATTTTGTAATCAAAAGTTAACCATACCGCAAACAGGATAGATTAGAATTTATACATGGTTGCCTTACTGCTGGCCGCATTGCTGGTCCTGCCTGCCCTGCCCGGGCAGGCTCAGTCATTGTCTAAAAGCGAGCTGGGCCGCAAAGCCCTGAAGACCGTGGTGGACCACCTCAAGAGCCAGGATTCCGACGTGCGCGCGCTGGCCGCCTCCATACTGGGAGAGGCCGGCAACAAAGCCGCCTCTGGGATGCTGCGCAACATGCTGGGCGACCGGGACAAGTACGTGCGCGTAGCCGCGGCGCGGGCGCTGTGGGAACTGGGCAGCCCCGCTGGCATGAAGACCGTGCTCGGGATAATCAACGACGTGCCGGCCCAGGGCCCGATCACCGTTACCAATACCCCGCTGGTGGAGCTCAAGATAATTTCACAGAACAAGATCCGCGAGAACGCCATGGAGGCCTACGCCGGGATGAAGGGGGAGAAAGCCTCCGACCTGCTCTACAAGCTCAAGAACGACAATTACGGCCCCATCCGCGACGCCGCCGCCCGCGAACTGGCCCGCCTGGGCCATGACGATGAGCTGGCGCAGTTCACCGAGGCGCTGGGCGACGAGGACGAGGGCATACGCTACCAGGGCGCGAGCGTCCTGGCGAGGGTCTGCAATTCCGCCGCCTCCGGCCCGCTGGCGAAACTGCTGGCCGGGGAACAGTCCATGCGGGTGCGCATAGCCGCGCTGGACGCGCTTAAATGCGCGCCCGAGAAGAAAGAGGCCGCCGCCGAACTGCTCAAACTGGCGGAGGACCAGAACCCCACTATCAAGTTCAAGGCCGTGGCCGCGCTGGGCGGCATCAAGGACCCCAAAGTAAAGGAAAAGCTTTCAGCCGTGGCGACCGAGACGCGCGACATACGGCTCAGGATAACGGCCCAGAAGGGACTGATGCTGGCCGGGGCCGCCCCCGACCTCAATACCGCGCGCGACGCCCTGAGCGCCGCCAGCGCGGACATCAGGCTGGAGGCGGTCAGCGTGATAGCCTCTTTCCCCGCGGACGACGCGCTGCCGCTGCTGGCCCAGGCCCTGGACGACCAGGACACCCGGGTTAAACTGGCCGGGGCGCTGCAGACTTTGAAGATAGCTTCACGGAAGTAATTATGAAGAACGCCAAGATCCTGCTGCTCGCTCTACTCCTCCCGCTCCTGGCCGGCGCCGGGGACCTTTGCGCCGCCCCCAAGGCCCGCATGCGCGGCCCGTCGCCGCTTACCGATTCGCTGCGCCCGGTCCGCAAGTCTCCCGCCCCCGCCACGCGCGAGGCCTTCCGTGCCTTCGTGAAAAAGCAGGGCAAGGGCTGGAAGGTGCGCTACAACCCGCGCACCGCCCTGCCCGAGGCCCTGGTCGGAGGCCGCACGGCGCGCTACCCCGGCACCCCCGAGCAGGCCGCCGCCGCCTTCTTTGAAGACAATAAAGAACTCCTTAAAGTGGACCCGAGCTCCCTGCGCCTGGCGCTAAAGCGGGAGTTCCTTGGCGTGACCCATTTGCAGTACCAGCAGTACAAGGACGGCATCCCGGTGGAGTTCTCCTACGCCCGCGTGCACGTCACCGCCGACGGCCAGGTTTCCGGCTACCAGGGCAAGTTCGAGCCCGGCCTGGCCCTGGACACCGCGCCCCGCATCACCGAGCAGGCGGCGGTCATGGCCGCCTCGGCGGAGCTGGGGCGCCAGCTGAAAGTTTCAAAGACCGAACTGGTCATCTATCCCGACGAGGCGGCGGGCGGGCTGAAGCTGGCCTGGAAGGTCCGCGGCCGCTCGGGCGGCCTCTGGGTGTATTACGTGGACGCCCTGGACGGCTCCGTCCTGTTCAAATACGACGATCTCCGCTACGTCTGCAACAATAACGCTTCCTACTCCACGCAGGGCACTTCCTCCGGCGCGGTCTATGCCGTCTCGCCCCTGCCGGCCTACAGCGGCCCCACCAGCATGAACGTGACGGAGGACCTCTGGACGCCCCCGGTCCGCAAGTCCCTGCGCGACCAGTATTTCTGGGCGGGCGGCTATTCCAGCGCCACGGTCACCAACCAGTACGGGGATTACTGCACCGGCAACGATCCCGCGCCGGGACTGGGCGACGGGAAAGTGTTCTCTTCGCTGAAGGGCCCCTATTTCGCCGTGAATAATTTCCGCGGCGCCAGCGCCCACTTCGACAACGGTACCGGGGTTTGGCAATACGTCACCACGGCGGTGCAGACGCCCCATCCCTACGAGAATTCCACCAGCTACCCGCCCTACGCCATCACCATCCCTGACAACTGGACGGCCAGCGGCCACAGGTTCGCCAAGGTGATGCCCCGCTTCACCTCTTTCAGCGCCGGCTCGCTCGACGTTTACGGCTCGGTCAACGATGCCGACGAGGTCTATGTGAAAAGCGGGGGGGGCACCGTGGGCGCTTATATAGGCACCAGGACCTCGCCCTTCTATGGGTCCGCGGTGGAAAACCCCGCCTTCTCCGTGGTCCTCGAGACGGACGAATCGGGTACTTCGGACGGCTTCGTCATAGACATCTCCAGCTACCTGGTCCTGACCAACGCGCCCACCACCCCCAACAATACCACCGGGTCCGTCTACTGGTCCACCACCACGGCGGGAATTATCCTGGACCGCAGCCTCGGCGGCTCCAACGCCCTTTCCGAGATCAACGCCTTCTACCACCTCAACGCCATACGCCGCTACTTCGACCCCATCAATAAGAACACTTCCGGGAACGCGGCCGCCGACCTGACTGAGCAGGTGCCGGTGATGGTGCACGCCCACGGCGCGCCCGATACGCTGACCGGCTGCGTGAACGGCTGCAACGGCATGATGAACGCCTATTACGACCTGGAAAAGGGCCACATCATCATGGGCGACGGCATGATGGACTTCAACGGCAAGTACCGCTCTTTCGCGCTGGACGGCACCATAGTGCGCCACGAATACATACACCTGGTCATAGACAGGATCTACCCCATAGTCAATTTCGGCGAGTTCGGCGCCCTCAGCGAAGCCATCTCCGACTATTTCGCGCTGTCCTCCTTCTGGAGAGAGGGCTACGACGGCGCCCCCTACGCCAACCAGGTGACGCTGGGCAATTTCGTGGGCGCTGGGGAAGGCTCGGCGCGCGACATCTCGGCCTCCGGTCAGCCCACCGGCCTGCGGAGGATGCCCTCCAGCTGGAACGACCCCACCTACGGCTGGTACGGCGAGGTGCACGAGGACAGCATGATCCTGTCCCAGGCCCTTTACAAACTGGGCAACCCCAACGGCTCCCGTTACCTCGGCCTGCTGACCGGCGGCCAGTTCGCCGGGCAAGATGCCGCCGACGTGCTGCTCTTCGCGGCGCTGTTCTACTTCCCGGACAATTTCTACAACCTCCAGGACGCCATGCTGGACGCCTGCAACCAGCTGGAGGCGGCCGGCGCCGGCTGCACCTCCGGCATGCGCACAAATATCGCGGGGGCCTTCGGCGACCACGGCATAGGCTCTTTCCCCGGCGGCGATTCCTATGAGACCAGCTCAGTCACTTCCTACTGCGAGACCAATAACGGCCCGGAATGCGCGGCGGACGTCAGCAGCCTCGCGTCCCTGTCCGCCACTGTTTACCCGGTGGGAGACGTGGACTATTATTCCCTGCCGCTGGCCGCCGGGCGGTTCAGCGCCACGCTGACCCTGCCGTCCACCTCCGACGAGGGCATCTACCACGCCTTCTCCATGTTCCTGTTCGACGCGAACCGCGAATATATTACCGAGGCCATCCCCGCCATCTACGGCACCGGCGGCAACGCCTGCAGCGATTCCGGGCTGTGCTACACGCTTTCACGCTCCGTGACCCTTAATTACGAGGTTCCTTACGGCGGGGGGCGCTATTACCTGGTCGTCTCGGGAGCACCCAACCAGTATTACGGCAATTCGGAAGCCAACTCTTCAAGCCCTTACACTATCGCCCTTAACCGCGAGGAGCAGGGCAGCGCCACGGCCCGCATCTACGCCGCGGTCTACGACAACGACGAGATCTCCTTCGACGTTCCTTTCCCGTATTTCCCGATGTCCGGCTCGCCTTCGCCTTCGACCCTTACCGTTTCGGGGGCTGAGCTGGTCTTCGAGCACGCGCAGCTGCGGGACCACAACTACGCCCCGATACCGCTGACGCTTACCAATGCCGCCGGCTCCTACATGGCTCTTTCCGCGCCCCTGGACGCCAGTTCCCTTAATACGGACGCCCTGGGCCGCCGCCTGCTCTCCAGCCGGGTGCGGCTGCAGCCCGGCTTCGCGGCCCGCTATCCCTCCGTGGGCACGGTTTACCTGGAGATCTTCGGCCGCAACCACCTCGGCCACGTCACCTCGCTGGGCGTTTCCAACGCCCTCAACCTGGCCGCCAACCGGTCCGGAGTTACGGCCTATAACAATATCATCGGCGACGGCAGTGCCGCGATAATCAAATACGAAGTGCAGTCCGCCGGCAGCCTTTCGGTGAAGGTCTATACGCAGTCCGGCACGCTGGTAAAGACGGTTCACGACGGCCCGGTTCCCGCCGGCCGGGGCACGCTGGAGTGGGACGGCACCAATTCCAAAGGCAGCAAGGCGGCCAGCGGCATCTATTTCGTAAAGACCAAGGGCCCCGGTGTGGACAAGGTCGTCAAGATAGCGGTGATCAGATAATGGCGGCGGCGGCTATATGAACTACTGCAAAGAATTTCCAAGCAAAAGAGCGGCGGCCCTGGCGGCCGTCCTCGCCGCCGCCTGCTGCGGCCTCTCCCCGGCTTTCGCCGGCGGCCCCGGCTCCGCCGGCGTGCAGGTGCTCAAGACGGATGTGAGCCCCCGCGCCCTGGGCATGGGCGGCGCCTTCGCGGCCGTGGCCGACGACGCCTACGCGGCCAATTACAACCCGGCCGGGCTGGGCCAGCTCTACCTGCCGGAAGCCTCGGCCATGTACCTGTCGGGCTTCGACGATTCCAAGCTGCAGCACCTGTCCTTCAGCCTGCCGCTCCCCGTGCAGGGCTTCTCCGGCTTCGATAAGCCGGTCATCGGCATCTCCGCCCTTTTCTCGGACAGCGGCAGGTTCGTCTACAACCCGATCGACAATTTGGGCAACGTGAATTCCGTCAGCATGGACGCCGAGAGCACCCGCGTGCTGACGCTGAGCTACGGCGAAAAGGTCTATTCCGGCGAGGTGGATCTGGAGGGCTACAAGGCGAAGATAGAGCAGTACCTCGGGCTTTCCGTGAAGTATATAGGCTCCGAGCTGCTGGAGACCTACTCCGCTTCCGCGCTGGCCTTCGACGGCGGCTGGCTGATGCGCGAGCCCGACCTGGGCCTGAGCCTCGGCGTCTCCATCTCCAATTTCGGCACCGGCATAAAATATTTCAGGGAAAGCACGCCGCTGCCCACCATCCTGCGCGTCGGGATGGCGTACCAGCCGCCCACCGTCATGGCGCAGTCCCTGCTGCTTACCGCCGAGGCCGACATGTATCTGCAGGAGAGCTGCAAGAGCATCCGGGGCGGGCTGGAATACCGCTTCCAGGAAGTTTTCCACTTAAGGGGCGGCTACAGGGCCGCCGATGACAACTCCGGCCCCGCCATCGGGCTGGGCGTGCATTACGAGAATTTCGCCCTCGACTTCGGCATGACCATGGGGGGAGAGGTCTTCAATACCTCCCAGGTCGCTTTCACCTACAAGTTCTCCAACTGGCGCACCGGCGAGTACAAGAAGAAGCCGCAGTACCGCATCGCCGAAGAGGCGCCCCGCCAGGGCAAGGCCAAGCCGGCCGCGAGGCAGCCTTCCAGGCCGTCCTCCAGGGAGCCCGCCAAGCCGGCGGCCAAGCCCAAGAAAGATTCCGATTTCTTCTGGATCTATTGAGCCATTATGCAAAGATACCGCGCGCTTAAAACCATGCTGCTGCTGCCGGGAGCCCTTGCGCTCCTCCTGCAGCCGGCCGCCGCCGCCGGCAGGGGCCAGGTGGTCGCCGGCCTGAAAACAGGCCTGAACCTGGCCGACTTCGTCGGCAATGACGCCGACCCGGGCGCCGGCTCCACAAAGGCGCAGAAGGCCGGCTTCGCCATAGGCGGCTACGTGATCTTCCCGGTAAACCGCTATTTCAAGGTGCAGCCGGAGTTCCTCATCTCCGGCAAGGGCGCCGTCTACAAGAGCTCCGTGCTGGGCGTTCATTATGAATCGAGGATAAAGCTCACCTACCTGGAGATTCCGGTGCTCGCGCGCTTTGACATAGAAAGCCGGAGCGGGGCCAAGCCCGCCATTTTGGTAGGACCTTCCTTCGGCATCAAGCTAAGCGCCCAGAGCGAATCCCGGGCCATAGGTTCGTCCTCCACCGACACCGCCGAGAATATCAAGACCCTGGACCCCGGCATAGTGCTGGGGGGGGTGGTTGAGATCCCGGCCGGCGCCGGAGCCTTCTCCCTGGAGGCCAGGTACACCCGCAGCCTGGTCACCATCTCCGAGAGCACCGGCGGCCGCACCCCGGACATCCGCAACAGCGTCATCTCCATCATGCTCGGCTACCGTTTCTGACCCTTTCCTAAATTGACACCTTACCTTATTGTTTATAGAATTGGCCTTAGGGTACCAATGGAGGTTTCTACTATGAAAAAGTTATTTTTTATCGCCGCGGCGGCGCTGATGGTTGCCGGCTGCGGTTCCACCCCTGACAAGGGCACTGTCGCCAAGACCGGCGAGATAGAGCGCGAGTGGGTGGAAGAGGGCATCACCAAGAACTATATTTTCGCCCGCGGCATAGGCGCCGCCGACCAGACGCTGGAGAACAAGACCCAGCGCATGGCCACCTCCCGCAACGCCTCTATAGTCAACGGGCAGTACAACATGCTCTCCTTCGTCAAGGGCGTCAACCTGGAAGGCGGCGTGACGGTGGAAAAAGCCATAGAGACCGACTCGGTGCTCGCCACCAAGATCGACGCCGTCATCAAGGGCGCGCAGGTAGTGCGCAGCGAGTGGACTTCCGACGACGGCTGCGTGGTGGTGCTGCGCCTGCCCAAGAAGGCGCTGAAAGAAGCCGGCATCAAGCTGGCCGAATAATATCCGCATGACGTCCCGCCTGCCCCGTCTGCTGCTGGCCGCCGCGCTCTTTGCCGCGGCCGGCTGCGGCGGAACCCGCAAGAGCTCCCTGAATCCCGCCTTCGAGACCGAAGTGGTGGAGGCCGAGGGCATGGCCCCCGTGGTGGACGGCCTGGAGGGCGCGCGCAAGACCGCGCTGGCCGAGGCGATGAAGAACGCGCTGGCCCTCGTGGTCGGCGTCTACGTCTCCCAGGACGCGCTGGTCTCCAAGGCCGTGCTGATAGACGACAGCATCACTTCCCGCAGCGAAGGCTACATAGAAAAATACGAGACCCTCAAAGAGTGGCGCGACGGGGACTTCTACAAGACCCGCATACGGGCCCACGTGCGCAAGGAAGACCTTTCGGCCAAGCTGCGCGCGCTGGAAAGCGAGCCGCAGAAGCTCGGCAACCCGGTGATAGGCTTCGACATAACCGAAGCCGCCGATTCAAAACCGCAGCAGACCAGCTACGCCGAGCTCGAACTGAAGAACAGGTTCATAGAGGCCGGCTTCATAACCGGCGAGAAGGACAAAGCCGACATAATCATTAAAGGCGAGGCCCAGACCTCCTTTAACACCAGGGAAGGGCTGGGGGGCTTCGTTTCCTACCGCGCCGGCATCTCGGTCTCGGCCGTAAAGCAGGGTTCGCAGGAGACGCTGGCCTCGCTGCAGGAAGCCGCCGGAGGCATAGATCTTAACGACGCGGCCGCGGCGCGCGCCTCGCTTATAAACGCGGCCAAGAAAGCCGCTGAGCCGCTCAAGGAAAAAGTCCTCAAGGCCCTGCGCGAGCGCTCCATAGTCAGGCTCAACCTGGCCAACGTGAAGACCATGAACGACCTGAGCGATTTCAGCAAACTGCTGCGCAATATCCCCGCGGTGCGCGCCTCGTGGGTGCGCTCCTTCAGCGGCGGTACGGCGGTGCTGGACGTAGCCATGCACAGGGGCGGCGCGGCCGATCTCTCCCAGCTGCTGATGAAGAACTCCAAGAAGCCGGTAAAGGTAAACCGCACCTCTTCCTACGACCTGGACGCCGAGCTGCAGTAGGCGTCAGCAGCGATGGGAAAGGCCGGGGACAGCCCCGGCCTTTTTCATTGGCCCCGTCGGGGCTATTTCTTCCCGCGCAGCTTTTCCTCGCGGCGCGATTCAAAGTCGGAGAGTTTCTTGCGCTGGCGGCCTATATAGTCGTCTATAAAATCCTCGCGCTCCGCCAGGCGCTTGCGAAGCGACTGGGCCCGGTTCCTGACCTTGGCGTAGCGCTTCTTCTCCGCCGCCATCAGGCGGGAGAAGCGGCCGCTGACCGCCAGGCCGGCGGAAGCGGCGTAGGCCTCGCTGCCGGCCGCCAGCTCCTTTTCGGCGCCGGCGCCGGAAACAGCCAGCCTGCCCTCAAAAAGGCCCACTGTGGTTTCGCCGGAGGTGGAGACGTCAACGGAAAAATCCGTGCCGCGCACCGCGCAGACAGCGGACGGGGTGCGCACCTGGAATTTTGACTTTTTCCCGGGCGCGACCTTGCCGGCCAGCCAGAGCGCCCTGCCCCTGAGGAAGGAGAAGGAGAAGACGCGCTCCTGCGCGCCGGCCTTCAGTTCCTCGGCGGCGGTTTCAGACTGCGCGTCCATCTTTATGAAGCTGCCGTCCCGGAACAGGATCTCGCACCAGGCGCCCTTCCCCGTCCGCACGGCATCCCCTTCGGCCACGGGCCGCCCCTTAAGCGCCGGGGCCCACTGTCCGGCGGCCGCCTTTATTTCCACGGTCCCTTTAAGGTTGTACAGGCAGCCGGCCTCCCCGGCGTAAGCCGCGTGGGGGCAGCAGGACAGCGCGAAAGCCAGAATAATTTTTTTCATAGGTCCTCCGGGGGCCTTGTAAATATACAATATACGGCAAATATTATAAAATCGAGTTATGAGCCCTTCACCTGAAGTTCCGGTCCTGCCGGGAGAGAGAGTTGCCGGAGAGTTTAAGAAAGCCCCGGCCCGCAGGCAGGTGCCCGGATGAACTTTTTCCGCCTGCGGTTCATAAATACCCTGCTGCTGTTCTTTCTCGGGATCGTCATGGGCTTCATTCTGAAGGAAAAGTTTTATCCCTCCGCGCCGCCGGCGGCCCAGCCCCAGTACAGGGCTGTTTATCCCGCCGGCCCCCGCCCGGCGCCCGCCGCGAAGGATGAGGGGGAAGACCTGTCGGACGAACCTTACCCCGTCCAGGAGGAGGCGCCTCCCCGCGAGTCCGCCGCGCCGCCGCCCGCCGCGGAGGAGAACGGCGCCGAACCGGCCGAGGAGCTGGTGATAGAGACCCCCGCCGGGAAGCCGGCCGCCGGGGCCGCGCTGAAGGGGGAAGAAGGGAATTTCTTCGCCCGCCCCGCCGATTTCGAGGGGCGCGAGCTGGAGATGGAACTGCAGATGATAACCGCCAAGAAAGCCCGCGGCGCCTGGCGGCTCAACCTGGTCTACACAGGCCCGGGCAAAAAAATAGACTATCTTTACATCGACGACGACAAGGTGCTGGAGCAGAGTCCCGACCTGCGCATCGGCTACGTCTACAGGGTGCGCTTCCTCTGCGGCAAAGGCCAGACCTCCGCGGGCAACACGCTGGCGGCCATAACCCCGACAGGGCAAAAGGCCGAGTGGGCCACCGGCCTCAGCGCCGTGGAGTGAGATGTCCTATTTCTTCATCATCAACCCCAACGCCGGGCGCAAGTACGGCGACATCCGCGAGCGCATCGAGCGCTTCTTCTCCGGGCGCAAGCTCCGCTTCGAAATAGAATTCACCCGCGCCCGCGAGCACGCCTCCGAGCTTTCGGCCAGGGCGGTGCTGGGAGGGTTCGCCAAGGTGGTCGCCGCCGGCGGCGACGGCACCATCCGCGAGACCGCCATCCCGCTCATAGGCAAGGCCGCGGCGCTGGGCATACTGCCCTGCGGCTCGGGCAACGGCCTCGCCCGCAACCTCTATATCCCGCTGGATTTCGACGCGGCCCTGGAGGGGCTGGTCAAATGGGCGCCGCGCCCGGTCGACGCCGGCCTGGCCAACGGCCGCCCGTTCTTCTGCGCGGCCGGGGTCGGCCTGGACGCCGAGGTGGCCCACGATTTCAACTCGCTCAGCTCCCGCCGCGGCATCCTGCCCTACGTCTGGCACGCGGCCAGGCGCGTGCTCTCCTACAAGCCTTCCCCGGTCACGGCGCTGGTGGACGGCCGCCGGCTGGAACTGAGAGCCCTGGTGAACGCCGTCCTCAACGGCGTGCAGTACGGCGGGGGGGCCAGGATGGCCCCGGGGGCCTACATCGACGACGGCTTCCTCGACCTGGTGTCGGTAAAGAAGGCCTCGCTGCTGCGGCTGCTGGCGGCGGTGCCCGCGCTGTTCCGCGGCACGCTGGACAAGCACCCGGGCATCTATTCCACTTACAAGGGCAAGGTCATAGAACTGGACTGCGGCGCCGGCGCCTGGTACCACCTCGACGGCGAGGATTTCTTCTCGCACGACGGGAAGCTTAAGTTCTCTGCCCTGCCCGGCGCCCTCAAGGTTATCGCCCCCAAGCAGAGCCTGCCGGAGAACTAAAATGACTTTCCTGCCGGAACTGACCCGTCCCGCCGCGCTGTCCGAAGGGCTGACGGGCGAGCGCTGCCGCTGCCTGGCCTGCGCCCACCGCTGCCTGCTGCCCGACGGGGGCACCGGGATCTGCGGCGTGCGCTTCAACAAGGGGGGAGAGCTCATGGCCCCCTGGGGCTACGTTTCGGGAGCCTCGCCCGACCCCATAGAAAAAAAACCTTTCTTCCACGCGCTGCCGGGGGCCCGCACCCTTTCTTTCGGCATGTTCGGCTGCAACTTCCGCTGTTCCTTCTGCCAGAACTGGGAGATCTCCGGCGTGGCGGCCGCGGCCGGCAGGGCGCCGGAGGCTGTTTCCGCGGAGCAGCTCGCCGCGGGCGCCGCCGCGGCCGGGGCCAAGGTCCTGGTCTCCACCTACAATGAGCCGCTGATAACGGCCGAATGGGCCGCAGCGGTATTCGCCGCCGGCAGGCGGCTGGGGCTGCGCTCGGCTTTCGTCTCCAACGGCTACGCCACGCCGGAGTCAGTCGCGCTGCTGCGCCCGGTCATGGACCTGTGGAAGGTGGACCTGAAAACCTTCAACCCGGATAATTACTCCAGGGTCTGCGGCGCCAGGCTGGACAGGGTCCTCGACGGGATAAGGCTGATAAAGGAGGCCGGTTTCTGGCTGGAGGTCGTGACGCTGCTGATCCCCGGCTTCAACGATTCGGATTCCGAGATCGGCGCGCTGGGCGCTTTTCTCTCCGGGATCTCACGCGACATCCCCTGGCATCTGACGGCTTTCCACCCTGACCACCTGATGACGGACGTCCCGCCTACCACGGCGGAGGCCCTGTACCGCGCCAGGGAAATAGCCCGCGCCCGGGGCCTGCGCTACGTCTATTGCGGCAATGTGCGCGGCGCGCGCGGCCAGAATACGGTCTGCCCGGCCTGTGGGAAGGATGTGATCAAACGGGACGGTTTTAACGTGAGTTCCAGTCTGCTGGGCCGGGGGGGCGCCTGCCCCTGCGGTCAGAAGATCCCCGGGGTTTGGGAGTAAATTACCTGAAATAGGAGGCGGCTGACGGCGGCCACGGGTTCTCCCGCGGCTGCTGGTACACGGCTTCCAGGCCGCCCAGGAGGGCGGCCAGCGTTACGGCCAGGCCGGAGAAGCCGTAGGTGCCCAGGCTGGAATGCAGCGCGCCGCGCCAGAAGAAGAGCCCGCAGAAGAGGGCGCAAAAAGAGACCATGACGGCCAGGAAGGGACGCTCGTCCACGGAGAGGGAAAGCAGGCTGGCCAGGTAATACTGGGCGGCCGCGGTGCCCGCCGAGGCCAGCGCGAAGCCGGCCGAATCGTAGATGAGGGGTTTGAGCCAGTAGATTTGCGCGGGGCCCAGGGCGAAGAGGGCCAGCGCGAAAGCTGCTTTCACGGCCGCCAGCGACAGCAGCAGGAGCAGGGCGGTGGCCAGCAGCGAGGCTCCGAAGTAGGCCGCCAGCGAATAGACCAGCGCCGGCTCCTCACTTCTTGTCATAAAAACCGATCTCTTTGAGGAAGGCCGGGTTATCCTGCCAGCCCGGCGTGACTTTTACGGTGAGGTGCAGCTCGACCGGGCGGTGGAGGAAGGAACCGATTGCTTTGGCCGAAGCCTCGCGCAGGCGCGCGATGGCCGAGCCGCCCTTGCCGATGAGGATAGGTTTCTGGGTGGCGCGCGCCACGTGCACGGCCGCCAGGATCTGGTCGTCCTCGCCGGGCATCTCCCTGAAAACCTCTATCTCCACGGCGCAGGCGTAGGGGATCTCCTGGCTATACTGCTTGAAGATCTGTTCCCTTATGATCTCCGCGGCGTAGAATTTTTCCCAGCGGTCGGTCAGCTGGTCCGGCGGGTAGTAGGGGGGGTGCTCGGGCAGCGCGGCCTTCAGGGCCGTGCGCAGTTCTTTGAGCCCGCCGCCGGTGATGGCCGAGATGAGGAAAACCTGGCTGATCGGCAGCAGCTTGGAATAGAAATCCGTGGCGGCCTGGGCCCTGTCCGGGGTATTTTCCTTGTCCAGCTTGTTGACGACGAGGAAAAGCGGGCAGCGGACCATCTTGAGCTGTTCGAACAGCGGCACCTTGTCTCCGGGCGGCAGGCCGGGCTCCACGATGAGGATGCAGAGGTCCCCTTCCTCGGCCGCGGCGCGCTTGATGGCGTTGACCATGCTGCGCTCGAACATGTTGCGCCCCTTGAGGAAGCCGGGGGTGTCGACGAAGACGGCCTGGTAGTTGAGGCCGTTGAGTATGCCCAGGATATTGTTGCGGGTGGTCTGCGGCTTCTCCGAGATGATGGAGAGGCGCGTGCCGCACAGGGCGTTCATCAGCGTGGACTTGCCGGCGTTGGGGAGGCCGGTGATCGGCACGAAACCGGCCCGGAATGAAGATGGAGGCGTATTAGCGCCTCCATCTTTCTGCGGCTTTTCCGGGTGTTCGGACATCGTCACTTCAGGCAGACCGGGTTGGCCCAGAGCGGCAGCTGCGTGGCCTTCTCCAGCTTGCGCACCTTGATGTCGCCCGTCAGCTCCTGTATGAAGACCTCGGCGCTGAAGACGCGGGTGCCCATCACGAGGTGGCCGCCGAAGGCCTTGCCCTCGGCGTCGGAGAACATCACGTGCGAGTGAACCATCGGCTTGTCGTCGAAGAGGCTGACATTGCCGGAGAGCGAGAGGATCTCGAGCTCTTTTTCCAGGTTGATCTTGTTGTACTTCTTAGCCTTCTGGTCGTAGACGCTGAAAGTGGCGCGCTCGACCGCGCCGATGGCGTTGATCAGGCCGCAGCGCACCTGGTGGTGGTGGCAAAAATATTGGATAGCCTGCAGCAGGTCCTCGCCCTTGTGTATGCTGAACAAAAAGGCCCTGCCAGTAAGATACGGTTTTTCCTGTTGCTGCATAGTCCCTCCGTTGTCCCCGTTTTATTCCCAGACCCGTGCCCCCCGCGCAGTTTTACCCCGTTGAGCAAGGCCGAATAATCTATTTTACCAAATTCCGGGGGGGGAAAGTAACTTTTGCCCCCGCCTTTTAATTAATATAATGAAAGTGCAGCGATTTCAGACCGGAGGACAACATGCCCGTATCATACAAAGAGCTCGGTTTCGTCAACACCCGCGAGATGTTCAAGAACGCCATGAAGGACGGCTACGCCGTGCCCGCCTACAATTTCAACAACATGGAGCAGCTCCAGGCCATCCTGACCGCCTGCTGCCGCTCCCGCTCGCCGGTGATCCTCCAGCTCTCCAAGGGCGCGCGCGATTACGCCAACGCCACGCTGCTGCGCTGGATGGGCCGCGGCGCGATGGAAATGATCAAGGAATTCAAGGAAGGCCCCGTGCCGGTGGCCCTGCACCTCGACCACGGCGATACCGTCGAGCTATGCAAGAGCTGCATCGACAACGGTTTCTCCTCCGTCATGATAGACGCCTCCCACCACCCCTACGAGAAGAACGTGGAGATCACCAAGGAAGTCGTGGAATACGCCCACAAGTACGACGTTACCGTCGAGGGCGAGCTGGGCGTGCTGGCCGGCATCGAGGACGAGGTCTCCCACGAACACTCCAACTATACCGACCCCGCGCAGGTCGAGGATTTCGTGAAGAAGACCGGCGTGGACTCGCTCGCGATCTCCATCGGCACCAGCCACGGCGCCTTCAAATTCAAGGTCAAGCCCGGCGAGAGCGCTCCGCCGCTGCGCTTCGACATCCTCGAGGAGTGCGAGAAGCGCATCCCCGGGTTCCCGATCGTGCTGCACGGCGCCTCCTCGGTGCTCAACGAATATATCGACATGATCAACAAGTACGGCGGCAAGATGGAGAACGCCGTGGGCGTGTCCGCCGAGCAGCTGCGCCGCGCGGCCAAGTCCGCCGTCTGCAAGATCAACATCGACTCCGACGGCCGCCTGGTGATGACCGCCGTGATCCGCAAGGTCTTCGCCGAGAAGCCCACCGAGTTCGACCCGCGCAAGTACCTGGGCCCGGCCCGCGAAGAGCTGATAAAGATGTACATGGACAAGAACGCCACCGTGCTCGGCTCCGCCGGCAGGGTCTAACGCGCCTCTGAAGGGAACGGAACGCCCGGTACGCCGGGCGTTCTTTTTAGCATGGAAAATAAATTCGACGTAATCATCGTTGGCGGCGGGGCGTCCGGCCTGGCGGCCGCCGTGGAAGCCTCGCGGGCCGGCGCGTCGGTGCTCGTGCTTGAAAAGAACCATGTCCCAGGCCGCAAGATCCTGTCCACCGGCTCCGGCAAGTGCAATTTTTCCAACCTGCACATAACGGCCGCCTCTTATCACCCTTCAAACCCCGGCTTCCTTAAAAAAGTCTTCTCGGCCCTGCCTCCTCCCGAAGTGCTTTCTTTCTTCGACGGGCTCGGCCTGTTGCGCACGGAGGGGGAAAAGGGCCGTCTCTTCCCCAGGTCGTTTAAAGCGCAGGACGTGGTAAACGTGCTGCTGCACGAACTGGACCTGCGGGGCGTCCCGGTACGCACGCTCACCGAGGTAACGGCGGTGGCCGCGGCCGGCGGCGGTTTCTCGGCGGAGGCCGTGAAGGTGCGGCCCAAGTGGGACAAGACGGCGGCCGCGGGGGAAAAGACTGTCTTCCGCTGCGCCCGCCTTATCCTGGCGGCCGGCGGCGCCTGCTACCCGCAGATAGGCGGCGGAACCGGCGGCTACGCCCTGCTCAGGTCTTTGGGCCACGCCGTGTCCCCGCTCTCGCCGGCCATCGTGCCGCTGAAGGCCGGCGGAGATCTTCCGAAAGACCTCGACGGAGTCAGGCTGGACGCCGCCCTGAAACTGCGCGCGGGGGGCAAGACCGTCAAGGAGACGGCGGGCGAGATTCTCTTTACTGCTTACGGCGTATCCGGGCCGGCGGTGCTGGACCTGAGCCGCGCGGCCCTGGCCGCCCTCCAAAAGGGGGAGGTTGGCATCGAGGCTGACTTCATGCCTGACTACACGCCGGCCGCTCTTGAAAAGTTCCTGCACGCCAGGGCGGCCGCGTTCGCCGACAGGGGCTTTGCCCATTTCGCCTGCGGCATCCTCAACGAGAAGGTTATGCGGGCGGCCGCGGCCCGCGCCGGCATCGCCTGGAGCTCAGCGGTCCAGCCTGACTGCGCGCGAGAGCTGGCCAGGGCGCTCAAGTCGTTCCGGCTGGAGATAACGGGGGCGCTGGGCTTCGAGGACGCGATGGTGACGGCAGGGGGCTGCGCCCTGTCCGAGATAGAGCCCGTAAGCTTCGCCTCAAAGAAAGTCCCGGGGCTTTACGTGACCGGGGAACTGCTGGACCTCGACGGGGATTCCGGCGGCTATAACCTGCACCTGGCCTGGACCAGCGGCCTGCTGGCCGGCAGGGCCGCCGCGGCAAAACCGCGCTGAGTCCTCCGGGTATGACAGAAGAGCCGCGCAGGAGCGCGGCTCTTCTGTTTTATGGCTGTCAGTTAATTAAACAGGCCGTTGGAGAGCAGGTAGACCACGGCGGAGATGAGGGCCGAGCCGGGGATGGTGAGGATCCAGGCCCAGATGATCTGCCCCGCCACCCCCCAGCGTACCGCGCTGAAGCGCTTCATAGTGCCGACGCCCATGATGGCGCCGGTAATGGTATGCGTGGTGCTGACCGGGATGCCCATGCCGCTGGCGAGGTAGAGGGTGGCGGCCGCGCCCGACTCGGCGCAGAAGCCGTCCACCGGCTTGAGCTTGGAGATCTTATGGCCCAGCGTTTTGACTATGCGCCAGCCGCCGAACATGGTGCCCAGGCCCATGGCGATGTAGCAGAGGGCGGCGACCCACTTGGGTATATCGAATTCCGTGCCGGAAGCGCCGCCGCTGAGGTAGCCGGCGCTGACCAGCAGGCCGGCGATGATGCCCATGGTCTTCTGCGCGTCGTTGCCGCCGTGCCCGAGGCTGTAAGCGGCGGCCGAGAGCAGCTGCCCCTTGCGGAAGAGGTGGTCCACCTTGCTGGGGATGGACCGGGCGAACAGGCGGTAGACGACTACCCCGAAAATAAGCCCGAGCAGCATGCCCAGCACGGGGGAGATGACAATGAAAGCGACGACCTTGTAGATGCCCGACATCACCAGGACGTCGGTCGACCCCGACTTCGCCACCGCGGCCCCGGCCAGGGCGCCTATCAGCGCGTGGGAGGAACTGGACGGCAGGCCGAAGTACCAGGTGAGGATATTCCAGGCGCAGGCGCCTATCAGCGTGCCGAAGATGACGTGGGTGTCGATCACGGCGATGTCCACTATGCCCGTGCCCATGGTCTTGGCCACGGAGTGGTCGAAGATGAAAAAGGCCACCACGTTGAAGAAGGCGGCCCAGATGACGGCCTGCCGCGGGGTGAGCACGCGGGTAGAGACTATGGTGGCTATGGAATTGGCGGCGTCGTGGAAACCGTTGAGGAAGTCGAAGACCAGGGCCAGGGCTATCAGCCCGATGACCGCGAGCAGGGCGCTATCCATGTTTTACGAGTATGGCTTCTATCACTTTCGCCACGTGCTCGCAGGTGTCCAGGGTGGATTCCGCCACCTCGTAGATCTCTTTCCACTTGATCACCATCATCGGGTCTTTTTCAATCTCGAAGAGGCGTCCGATGGCTTTTTCGCGGATCTGGTCGCCCATGTTCTCGAGGCGGTTCACCTCTATGCAGTAGTCCAGCACGCGGCGGGCGCGCTTGGTGTCGTGCATGTGCTTGACGGCGTTGGCCAGGGCCTGGGTGGACTGGTCGATGGTGTCGGCGAACATGATCATGTGCTCGTCGTTGGTGTCGAGCTTGTAGAGCTTGATGCGGTTGGCCATAGAATTGATCATGTCGACGATGTCGTCGAGGGTGTTGGCCAGCGCGTAGATGTCCTCGCGGTCGATCGGGGTGATGAAGGTGCGGTTGAGCATGTCCACGATCTCGTGGGAGAGGGTGTCGCCCTCGTGTTCGAAATTCTTGATTTTCTTTACGGTCTCCTCGTCGAAAGAGCCTTTTTTTACGGAGTGCTTGAAGCAGTCGGCGGCCTTGACGATGTTCTCGGCCTGCAGGTTAAGATAGTCGAAGAATTTGACTTCTTTGGGCATGAAGCTGATGGACATTGACAGGCTCCTTGAACAGGGGGATACTTTAATTATATCCTTTTTCCGGAGCTAACGCTAACAGCACGGAGGCCGCATGGACCTGAAGAACTCCATCTATAAACGCTTTGAGAAGTACGCGAAGATCGACACGCAGAGCGACGAAAAGTCCGAAACTTTCCCGTCTACAAAGAAGCAGCTGGCGCTGGCGAAACTGCTGGCGGGCGAGCTGCGCGCGATAGGCGCGAAGAAAGTCAGGCTGGACAAGTACGGCTATGTCACGGCCGAGATCCCCGCTACCATAAAGGGGCGCGTGCCGGTCATCGGCCTGCTGGCCCACATGGACACCTCCCCGGCCGCCTCCGGCGCCGGCGTGAAACCGCAGGTGCACAAAGCCTGGAAGGGCGGCGACATCGTGATCAGCCGCAGGCACAAAGTGATACTGAACACGAAGAACTGCCCCGAGCTGGCGGCCTGCAGGGGGGAGGACATCGTCACGGCTTCCGGAGACACGCTGCTGGGCGCGGACAACAAGGCCGGCATAGCGATAATCATGGCGGCGGCGGAACACCTGCTGCGCCATAAGGAGATCCCGCACGGCGTTCTGAAGATAGGCTTCACCCCCGACGAGGAAGTGGGGCAGGGCGTTAAATATTTCGGCGTCAAAGCCTTCGGGGCCGATTACGCCTATACCTTCGACGGCGCGATAGCCGGCGAGGTGGAGGACGAGACTTTCAACGCCGACGGCGTGACGATAAAGATCACCGGCAAGAGCGTGCACCCTGGCACGGCCAAGAACGCCATGGCCAACGCCGCGCGCATCGCCGCCGATATCGTGGCGGCCTGGCCCGAGAACCTGCTGCCCGAGACCACCGAGAAGCGGGAAGGCTTTGTCATGTTCACCGACATAACCGCGGAAACGGAGAAGGCCGAGATCTCGGGCATCGCCCGCGAGCACGACCTGAAGAAGCTGAAGGCCCTGGAGCGTCAGCTGGAGGCTATCGTGGCCGCCGCGCGGCTGAAGTATCCCCTGGCCTCCATCGAACTCGCTTTCAGGGAGCAGTACCGCAACATGAAGGAAGTCATAGCGAAGCACCCGGCGGTGATGGACAAGCTGCTGGCCGCGGTGCGGCAGGCGGGCCTGCAGCCGCATGTGACGCCGGTGCGCGGCGGCACCGACGGGGCGAGGCTTTCCTTCATGGGCCTGCCTACCCCCAACGTCTTTACCGGCGGCTACAATTACCACGGCCGCTACGAGTGGGTTTCGCTCGACGGCATGAACAAGTCCGCGGAGGTCCTCGTGAACCTCGTCCGCAAGTGGGCCGAATAAAGGAGCAACATGGCTAGCAGAAGGCTGACGGAGCTGTTCCTGGAGCTGGCGCGCATAGACGGGCTTCCCGGCAAGGAAGCGCCGGTGGCCAATTATGTCTCGTCCTTCCTGAAGAACCTCGGCCTCCCGGCCCAGATGGACGGCTCCGCCGCGGCCGCGCTGTCCAACACCAGCAACGTGGTCTGCCAGGTGGGCGGCGGGGGGAACTTCGTGCTGCTGGCGCACATGGACACCATGCGCCACACTTCGGCTACGGAGCCTGCGGTGACGGGCGACAGGATCTCTTCCGGCGGCGGGCCGCTGGGGGCCGACAGCCGGGCCGGCATGGCGGCCATCCTGTACGCGCTGGAGCGGGCGGTGCACACCTACGCGCAGTTCAAGCCTTTTACCATTGCCTTCACCACCCGGGGCAAGACCAACATGGCGGGCGTGAAACACCTCTCCCTGCCGCCCGGCGTGCGCTGCGGCTTCGTCTTCGATTCCCCGCTGGATCCCGGCGCCTATACGGCGTCCTCCCCGGGCATAGCGGTTTTCTCGGCCGACGTCCTGGGCAAGGCCGCCGACGCGGCGACCGAGCCCGAGAATGGTATCTGCGCTATCAGCATTGCCGCCCGGGCCATAGCGGCCCTGAAGTTCGGCCGCCACGATGCCGAAACCACCTCCAACGTAGGCACCATAGCCGGCGGCGCCGGCACGGCCATAGTGCCGCCGGCGGCGCTGGTGCGCGGGCAGGTGCGCGCGGCCGAAGCGGCCAGCGCGCAGCCCATCCTGGACCGCATAAAGGCCGAATTCGAGACCGCCGCCGCCGCTGGCGGGGGCGCCTCCGCCTTCAAGTGGTCCTGGGACTACCAGCCCTACCGGCATCTCCCCGGCTCCGAAGTGCTCCGCCTCGCCGACGAGGCCCTGGCGGCCGCGGGGCTCCAGCCGGCCCCGGCGCAGGCCGCGGCGGCCAGCGAAGCCCACGCGCTTAACGCCAAGGGCATAGCCGCGGTCAGCTTCGGCGTGGGCGCCCGGGCCGCGCAGCATAACGAGGAATACATACTTCTCGACCACCTCTCCAAAACTTCGGAAATAGTTTCCAGCCTCATCAAAAGCTAGCCGCCGCCCGTTCCCCCGCTATTTAGTAAAATATCAGGATGAATTCCCTGCTTTTACTGTCATTCCTCACGCTCGCGCAGCCAGGGGGTGCGCAGGAACTGTCCACCGCCGCCATGCGGGCGGTTTCCATGCCGGAGGTCTACACCCTGGCGCTGGGCCGCAGCGAACAGCTGGCGGCCCAGGCCGAGGGCGTGGCACAGCTGGACGCCGCCGAGCGGCAGCTGGGCGCGGCTTTCCGACCCTCATTCGATTTCAACGCCTCGCTGTCGAAGCAGCAGAACGCCGACGCCGCCTCCCGGGGATATTTCTCCGGCAGCTACGGCCTTTTCTCCGGCATGCGCGACTATCTCGCGGCCAAGGCCGCCTCCTCAAGGACGGGCGCGGCGCGCCTGGACCTGGAGCGCGCGCGGCAGCAGCTGTATCTTTCCGCGGCCCAGGCCTACCTGAACCTGCTGGCCGCCCAGCGGGAGGTTTTTATCCGGGGAGGACAGCTGGAGGTGACCGGCAGGCGCATCGCCGAGCTGGAAACCCGGGCGGCCATCGGCCGCTCCCGCCGCGGCGAAGTGGTTTCGGCCCGCTCTCAGCTGGCGCAGGACAAGGCCAGCCGCCTGGCCGCGCTGTCCGACGAAAGGCTGGCGCAGCAGGCGCTTAAATTCATCACGGGCCTTTCCGCCGACCTCGCCCCGGCCGCCATAGAGCTGCACGCCAGGGCGGACCTGAAGCGCTACCTGGACCTGGCCCTCGCGCGCCCGGACATACAGGCCAGGCGCCTGGCGGTGCGGTCCGCCTCCTGGCAGGCGGAGATACAGGACCGGGGGCAATGGCCATCGGTCAGCCTGGCCGCCAACTATTACGTGCTCCGCAGCCCCATGCCCGACCCGGTCAACCGCTGGGACGCCGGCGCTTTCCTTAATGTGCCTCTCTATACCGGGGGCCTGCTGCAGGGGAAAAAAGAAGCGGCCTACTCCGCGCGGCGCGGAGCCGAGATCGCCCTGGACCTGGCGCAGCGGCAGGCCCTGTCCGAAGTCAGCGCCGCGTTCGAAGAATACGATTACTCGCTGAAGCAGGCGGACAGCCTGGCCGAGGCCCTGGCCCTGGCCGACGAGAACGCCCGCTACCAGCAGGAAGACTACAAGCTGGGACTGGTGACCAACCTCGACGTGCTGAACGCGCTGAACACGGCGCAGCAGACGCGCCTGGCCCTTTCCCAGGCGCAGGCGCGCACCAGCCTGGCGCTGATCAAGCTTGAAACCGCCGCGGGAGCCGAACTTAAATGACCTTATCCGACCTTTCCATTAAGCGCCCCGTTTTCGCCTGGATGCTGATGCTGGGCCTGATCTCCTTCGGCGCGATCAGTTTCAACCGCATGGGAATCAGCCAGCTGCCCGACGTGGACTACCCGGTGGTCAACATCAGCGTTTCCCTGGAGGGCGCGGCGCCCGAGGTGATGGAGACGCAGGTCACGGACGTGATAGAAAGCGCCGTGATGACGATAGCCGGCATCAAGGACATCTCCTCCTCGTCGCGGCGCGGCTCCGCGCGCGTGACGCTGGAATTCGAGCTGGAGCACGACATCGACGACGCCATGCAGGAGGTGCAGGCCAAGGTCTCCCAGGCCGCGCGCAACCTGCCCAAGGACATAGACCCGCCGGTGGTCACCAAGACCAACCCCGAGGACCAGCCCATTATCTGGATGGCGCTCTCCGGCGACAGGCCCGTCAAGGACCTGATGAACTACACCAACGACGTGCTGCGCGACCAGTTCAGCATCATCGAAGGCGTGGGCGAGGTCAGCATGGGCGGCTACGTGGACCCGGCCCTGCGCGTCTGGCTGGATTCGGACAAGATGGACGGAGCGCAGCTCACCGTCACCGACGTGCTGAACGCCATTTCGGCGCAGCACGCCGAGCAGCCCGCCGGCTACATCGATACCGGCAAAAAGGAACTTAACGTGCGCGTGCTGGGCGAAGCCCCCACGCCCGAGGCCTTCTCGCGCATAGTGATAGCCGGGCGCGGCGGCTCGGCCATCTGGCGCACCTACCATATCGGCGACGTGGCCACGGTGGAGGACGGGCTGGCGGACGTCCGCCGCATCACCCGCAACTGGGGCAGGCGCGCCGTGGGCCTGGGCGTCAACAAGCAGCGCGGCTCCAACGCGGTGGCTACCGCCAAGCGGGTGAAGGCGAAGCTGGAAATGATCAGGAAGACCCTCCCCGAAGGCATGCGGCTGGAGATAGTCAACGACTCCACCCGCTTCATAGAGGAGTCTACCCGCGAGCTGAATTTTACGCTGGTGCTCTCCGTCATCCTGACGTCGGTGGTCTGCTGGCTGTTCCTCGGGTCCTGGTCTTCCACGGTCAACGTGCTGCTGGCGATCCCCACTTCCGTCGTCGGCTCTTTCATCATCCTTTACTTCATGGGCTTTACGCTCAACACCTTCACCCTGCTGGGCCTGACGCTGGCCATCGGCATCGTGGTGGACGACGCCATCATGATGCTCGAGAACATAGTGCGCCATAACGAAAAGGGGGAGGGGCGCGTGCGCGCCGCCATCCTGGGCGCGCGGGAGATGACCTTCCCGGCCATGGCCGCCTCCATAGCCATACTCGCCATCTTCCTGCCGGTGGTGTTCATGCAGGGCATCATAGGCAAGTTCTTCTTCCAGTTCGGCGTCACCATGACGGCCGCGGTCATGCTGTCGCTGCTGGAGGCGCTGACGCTGACGCCGATGCGCTGCTCGCAGTTCGTGGACGCGGAGCGAGGGCTGTGGATCGGCCGCGCGATGGACCGTCTGATGGAGCGGGCGCGCCTCTCGTACGCCGCCCTGCTGGGCCGCCTGCTGCGGCGCCGCTGGACCGTGATAATAGTGTCGGTGCTGGTCTTCGCCGCCTCGATGTCGCTCATCAAGTTCATCCCCAAGGAATTCTCCCCGGCGCAGGACCAGAGCCGCTTCCTGGCGCGCGTGCAGATGCCGGTAGGCACCCCGCTCGACGTTACGGCCAAGGCCATGGAAGAGGCCGAGAAATGGGCCATGGCCCAGCCCAATATCCGCACCTTCATGGCCAATACCGGCGGCTTCGGCGGCGGCCAGGTGAACCAGGGCATGCTGATGATAGCCATGAAGCCGCCGGCGGAGCGCGTGCCGCTGCCGGGGGCTAAGAAACCCCCGACGCAGCAGGAATTCATGCGCTACGCCCGCAAGCCGCTCAACGCCATCCCGGGCGTGCGGCGCGTGGCCATCCAGGACCCGTCGCTGGGCGGCTTTACGGCCCAGCGCGGCTTCCCGGTAGAGTTCAGCGTACGCGGCCCCGACTGGGAGAAACTGGGGGATTTCAGCCGGCAGCTGATGGAGAAGATGACCGCCTCCGGCAAGATGGTGGACGTGGACACCGATTACCAGGAGGGAATGCCCGAGGTGCAGGTGGTGCCCGACCGCGAGAAGGCGGCGGCCCGCGGGGTCTCGGTCTCGTCGATAGGGGACGCGGTTAACTCCATGATAGGCGGCGTGCGCGCCGGCAAGTTCACGCGCGGCGGCAAGCGCTACGACATACGGGTGCAGCTGCTGGGGCGTGACCGCAGCGACCCGAAAGACATCAATAAGATCTGGGTGCGCAATAACCGCGGGGAAGTGATACGCCTTTCTGAGGTAGTCAAAGTAGAGCAGAAGACCACGCTGCTGACCATCTCCCGCAAGAACCGCGAGCGCGCCATAGGCGTTTACGCCAACGTCGCGCAGGGGGCTTCGCAGGAGCAGGCCCTCAAGGAAGTGGAGCGCCTGGCCAAAGAGATACTGCCCGACGGCTACCGGGTGGTCTTTTCGGGCACTTCCAAGACCTTCCAGGAATCCTTCTCCAGCCTGACTTTCGCGCTTATCCTGGGCGTCTTCATCGCCTACATGATCCTGGCTTCGCAGTTCAACAGCTTCCTGCACCCGTTCACGGTGCTGCTGGCGCTGCCGTTCAGCCTGACCGGCGCCTTCATAGCGCTGAAACTCGGCGGCTATTCGCTGAGCATCTACAGCATGATAGGCCTGATCCTGCTGATGGGCATAGTGAAGAAGAATTCCATATTGCTGGTGGACTTCACCAACAACCGCCGCCGGCAGGGCGGGCTGGGCGTCAACGAGGCGCTGCTGGAGGCCTGCCCCATAAGGCTGCGGCCTATCCTGATGACTTCCTTCGCCACCATAGCCGCGGCCATACCGCCGGCCCTGGGTTACGGGCCCGGCGCCGAGACGCGCATCCCCATGGCCCTGGTGGTCATCGGCGGGGTGCTGTTCTCGACGCTGCTCACCCTGCTGGTGGTGCCCTGCGCCTACAGCCTGATGGCCCCGCTGGAAAGCCGCCGCCATGAAGAGGCCCTCAAGGCCGCCCTGAAGGAACTAGGTGAAGCGCCCGAAAGCAAATAGCCGCCAGGGCAGATAAATAAAAAACCGGGAGGTGTCTCCCGGTTTTTTATTTGCGGCGCCGCGCCTTACTGCTTGAGCGGGGGGTACTGGTGGCCGGCGGGCTTGACGCCGGGGAGGGGCGCCGGGGCGGCGGCCCTTTCCAGCTGCTCCGCGCGCTGCCGGGTGGCGCTGAAGACCTTGCTCACCGCGGCCACCATGCCGGCGGTGTCGCCCAGGTCGGCCGGGATGATAAGGGTATTGTTGGTCTTGGCCAGCTTGCCGAACTCGCCCAGGTACTGCTCGGCGATGCGCAGGTTCACGGCGTCGGAGCCGCCTTTCTCGTTGATGGCGGTGGCGATCTCGCGGATACCTTTTGCGGTGGCCAGGGCTATGCGCTCTATCTCCTGGCCGCGGCCTTCGGCCTCGTTGATGCGCTTCATCTTCTCGCCTTCCGAGAGGGCGATGTTCTGCTGCTTGTCGCCCTCGGCGCGGTTGATCTTGGCCTGCTTGTCGCCTTCGGACTCGGCGATGATGGCGCG
>MGUI01000009.1 GCA_001799895.1 Elusimicrobia bacterium GWD2_63_28
CGCCGTCGCGGCACATCAGGATGGAGGCCATCTCGGTGTTGGGGATGTTGACGCAGTTGATGATCACGTCGGCCATCTTGCCGCCGGTGACCTTGCGGATGGTCTCGTAGCACTCCAGCGCGTCGGTGGCGCTGAGCTTGAAGGACTCGTGGCAGAAGCCCTGCTCCTTCATCTTGGCCAGGCCGGAATCGGAGGAGGTGATGCCGATGACCTTGCCCATGATGCCGGCGCGCTTGCGGGCCTCGTAGGCGCACAGCACTCCGGACTTGCCGGCCGCGCCGATGATGACCACGGTATTGCCGGGGCGCACCAGCTTGGCGGTCTGCGCGGGGGCGCCGGCCACGTCGAGCACGGCCAGGGCCAGGGTCTCGGGCATGTCGGTGGGGAGCTTGGCGTAGATGCCGCTCTCGAAGATGATGGCCTTGGCCACCACGTTCACCTGCTCGGTGCCGGGCTTTATGCCCAGGATCTTCTCGATCTTCAGCGGGGTCAGGGACAGGGAAACGAGGCTGGCTATCTTGTCGCCCTCTTTGAGGTCTATCTTGCCGGCCAATTTGGGGCCGATCTTGAGCACCTTGCCGCGGAACATGCCGCCCGAGCCGGTGACGGGGTTCTGCATCTTGCCCCTCTCGCCGACGATCTTGGTGATCATCGCCTTTATCTTTTCCTCGTCGTTGCCGCACTCCTTCTTGATCTGGGTGAAGCTGGCGGAGTCGATGTTGAGGGTCTCGACCTCGAGCAGGAGCTCGTTGTCGTAGATGTAGTCCATGTTGTTATCCACGCGCTGGGCGGGCTGGGGCAGCACGCCCTTGGGTTCCAGCACGCGGTGCGAGCCGAAAGGGTTACCGTTGGCTTTTATCTCTACCTGGGTCTGTGTGGGCATTGTTTTCTCCTTGATTATTTCAGCTTGAATAGTTGTCTTACGTCGGACGGCTTAGCTATCTCCAGGCCGGCTTCCTGCGAAATACGCACGGCCCTCTCCACGAACTCGGCGTTGGACTTGGCCAGCCGGCCCTTGGAGTAGTAAATGTTGTCTTCGAAGCCCACGCGGATGAAGCCGCCGGAGGCGATGGCGCCGCAGATGCCGGGGATATGCGCGCGGCCTATGCCCATCACGGTGAAGTAGCTCTCGGGGGGCATCTGGTCCATCATGTAGCTCAGCGTCTTTACGGAGAGCGACAGCGCGGCCGGCACCTGCATGACGAAGCCGTAATGGTAGGGCGGCTTTATCAGGCCCTCTTTGATGAGGATGTGCGAGGACTGCACGTGGGAGACGTCGAAGCATTCCAGCGTGGGGTGCACGCCGTACTTGTTCATCTCGGAGGCGAACTGCCGCATGATGGGCAGGGTGTTGACGATGTACTCGTCGCCGAAGTTGACGGTGCCGCAGTCGAGCGAGGCCATGTCGGGCTTCAGCGAGACGGGCGCTATGCGCTCTTCGGGCGTCATACCTACGGCGCCGCCGGTGGTGATCTCTATCACCACTTCGCTCTTGGCGCGGATGAGGTCTATGGCCTTCTTGAAAACCTTCAGGTCGGCCGTGGGCGAGCCGTCGTCGTTGCGGGCGTGCAGGTGGACGATGGCCGCGCCGGCCCGGCAGGCCTCGTCGGCCGCCGCCGCCAGCTCTTCCGGAGTTACCGGGAGGGCGGGCTGCTGGGCCTTGGTGGTCTCCGCGCCGGTCAGCGCGCAGGTTATTACCATTTTGTTAGCCATGATATCTCCTTAAAATTTGCCGAGCTTGCCGGCGATATGTAGCGGGGCCTCGGTGGCTTTTATAACTTCCTCCACCGTGGTGTCTTCGGCTATCTCTTCCAGCACCAGGCCTTTCTTGGTGACGCGGATGAAGGCCAGGTCGGTCACTATCAGGTCCACCTCGCCCACCGCGGTGAGCGGCAGGGTGCACTTCTTGAGGATCTTGGGCGCGCCGTTCTTGCTGGTGTGCTCCATGGCTATGATGACGTTCTTGGCGCCGGCCACCAGGTCCATGGCGCCGCCCATGCCGGGCACCATCTTGCCGGGAATCATGTAGTTGGCCAGATTGCCTTCCATGTCCACCTCGAGCGCGCCCAGCACGGTGTAGTCCACGTGGCCGCCGCGGATGATGGCGAAGGACATGGCCGAGTCGAAGAAGGCGCCGCCGGGCACTATGGTCACGGGCTGGCCGCCGGCGTTGACGATACGGGGGTCTTCCTTGCCTTTCTGCGCCGCCGGGCCGAGGCCGGTAAAGCCGTTCTCGGACTGCAGGAGTATCGTGCGGCCCTCGGGGATGTAGTTGGCCACCATCGTGGGCATGCCTATCCCCAGGTTCACCAGCGCCCCGTCGGGAAATTCCTGCGCTATGCGCTTTACCAGTCTGACTCTTTTAAGTTCTTTGGGGTCCATGTTGCTCTCCTTTAGGGCTTCAACTGCAGGTTGGCGGCCGGCAGGGTGGACTGCACTATGGCGGAAATGAAGATGCCGGGGATGGTGACCTTGTCCGGGTCCAGCTCGCCGGGCTCGACGATCTTTTCAGCTTCAAGTATGACATGGTCGGCGGCCATGGCCATTACTACGGCCATGTTCTTGGTGGCGCCGGGCAGGTAGGCGTTGCCGTACTTGTCGGCTACTTCGGCTTTTATGAAGGCGAAGTCTGCGCTCATCGGCAATTCCAGCAAGTATTCTTTGCCCTCTAAGGTTAGGGTCTGTTTCCCTTCCGCCACGGCGGTGCCGCGGCCGGTAGGGGTGAGCACGCCGCCCAGGCCCGCGCCCTTGGCGCGGATGCGCTCGGCGAAGGTGCCCTGCGGCACCAGGGTGACCTTGAGTTCTCCGGAGTTCATTTTCTGGCCGGAGACCGGGTTGGTGCCGATGTGGGAGGCGGTCAGGGTGGCGGCGCGGTTCTGGCAGATGATGCGGCCTACGCCTACGTCGGGGTAGGCGGTGTCGCTGGTGATGAGGTTCAGCTCCTTGGTGCCCTTGCGGATCAGCGCGTCGATAAGAGTGAACGCGTTGCCGCAGCCCATGAAGCCGGCGACCATGAGGGTGGCGCCGTCCTTGATGTCTTCAACAGCTTTGTCCGCGGTAAGAATAGGTTTCATGCCTTACTCCTTGAACTGTCGATTGCGGTAGTTATTTTTCATATTATAACAAAATTATTATATTATAAAGGCAAGAGCAGCCGTGCTGGGGCGGCCCGACCTGGGCACACCTCCGCGAACCCGGACTGCGGGGAACCGTTGGCCGTCTGATGCGCATAGCGCCTGATACGGCACGGGCATAGCCCAGCGCGGTTCCCCTCAACCGCAGGAAGCGGTTGAGCCTCCCCTCCCCAACGGGTTCTCGGAGGTGTGCCCAGGCCGTCCCGCAGGCGCACAAAGCTATTGCATCTACACGGAGAAGCTATGCACAAGGTACATATAGATCACCGCGAGTCCATGATTAAAGAGAACATGGCCCGCGTAAAGAACAAGATCCTTGTAATGAGCAACAAGGGCGGGGTCGGCAAAAGCACTATTGCGGTGAACTTCGCCGCGCTGCTGGCGGCGCGGGGGCATAAGACCGGCCTGCTCGATATCGATATTCACGGCCCCTCGGTGGCGCGCATGACGGGGGTTGAGGGCAAGGCGCACGCTTCGGACGGCCAGTTGATCGAGCCCCTCGAGGCGGCGCCTAACTTGAAGATGATCTCCATGGGCTCTATCATGAAAGAGGGCGATACTCCCGTCATCTGGCGCGGACCGCTGAAGCTCGGCGTGCTGAAGCAGTTCCTTTCCGACGTAAAATGGGGAGACCTGGATACGCTTGTGATAGACGCCCCCCCCGGCACGGGCGACGAGCCGCTTACGATCTGCCAGCTGATCCCTGAGATGACCGGCGCCGTGGTGGTCACCACCGGGCAGGGCGTGGCGCTGCTGGACTCCCGCAAAGCAGTAAATTTCCTGAAGACAGTAGGCATACCGGTGCTCGGCATCCTGGAGAACATGACCGCCTTTCATTGCCCCCACTGCAGCGGCGAGATCCCCCTCTTCAAAACTGGCGGCGGCGCGCAGGCGGCAGGCGAGATGGGCGTACCTTTCCTGGGCTCAGTCCCTTTCGATCCCGCCATGGTGGACGCCGGCGACGCCGGGCGCTTCTTCGCCGTGGAGCAGCCCGGCGCTGCGCCTTCCGCGGCGATCAGGGCCGCGCTGGACAGGCTGCTGCCTGGCTGAAGCCTCTGCTCCTGAAAAGAAAAATCCGGCCGCGGCCGGATTTTTCTTTTGCAAGCCACGCCTGTCAGTTCGCGGTAACGGCCACGGAGTCGAATTGCGCCTTGCTGGTGCCCCAGGTCTGCAGGCCGGCGCTGCCCGAGGTGAAAGTGGAATCGGTTACCGTCAGCACCTTGACCGAGTCCACGTAGATGGTTTGCGTGTTCCCCGATACCGACACCTCCACCAGGTGCTGGGTGTCGTAAACGGGAAAGCCGGCGGGAATTGGCGCCGTGCCCAGCGGCGCTCCCTCTACCCCGTTGACCACTTTGCGCACCGTGAAGGCCCCGAGGGCCGCGTCAAATTGGAAGGCGTAGCCGGAGATGTCCTGCTTGCCGTCCGCCCTGTAATACACGCCGTAGCCGTTCCCCGCGCTGAGGGTGGCGTTCAGTTTAATGCTGTAGTCGGTCCAGCTGTTGTCGCCGAAGGAGAGCTGCGCCTCGCTTTTGGTGGACCAGCCCTTAAGTATCTCCCCCGCTATGACCCAGTGCCCCGAGAGCACCTTGAGCATGTTCATGGAGTTGAACTCCGACGAGAACAGCGCCGCGCTGCCCGAGGCGGTTTCGTAAGGCCAGTAGTGCACGCTGCAGCCTACCTGGGGCGAAGAGGTGGAAACCCAGACATAGAAGCCGCCGGCCGTGCAGTAGGGCACCCGGTCCAGGTAGGCCCCCTCTTTCAGCGCGGTCACTGAGGGCGAAGGCTTGCCGTCGTGGTCTAGGCGGTAGCGCGCCTCGGCCTGCTCCACGCTGTAGCGGTTGGAGAGGCACTGCGCGGCCTTGGACTTGTTTATCGCGCTGAGTATTTTCGGGGCGAACATGGCGCCCAGCACGGAGATGATGGCCATTACTACCAGCAGCTCTATCAGCACGAAGGCGCGGCGGTTCATTGCGGCCCCCTGGCTACCACGCCTGTGCGCGGCTGGAAGTAAAGTTCGGTCAGCCCGTGCTTGTCAGGGGCGGGGCAGGCTATCTTCCCCCCGTCGGTCTTGTAAGGCAGGCCGCAGACCGGGCAGGAGGGATTCCCGGAGGTTTCCATGCCGGCCGCCGTCTTCCAGAGGTTGCCTATGCACTGCTCTGTTCCCCGGTCCGCGCCGTAGGCGCCCAGGCGCAGCTGCTGCGGCCCCTGCGCCGCGCCGCGGATGGCGGGCAGCGCGGAGTAGACGTAAACGGCCGCCGCCGCTATTACGCCCAGCTGCAGGGCCAGCACCAGGCGCGGGTGGCGCCTGGAAAAAGGTTCGGCCGGCGGCGGAGGCGGTGCAGGCGGCTTGTCCTGCGCTTCTTTGACCTTCTTCTCCAGGAAATCCCGGAGGTCGTCCATCGGCTCTGGTTCTTTGTCTTCCATATATCCTTGCCCCGCTGTCCTTTACCCGTAGTATTATATAATTTGGGAATGCAACTCGGTCGACGAACCCCTTCCCGCGCCGCAACGCTTGTTGCAGCCCTTATGCTCCTGCCGGCCCTGGCGGCCGCGCCCGCCGGCGCGGAATTCCGCCCGTTCAACGCCGCGCCCGCGGCGGCGCCGGAAACGGACTTCTGCGCCCCCGGCAAATTCCTGATCTTCGCGGGCAGCTGCTCCCCGGGCGGCAAGCGCAAGGACGTCATAAGCCCCAAGTCCTGCGGCGACGCCGCGCAGACCCTCTACGACGGGCTCTCCTACCTCTACCCCAACGCCTCGGTGGAATTCCACCAGGACCTGACGCCCGAAGAGGTTGTGCAGAAGCTGATGCGCCCGATGATACTCGGCTTTTTCTTTGTCGGAGAGGGCGACGCTAAGGGCGGCTTCGTCACCGGGCCGGAACGCCAGCGGCTCTACCCCGACCTTTCGGTCTGCCAGCTGGGAAAATTCGACCTCTTCGCGGCCTTCACCTCGCACAGCAAGTATTCCCCAGACGTTCCCGCTAAAAAAGCGGATACAGCGATGGTAATCAGCCGCAGCGAACTGCTCTACGGCGGCGCCGGCGCGGCCCCCGGCTCCTGGGCCCGGCTCTGCCGGCCCGGCCTCAGCCTGGTCTACCCTACGCGCACCTTCGCCGGGCGCATCAAGGACGACCTGAAGAAGCTGATGGGGGCCCTGCAGGACCAGAAGAAAAAGCACGTCATGAAGACGCTGGGCACCATCTGCGACGGCTGCCAGGGCCTGGTGGCGTCGGGCAACAGCCTGGCCCAGTTCTGTCCGCCCAACTCCAACATCTGCAAGCAGCGCAAGATTACGCCCGGCACCGAGGAGTTCATCCTTAAGAACTACTGCGCCGCGCTCGGCCCCGTGCGGGACAAATAGCCGCAGCCTCGCAATGAAAAAGGCCGCCCGTGAAGGCGGCCTTTTTTTGCGCCCGCGGGTGCTACGAGAGCTTTTTAATCATATCCTCCGCGTCGGCGAAGATCCGGTCCAGGTGCTCGGGCCCGCGGAAGCTCTCGGCGTAGATCTTGTACACGTTCTCGGTGCCCGACGGGCGCGCGGCGAACCAGCCGCCGGGCGTATTCACCTTCACTCCCCCCAGGGGCTCGTTGTTGGAGGGTGCCCGGTTGAGCACGCCTTCGATCTTTTCCCCCGCCAGCTCTTTGAACGGGAACTTTTCCGGCGTGAGGCCCTTGAGCAGTTTCTTCATCTCGGGCGTGGCGGGCGCGTCCTGCCGACGGTAGAAAGGCTCTCCGTATTTGGCGGTAAGGTCCCGGTAAACCCGCGCGGGATCCTTGCCCATCTTGGCGGTGATCTCGGCCGAGAGCAGCGCCAGGATGATGCCGTCCTTGTCGGTGCTCCAGGGCCCGCCGTCGAAGCGCAGGAAAGAAGCGCCCGCGCTCTCTTCGCCGCCGAAGCCGAAGCTGCCGTCGAGCAGCCCGTCCACGAACCACTTGAAGCCTACCGGCACCTCGCACAGCCGCCGGCCGAGGCCGGCCGCCACGCGGTCTATCATGCTGCTCGAGACGGCCGTCTTGCCGATGGCGGCGTCCTTTCGCCAGCCGGGCCTGTTCTGGAACAAGTAATGGATCGCGGCGGACAGGTAGTGGTTGGGCGGCAGCAGGCCGGCCTTCGTTACTATCCCGTGGCGGTCATAGTCCGTGTCGCAGCCGAAGGCCACGTCATAGCGGTCCTTCATGCCGATGAGCCGCTGCATGGCGTAAGGCGACGACGGGTCCATGCGTATCTTGCCGTCCCAGTCCGCGGTCATGAAGGAGAAAGATTTATCCACCGTCTCGCTCACGATGGTCATGTCGAGCCCGTACTTTTCGGCTATAGGCGCCCAGTACGCTATGCCGGAGCCGCCCAGCGGATCCACGCCTATCTTTATCCCGGCGGCCTTTATGGCGGGCAGGTCTATTACCCCGGCCAGACCTTTGACATATTCGCCGGTGTAATCGTAGGTCCTGGTGGTCGGGGCTTTTTTTGCGGAGGCCAGCGGCACGCGCTTGACGCCCGCCAGGTCTTTCGCAAGGATGGCGTTGGCCAGCTCTTGTACTACGCCGGTGATTTCGGGACCGGCGGGGCCGCCGCTGGGAGGGTTGTACTTAAAGCCGCCGTCGGCGGGCGGGTTATGTGAAGGGGTTATCAAAATTCCGTCGGCCAGGCCTGCGCTGCGCCCGGTGTTATAGGCCAGTATCGCCCGCGAGACGGAGGGTGTCGGGGTGTAGCCGCCGGAGGCGTCTATCATCACGGTCACCCCGTTGGCCGCCAGCACCTCCAGCGCCGTGTCGAAGGCCGGGGCCGACAGCGCGTGGGTATCCATGCCCATGAACAGCGGCCCGTCCAGGCCCGCCCCGCGGCGGTAGTCGCAGATGGCCTGCGTGACCGCCAGGATATGCGCCTCGTTGAAGGACCGCGCGAACGAGCTGCCGCGGTGCCCCGACGTGCCGAAAGAGATCTTCTGCGAGGGCTCGGCGGAATCCGGCTTCTCCCGGTAATAGGCCTCCAGCAGTTTGGGGATATCCGTCAGCATTTCTTTCGGCAGCGTATGGCCGGCATAGGGACTTACAGGCATGTCGTTCTCCTTGATAGCGCGGTCTGATTACTTCGGTTCCTTATAAGTGATGGTAAGGGCGGCCTTATTCTTGTTGCCGGAGGCCTTCGCTTTATACGGGCGCGTGGCGGCGTTTATGTAGGTCTCGAAAGCCCGGGCCGTGTCCAGCGCGGTCTGGCCAGGCTTGAGCGCCAGGGCTATGTTCCAGCCGGCCACGTGGTTCACGGTGCCGTCCGGGCGCATGTAGCGGAAGATCGAGAGCCAGACGTTCATGGTCCCTTCTATGCCCGCGCCTTTGCCCGCTGCCTCGCCGGTAAATTCCACCTCGCCGGCCCTGCCTCCCACGGTGATCTTCCCCGCCGTTACGTCCACGCCCTGTGTCTTGTCGTAGGACGACGCGGTCAGTTCCGCGCCTTTCGCCAGCTCCGCCTCCGGGTTATAAACGCCTTTCTTGGTCACAGCTCCCCCTTGCTCCCCCGCCAGATTGCAGCCTGTAAAAAGTCTACTAATTCCGCGGGAGAAAGGAAAAGGGCTTGCCGGGTCCTCCCGACCGCGGCCGTGCAAAGGCGCGGCCCCAAAGAGCAGCAGCGAAACCAGCAGGCAGCGATTCATGCTCCCCCCATATTATCTATCCCTCTAATAGCCTAGCACGCGCACCCGACAAGGGCGTGTCGGGTTCCGGCGCGTCAGCACGCTGTCGCGGCAGGGGTTTATAATATTTCAGCGGAATTAACTATAATCTAAAGGAAATCATGGCGAAGATAATACACACGGCCGACCTGCACATCAAAGCGGACGAAAAGGTCTACTGCTACGCGGTGCTCGACGAGATCATAGAGCTGGCGCGCGCCGAGAAGGCAGACTTCCTGGTGATAGCCGGCGACCTGTTCGACTCCTTCGCCGACTTCGAGGTCCTGCGCAAGGAAGTGCGCCACAAGCTTTTCCAGCTGCACGAGGCCGGCTGCCGCATCATCTACATCCCCGGCAACCACGAGGCCCGCGGCGCCACGGCGGACCTGACCGCCTACAGCCTGGACCCGGTGCAGTTCTACGCCCACGCGCCGTTCGTGTTCTTCGAGGCTGAGGGCGTGGAATTCATCTGCGTGCCGCACGCGGAAAATTATGACGGCTACCGCGACTGGAAAGTGCCCCCCAAGAAAGAGGGCGTCACCCGCGTGGCCGTGCTGCACGCGCTCAACTCCACCATCTATACCGGCCCCGACGAGGAAACCGACTCCAGGACCGGCGTCATCGAGGACGATTTCTTCAAGCGTTTCTCCATAGACTACGCCGCCATGGGGCACGTGCATTCAGGGCGCCAGCATTACCTGGGAGGGGCCATAGCCTGCTATCCCGGCTCCCCCCGCGTCTGGCGCGCCCACATAAGGGAAGCCGGCACCAAGACCGTACGCATAGTAGAAACCGGCGGCTCCCCCGTCAACACCCGCCCCGTGGAGCTGAAGACCGCCGGGCAGTACCGGGAATACACGCTGCCGGTGGACGGCCTCGGCGCCGCGAGCCTGGTTGAGATACAGCGCATAGAGGCCGAGGTCTCTTCCCGCGATTTTGTTTACGTAAAGCTCACCGGCGTAGTAGAGGACGAGCCCGCCGCCGCCGCGGCCGCCGCCGCGCTGCGCGGGAGGCTGGAAAAGCGGGCGCGCCAGGCCGAGGTGGAACTGGACACCACCGTGGCCTCGCAGCTCTACTCCAACGAGCTGGCCAAGTCCTTCCTGGCCGGGATGGACGCCATAAAGCCCGCCGGGGAAGAGGGCCCGGATTACCGCCGCTGGCTGCTGGCCCGCCAGTTCGGGCTGGAAGAGATAGCCGCGCGCGCCGGGGAGGCCAAATGATAAAGCGCCTCGACCTGGAAGAGTTCGGCAAGTTCAAGAAGGACGCGCTGGAGTTCGGCCCGTTCACCGTGGTGCTGGGCCCCAACGAGGCCGGCAAGACCACCGTTTTCGACGCGCTGTTCGACGCGCTGTGCGCGGAGTCCCGCAAGGAGAACCTGGTGCCGTGGAAGCGGCTGGCCGGCCGCTACGGCGCGCTGCGCAAGGCCGTTCTCACCTGGAAGGGCGAGCCCTTCTCCTTTACCGACGCCGAGTTTTTGGAGCTCTTCGCTATACGCGCCGGCGAGACCAGCGTGAACGCCGCCAACGGCAAAAGCTGGGAGATCGTGGCCGAGGCGCGGCTGCTCAACGCCGGGCTGAACCCGGCGGGACTGGCCGCCGCGCTGATAGATAAGGCCGAAAGCACGCGCAAAGGCTCGATACATGCCCGTATAAAGGAACTGATAAATCTAATAAAGGCCCGCGAGGCCGAGCTGGCGGAACTCAGGGGCCGGCGCGACGCGATCTTCGGAGGGGAAGCTGAAACCGCCCGGCTTGAGGGTGAGCTGGCAGGGAAGGCCGCCGCGCTGGAGGCCCAGAAGGCCGAGCTGCGGGGGCTGAACGCCAAGGCCGACGAGCTGGCCGACGCCTGCCGGCTGGCCGCCGCGCTGGAGGGCATAAAGGCCCTGCGCGCCCTGAAGGAGGCCGAGGAGGCGCTGGACGGGCTGAAAGATTTCGCCAGGAGCGAGCTGCCCGCCTACCGCGCGCTGGTGAACGAGCAGCGCGAGCGCGAGCGCGCCGTGGCGTCCGCCGAGGCCGCGCTGGCCGAGCGCCAGGCCGGCGCCAAGGCCGCGCGCGCGGCTGTGGATCAGCTGGTGGCCCGCGGTCCGCTTCTCGCCCGCCAGATAGAGGCCGCCGCCGCGCTATCCTCCAAACTTGGCGCTTTCGCCTCCGCCCCCCCTAAGGTGGTCCTGACTGTAAACAAGGCCATGCGCTTCGGCGTCTGGGCCGGCGCGCTGGCGCTGGCCGGTTTTGTGGCTTACAGCGGCCGCAGCCTCCCCGCCTATATCGCCGCGGCCGCCATCGCCGGCGCCGGCGCCTGGGTGGGCCTGAAACTTTCCGTTAAGCAGGACCTGGCGGGCCATACCCCTGAGGAGATCAAGGCTTTCCTGGACGGGCTGGGCGCGGAATGGGCCCTGGTCAGCGAGGACCGCCTGCCGGACAATATAGAGGCGGCGCACGCGACTTTAGCCAAGCCGGCCGCCGACCACGCTGCGCTCACCGAGGCCTACAATGCCAAGGCGGCAGAGATAGCGGACCTGGAAGCCGGGCTTGCCGTATTCGCGGAGAATATAGCCGGTTTCAAGAGCAGCGCGCAGGCCGCGGCGGAGGCCGCCGCGGCCTGGCTTAAGGCGCATGGCTGCGCCGCCGAAGACGAGTACCAGGCCAAGCTCACCGAGCATCAGAAGCTGGCGGCCCGCTCGGCTGACCTGCACTCGAGGGTCATAGTTTATCTGCAGCGCAACAGCTGCGAAACCATAGATGAACTGAAGGATAAGCTTTTTACCGAGAAGGAAACGCTGGACCGCAAGGGCGTAAATTCGGCCAAGGCCTCGGAACCTGAACTGGAGCGGCTGAAGCAGCGCACCGCGTCCCTCGGCAAGGCCGTGCACGCGCTGGAGGCGGAGGCCGCCGAGCTGAAAGCGGCGCTGGGCAAAGCCAGCGCCGTGGCCGAGGCCAAGCTGGAGGGCCTGCCGGGACGCATAAACCAGGCCGAAACCGATATAGCCTCCGCCAAGGACGAGATAGCCGGGCTGGACCTGCAGATACAGGCGCATATGCTGGCGGCCGAAGTCTTTAACAAGCTGGCCGAGAAGTCCACCGTGGCCTTCGAACTGCTGTCCAAAGAAGTGGCCGCTGCGCTGGGAGAGGTGCTGCCGGGCAGCGAGGCGCATTTCGGCAGCTTCGACGCGTGCGAGGCCGCGCTGAAGGACGCCGGCGGCCGCCTGCGGGAGATAAAGCACCTTTCTTCGGGCACGCGCGACCTGTTCATGCTGGCGGCGCGCCTTATAATGGCTAAGAAGGCCCGCCTGAACCCCGACGGGACGCTGTCCCCCGCCCTGCTGGTGCTCGACGACCCGTTCTACACGCTGGACCCGGACCGCGAGAGGGCGGCCTTGAAATTGCTGGGCGATTTCCAGCGGGACACGGGCTGGCAGATAATAATCTTCACCAAGGACGCGGGCCTGGCCAAGGTCTCCACGGCCTATATCCCCGAAGTAAAAATACTCGAGCTAAAATAAACCGCGCGGGCGGGCTTTAACTGCCGGACAAAACCGGACCGTGACCGGTCAGGTTCTGTTGCGGCGTGATCTTCTTGAGGGTGGCTTCCAGTTCGTAGGTGCTTTCACGCGGGGTGCGGCCTGCTATGCGGGCCGCAACGGCCGGGGCCGCGTCGGCGGCGCCCGTGCCCATTTTGTCGAGCAGCTTCAGTATATATCCCAGCGTATCGGGGTCGGCGTCCGCTATCAGCGGGATGACGGCCGGCAGGGCGGCCTGGGCTTCCGCGGGAACGTAGTAAAGATTGCAGATAAGGCCTATGCGGGTGTAGTGGTCGCTGGTGGCGGCCAGCGCGGCAGTCATTTTTTCGACCGCCTCCTGTTTTTTTGGAGCTGGCAGGCGGGGCAGTATCCCGCTAGAGCATTCCGCCACCACCTTGCGGCATTCGCCGGTGGCGTGGTGTTTTATGATCATGCCGCGGTAGCCCTCCAGCGAGATGGCTATGGACAGGGTGCCGATGAACATGGCCAGCGTGAGCCACAGCGGGGCGTTGCCGGTGCCGTCGCTGCCGGCGCGGAGCAGCACGTAGGTCAGGCCGGTGAAGAGGAAGAGCGCGGCGAATATCTTGAACGACCCGCCGTGAAGCACGGCGGAAGCCCCGGCCTTCATGGTGAGCACGAAGGTGAGCGGCATCAGGGCGTAGCCGGCATAGGTCAGCCAGTCGCGGCCGCCTTTGTTCATATGGTTGCGCACGCACCAGGCGGCGAAGCCGGCCAGGGCCAGAGCTAAAAGAGTCAGGAACATATTCCCCCTCGCCCGCGCGGGCGGGCTTTGAGCTTAAATACTACGCTTTTAGAGGCAGGGGGTTCAAATACCCGGGGCCGGCTGCCTGGCCGCGCGGTAGGCGGCCAGGGCCTGCGGGAAGGGAGACAGGACGCGCTCCAGCACGCCCCTGCATTCGGAGATGGCCGTGCCGTAATTGGTTATGGGTACGCCGGCCGCCGAAGCCTTGCCCATGCGGTTGAGGATCTCGGCGCGGCCCAGCATGCAGCCGCCGCACTGAACGGCCAGCTTGTATTCGGCCAGGCTGCCCGGCAGATCATGCCCGGCGAAGGTGTCTATCTTCAGTTCCCCCCCGGCCTTCTCCTTCAGCCAGCGCGGCAGCTTGACGCGGCCTATGTCGTCCTCTATGGCGTGGTGGCTGCAGCCCTCCAGCACAACCACGCGGTCGCCGGGGCGCAGATCTTTAATGGCCGCGGCGCCGGCGGCATAGGCGGCCAGGTCGCCCTTGAAGCGGGCGAACAGTATTGAGAAAGTGGTGCAGGGCACGCCGGGCGGGGTGTTCTTCACCATGACGTCCACCACCTGCGAGTCGCAGACCACCAGGGCCGGGAGCTCTTTCATCGCGGCCAGGGCCTGCGGGTATTCGTGCTCGCGGCAGGTCAGCGAAAGCACCCCGTGGTCCAGCAGGTCGCGCAGGGCCTGTACCTGCGGCAGGATGAGGCGGCCTTTGGGCGCTTCTTTGTCTATCGGGATTATCAGCACTACGGTCTGGCCGGGCTTTACAAGGTCCCCCAAAATGGCTTTTGGGCCGCCCGCCTCCTGCGTTATCTTGAGCAGCCGGCTTTTGACGGCGGAGACGGTGATCTCCCGCAGGCTCTGAGTGACCGCCGAGCAGAAGATAGGGTCTATCCCCCGCTCCTGCAGCGCGGCCTTGAGCTCCGGCGCGGGGGCGGCTATGTCTGTTTTATTAATCAGTACGATGAGCGGGATATTCTTTTCCCTGGCGGCCGCGGCGATCCCCTCTTCGCAGTCCCCCCAGCCTGAGGGCTCCACCACCAGCAGGGCCGCGTCGGCGCGGTCGAAGATCCTGCGCGCGCGTTCCGTGCGCAGGGCGCCCAGCTCGCTGCCGTCGTCAAGGCCGGCGGTGTCGAGGAACACTACGGGGCCGACGGGCAGCAACTCCATGGACTTTTCCACCACGTCGGTGGTGGTGCCGGGCACCGGCGAGGTGATGGCCACGTCCTGGCCGGCCAGCATGTTGAGCACGCTGGACTTGCCGACATTGGTGCGGCCGAAGATGGCGACCTGCAGCCGCAAGGATTTAGGCGCGCTGTTCATAAATTGACCGGACCTCCCTATCGAGGCGAAGCCTCGATAGACTTCAGGCTGTGGCCGAAGCCTTCGGCGCGGGCGCGGCCCAGGTTCTTCAGCATGGCGTCCATGCAGCCGGCGCAGTCCTCGGGCGCTTCGCTGACGCAGATCTTGCCGGGGTAGAGGCTGTAGTCGGACCGGTGCTCCGCCGGGCTGATATTGGGCATCAGCACGTTGGCGCCGCAGCGCAGCGCCTTCTGGCGGCCCTTCGGGTCTATGCTGCCCATGGCCGTAGTGGCAGGGATATGGGTGTTCACGGTAACTATCCGCGTAAGGGCCACCATGCGCAGCGCCGCCTCCAGGGTGCCGTTGTGGGCGCCCGCCATCGGCGTGTCCGGGTTGGCGATGAAGGGGCCTATGCCGACCATGTCGAGCTCCAGCTCTTTGAAAAGCAGTATGTCGTCGGCCATGCTCTCGAGGCTCTGCCCCGGCAGGCCGGACATTACTCCGGAGCCCACCTGGAAGCCGGCCTCTTTAAGCCAGGCGAGGCAGCGGAACCTGGTATCGTAATCCGAATCAGGCTTTAGCATGCTGAACAGGCGCCTGTCGGAAGTTTCGAAGCGCAGCAGGAAGCGGTCTGCCCCGGCGGCGCGCAGCAGCTTGTAGTCCTCCCGGCTATGTTCGCCCACGGAGAGCGTGATGGCCAGGCCTGTCTCCGTTTTCACTGCTTCCAATATTGAGGCGAGGGCCTTGGGATCGTAATGGGGGTCTTCCCCCGACTGCATTACAATGGTCTTGTAATTAAGGCGGACCGCCGTGCGCGCGCAGTCGAGTATCTGCTCCGGGCTCAGGCGGTAGCGGCGCACCCTGGCGTTGCCGGCGCGTATGCCGCAGTAGTAGCAGCGGCGGCGGCAGTGGTTGGAGAACTCTATCAGGCCGCGCAGGTGCACGGCGTCGCCGACGTTCTCGCGGCGGACTTTGTCCGCGAGGGCGAAGAGCTCCGCCGGGTCTTTATCCGGGGAGAGGGCAGCGATTATTTCTTCCCTGTTCATGTTCATGGCGCACCGCCTGGGGTAAATTGAGCGACAAGTAAATTATAGTGCTTGCCGTTCAGTTTTAGCTCAATCTTTGGCTCCTAGAAACAGAGGTCCCTTTCCCCGCCCTCTATGCGGGAGTAATAGGCCTCCAGCACCTTCACGGTCTCCGGCGGGAAATGCGCCGAGCGGGCGCGGATCTCGGCAATTTCCTTCTTTATCAGGGCCTCTCCTTTGGCCTTGGTCTTGTCGGAGGCGAAGTCGTCGAGCCATTCGCGGAAGGTGAGTACGGCGTTGAGCTTGCAGAAACGGCCCTCTTTGCCGGCCTTGAGCAGTTTCATGATGTGGTCGCCGGTGCGGCCGCAGCGGTAGCCGGAGGTGCAGAAGGAGGTGATGTGGCCCAGGTCGGCCAGCTCTCCTATCACCTCGTCCAGGCTGCGGGTGTCGCCCAGGATGAACTGCTGCTTCTCGGCTTCCTGTGCGCCTGCGCGCTCGGAGTAGGCACCTATGCCGATGCGGGTGCTGGCGTCGCGCTGGGTGCACATGCCGATGACCTCACGGATGGTTTCGGGGCGCTCGCGGGCGGTAACTATCATGCCGGCGTAGGGCACGGACAGCCTCAGTACCGCCACGAGTTTCTTGAAATCCGCGTCGGAGACGTTCTCCAGGCTGTCGGCGGGCAGGCTGGTGCCGTCGGCGCTCTCGAGGCGCGGGAAGGAAATAGTGTGCGGGCCTATGCCGAAGCGGGCCTCCAGTTCGCGCGCGTGGGCGACGAGGCCGAGGACTTCGAACTTCCAGTCGGGGTTGAGGCCGAACAGGGCGCCCAGGGCCACGTCATCTATGCCGGCCGCGAAGGCGCGGTGCATCACGTAGAGGCGCCACCGGTAGTCGCCCTTGGGGGTATTCCCGGGATGCAGCCGGGCGTAAAGCTCTCGGTCGTAGGTTTCCTGGAAGACCTGGTAAGTGCCGACGCCTGCCTCTTTGAGGAGCTTCAGGTCCGGTACGGTCATCGGGGCGGCGTTGACGTTGACGCGGCGGATCTGGCCGAAGCTCCGGCGGGTGGGCACTTTTACGGCGTAGATGGTCTTCATGGCTTCGGCTATGTAGGCGGCGCCGGTGGAGGGATGCTCGCCGGTCACGAAGATGAGGCGCTTATGTCCTATGCGGCCGGCGAGGGCTTCGGCCTCGGCGCGGATCTCGTCCATTGAGAGCTTGCGGCGCACGGCCCCGGAGTTGCCGGTGCGGAAGCCGCAGTACTGGCAGTTGTTGACGCAATAGTTGGAGGCGTAGAGCGGGGCGAAGGTGATGACGCGGTTGTCGTAGACCTTGCGTTTTACGTCTCGGGCGGCCTGGTAGATTTCCTCAAGAAGGGCCGGGTCTTCTACGGCCAGCAGGGCGGCGGTGTCTTCGGGCGGCAGGGCCTCGGAGACTTCGAGGGAGCGGGCGAGTATTTCGCGCACGCGGGCGGCCGACGGGGCCGGGGCGGAGAGGGCGGCGGTGAGGGCGGCGTCGTCTATGAAGTCTTTGCCGTCTTTGAGGTAGTCGGAGTAAGTATCGGCGTTAACAGCAATAGTTTGCATATGACCTCCTATGGGTTCGGGACCCGTCAGCCCCCGGGTTCGGGGCCACCGGGGTATTTCCCCTAGCCCCAGACCCCGGGAACCGTTGCGCGGTTCCCCCCGCCCTTGAGAATTTATGGGCGGGGCCCCCCTCCCCAACTGGGGCCGCGGGGAAACACCCCGCCGTCCCCTCCAAAGATATTAACTGCCTGTAACTGCCGGGACGGGCGCGTCCTTAAGCGTCAGCTCGAAGGTGGTGCCTTCGCCGTATTTGGACTGGACTTTTACTTCGCCGCCGTAGAGCTTTACGACTTTTTTAAGGATGGAGAGGCCGAGGCCGCTGCCGTCTATGTTGCGGGTATGCTCGTTCTTCATGCGGACGAATTCGCCGAACAGTTTGGCGAGTTCTTCTTCGGTCATGCCTATGCCGGTGTCCGAGCAGCGTATGGTGGCGGCGTCGCCGGCGCGGGCCAGTTCCAGGGTCGCGCGGCCGCCTTCTTTGTTGTATTTGACGGCGTTGGTGAGGAGGTTGGACATTATCATGTCCATCTCGCCGGGATCGGCGGTTATGACCAGTTCCGGCGGTGCCTTGAGCTCGACCGTGACCTTCCTGCTAACGGCCAGGGCGGCAACATTCTCCATTATCAGGCCGGCGGCTTTTACCAGGTCCACGGGCTCTATGGCGCGCGTCTTCTTGCCGGATTCCAGGCGGGTGAGGTCCAGCAGGTCCATGACCAGCTTGCGCATGCCGCCTATGCGCACCACGCTGCGCTCTAACATGGAATCGTAGGCGGCCAGTTCGGGGCCCTTCAGGCGCTCCTTCATCAGGTGCATGTAGCCCTCTACGGCGGCCAGCGGGCTCTTGAGCTCGTGGGCCAGCACGGAGATGAACTCGAAGCGCACCTGTCGCTTCTCCTCCTCCAGCTTGCGGGCCTTGCGGTGCAGGTAGATGCTGCGGGCGGCTTTGCTGATGGTGGCGCGCAGTTCCTCCGGCGTGAACGGCTTGGCCAGGAAATCGAAGGCGCCGCGCTTGGTGGCGGTGACGGCCACCTCGAGCGAGGCGAAGGCGGTGATCATGATGGTGAGGAAGTCCCCGCCCGAGGCGGCCAGCACGTCTATGCCGGTCATGTCCGGGAGTTTGTAGTCCAGCAGCAGTATGTCGGGACTTTTGGTCTTGAGGCTGGTCAGGGCTTCCTCGCCGGTGGCGGCGGAACGCACGGAGAAGGCGACGGTCTCGCTGAAGTCGGGCAGGGGCACGGAGAAGCCCTCAAGCGAGCGCTCGGCGCCGGCGCGCATACCGGCTTCGTCGTCCACTATCAGGACGTCCAGTACGTGGACTGGCAGCGGGTCTTTACTCATGGCCGCCGCTCCCGCCCAGCAGGCGCTTCAGCTCGGCCTTGAGCTGCTCGAAGCGCAGTTCCTTGTGGATGATGGCATCGGCCTTGATCCAGTCCTTGGGGTCGTGCGCCTTGTCGAAGTAGAAGCCGGTCTCCTTGGTGACGGAGGTGACTATGATGACGGGGAGCCTGGCGTCCATCTTCTTGATCTTGTGGCTGAGGACGAAGCCGGAGTCCGGGTTCTCCATCATCAGGTCCAGCACGGCCGCGCTGAAAGCGCCGGGCTTTATCAGCAGCTCGGCCTGCTTCTGCGTGGAGGCGCTGACCACCTCGTAATTCTCGGATTCCAGGTAGACCTTCATCTGCTCCATCATGTCCGGGTCGTCTTCCACCACGAGTATCTTCATCTTGTTCTTGTCAGTCATGGTATTCTCCTGTGCCGCTGAATTATTTTGCCGCCGCGTCGCTCTTCATCTTTATGGCCCCGGCGTCCCTGGCGACGCGCGGCAGCTTTACGGTAAAGGTGGTCCCGGTCGGGCCAGCAGCGGGGTCTGAATTGCTTGCGACCGTGATATTCCCCCGGTGCACCTTGATGATGCCGTAGGAGACGGCCAGGCCGAGGCCGGTGCCCTTGCCGATCTGCTTGGTGGTGAAGAAGGGCTCGAAGATCTTCTTGGAGTTCTCGGGCTTTATGCCGCAGCCGCTGTCGCCCACGCTGAAGCAGACGCTGTTGGCCTCCGGGAAGGTCCTGATGGTCAGCGAGCCGGCGCTCCCCATGGCCTCGAGGGCGTTGGTGATGAGGTTCGCCATCACCTGTATGATCTGGTCGGGGTCCATCTCGGCCTGCAGGTCCTCGCCGGAACGGTCTACGGTGACGCGCACGCCTTCCGGCAGCAGGGCGGTCTTGAAATAGTTGTCCACCAGCTTCACCAGGCTGGTCTGGCGGAAAAAGGGCTTGTTCTTGCGGGCGAAGTTAAGCAGCCCGCCCACGATCTTCTTGCAGCGGTCGGCCTGCTCCGTGATCATTTTTGCGTCGGCGTAGGTGCGGGAACCTTTGTCGCACTGCTCGGCCAGCAGGTGGGCGTAGAGCAGCACGACGCCGAGCGGGTTGTTCAGCTCATGGGCCACGCCGGCGGCCAGCTGCCCCATGCTGGCCAGCTTCTCCGACTGCATCAGGGCCTGCTTGGTCTTGCCGAGCTGGTTGTAGGAGACGGTCAGCTCGTCGGCGGTGGTCTTGAGCCGGTCGATGGTATACGGCAGGCACATCTCGCTTTCGGCTATGCCGCGGATGATGGCGACGGCGTGCTCTACGCAGGTGGGATAACCGCAGGCGCCGCAGTTCAGTTCGTCCTCCGGGCGGGTCTTGCCCATTTTCTCGAGCACCGCCTGCAGGGCGTCCGCGCCCGGCATTTTCATCCGCCGGTCTTCCGGGGCGAAAGTGGCGGAGTAATCCAGGCCGCGGAAACGGCGCACGCTCTCCTCCCAGTCGTTGAGCCTGATGCTGAAGTAGCTCTTGCGGGCGTAGCGGCGCAGGGCGGCTTCTCTCGCGTGCTTGGAGGTCTTTACGCTGATGCCGGGGCCCATGATGCAGCCGTTGCAGCAGAGCAGGTCTATGAAATCCGCGTCGATGTCGCCGTGCTCCAGGTTCTTCAGGACTTCCGGGAAACTCTCCAGCCCCTCGGCGGAGAGGAAGCGCCCGTTGAGCAGGTCCTCCTCCAGCTCGGCTGAGTTGAGGAGGCCGCCGCCCATGGGGTAGAGGACGCCCTTGGCGGGGTGCGGCGGATCGAACTGCGAATCCAGGGCGCTGTTGCGGTCCACGCCGGCGTCTTTGAAGATGGCGCGCAGCTCTGCGAAGGTTATGGATTCCTCTATGTCCGCGGTGTTGCGGGAGGTTTCTTCTTTTTTAGCGACGCAGGGGCCGATGAAAATAACTTTTACGTCTTTGCCGTACAGCTCGCGGATTACGCGGGCCTCGGCCACCATGGGCGAGACTATGGGGGCGAGGCTGGGCACCAGGGCGGGGTGGTATTTTTCCACGAAGGAGACGACGGCGGGGCAGGCGGTGCTTATGAATTTCTTGCCGGGGTTCTCGTTTATGAGCTTGCGGTACTGCAGGGAGACCATGTCGGCGCCGAAGGCGACTTCGCAGACGTATTTGAAGCCGAGGGCCTTGAGCATGCCGGCGAAGCGCAGGGGGTCTATGCCGCCGAACTCGACGGGGAAGCTGGGGGCGAGGGCGGCGGCCACGGGCGCGCCGGAGCCGAGCAGGGCTTTTACGGCGGCGCCGGACTGCTTGGTTTCTTTGGCGCCGCGGCTGCACATGAGGACGCAGTTGGCGCAGCTGATGCAGCGCTCTTTGATGACCTCGGCCTGGCCGCCGGAGATGCGGATGGCTTTGGCGGGGCAGCCGCGCACGCAGGTATAGCACGCTTTGCAGCGTTCTTTTATGGTTCTTACGAGCGGTTGGTCATCGGGTGTCATAGTCGTTGCCTGACTTACTGGCTGATCCGCGTTTCGGTCAGGGCCGGCCGGCGCTACCCTACGTCGGCGGCTTTGCGCCTGGCGTACTTGGTGTGCAGGAGGTGGTGGCTCTTCTCGCCGAGAGGCTTGCCGAGGAAGTCCTTGTAGAGCGCCTGCACGGCCTTGTTGGCGTGCGAGGTGCGCAGCTTCTCGGTAGCGTCTATGTTGTAGAGGGCGCGCATGCGCTCTATTACGGCGGCCTTGTTTTTAGCTATGGGCTGGCCGCCGCCGTTGATGCAGCCGCCGGGGCAGGTCATGACCTCAATGAAGTGGAGGTCCTTGCGGCCGTTCTTGATCTCCTCGACGAGCTTGCGGGCGTTGCCGAGGCCGCTGACGGCGGCGACGCCTACTTCCAGGGCGCCGACCTTGAGCCTGGCTTCTTTTACGCCGGCCTGGCCGCGGACGGCTTCCACCTTGAGGGCCCCGAGCTCTTTGCCGGTGAGCAGGAAGTGGGCGGTGCGGAGTGCCGCTTCCATGACGCCGCCCGAGGCGCCGAACAGCTTGCCGGCGGTGCTGCGGTCGCCGAAGGGCAGGTCGGGCTCTTCGGGCTGGAGGGTCTTGAGGTCTATGCCGTGGATGCGCAGCAGCTGGGCGAACTCCCGGGTGGTCACCACCGCGTCTATGTCGGCGTAGCCCTCGCGGCCCATTTCGGGGCGGGTGACCTCGAACTTCTTGGCGGTGCAGGGCATGACGGACACGCTGTAAATCTTGGCGGGGTTGATGCCCTGCTTCTTGGCGTAGTAGGTCTTGATCATAGCGCCCAGCATCTGCTGCGGGCTTTTGCAGGTGCTGAGATGCGGCAGCATCTCGGGATAGAAGGTCTCTATGAACTTGATCCAGCCCGGAGAGCAGGAGGTGAACATGGGCAGGACGCCGCCGTTCTTCACGCGGTGGGCCAGCTCGCTGGCCTCCTCCATGATGGTGAGGTCCGCCGAGAACGAGGTGTCGAAGACGGCCTTGAAGCCCATCTTGCGCATGGCGGCGGTCATGACGCCGTTGACGTCGGTGCCGGGAGGAAGGCCGAACTCCTCGGCCAGCGACACCGAGATGGACGGGGCGTGTTGCACCACCACATATTTGTCCTTATCAAAGAGGGCGTCCATGACGGGCTGGATATCGTCTTTCTCGGTCAGCGCGCCGGTAGGGCAGACATTGATGCACTGCCCGCAGTTGACGCAGGAGGAGACGTTGAGGCTCGAGTCGAACGCGCAGCCTATGAACGAGTCGGAGCCTCGCTTGACGAAGTCGATGCAGGCCACGGTCTGCGTCTCCTCGCAGACGCGCACGCATTTGCCGCAGAGGATGCACTTGTCCGGGTCGCGCGAGATGGAGGGGCTCGAGATGTCGAGCGGCTTCTTCTTTTTCGCCACCGGGAAGCGGCGGGACCTGACGCCGTAGTCGCTGCTGAGGCGGCTGAGCTCGCAGGTGGGCTGCTTGGCGCAGTACAGGCAGTCGTCGGGGTGCGAGCCGAGCAGCAGTTCCACTATAGTCTTGCGCGCGTTGATCACCTTGGGGCTGCTGGTTATTATTTTCATGCCCTCCGCGGCGGGGAACGAGCAGCTGGGAATCAGGTTGTTCTGCCCCTCCACTTCTACGACGCAGATGCGGCAGGCCCCCGAAGGGAGCAGGCCTTCCATGTGGCAGAGGGTCGGCACGTGTATGCCCTGGCGGCGCAGTACGGCCAGGATGGTGTCCCCGGGCTGTGCCTCGACTGGGTTTCCGTTTATGGTGAGTTTCATGATGGTCTTCCTCTAAGCGGCGTTGACGGCCTTGAACTTGCAGACGGTCCTGCAGGAACCGCAGGAAATGCATTTCTCGGCTATGATGTAGTGCGGGGTCTTGGGATTACCCACTATCGCCTGCGTGGGGCAGCCCTTGGCGCAAAGCGTGCAGCCCTTGCACTTGACGGGGTCTATGGTGAATTCCAGCATCTCG
>MGUI01000010.1 GCA_001799895.1 Elusimicrobia bacterium GWD2_63_28
GGTGGGGCCCCGCGGCCGCGCCATGCAGAAGAACATCGAGATCGCCACCGGCACCGCGCCCGGCCTGAAGATGGTCTGCGCCGACAAGCGCCGCATCGGCCAGGTGCTCCTGAACCTCCTCGAGAACGCCATCCGCCACACCCAGCGCGGCGGCAAGATAACCGTTTTCGTAAGCCCCCTGGAAGACAATGTCTGCGTGTCCGTCACCGACAACGGCGAGGGCATAGACCCCGAAGTGCTGCCCAAGCTGGGGCAAAGCTTTTACCAGCCCGCCGGCGGCAAGTCGCCGCACGGGCGCCTGGGCCTCGGCCTGTCGATCTCCAAGGAGATCGTGCAGAGCCACGACGGCCGCATCATAGTGGAGAGCGAGGGAGTGGGCAAGGGCTCCTCCTTCAAGTTCGTCATCCCCTTCGCCAAGGAGGCGCCCCCGCCGGACGCCGCGAAGGGCGCGCAGGCCGGCGGAGAGCAGCAAAAGTAAATAAAACAGAGCAGACCAAGGAGCTTACTATGGCCGTTGCCAAGAAAAACGTTACCGTCCTGATAGCTGACGACCAGACCCTTTTCCGCGAGGGCATAAAGGACCTTCTCGAGGACGAGAAAGGCATAACCGTGGTGGGCGAAGCCTGCACCGGCCCCGAAGTGGTGGCCCTGGCCAAGAAGCTCAAGCCCGACGTGATCCTGATGGACATCAAGCTGCCGCAGATGGACGGCGTGAGCGCCACCCGCATCATCCGCAAGGAATGCCCCAACACCAATGTGCTGATCCTCTCCTCCTACGAGGACGAGGCCCACGTGACCGAGGCCATCCAGGCCGGCGCCAACGGCTACCTGTCCAAGATGCTGCCCGCTTCCGAGCTGGTGCACGCTCTTAAGACCTTCACCACGGACGGCGTGATGATACCGCAGCCCATCATGGGCAAGCTGATCCAGGGCCTGCGCCAGATGGGCACCCCCGGCTACGACAGCGCCCCCGACAGCCTGACCGCCACCGAGATAAAGGTGATGGCGCTGCTGGGCAAGGGCCAGAGCAACAAGGAGATCGCCGCGACGCTCAACTGCTCCGTGAAGACGGTGAAGAACCACCTCAACAGCATCTTCCAGAAGCTCGGCGTGAACAACCGCACCGAGGCCGTGGTCAGGGCCATAGAGAAGGGCCTGATCTCGCCCGAAGACGGCAGGTAAGCGCTCCCAACGGGCAAGGAACGGCCGGTCCTGAAAAGGCCGGCCGTTTTGTTGGGGACGTTGTTGAGTTATTGAGTTGTTGGGTTATTTGCGACCGGTCAGCTCCCTGAAAGAATGTCAACAACTCAATAACTCAACAACGTCCCCCTGCAAGAATTAATATTATTGAAACACGGGTAATGTAAACTATATCACTTGAAACGGGCCGTTTTTGGTGGTATAACATTGGGAAAGGCCGGTACGATGGCTGAAGGCATGAAGAAAAAATATTATTTCCCGGATACCGTCGGTATCCAGGCACTGGCGGCCGTCTGCTGCTCGCGGGCGCTCGCCTGCAGGCCCTGCGCCCGGCGGAAGGGGCAGGCCACCGTGGAGTACCTGCTGATGCTGGCCGTGGTAGTCGGCGTGACTTTGATGTTCGGCGTCCTTTTTCACAAGCGCATCCTGGGCGGGATCTTCACGATCGTAGGCCTGATCATAGGCGCGGGAACCCCAAAGTAATATATGGGCATATACGGAAAAATAAACGCGCGCGCGGGGCAGATACTGCTTCCCTCGCTGTTCGTTATTCCGTCGCTGCTCCTCTTCGTCTACCTGCTGTTCGAGACCACCAAGGTCTCGCGCGAGAAGATGCGCCAGCAGTTCGCCGTGGACTCGGCCGCCTTCATACAGATGGGCGACTACACCAACCTTTTCAACCGCACCGCCTACGTCAACGGCGCCTTCCCTTACCGCATCTTCAAGGAAGCCTACGAGTGCCCGGGCCCCGACGGCGCCAACATCCCTATCGAGAACGCCAACGGCAGCGGCAAGAAGTGCGCCTACGACATACTTTACGAGTCCGGCGCTTTCCCCAAATACAAGAACGACGTCAAAGGCCAGCCCGTCACCGCGCTAGACGACAAGAAGAAGTGGGAGATCGAGTATTACGAGCCCGCCCGCCCCGACATAAACGAGAACCCGGCCGTCATAGCGCAGAGCCAGGCCATCAGGAGCCATCCCAAGTCGAAATACCACTATACCACCGCCACTCTGCAGATCATCTCCCTGGAGGAGTGCCTGAAGTCCAGGCTCTCCAAAACCGAGGCCGAGGCGATGTGGCAGTTCTACGCGCAGGTCTACAAGCTGCTGGGCGACGTGCAGAAGTCGCAGTGGACGGTCTTCGACCGGTTCACGGAGAACTTCAACTTCTTCCGCAAGTCTTACTACCTCAACGCCAACACCCAGGCCTGCGTGGATAACCCGCAGTCCTGCGGCAACGACGGCATCTTCAGCCCCGGCGGCTTCTCCATGAACAAGCTGGCCCTCGGCAGCAGTTTCCAGATGCATTACATCCAGAAGATGGCCTACAACGCCAAATACGACAACCCCGCCGACCCCTACGACTTCGGCAACAGCGTGGCCAGCTTCCCGGAGAACAACCCCGGCATCGACATGACGGCGCTGTTCCCGTCCGACGGGCTGTTCCAGCTGGCCACCATAGACGGCAGCAAGCTGGGCCAGTTCGGCCGCGGGATCGAAGCCTTCCAGGGCTGGGACGCGCCTTCCAACTTCTTCAACGTGGACCTCAACACCCTGGGCAAGTGCCGGGAGACCGGGCGCCCCTGCGTGCACTCGCGGGTCACCTCGCAGTGTCCCCAGCTGAACACGGAGAACAACAACTGCGTGTGGCCCAACCCCACGCCTAAATACCAGACGAGGCTTTACCCGTAGCCCTATGAGCGCCGCCATAAAGACCATAAAAGGACGCCTGGCCCGGGCTTCGGCCTGCCTGGCGGAGGGCCGGAGCGGCCAGGCCATGACCGAGGTCGTGCTGCTTTTTCCCATCTTCCTGATCATCGTATTCATAACCGCCAAGATCTTCGCGCTGCTGGTGCTGGTGCAGAAGCTGGAGATCTCCTCATATTACGCGGCGCGGCGCTGGCAGCTGGAATCGCATATCAACGCCGACCACTCCAACTGGGACGAGACCACCCTCAAGAAGGACATCGAGAAGGCAGTGCGCGGCTATATGGGTTTCGACACGCCGGCCGTGTCCAAGTTCCTCAACCTGAAAGACCTGAAGATAGAGGTGGTGCGCACCCAGGTCTGGAACGTCATAACCATAACCGTCACCACCAACCCCGCCGGCGTGAAAATGATGTGCAAGTACCCCAAGCAGGCCGTCTGCACCCCGCCTTACGGCGCGGCCTGCATGAACGGCCACGATTACTTTTGCCAGGGCGGCAAGCAGATGGAGGTCATCAAGTACGTCCCTAACCGCGACCGCCCCATACAGTTCGTCCTGCCCGGCCTCAATAACTAAGGAGTTCCATGTTCTGGTTCAAAATAAAGCTCTTCCTCCGCAATCATTGGCTGGTCCTCGCCATAGTCGTCATCACCGCGGTGGCGGTGCTGTTCCCCATCTGGTACCTGGCCGGCGTGGAAGAAAATACCCGCCGCTACATCATCAGCATGAACGTGGCCAGCATGCCCTGGATGGTGCTCAATACCATCATCTTTGTCGGCTTCCTGTACCTGATGCAGTCCGGCGGCTTCAGCTCTCTTAAAAAGACCCGGATCAACGCCGGAGAAGTGAACATCCGCTTTTCCGACATAGTGGGCCTGGAAGAGGCCAAGCGGGAGGCCTGGGAGCTGGTGCAGCTGATAAAGGACCGCACCAGGGTGAAGGCGATAGGCGGCAAGATCCTCAAAGGCGCGCTGCTGGTGGGCCCGCCCGGCTGCGGCAAAACCCTGATGGCCAAGGCCGTGGCCACCGAGGCCGGCGTGCCGTTCCTGTCTGTGGCCGGCTCGGAGTTCGTGGAGGTGTTCGTGGGCGTGGGCGCCTCACGCGTGCGCAAGCTGTTCAAGCAGGCCAAGGAATACGCGCAGGCGCACGGGGCCTGCATCATTTTTATAGACGAAATAGAGGTCATCGGCCGCCGGCGCATCCTCTACGACGCCTTCGGCGGCGGCTCGGAGACCAACAGCACCCAGAACCAGCTGCTGGTGGAGATGGACGGCCTGGATTCGGCCGCCAACGTGATAGTTTTCGGGGCCACCAACGCGGTGGAGAACATCCTCGACGAGGCCCTGCTGCGGCCCGGCCGCTTCGACCGCAAGATCTTCGTGGACAGGCCCAATTTGGCCGAGCGCGAGAAGCTGTTCGGCTATTACCTGGCCAAGGTGAAGTACGATCCGGCCATCGACCTGGGCCGCCTGGCCCGTAAGGCCGTGGGCAATTCCCCGGCCGACATCGAGAACGTGGTGAAGGAAGCCGCGCTGATAGCCGTGCGCAACAATTCCGACAGGCTCTCCTACAAGGACATCAGCGCCGCCATAGAGCGCATAGAGCTGGGCGTGGCCCACCGCCTTTCCATGACGCCGCGCGAGCGCGAGCGCATAGCCTGCCATGAGGCCGGCCACCTGGTCACCATCTACCTGTCGCACCCCACCGACGACGTGTTCAAGGCCTCCATCCTGCACCGCGGCGGTGCGCTGGGCGTGGTGCACCATATGCCCATTGAAGAACTTCACGTGCCGGACCGGGACAGCTACATAGGCTGGCTGCGGGCCTCGCTGGGCGGCTTCGCGGCCGAAAAGATCAGGTACGGCGTCACCTCCTCCGGCGTGGGCTCCGATTTCGCCAACGCGGCGCACATGGCCCACCGCATGGTCTGGGGCATGGGCATGGGCACCAGCGGCTTTATCGGCAACTACTCGGCCATCCACAAGTCCGAGCGCTCGGCCGCCATAGCCGACCAGCTGGGGCAGGAAACACAGGAACTGCTGCGCGAGCAGCTGACGGAGACCGAGAAGCTGCTGCGCGAGAACTGGAAGATAGTGGAGCGCTTCACGGACGAACTGCTGAAGCGCGAAGAGCTGGATTACGACGAAATAGCCGCCATCTTCGGCGAGTTCGGCAAGCCCTCCCGCATGCTGAAGAGCGGGGGCGAGGCCATTCCCACCGGCACCCCTTGAAATTTGCGGTTTCCTCTGCTATAACATTCAGGTGCAATAAAGGCCCTGGAGATGGTTGTCGTTTCACCAGTTTCCGGACCTTGGGTTTTTTTTATTTGCCGCAGCCGGAGGGCTTATGTCCCCTGAAGACGAAAAAGAAGAACTGAAAAAGGATCTCCCCGTTGAGGCGGCCGAGGAAGACGCCGCGGAAGAGGCGGAAGAGGCCGAAGAGCCCCGCACCACGGCCGAGAAAAAAGAGCGGAAGATCTGGCCGGCGGCCCTGGGCCTTACGCTTTTCGTGCTGGCCGGCGGCGGCTATTACGCCATGACCGGCATGCGCACAACCGCCCACGAACTGGGCGGTGGCGCTGATTATGACGAGCTGGCGGCCAATAGCTCGGTTTATGACGGCATGGCCGGTTCCAGGGGGGCGGCGGGCGGACAGGCCGCCTTCCCGCTGGAAGAGGAAGATGCGCGCCGCGAGGCGGCGGGCCCCCAGGCCGGCAGTCTTAACTCCGCCTTGGCCGCCACCAAAGAAGAACTGCTTTCAAAAACCGCGGCCGGCTCCTCCGGCGCCGGCGGCTCCGTATACATCCCCCAGGCTTCAGACGAGGCAGAAGGCGGCGGCGGGGGCGGGGCCCAGCCGCAGCAACAGCAGCAGGGCGCCATGGCCCGGAAGCTGCAGGCCAGGGCCTTTCTTTCCAGCGGCCCCGGCGCGGCCCGCTCCAAGGGGGCGGCCCCGGCTGCCGGGGTCGTGGCTTTCGGCAACCGGACCGCGGTAGGCCAAGCCGCGGTGCAGCGGGATACTGCCGCGGCCAAGCCCAAGCAGGCGGAGAGGGGTTCCGTGATGAATGCCCTAAAAGGGACCTTCAAGGCCTCATTCTACGGCGCGCGCCTGGCCTCGCATGACGCGGCCAAAAACTGGGTTGCCAAGACCTTTGACGGCTCCCCGGAGGCCACCACGGCCATAGAGTATGACGATAAGATGCGCGCCAGCCTCGACAGGATTAACCCCGGTTCGATACCCAACTTCCTGCGGGAGCAGGAGGTCAGCGTGGCGGAGGCCAAGCGCCTGTCCGACTCCGCGGTGGCAAAGCCGGAGCTGAACAAGGAAGCCACCAAGGAATCGCTGGCGAACAGCAAGGACGTGCAGCGCAAAAAAATGATCTCCGGCCTTACAGACGGTATGCTGAACGGCCTCTTTGCCGGCGTTTCGGGCACGGGTTCGGATGGCGGCGGGGGTGAGGAGGAAGGCGGGGGCGGGGGGCCGGGAGTGTATGCCGCCCCTGAGGACACCGAGGAACTGAGGGATATCGAGATGCAGGAGTGGGTGGACACCTACGGTTTTGGCGAGAGCTGCGGCTGTACCGAAGCCGCGCCCTGCTGCTGCCTCAACAACATGGGCGGCGCCGGCATAAGCTCCGATGTCAACTGACCCGGGAGAGTTCCCGGCTGTTAATAAATTAATATAATTATAGTCAGATCCCGCCCGGCATAGCCGGGCGGTCGCCGCTCCATGAGGCCCATAATGAATAAAAACAGAATTTTAGCCGCTGCCCTGCTGCTGCTCTCCGCCTGCGCCTACAAGCTGCCCGAAGCGCTGGTGCTCAAGATCTTCGACAAGCACAGCTTCCGTCAGCATGACCCGGAAAAGCTGAGGGCCCTCATCCGTGAGAAAGGCCTGGCCGGCCTGAAGCAGGAGGACCGGTACGCCGAGGTTGTGCGCGCGCGCCGCGGGGCCAAAATGTCCACTGTAAAGCCGCCGCCTTCGGCCGGCGTGCTGGTTTCGGAGCGGGGCGGGGAATATTTCCTGCTGCGCGTTTTCAAGAAGTCCCCGGCCGAAGCGGCCGGGCTCAAGGACGGGGACAAGGTGCTGGCCGTAAATTCCGCGCCGGCCGGCTCCCCGGAATTCCTCAAGGCGCTTTCAGGTCCGCAGGATTTTAAATTCCGCGTTTCCCGCCCTTCCCGCCGCGGAGCGGAGGAATTGGAAGCGGAGGTGAAGGGGGGTGAGTTCTACCTGCCGCCTATTTTCGGCTTTTACGAGCCTGAGACCAAGACGGCTTTCCTGCGCATAGGACTCTTTTTTGCCAAGTCGGCCTCGCTGGCCGCCGAGGGCCTGGCTTCCCTGGAGAAGCGCGGCGCCAGGAACCTGGTGCTGGACCTGCGCGGCAACCAGGGCGGCAGCCCCGACGAAGCGGCCGACCTGCTGGCCCTGCTGGCGGACAAGGACGGCCCGGTGCTGGGCGTGGCCTCCCGTCACGAAGGCTATACCGTCACCTATACGGCCCCGGGCAAGGGGCGCTTCGCCGGCCTGCGCGCCGTGGTGCTGACCGACGGCGCCACCGCGATGGCGGCCGAGGTCGCCGCGGCGGCCCTGCGGGAAACGGCGGAGGCTCGCGTGGCCGGCGGCAAGACCGCGGGCAATGTTTCAGTGGTGAAGACCTTCAGCCTGGGCGAAGGCCGCGGGCTGAACGTGACCGTGGCCAGGCTGGTGTCCCCGTCGGGGCTGGACCTGGAGGGCGCCGGCCTGCAGCCCGACGCCCCGGTAGCCGTGCCGGCCGCGCCGGCCTGGTCCGCTCTGCCCGCTTCGGCGCTGTTTAACGACGGAGCCTGGCTGAAAGCGCTGGAACTGATCAGGAGCGCCGAAGCCCCGCCGCGCAGGTAAGCCCGCCGCAGCCCGTCGTAAAACCTTGCCTTGACAGGTCAAGGCCTGCCCCTTGACAAATCCTCCCAATCTGCTATAATATGATTGCAGCGCGGTGTAGTTGCGGTGCGGTTCGGTAGTTGTGCGGGTTGGTTGCAGCGCGGTAGCGGTGTAGTGTGGGTGCCCCGCCCTTTTGGCTCAGTGCAGCAGCGGTGCGGTCGTGCGGTGTCGGTTGCGGTCGCAGACAAGCGCGGTGCAGTGTGGGTGCGCGGTGTATGTCCCAAAAGGGCGGGGCGTTTTATTAGTCCGATAATAGCAAAGCCGGCGAAAGCCGGCGGCGCAAAGCTAAGACCCGTTAAATGAACGGGGGTCAGGCTGCCGAAGATGAACAACCGACCGGTTTTATACCGGCGTATCGGAACGGATTTAGGCCGTTTCCGCTGTCTTCGGGGTATTGGCCCGTCAGGGCCAGGGCGAAGAGAGCAGAAACGGCCCTTTTTTATTTGAGGCCGATCCGGTAGCCGGAGGAAAAATGTTCCCGGGAAAAGCAGCGGCGGCTTTTGAAAACAGGCGGGCTTGGCCCCGCCCTGAACTATTTAATATTTGCGAAACAATAAATTTATATTATAATGGTGTAATATCTACGCATTGCCGCGCGGGAAAATTACCGCGGCAAGGCGCGGACGTTTTTTGTTTTACTATGCTTAAAGCACTTATATCAATTTTAATATTATCAGCGTCCGCCGGCTATGCCGCCGATAATAAAACCCCGGCCGTTAAAACCGTAACCATCGAGGACGAGTCGCTGCGCAGCGCCCAGAAGGCGCGCCTTGCCGAGATCTCCGCCATAGAAAAATCCGCCGTTCCCGCGGCCGCCGCGCTCAAGCCCCTGCTTGCCGACAAGAACCCGCTGGTGCGGGGGGAAGCTGCCGAGGCCATAGGCCGCAGCAAAGACCCGGCCGCCCTGGCCGAACTTTCGGCCGATATAAAGAGCGAAGACGACCATATACGCTGGGGCGCCATTAAAGGCCTGGGTTCCCTGGGGGACAAAAAGGCCGTGCCTATATTGATACCGGCCTTATCCCATTCAGACCGCAATACCCGCTGGAAGGCCGCGCAGGCCCTGGGTGAGCTGAAAGATTCCCGGGCCGTTGACCAGCTTATAAGCGCGGCCCGTGGGGACAAGGACAGGAATGTCCGGCTGGCCGCCATTGAGGCCCTGATGGGCACCGGGGGCAGCAAGGCTTTAGCGGCTTTGGAAGGTTTGAGCGGGGACCCGGACCGCCTGGTGAAAGCCTGGGCCGCCGCGGCTGCCGCCAAACTGCGCAAGTAAGCTGCGGCCGCGGTAATATTTTGTTGTCTTATATATATTATTTGCGTATTTCTATGTCTGAAAGAGCGGGCACATTAAGATGAAGAAAAAATTAGCTATAGCCTTTTTCTTCTCCGGCGCGGCGGCGCTGGTGTATCAGGTGCTTTGGGTGCGCATGCTGGGGCTGGTCTTCGGCAATACCACCTATGCCGTCAGCACCGTGCTGGCCGCTTTCATGGGTGGCATGGCGCTGGGCAGCTATATCCTGGGCCGCTATGCCGAGCGGCCCGGTTTCAGGCCCGTCAGGACCCTGGCGTTCATAGAGGGCGGCATAGGCCTGTACTGCGCCGTTTCGCCCCTGCTGTTTGCCGCCGCCTCCAAAATTTATATCCTGGCCCAACAGGGGGACCTGTCCCTGCCGGCCGTCACAGTGCTGCGTTTCGTGCTCAGTTCCGCCATACTGCTGCTGCCCACGGCCCTTATGGGCGGCACCCTGCCGGTAATGACCAGGGCCCTCAAGACCCTGCTGCCGGAGGGCGGGCTGTCCGGGGCCATCGGCCTCTTCTACGGCGTGAACACCGCCGGCGCCGTTTTTGGCGTGCTCTTCGCCGCTTTCTTCGCTATCGCCGCCCTGGGTGTTAACGCCACGCTGGCTATAGCGGTTGGCATCAACCTGGCTGTGGCCGCCCTGCTTTACCGCCTGAGCGCGGCTGAGAAAGCCGCTCCCGCCGTTGCGGCTGAAACTCCCGCCCCCGCGGCAGACCTGAAGCTGGCCCGGACGGCCCTGGCCGCCGCCGCGGTCGCCGGTTTCGCCTCCATGATCTGCGAGGTGGTCTGGACCCGGTCTCTCTCCATGGTCATAGGCATGTCGGTTTACGCTTTCGCCGTAATGCTGGCCGCTTTCCTGGCTGGCATAGCCGCGGGCAGCTTCGTCTTTACGAAATATATCGAAAAAAGCGTGAAGGCTGACGGCAAAGAAGGCCTGCTGGCCGTGGGCGTAATGCTGGGCGCGGCCGGGGTGATGATCCTCACCACCATACCGCTTTTTAACTACCTGCCGCTGCTTTTTCTGCGCCTTTTCAGCCTTCTGGCCGGGTCTTTTGCCAGCCTGCTGGCGGTGCAGGCCTTGATATCATTCGCGATAATGGCCGTTCCCGCCGCCGTTTTTGGCCTGATGTTCCCGATGCTGATAAAGATCTATTCCCGGGCCGGCGGCTCGGCCGAAAAGTCCTCTTCTTCCGTGGGCAGGGTTTACGCTTTTAATACGGCCGGCTGCATAGCGGGCTCGCTGCTGGCCGGCTTCGCCCTTATCTCCCTGCTGGGGCTGGAGGGGTCCATCAGGGCCGCCGGTATGTTCACCGTGGCTGCCGCCCTGGCCGCGCTGCTGCTCTCAGGCCTGCCCCGGCTGGCCCTGCCCATAGCCGGCTTCCTGTTCTTCGCCGCCGCCCCTCACCTGCTGTCGGTGGGGGCCTGGGACAAGGCCGTAATGAACAGCGGCGTCTACCAGTACGCCCCTGACTTGATAGAAAAGGCCCGCGCCTCAGGCCTGGACCTGGGCGAAGCCTTCAGGCAGGCCCTGGCCGCGGAGGAACAGCTTTATTACAAGAACGGGGCTAATTTTACGGTAGGCGTGACCAGGAATTCCGGCAATGGCATACTGAGCCTCTCCATAGACGGCAAGGTGGACGCTTCAAGCAATTACCTGGTCGACATGCAGACCCAGCTGCTGTCAGGCCACCTCCCCATGCTGCTGCACCCGGGCGCCAAGCGGGTGCTGATCATAGGTTTGGCCAGCGGGGTTACGCTGGGGGCCGTGGCGCGCCACCCGGTCGAGGAGATAGACTGCGTGGAGATAGAGCCGGCCATGGCCGAGGCCGCGGCTTACTTCGAAGATTTCAACTACGGCGTCCTGAAGGACAAGCGGGTGACCATAATAAAGGAGGACGCCAGGAATTTCCTGCTGGCGTCCCGGAAGAAGTATGACGTCATTATTTCCGTGCCGTCCAACCCCTGGATAGCGGGCTCGGCCCCCATGTTTACCCGGGGTTCTTTCGAACTGGCCCGTAAAAGCCTGAGCCCCGGCGGTGTTTTCTGCCAGTGGATGCAGATCTACGAGATGCCGCTGCGGGAATTTAAGTCAGTGGTCAGGACCGCCGCTTCCGTTTTCAGCACGCTGTCGCTGTGGAACCCCACCCCCGGAGATACCTTCATAGTGGCTACCCCGGAGCCGGTAAACTTTGACGTGGAGGCTTTGGCGCTCAAACTGAAGACCCCGGAGTACTCGGGCCTGGGCAAGGTGAAAGCCGGGACTGTGCCGGAACTGCTGGCCAGGTTCGTCATGGCCGGGGCGGAACTGGAGGCTTTTGCGAAAGACGGCGGGCTTAACACCGATGACAGGCCGCTGGTTGAATTCTCCGCCCCCAGGCACACTTACAGTCAGAACGCGGCGGCAGAAAATTTCAAGGCTTTATGGGAGAAGTCCGCCGGCGTTTCCAAGTACCTTAAGGGTATTCCCGACAGGCCGGCCCTGGCCCGCGCCTATATGGACAGGGGCGCATCCAAGGCCGCCCAGGCAGAGGCTGAAGCCGAACTGGCCGAGCGGCCCGGCACTCCGGCCCGCCTGCTGCTGGCCAAAGCTCTTTCCGAACAGGGCAAGGGCGCCCAAGCCGAAGCCGTTTACGGGGAAATACTCGCCTCCGTCCCCGGTAATGCCGACGCGCTGCTGGCCCTGAGCCAGCTGTCCCTTGAAAAGGGGGACTTAGAGGCCGCCCTGGCTCACGCTAAAAAAGCCATAGGGGCCAGGGCCGGCGCCGCGCGCGGCAATACGCAGGCCGGCATAGTTTCCCTTGCTAAGAATCAGCTTAAAGAGGCGGCCGGTTATTTCGGCAAGGCCAGGGCGGCGGACCCTTCCTACATGCCTGCCTATTTGAACGAGGCCGCTTTGTACCTGGATTATATGAACGTGCCCCCGGCCGCGCTGGAACTGCTGGAAACGGCGGCGCGCAGGAACAAGCCCACGCCGCTGCTGCATTACCAGTTGGGCCGGGCCTTCTACCGGATAGGCTTTATGGAGCAGGCTGAGAACAATTTTTTGCGGGCGGTGGCCGCGGATCCAGGATTGGGGCCCCTCATACAGAGGGAACTTAACAAAAGACCGGGTCCGGCTGGTCAGCGCAGTTAGCGGCGGGTTGAAAGGATAAGGCAAAGGAATATGTACCGTATAAGCGGTAAATATAAGCTGGCTTTGGCCGCGGCATTGTACGCGGCCGGGCTGCTGCTTTCCCCTTTGCGGGAGGCCTCCGCTTTTGAACGCGTGGTCGGCCAGGGCCAGACCAGGTACAATAATACCAGCAAGTCGCTTTACCAGGAATTCAGCACCGGCGAGAAGATCTACTGGCTCTTCTATATAGCCGGTTCCGGAGAAAACAAGGGCCAGTTCGTCTACAGGTCCATGCAGGACGGCGCTTTCCTGATCAGCGAAACCGCCGTTTTTGCCGGGGTAGGCGGGGTGGCCGGTTTCGGTTCTATCTGGCATAACGCCACCTCCCAGGAAGTCTTCGCCGTGGTGCCGCCCACCAACGACATGAGCCCCGCCGCCATCATAAGGGGCAAGCTGCAGGCCGACGGCACCATAGCCTTCGGCGACGCGCAGCAGTACGGCCCCGGCGTTAACACCTTCTCCCCGCGCGGCAATATGGCCGGCGGCATAGTGCAGAAGCGCAGCGGCAGCCTGGTCTTTGTGCTGGGTTCCATGCATAATACCAAGGCCAGGTACAGTTTCGTCGGCAACGCGGATATAGCCACCAACACCTCCGGCACCAACGGCATGGGCATAGACGCCCCCAACTCGCTGCGGGACATAAACTTCGCCGAAGGCAATAACAGCACCGACATCACCATGCAGAGCCTGGCCAGCGTGGTGCTGGTGGGCACTTCCGGGAATGTCCTGGTAGCTTACCGCGGCAAGGGTTCGAACACCCCTTACCTGGGCATAGACCGGTTTAACCAGGGTACCTATCCCAACCCCAGCGCTGTGGAAATGGGCGCTACCCTGGGCGTAGGCACCGCCGCCACCTTCCCCGACCCTAACGGTTGGGGCCTGGTGAACGAGCCCGGCACCGAAGTGGTGCATTTGGTCTATGTGGACGCCAACGGCCTGTTGCGCTATATGCGGCGCGGCACTACCGCCAGCTGGACCACCGGCACCGGCGGCGCCGTGGGTTCTCCCGGCTTAACACTTGTCAACGGCACCATTGCGGCCCCCATAACCAACCCGGCGATCGCCTTTGTTACATATGCCGACAACAACCACAGGGTATACATAACTTATACTTCGGCGGCCGGTTCGCTGAACTATATCTACGCCCGCAATAATGTAACAGTGGCCCCGACCACGCCGGCTACTCCGGCCGACACCAACGGGAACTGGATATATAATCTGAACTGGCATACGGTGGGCGATTATGCCGTAATGCCCTCCAGCAGCGTGGCGCCTCGGCCGCTGGCCGTGATGTACGAGTACGGCGGTATGGCCAGGACGGACTTTATCCCGACCTCCACCTATACCACCCTGGGCACGAACCTCATAAACATAGTATCCGCTTCTATAAGCTCCAACCCGGTTACCGCGCCCTACAGCCAGCCCAGTTACGACCTGGTGGTGAATAATGCCGCCCTCGGCAGCTTCCGCAAGATCCCTGAACTGGGCAATAACGGCCCCCGCGCCTGGCTGCTCAAGGACGGCCTGTCGCAGACCGAGGTGACGGTCAACAATACGGTCATGGCCGCCAGCGCAACCGACAGCACCACCACGGTAACGATCTCTCTCACGCTGAACCCTTCCGCCAGTTTCTCCGGCGGCCCTTACGACCTGGTCATACAGAACGAGGACATGCGCGAGGCTAGGCGCGACGACGCCATCTGGATCACCAAACCGGTGGTTACCAACATAGCGGACCAGGATTATGACCAGACCGGCAAACTGCTCTCGGGTTCCGCTTTTCCCAATAACCCGGCTACGGACGCCTACTACCGGAACATTACGGTCACCGGCTCCGGCTTTATGGACTGGCGCGCGGCGGCGGGAGACGTTACCCGGCTTAAATTGGCGGTGGGCGGTTCCCCTACCAGCGAGGTTTACGCCGCGGACGTGACCGGTGTTCCCGCCGGCGGCGCGCAGGGCTCCTTCATAGCCAAGTTGAAGATCTCCACCTCGGCCGCGGCTTCCCCGGCCGGCCTTCCTTATGAGGTGCGCATAGTAAACCCGACCAGTCCCCAGGGCACCAACCCCAACCAGTACGGAACACTTGCTGTCCCAACCACCTTCTATGTTACGGTTTCTTCGGCGGGGGTGACCTACCCTGGCATAGGCGCCGGTCTTGACCTGTCGCGCAATACCACCGGCTTTACAGAAGTGCGCGGCGTGGCCAGTTTCAGCCCGGCCTCTGGCCAGGCCTATTCGGACGGCACCGCGCCTTACGCCACCCAGGTGCGCATAAAGCGCACCACCGACGGCTATTACTGGAACGCCGTGGACCTGCAGTTCCAGCCGGGCGCCTGGTTCAACGAGGAGGACGCTTTCTTCGCGTTGACCGCGCATTCCCCCTGGAGCTACGGCTGGGATCCCGACGACGGCGAGTACGAGATAACCGCCCGCGCCCGCACCTCCGACCAGCCGCGCTCGGACGCCGGCCTGCCTACCGGCACCGGCGGCCCCGAGTCCATAAAGATCCCCTTCCTGAAGGACAACCAGTCCCCCGTGGTGGATATTACGCGCCCGCCAGCCCGCGCCGGAGCCAACACCGCCAACGCCTACCCGCTCAAGGTCAACATCAACGAGGCCCTGGGCTCCGGCAATACCGGCTCCGGCGTCAGGAAGGCCTGGGTGACCATAATGACGAATCCGGAGGCCGTCAATCCCGACCCCTTCAGCAACAAATACATGGAGGACGTTTCTACCGGCACCTGGATAGCCTGGTGTAAAGAGGGGGCTTACCCCAAAGACGGCGGCTGCCAGAACGCCACCACCAACGACTGGGGCTGGAAGACAGACTATACCGGCGCCATGGGCGAAAACAGGCTGGTCTGGCTCTCTACCGGCACCACCAGCATTGCCACGCCGATGGAATGGACCACCAAGTACCTGTTCAGGTCGCTGAGCCTCGAGAACGCGGCCGGGGACGTGCGCATCCCCACCTGGGAGAACGGCAGGGAATACTATATCGCCGTGGTCTCTACCGACGCGCTGGCCCAGGCCGGCACCTCGGAAACCGGCGGCACGCTGGGCTCCTGGAGCGACGCCGATCCGGTACAGGAGAGCGGCTACCGCTTCATCTACGACGTGACCGCCCCGACGCTGAACGCCTGGTCCGGCATCACCTCCCTTTCCGACGACATAAATAACCCGTCGTGGCTGAATTCCCTCAGCATAGCCAGCGGCACCATCACCGACAACGTTTCCCACGTGCTGGATCCCAGGCAGGTCTATATCCGGATCTACGACCGCGACAACCAGAAATACCTGAACCCGGTCACGTTCAAATTCGACGTGGACGACAAGACCGCAGCCTGGTACGAGGTGAGCACCAAGTACGACAACTGGGCATATTACGCGCTCTCGAACGTGATCTGGACCACCGGCAACAAGTACAAACTGGAGATCTACGCCAAGGACGGCGCCGGCAACCAGATACAGGCCCAGACCGGCACCAACCCGGACGTCATCGGCGGCGCCGCCAAGTACACCAAATATTTCAACTTCGACTCCGGCAAACCCCAGCTCAGCTTCGTGCGGCCGCTGACCACCAGCAAAAACTTTATAGGCGGCGCGGACACGCTGCTGATCTCCTCCGGCCCCGCCATAGACAGCACCATCAGCCCCTACGAAAGCGGCGTGAGCTCCGTGCAGTTCGCCCTGCAGTACAACCTGGCAGAGCCCACCATGCACTGGCAGCATTACACCACCTCCGGCGTCTGGAAGGCGCAGTCCGCCGAAATCTGGAACAATGCCTGCGATCCGGCCGTGGGCTGCGGCGGCGTCAGCACCGGGCCCATCAGCCGCGTCTGGATCTCCTCCAATATCGCCTGGGTGGAAAGCCAGCCCTACACGCTGAAGATCCGCGCGGTGGACCGCGCCGGGAACGTCTCCGACGCCTCCTCGGTAAGCTTTACCTACGACGTGGCCGTGCCCAGCACCTCGGTGCTGGTGCCGGTGAACGGCCAGGTCTATACGGCGCCGGCGCTCACCGTGTCCGGCACTTCGGTGGACCAGACCTCCACCGGCACGCCCACCGGCCTGCACACTGACTTCTACTACGGCATACAGCGCCGCTCGGACCTTGGCTGGTGGGACGGCACCGCCTGGGTGGCCGAGGCCGCGCGCAACGATAAAAATATAGGGATAGCCGAAGGCGTCGGGGTTAAGAACTGGAGCACCGCGCTGCCCAACGCCTTCTACGACGCCGTAAGCGTGGCTTACGACACCTTTACCGTCTACGCCTGGGGCCTGGACCAGGTGGACAACCCCAACGCCTCTTTCGCCAACCGGGAATCTTCCGGCGCGGCCAAGAGCGTCTTCTATTTTAAAACGCAGCCGCCGCTGGTGCAGGTGGACTGGCCGCCGTCCTTCACGGCGCAGAACAGCGTGTCCTCGGTCACGCTCGACGTGGGCAGCATAGGCGCCGGCATAGCCCAGGTGTATGCGGTCTTCGTGGATACCGATACCAATTACTGGGACGGGGATTCCTGGGAGCCGGCCTGGGACGGCCAGACCTGGCTGAGCGTGGACGGGGCTTCGGGGCCCGACATGATCTTCTCGCCGCCGGCCTACGGCGCCCACCTCTACACCAATTTCACGGCCGGTACCACGCTTAAATCCCCGGCTTTTGTCGACGGCCGCAAGTATACCATCTATTCCAAGGCCAGCAACAACATCGGCCAGGTCACCTTCTCCAGCCACACGGTCAGCCACGCCTTCGTCTTCGACAGGTCCACGCCCACCCTGACGGCCCATTCCGGCATCTCCGGGCTTTCCTCCGACCCCGGCGCTCCCGGCTGGCTCAACTCGCTGACCATCGCCAGCGGCACCGTCATAGATAACGTCTCCGACGTGCTGGACCCGCGCCTGGTCTATATCCGCATCCGCGACATCACCATCTCCAAGTACCTCAACCCCTCCACGCTGAAGTTCGACGTGGACGCCCCTGCGCAGGCCTGGTACGAGGTCAGCACGATGTTCGATAACTGGACCTACGACCTGTCGGCCGTGAAGTGGAATACCGGCGACACCTTCAGCGTAGAGGTCTGGGCCACCGACGGCGCGCGCAACCAGTCCGCGCTCAGCGGCACCGACCCGGACAACGGCGGCACCGCCAAGTATGTCCGCTATTTCGCCTACGACGACTCCAAACCGGCCATGAGCGTGACCAGGCCCGCCCAGACCACGCTGAACTATATCGGCGGGGCGCTTACCCTGCAGGTCTCCTCCGGCGTGGTGGCCGACAATCTCAAGAGCAACGTGGAAAGCGGCGTGCGCCGGGTGCAGTACGCCCTGCAGTATAACCAGCCGGATCCGACGCGTCACTGGCAGCATTCCCTCGTGCCCCCGTATAATACCGGCTCGTGGAGCACCAGCGTGGGCGATACCTGGAACAACGCCTGCGATCCGGCCGTGGGCTGCGGCGCCGTCAGCACCGGCCCCGTGGTGATGGTCTGGGTCTCTTCCAATATCGCCTGGGTGGAAAGCCAGGCCTATACGCTGAAGATACGCGCGGAAGACCGCGCCGGCAATCTTACCGCCGAGCAGACTTATAACTTCACCTATGACGTCGCGGCCCCCAGCTCCACCGTGCTGGTGCCCGTCAGCGGCCAGGTCTACACCTCGCCCGAACTGAACGTCTACGGCACCGCGGCCGACATGACCTCCACCGGCACTCCGTCCGGCCTGGACTCTGATTTCTTCTACGGCATAAAGCGCGGCTCCGACGATTACTGGTGGGACGGCAGTACCTGGACGGCCACGCGCGCCGATCCCAATATAGGCATCGGCGAGGGCCTGGGCTCCAAGAGCTGGAGCACCGTGCTGCCCTACGATTTTTACGACTGGAACCACGTGGCCTACGACACCTTCACGGTTTACGCCTGGGCCAAGGACCGCATCGATAACCCCTCGCCCGCCTATGTCAACACCGAGTCCGACACCCGCGCGAAGAGCGTCTTCTATTACAGGACGCAGCCGCTGCGTCTCGACGTGACCTGGCCCACGGCCTCCAGCGCGCAGAACGCTGTCTCCTCCGTCACCATAGACGCCGGCAGCATAGGCGCCGGCATGACGCACCTGTATTCCGTAACGGTGGACACCGACGCCAATTACTGGGACGGGGATTCCTGGGAGCCCTCCTGGAACGATCAGACCTGGCTGCACCAGGACGGGCCCCTCACGCCGGACATGTACTTCTGGCCGCCGAGATACGGTCCGCAATTGCTGACCACTTTTACCTCCGCCACGGACCTCAGGTCGCCGGCTTTCGTCGACGGGCGCAAGTACACGCTGTATTCCAAAGCGGTGAACAACGCCGGCCAGGTCACCTTCTCCAGCAATACCCTGGTGCACCAGTTCATCTTCGACAGGTCCACGCCCACGCTGACGGCCTATTCCGGCGTGACAGGGCTGTCGGACAGCGAGGCCAGCCCCGCCTGGATCAACTCCCTCACTATAGCCAGCGGCACCATAGTGGACAATGTCTCCGACGTGATGGACCCGCGCCTGGTCTATGTCCGTATCTACGATATTACCGCGCAAAAATACCTGAACACCATCACCTACAAGTTCGACGTCAGCGACGCCGCGCAGGCCTGGTACGAGGTGAACACCCGCTACGACGACTGGAACTACGACTTGTCCGTGGTGAAGTGGGTGACCGGCAACAGGTACAAGATGGAGATCTACGCCAGGGACCGCGCCGGCAACATGGCCGCTGCCATGACCGGCACCAATCCCGACGCCGGCGGTACGGCGAAATATATAAAATATTTCGCCTATGACGCCTCCAAACCGGTGCTGTCCATAACCAGGCCGGCCGTCACCAACCCGATGTACATCGGCGGCGCGGCCACGCTGGAGATCTCCTCGGGCCCGGCCTCCGACAATCTGGTCAGCGTCAACGAGTCCGGCATCGCCAGGATAGAATACGCCCTGCAGTACAACCAGGCCGATCCGACCCGCCACTGGGAGCATTTCACCTCCTCCGGCGTGTGGCGCTACCCCTACGTCAACGATTTGTGGAACCGCTCCTGCGACCCCGCCCTGGGCTGCGGCGCCCCCAGCACCGGGCCGGTCAGCCGGGTGTGGGTCTCTTCCAATATCGCCTGGGTGGAAAGCCAGGGCTATATACTGAAGGTGCGCGCCGTCGACCTGGCCGGCAACGTGTCCAACGAGCAGAGCCTGACCTTCACCTACGACGTCTCCGCCCCCACTTCCGCCGTCACCTACCCGGTGAGCGGCACCGAGTACACCACCCACGTGCTCTCGGTGGCCGGCACCGCGCAGGACCTGACCTCCACCTCCACGCCCACCGGCCTGGCCCAGACTTTCTACGTCGGTATAAAGAGGGATTCAGACAATTACTGGTGGGACGGCGGCACCTGGACGGTCACGCGCGCCGACCCTTCTTTCCTGGTAGAGCCCGGCGTCGGGATAAAGTCCTGGTCCATGACGCTGCCGGCCGATTTCTACGACCTGCTGACCGTCACCAAGGACACCTTTACCGTTTACAGCTGGGGCACGGACCTCGTCAACAACCCCTCCACGGCCTACGCCAACCGGGAGTCTTCGGGCGCGCCGAAGGCCACTTTCTACTTCAGGTCCGACAGGCCGCAGGCCGACGTGAAATGGCCGCCCGCCGCCACCATACAGAACAGCGTCTCCTCGGTTACCCTCGACGTCAGCGCCATCGGCGCCGGCGTGGACCAGGTCTGGGCGGTGTTCCTGGACACCGGCAATTACTACTGGACCGGCTCCAGCTGGAGCTTCGCCGGCGGTTATGACCCGGCGGTAGACGACTTCGTCTGGCTTTCCACCGACACGGCTTTCAGCGGCACCCCCGACACCGTCTTCGACCCGCCCCGCTCCGAGTCGCACATGCTGCTGACCTTCGACCGCGGCGCCTCCCCGACCACGGTGCCCTCCCCGCAGTTCGTCGACGGCCGCGAGTACAAGATCTTCATCAGGGCCAGGAACTCGGTGAACCAGCTGGTGGATACGTACGTAGATCCCGGCAACTACATGTTCGTCTACGACGTGTCGCGCCCCACCGTGACCGCCTCGGCCAAGATCTCGGGGCTTTCCGCGGACCTGGGTAACCCCGCCTGGGTGACGGATATGAACCTGATAGACGGCGTCATGGAGGATAACTACTCCGGCGGCCTCAATAATTTCTTCGTCTACGCGCGGCTCTGGAGCCTGGAAGAGAACAAGTACCTCAACCCCGTCAGCATGCAGTTCGACCTGCTGCCCGACGCCGGCGCGCAGGCCTGGAAGGCGTTGTCGCTGCCCGGCGCCCTCTATACCAAGGGCTGGTCCTGGAACACGGCCGGCGCGGCCTGGACCGGCGGCTTCCGCTACAAGCTGGAACTCTACGGCAGGGATACCGCCGGCAATTACCACGGCTCGTCGGGCTCGCCGGTGTACGTAAAGTATTTCAGGTTCGACAACGCCAAGCCCAATTTCAACGTCACCTTCCCGCAGAACGGCAATTACGGCCTGAACTCGCTGGAGAAGCTGCTGGGCACCGCCTCGGACCCGGCCCCCGGCTCCCTGGTGCAGACGGTACAGTACAGGCTGGAACACCCGCCCATGAACAAGTGGGAGTACTATACCAGCTCCGGCGCCTGGAAAGCCCAATCCACCGAGATCTGGAACGTGGCCGAGACCACCACCACCGTGGCTTTCGATACCTGGCTGTCTTCCAACGTGGTCTGGGCCAACGGCGAAGAATATACTTTCGTCAGCCGCGTGCGCGACGTGGCCGGCAACTTCGGCGCGGACTATTCCACGGTCACCTTTAAATATGACATAACGCCCCCCGACGCCGCGGTGCTGGCGCCGACCGACGGCGGCACCTATTCCCAGCAGATCTCGGTGATAGGCGGCACGGTGCAGGACATGCCTTATACCGGCCGCCAGACAGGCATCGACCTGTTCAAGGTGGGCGTGCGCCGCGCCTCCGACTGGAAATGGTGGAACGGCGCCACGCTGGGCTGGCAGGACGAGCGCGAAGACGTGGCGCACAGCGCGCCCGCCGGCATAAACTGGACGCACCAGAGCATGGGCGGTTTCTGGACCGCTGCCCCCACGGCCGACACCTTCTACGTCTACGCCTGGGGCCAGGACAATGTCACGCTGCCCGACGCTTCTTACCGGAACCTCGGTTCTTCCGAGACGCTGCGGCGCACCTTCAAATACGAGGTTCAGCCGCCCTCCTCTACGGTAAACCAGCCCTTCGACGCGCAGTGGTACAGCGGCAACCCCGGCTACGAGCTCGCCGAGATAGCCGGCACCTCGGCCGATAACCCCGTGGCCGGCCCCGGCTCCGGCGGCTCCGTTACCCAGATGCAGGCGCAGATCAGGCGCGGCAACGACGACAGCCGCTGCTGGAACGGCAATACGGCCTTCGACACGGATTGCAACTCAATCGCCTCGTGGGTGAACCTTAGCTTTGTTTCCGGCAGCACCTGGACTTATTCCACCGTGGACCTGTGGCCCAGGACGGATGACAGCCTGTCCTACCGCGTGCGGTTCAGGGCCAAGGACAGCGCCAAGGACTCCTCCGAGGCCCCGGCCTCTAACGTGGAGGCCGCCTTCGAGGCCGGGCGCAACGACAAAACCTTCAAGGTGGACAAGACCGTCCCCGACACCAAGATACTGACCCCCGGCGCTTACGACATCTACAGCTTCGCCGGCATCTCGGGCACCGCGGCCGACGCCAATACCGCCATTAAGAAAGTGCAGGTGGCCTTCTACAGCGTGACGGCCGGCCAGTGGTGGGACCCGGAGACCGCCGGTTCCTTCACTAAGGGCGACGGCGTCAACCCGCCGCCCGACGACGCCTATGTCGACGCTTCCACCGATACGGCCTCGCCGGTAATGTGGACCGTTGGAGTTTCCAGCATCCCCGTCATGATCAACAACCAGGTCTACCGCATCTTCGCGCGGGCGATGGACTCGGTAGCCAACAAGACCGCTTTCCCCGGGCAGACGGCCTTCACGGTGCCGCCGGTACAGTCCAAGTTCATAGAGATCCGCAAACTGGCGCCCAGCCCCGAAACCACCATCACCAACCCGGCCGCCGGTGAGCCGCACGCCACCCCGGCCGCCCTCAGCTTCTTCTCCGGTACGCTGGCCGCCGGCAACACCGTGCAGGTGCGCGTCATCAACGTTACGGCCGAACCCGATACGGTCTGGACCCCTGGCGCCTGGATCTCCACCTCCACGCACCTGGAGGGCTGCACCAATGCCAATTACGTGGTGGGAGAGTCCACCTGCGGCTTCTACGGCACCGATAATATCACCTGGAACAAGAGCGCCGCCGGTATCTGGCCCGCCGGCACCAACCGCTTCCGCCTGGAGGTGAGGGGCGCCAGCGAAGAGGGCGGCGGCAGCTATATCCTGGAGCCGGAGCCTTACGCCGAAAGATATTTCGTGGTTGACGGCAATGACCCGCTGTCCGGCTTCACCCGCCCCTCCGCGGAGTTCGAGCGCTCTCTGGCCGCCATAGTAGGTACCGCCCAGGATACCATGCCCGGCCTGATCAGCGCCGTTGATGTGACCATCTCGACCGGCGCCTCCGGTCTTGAAAAATACTGGACCGGCTCGGAATGGTCCGGCACGGCCAGCTGGCTGGCGGCAACGCCCGACAGCCCGCCTTTCGATTCAGCCAACGAGTCCTGGACCCTGCCCTCGGGCCTGCCGGCCTGGGAGAACTCCAAGACCTACTGGCTGCAGATCAGGGTGACCGACAAGGCTGGCCGGTTGAAGTACGTGCCCTCCGCCGGCTCCGCGATAAATTTCACCATAGACACCGCTTCCCCCACGGCCAGGGTGCTCTACCCCTCCGGCGCTTACGGCATCAACGCCATCTCCGCCCTCTCCGGCACCGCCTACGACAACGGCCGCAACGAGAGCGTGCAGGTGGCCGTGCAGCAGTGGGGCAGCCCGCAGCTGTGGTTCGACGGCTCCGGCTTCAATTCCCTGCAGGACGAGCCGTTCTGGAACTACGTGGGCGGCGGCAGCGATTTCCTGTCGCCCAACGCCACCAGCTGGGCCTACGCCCCGGCCAGCCTGGACAGCAGCCTCACCGGCGGCCTGAAATACCTGGTGCTGGTGCGCTCCACCGACGTGGCAGGCAATATCCAGACGTCCCTGGACGTCAATATTTCTTCGCGCATAGTGTACGTGGACAGGAGGGCCCCGGTGACGTCCGTTACCCTGCCCGCCGACTATACCGCCGGGACAGGCGGCCGCTACACTTCGCTCAATATCGGCAAGTCGGCCACCTCTTCCCGCTTCTACGGTTCCGCGGCGGATACCTTCTACGCCGCCAATAACGCCGGCGTTGAAAGAACGCAGGTGCGCCTGTCTTACCTGCTGGCCAATGACACCTGGTACTGGACCACCGCGCTCACTTTCAGTTCCGGCACGCTGGCGGAAGCGGCCTCCTGGGTGAACGCCTCCGGCGTGGGCAGCTGGATCTATACCAATGAAATAGACTGGAACATCGTCCACGCCGGCGACAGGGAATACAAGCTGGAAAGCCGGTCCATGGACGCCACGCGCCCGGCCGGCGGCGGGGGGGAAGGCAACTGGGAAACCCTGGTCACGGCCAATAACCTCAAGCGGTTCATCATAGACGACACCCCGCCCGAGGTGCTGATAACCACGCCGACCGAGCTGTCGCTCACGGGCAATACCAATATTTACGGCACGGCCAACGCCGACATATCAGGCTTCAACAAGGCGCAGGTGCGCGTATCAACCGGCGCCGCCGGCGCCATGAAATACTGGAACGCCGGCTCCTCCGCCTGGGTCGACGAACCGGAAACCTGGAACGACGCTTTCCGGATGGGGCCGACTTCCTGGTACTACACTATCTCCCCGTCGCTGCTGGTAGAGCGCACCACCTATACCGTCAGCGCGCGGGCGCTGGATTACGCCGGCAATTATTCCAGTGTCTACTCTACCAGGTCCTTCCTCAACCAGCGGCCGGCCAGTTTTATCTACGCGCCTTCGGTGACGGCTTACAGGACGCTGCCCTCCCTTTCGGGCGCCTCCGACGACAACACCGGCATAGGGGCCGTCCAGTTCAGCGTAATGAACTACGACCAGGGCAAGTGTTACGACCCTTCGCTGAACCCGCCGTGGAACGATACGACCTGCGCCTCCGACGACGACGCGCCGTGGATAAACCCGGCGTTCTTCGTCTGGACCACGTCCGCTACCTGGGCCTACGCCGTGGAGGATTCCACCTGGACCAGCGGCGCGCATTTCCGCGTGCGCAGCCGGTCCATGGACAAGGCCGGCAACTGGGATATAAGATACACCACCGCCACCTTCCAGTTCGACACCGAGATCCCGGTCTCCGGCGTGTCCTATCCCGCGGACGGCGCGCACTTGAACATCGCCGACCCGATCAGCAATCCCATTACCATCCTGGGCAGCAGTTTCGACGCCTTCTCGGGCGTCAACGAGGTCAAGTTCTACCTCAAAAAATCCGACGGCGCCTGCTGGGACGGCATAGGCTGGGGCGCCTGCCTGGGGCCGCTGCCCGCCATAGCGCCTTACGCCAACTGGACGTACCAGATCAACGGCGGGGCCGCCTACATAGATAACACCACGCTCAGCGAAAGGTACACCATTGAGAGCTTCGCCAAAGACCTCGCCACCAATACCGAAACCCTGGCGCTGAAGTCCACCTTCGTCTACGACGTGACGCGGCCCACGAGCGCTATCCTGTACCCGTACAATAACGGCTACATCAGCCAGACCGGCAAAGTGACCGGTGAGTCCTACGACAAGGCGTACGGCAAGGTTTCCAAAGCCTATGTCCGCATCAAGAAGAATTCCGACTCCAAGTACTGGGACAGTTCCCTGCCCAATTGGAGCGACGCCGGCGCGCCGGAGATCTGGAACGACGTAACGCTCTACGGCACGCTGAGCCCCAACGGTACCTGGTGGCAGCTGAACGCCGCGCCGTGGGAAAGCAATGAGTTCTATACCGTCGACGTCAAGGTCGTCGACAAGGCCGGCAACTGGCAGTTGGTCTACTCCACCGCGGCCAGCGTGCTGGCCGACTTCACGGCGCCTTCCTCCACCATTACCTTCCCGGCGCATAACGCCAACCTGGAGATAGACCTCAACATTATTTCCGGTTCAGCCTCCGACGTAGACCCCGGCCAGCTGGAGAAGGTGCGGATCTCCTATTACTGCGTGGACACCACCTGCGGCGGCAACTACTGGGACAAGGCCACTTACTCGTGGAGTTCCCCCGACGAGATTTTCTACGATGCTACCGTGCTGCCCGGCAATACCTGGCAGGCAGTGGGCGCTTCAACCCCGATCTGGGTGACCGCCGAAGCCGGCACCCAGTACAAAATATTCGCCAAGGCCGTGGACAAGGGCGCCAACGAGACGCCTAAGCCCGGCGCCCCGGCCGCCGATACTTCGCTCATAAACGTGACGCTGCGCCCGCCGCTGCCGGTGTCCGTCATCAATTCGCCCAACGCCACCGTGCCGCACTGGAAACCCTTCCCGGCCCCGACCATAGCCGGCAGCGCCATCTACTCCAGCACGGTGCAGGTGCGCATAACGGACTACGGCCCCGACCTGCTCGAGGGCGGCGCGGACGACCTGGTCTTTAACGGCGTATCGTGGATCTCCGCGCTGGCCAACCCCGCACTCTACCTGGGCGTCGGTACTTTCGCCTCGCCCAACTGGGAGATCGTCCTCGCCTCCGAATCCTGGAACGGCAACAGGAAGTACCGCGTAAAAGCAAAGGCTATCAACGAAAGCCGCGGCTATTACGAAACTCCCGGCGGCGGCGTAGAGTTCGTGATAGACTCCAGCGCGCCGGCCGTGGCCGTCACCATGCCTGACAAGGCCTACCGCAAGTCCCTGACCGCGTTGGCCGGGGCGGTCACCGACATAGCGCCGGGTTCCCTGGTGAATACCTATTTCAGGGTGAAACGCCAGGACGCCGCCGAATACTGGAACTGGCAGGCCTCCACCTTCACCGCGCTGGACGGGGGCAATACCAACCTCAGCGCCACGGTAATAGCCGGCGTCGCGTCCTACACTACGTCGTACTTCGCTAATAACGCCGCCTGGGAAGCGAACAAGGGCTACACCGCCCAGTTGATCTCCGTGGACAAGGCCGGCAACCAGGGCACGGCCTCCGAGATCAATTTCGTGTTCGACGTTTCGTCGCCCACTTCCAGAATAATGCTGCCTTACGACGCCGACGACAGCGGCGTGCGCGCGCTGTCCTCCATTTCCGGCACCGCCTACGACAACTGGCTGAGCAGCGGCGTGCAGATAGCCCTGCGTAAATACGCGCCCACGCCCACCTGGTTCAGCGGCGCCTCCTTCGATATAACCGGCGCCAACCCCAACTGGATAGACGTGACGCAGGCCAACGGTTTCCTGTCCCCGGACGCCACCAGCTGGACCTACGCGCCCGCCGGCCTGGACGGGCAGTTCGCCTCCGGCTACAGGTACCAGCTGCTCGTCCGCGCCCGCGACGTGGCGGGCAATATACAGGACGACCTCGCGGTCGGCGTTTCCTCGTTCAGCGTGAAGGTGGATAAGGACGCCCCGGTTTCGGTCTTTGTCAGGCCGCTCAACAGCGGCGACGGCTACAGCGGCAGGTACAAGAGTTCGTTGATAGGTAAGACGGCCAACTCCACGCAACTCGCCGGCACCGCCTCCGAATTGCCTGCCGGCCTGAATTCAGGCGTTAAGACCACGCGCATCAGGCTCGCCTACCTCTCCGGCGTTACTACCTATTACTGGACGGCCGGCGCCTTCTCCGCCGTGGCTGACCCGGAGACGGCGTGGAACAACACCTCGGTGGCCGGCTCCTACCCGACCTGGTCCTGGGACTACATGACGGATGTGATCTGGCCCGCCGGTGACAAGGCCTACACCCTGGAAGTCAAATCCATGGACGCCTCCACCCTGGCCGACGATTCCGGCGACGGCAACTGGGAGACAGCCTTCACCACCAGGACCTTTATCGTGGACGACACCCCGCCGGCCGTGCTGGTAACCTCGCCCACGGCGGTTGCTCACAGGGCGGCCTTCACTATCTACGGTACCGCCAACGCCGACCTGGCCGGGCACGACCTCACGCAGGTCCGGATCTCCACCGGCTCCGGCGCGGACCAGCGTTACTGGACCGGCGCGCTCTGGTCGGATTCGGCCGACACCTGGATACAGGCGACCAAGCAGGGCGCCACCTCCTGGTATTACACCCTGCCCGGCACGATGCTGGCCAACGACGTGGCCTATACGGCTGACGCCCGCACGAAGGACTACGCGGGCAACTACTCGGCGGACTACTCTACTTATAACTTCACCTACGACGCCGTGGCGCCCTACGCGTCCATGTCTCACCCGGCCGACGGCGCGGTGTACTCGCTGATAAAGGTTTCCACCGGCATCACCGGCGCTTCCAACCAGAACGACCAGAACGAAACCTATGCCAAGGTCAGCACGGTCACGGTGCAGATAGAGGACCTGACCGTCCCCGGCTGCTTCAACGGCGCTGCCTTCTCTCCCTGCCCGGTCTGGCTGGACGCCGCCGGCAAGGACAGCTGGAGCTATAACGACGGGGATATCACCTTCGCCAACGACCACAGGTACAAGGTGCAGGTGAAGGCGGTGGACTACGCCGGCAACGAATCCTCCGCCGTTTCGGCGACGATAAACTACGACCTGGAGAAGCCTACCTCTACGGTGAATTACCCGCTGCAGGGAACTACCACCGGTTTCGCTCAGCTTTCGGGCGTCGCTACGGACGAGGTCGGCGGCGTGCGCGCCTACGAGGCCAAGCTGGGCACCTATACAATAAAGGTCGCCATCAAGAGGCTGACCGCTCCGGCCGGCTGGTGGTCGGGCGCCAGCTTCGGCGGCGCTCAGCCGGCCTGGTATGAAACTTATACCGACACCGCCGCGGGCAACTTCCCCGTGAATTTCACTTACGCCCTGCCCGCCGCGCTGAAGACCGAGCTGGACCTGACCGCCAACGAAGGCGTCAGTTACTGGATAGTGCCGTGGGCCTACGACCTGGCCCAGAACCGCGAGTTCGGCCCCAACGCCGGAGAGCCGCAGCAGGCGGACATCCCGCCGGGCATAGGCAAGGTTATCGTCATAGACAGAACGCCGCCCGCGGCTGGCATAGAGGTGCCGCGCGACGCCAACGGCAACGGCCTGCGCTCGCTGGCCGCGCTCTCCGGTACGGCGGCCGACGTCTACGGCAACGCGGCGGTGGACATAGCCATCCGCAAATATTCCGACCCGCAGTACTGGTACAACGGCGCGGACTTCGTCGTGACGGGGGACGCCCCCCGCTGGCTGAGGATCAGCGGGGCCAACGGTTCCCTGTCGCCCGACGCCACCAGCTGGATGTACGCCCCGGCGGGCCTGGAAGACGACTTCGCCTCCGGCTTCAATTACCTGGTGCTGGTCCGCTCTTCCGACACGGCCGGCAATCTGCAGACGCAGTTCAATGTCGGCGTTTCCTCGATGCTGGTGCGCGTGGACAAGACCCTGCCGGTCTCGTCCATCTCCAGGCCGGTCAATAACGCCGACGGGATCAGCGGCCGCTACGTGCCCGGGGCGATAGGCCAGGCGGGCTCCTACCTGCAGGGCGCCGCCTACGACCTGCCGGCTTCCACCAGCTCCGGCGTAAACGCGCTGCAGGTGCGGCTGAGCTACCTGCAGGCCAACGACACCTATTACTGGACCGGCGGCGGCTTTGCCATAGTGGACGGCAATACGGCCTGGAAGGACGCCGACCTTTCCGGCGCGGCTCCGACCTGGGCCTGGAACTACTATACGGCCATAGCCTGGCCGGCGGCGGACCGCGAGTACCGGCTGCAGTCCCGCTCCATGGACGACGCGCGGCTCTCCGACGATTCCGGGGATGGCAACTGGGAAACGGCCTACGCCACGAAGACCTTTATAGTGGACGGTACGCCGCCCGTGGTGCTGATAACCACGCCGGCGGCCTCGGTCCTGGCGCAGAAGGCGGCCTTCACTATCTACGGTACCGCCAACGCCGACCTGGCCGGGCACGACCTCACGCAGATCCGGATCTCCACCGGCTCCGGCGCGGACCAGCGCTACTGGACCGGCGCGCTTTGGTCGGATTCGGCCGACACCTGGATACAGGCGACCAAGCAGGGCGCCACCTCCTGGTATTACACCCTGCCCGGCGCGATGCTGGCCAGCGACGTGGCCTATACGGCGGACGCCCGCACGAAGGACTACGCGGGCAACTACTCGGCGGACTACTCCACTTATAACTTTACTTACGACGCCGTGGCCCCTTACGCTTCGGTTACACACCCGGCCCAAGGGGTGGCTTATTCGCAGATATTCTTATCCACGGCCATAACCGGTTCTTCCAGCCAGGCCGACCAGACGCAGGCCTATTCCAAGGTCAGCACGGTGGCGGTGCAGATAACCGACCTTTCCGGCCCCAGCTGTTTCAACGGCAGCTCCTTCGGGGCCTGCCCCTACTGGCTGCCCGCGCAGGGCGGGGATCCCGCTGCCTGGAGCTATAACGACGCCGACCTCGCCTTTACCGGCAACCGCCAGTACAAGGTGGAGGCCAGGGCCTTCGACTACGCCGGCAACGGGTCCGTAGTTTCCGCCGTCACGATACGCTACGACGTCAACAAGCCCACCTCGACCGTCCTCTACCCGCTGGCCGGATATACCACCGGCTTCACGCAGATAACCGGTACGGCCGCCGACTACCCCGAAACCTACATGGCCGAGCTCGGCACCTACACGGTAAAGCTGGCCCTGCAGCGCGTTGCCACCGGCAAGTGGTGGAGCGGCGCCGCCTTCACGGGCAATGACCCGTCATGGTACGAGGCGAACCTGGCGACTACCGGCGCGAATACTGGCAAGTTCGTTTACGCGCTGCCGAGCGCCCTGCAGGATTACCTGGCGGACCCGGCCAACCAGAATTCTTATTACCGCATCGTGCCCTGGTCCTACGACCTGGCGCTCAACCCGGAATACGGTCCCGGCGGCGCGCAGCCCCAGAACTCGGACGTCCCCGCGGGGATAGGCGTCACGTTTATCTACGACAACGAGAAGCCGGTCAGCCGTCTCCTGGTCCCTAACCAGGACATCGCGCTGGCCCCTTATAAAACCCTGCCTGTCATACAGGGCACCTCGAAAGACAACGTGAGCATCGCCAATACCCGGATAACGGTGTTCATGACCTCGCTGAACAAGTATTACGACCCGTCGCTTAACCCGCCCTGGTCGGCGAACGGCGCTTCTGAAAACGCGGCCCCCTGGCTGCCGGTGACGGAGACCATACATACAACCTCCTCCACCTGGTCCTATGCCATACAGGATTCCACCTGGACCAGCGGCGCCTCCTACCGCGTGCGCGCGCGCGCCTCGGACATAACCGGCAATTTGGACACGGTCTACACTACCGCCACCTTCCGCTTCGACAACCAGGCCCCGATCTCCACCGTGACCGTGCCGGCGGACGGCGCCCACCTGAACACGCAGCCCGGCCTGCTGCGCGGCACCAGTTTTGACCCCGGCTCGTCGGGAATCTTGTCTATAGCTCTTTACGTGATGCGCGATTCCGAAAGCGTCGACAGGTATTGGAACGGTATCGACGGCTGGAGCTCTACCCCGCAGATGCTTAGCGCCGACTCCCCGTACGACAACTGGACCTGGACGATAGACCCGGCCATGTTCGCCGGCAACGACGGCAGGCGCTTTACCGTGTTTTCCAACGCCGGCGACGCTGCCGTGAATTCCGAAGGTTACGGGGTGAAGGCTTCCTTCGTATACGATATTACCCCTCCGACGGCCACTATCGCCTACCCGTACAACAACGGCTACATCAGCCAGACAGGCAAAATAACCGGCGGTTCCTACGACGCTCCCAACGGCGTCGTCCAGGACCTGAAGGTGCGCATAAAGCAGACCACCGGCCCCGAGACCGGCAAATACTGGAGCGTGGCGGGCTCGTCCTGGGCCGTCGGGGCGATAGAGAACAGCGTTCGCACTTACGGCACGCTGAGCCCCGCCGCCACCTGGTGGCAGCTCAATACTGCGCCCTGGCTTAGCGGCGAGATCTACGAGGTGAACGCCTGGGCCGTGGACAAGGCCGGGAATAACCAGCTGGTCTACTCTACGGCCAGCGCCGTCAAGGCCGACTTCACCAGCCCCGTCTCCACCGTCACCTACCCGGCGCACGGCACCGAGGTGTATGCCGAACTTCCCGTTATCAGGGGCTCCGCCTCCGACTTCTCTCCCGGTGAACTGGACAAGGTGCAGCTCTCGTATTACAGGGTTGATACCGCCAAGTACTGGAACAGGGCCACCGGGGCCTGGGATTCGGCGGGCGAGCTCTTCTACGACGCAGCCATCAACGGCGAGGCCTGGCAGGCCACCGGGGCCTCTACGCCCACCTGGTACACGGTGCTGGCCGGCGTGGAGTACCAGATCTTCGCCAAGGCCATAGACAAGGCCGCCAACGAGGTGCCCAAGCCCGCGCAGCCCCTGGCTAATACGCCTTTCATCCAGTTCAAACTGTACCCGCCGCCGCCTGCCTCCTATATCTCCACGCCGCCGGACAACCTGCCGCATTACAAGAGCGACCCTTCGCCCTCCATAATCGGCACCGCGGTTTACGCCACCACGGTGGCGCTGCGCATAGTTGATTACGGCGCGGACCTGGCCGAGGGCGCCGGCAGCGACTGGGTCTGGAACGGGACCAGCTGGGTCTCTACCGAGACCTTTACCGGTTACGCCGGGGTCGACACCTTCACGGCGCCGAACTGGTCCTGGACCATACCTACGGCCTCCTGGAACTCCAACCGCCGCTACCGCGTGATCTCCAGGGCCCTGCACGAAGGGTATGCGGTCTATGAAGCCCCTGGCGCCGGCCGGGAGTTCATTATCGACCCGACCAACCCGACGGCCGGCGTGACGCTGCCCGATAGGACCTTCCTGCGCTCGCTGACCGCGCTGTCCGGCACCGTGGCCGATACCGCTCCCGGCACCGTGGCCTCCGCCTTCTTCAGGGTGAAGCGCAAGACGGCCGAAGAATACTGGAACTGGCAGGCCTCCACTTTCACGGCCATCGCCGATCCGTATACCCGGCTCTCCGCCAGTCTTGGCGGCGGGGTGGCCTCCTACACCACCTCCTATTTCCAGGCAGGCCTGGCTTTCGAGCCCGATTACTCCTACATCGCGGAGCTGACGGCGACGGACAGGGCGGGCAACAGCGGCACCCCTGTTACCTTCGAGTTCAAGATCGACGTCTCCTCGCCCACGGCGCGCCTGGCGGTGCCCTACGACGCCAATGACAGCGGCGTGCGCCTGGTGCCGGCCATCTCCGGTACCTCCTCGGACAACTTCAGCAGCTCAGGGGTCTACATCGCCATGCAGCGCCTGGACACCTCGCCGAAGTGGTACGACGGCGCCGGCTTCCTCACCGGCGGCGCCGACCCGGTCTGGCTGGCCCTGCGGGACAATACCAGCGGCTACCTGTCTCCGGACGCCACCAGCTGGATGTACAACCCCGCCAGCTTCGACAACCGCTTCACGGCGGCGCCGGCCGGCAGCCCCGCCATGCGCTACCTGCTGCTGGCCAAGGGCCTGGACGTGGCCGGCAACGAGCAGGATTATTTCGAGATCGGCGTGTCCTCGCGCGTGATAAAGATCGACAAGGCCCCGCCGACTTCCGCCTTTACCCTGCCGGCCGACGACCTGGACGGCGTGAATGGCCGCTACAATCCCGCCAACCTGGGGCAGGAAACCAGCGCCACCCGCCTTTACGGCTCGGCCCAGGACAGCTATCACAGCGAGGGCAACTCCGGGGTCAGCGCCGCGAAGATCCGGCTTTCTTACCTGCAGGGCACGGTGACCTGGTACTGGGACCCCCCGGCTTTCAACTCCGCCACCACGGCCGAGAACGCCTGGCAGACCGCCGCAGTTTCCTACGTCGGGCCCGGCTGGAGCTGGGAATACCAGGCCGACGTGACCTGGGACGCCGTTGACCGGGAGTACAAGGCCGAGATCAAGAGCATGGACGACGCCCGCCCGGCGGACGGCGCCGGCGACGGCAACTGGGAGAACCCGCAGTCCCGCGGCACCAATGTCCGGTATTTCTACATAGACGGCACGCCTCCCGACGTGCTTATAACCACGCCTACGGCCGACGCCGTGCGCGCGCTGCCCGGCATCGGCGGCACGGCGAACGGCGAGATTTCTGGCTTCCGCAGAGCGGAGATAAAGATCTCCACCGGCGCCACCGGCGAAGAGCGCTACTGGACCGGTTCCGCCTGGCAGACGGGCGAATACTGGATAAACGCCGGCAAGCTGGGCTCTACTTCCTGGTATTACACCGTGCCCGCCTCCATGCTGCGCGACGACACGGTTTACACCGCTGTGGCGAGGGCGCTGGATTACGCCGGCAACTATTCTTCCCTGTACTCGACCTATACTGTCACGTATGACATAACGGGGCCGCAGGCTTCTTTGGATTATCCGGACGACGGCATCACGTACTCGAGCGTCCTGCTCTCCACCCCGCTGGCCGGCACGGGCGCCAATACGCAGACCGCGGCCTTCAGCGGGCCCAGCACGGCCGCCGTGGCCATAACGGACCTGGAGAACTCCCAGTGCTTCGACGGGGCTGGGTTCTCGGCCTGCGCCGCCTCCGTATGGCTGCCGGCCCAGGGCGTACCGCAGAACTGGTCCTATAACGACGCCGACCTGGCTTTCGTGAGCGACCACCGCTACAAATACGAGGCCAGGACCGCCGACCTGGCCGGCAACAATTCCTCCGTCGCCAGCGTCCTTACCTACTTCGACCTGGAGAGGCCCACGTCCACCGTCCTCTCGCCTTCGGCCGAGTTCGTGAACGTCATTCAATCCGTGTCCGGCCAGGCGAACGATGAGCGGTTCGCGCCGCGGGTCTACGAGGCCGGGCTCGGGACCTATACCGTCAAGACGGCCATACGCCTGCTGGGCGGCAACTGGTGGGGCGGGTCCGCTTTCAACCAGCCCGAACCTTCCTGGTTCGAGGTCTATGCCGATACCTCGCCCTACAGCACCGGCAAGTCGACAGTGGCCTGGACCTACACCTTGCCCGCCAATTTGCAGGCCGCCATGGCCACCAACAAGCGCCAGGATTACCGCTTCGTGACCTACGCCTACGACCGCGCCCTCAACAAGGAGTTCGGCCCGGTGTCCGGCGATCCGCTGGCCGCGGACATCCCGGCGCAGGCCGGCCGGGTGGTGCAGTTCGACAACGAGGTGCCCGTGGCGGTAACGACCTCCCCGGTCAACATGGCCTACAAGAGCAGCGTCCCCGTGCTCTACGGCGTGGTGACGGATACCGGCGTTATCGTGGGCGTACATGTGCTGGTGAAAGCCCGCGGCAGTTTCAACGCCACCTGGAACTGGATCTCCGGGGCCTGGGACGACAGCTCTTCCAGCTACCTGAACTGGAGCACCGCGACTTACGCCAATGGCGCCTGGTCGCTGTCCATGCCCCCGCTGAGCTCCGTGGACAGCCATAAGATCTCCGTCTGGACCCGCGCCTGGGACAAGGCAGGCAACTGGCAGCCCACGCCCACCAACGGGCAGATCGACGCCAACCTGAACGCCGATAATTCCGCCGCTTATTACTTCACTTACGACAATACGATCCCGTACACCGGCGTTACGGCCCCTGACGCCTACGCCATCAAGACCGGGACGGGGCTGATAGCCGGCACCGCTTCGGACACCGGCATTGAGGCGTCCGGGATCAGCGAGGTGCGCCTGAGGCTGCGGCGCTCGGACGACAAGTACTGGAGCTTTATCAGCAACAACTGGACCGCCGCACTGTCCGAAACGTTCGGCGTGAGCGGCACTAATAACTGGAGCAAGGGGATCGACGCGGCCTCCCAGGACGACGGCTACAGGTTCAACGTTTATTACTACGCCGCCGACCAGGCGCAGAACAACGCCTACGGGACTTCCTTCTCGACGTTCACCTACCTGGTAGACAAGACCTTGCCGGCTTCCAAGGTGGCCTCCCCGGCGCATAACAGCTTTATCTCGCAGGCCGTCTCGGTGATCAGCGGCACCGCCGACGACTCGGTGGAGAACCTCCAGGGCTGGTCCGGGGACCGCGGGTATGAATCCGGCATACAGCCGGCCGGCGTGCAGGTTTCCCTGCAGCGCCTCAGCGACGACAAGTGGTGGGACGGCAGCGGTTTCACGCTGGGGACCCGCCGCTGGCATGACACTACCTTCACCGGCACTTCTTCCGGCACCTGGACCTACAACATAACGGGGGCACTGGAGAACAACACCACCTACTACGCCATCAGCAGGGCCACGGACGTAGTGGGCAACATGCAGGTGACCTACACCACCAACTACTTTACCGGCGACACCACGGTCCCCGACTCCCGCGCCACTTACCCCGAGGTGCAGGTGGCCTCGGTGAGCGTGATCCGGGGCTGGGCCCAGGACATTTTGCCCGGCGAACTGCGGCCCTCGGACGTGGTCTGGCTCGCGCTGAAGCGCACCGCGCCCACCGAGGCCTGCTACCGGATGGCGACCAACGCCTGGGAGGCCTGCCCCACCGGCAGCCTGCCCAACGGCTTCCCCGGCGACCGGATCTGGTTCGCCACCGGCACCATCACTGACGTCCGCGGCCAGCCGGGCTACTGGACCTGGAACGTGGATACCATTAACCCGCCCATCAACTGGGAGAACGGCGCCACCTACCACGTGCAGACCCTGGCGGTGGATAAAGCCGGCAATACCCGGATCTACCCCGGCCCGGCCAGCCCCGACATCACTTTCACGCTGGTCACCCCCGCCGCCGATACGACCATCACCACGCCGCCGCTGCCGGAGTGGAGCAACTTCAAGACCAGCGCGCTCAACAATGTCTCCGGCAACAGCAGCAACCTGCGCACCGCCCAGAGCATAGAGCTGCGCCTGTACCGCCACACCCCGGTGCCGGCGATGTGGGCGCAGGACCTGGCGAACAGGGGCTGGAAGGTGGGGGTGGACACTTTCACCTATATACACCTGCCGGCCGGCACCGCCTGGAACCTGGGCATTTCCGGCACCGAAGCCTTTACCGTGGACAATACCAGCTATACCTACTCCACCATAGGCTATAACGCCGCCAACGAGCCCGAGAGCCCCACTTACAGGAACTTCATCCTGGACAATACCAGGCCGCAGGCCGTCATGCTCACCCCGGACAGCGCGTACGTTAACGCCATGCCGGTCATCAGCGGCACGGCCGCCGACCCGGGTCGCTCGGGCCTGCCCGCTTTGTACCAGGAAGGCATGAGCCGCGTCGCGCTGACCATAAAAGACGAGTCCCAGGGCCTGTACTGGAACGGCCTTACCTTCGATTCGGGCGCGCTTTCTTCCGCCACCATAGTGGCCGCCGGCGCCGTGAACTGGAGCACCGCCACGGCCGTGACTCCCGCCCTGCGCGACGGCCGCCTCTACACCATCTGGCCCGTGCCCGAGGACCTGGCCGGCAACGCCGCTACCGTGGCCGAATCCCCGGCCTACACGCTGCTTTACGACACCTCGACCCCCAACTCCAGGATCAACAGCCCCGCGCCTTATTCCGTGCTGCGCTCCCTTACTGAGATCAGCGGTACGGCGGCCGACCCGGCCGGCGTCTACGGCGGCGGCAAGTCGGACCTGCAGCGCGTCGAGGTGCAGATCGTGGACGAGTCCCAGCCGGCCTATTGGCACGGCGGCTCCGACAGCTTTGTGGACATCTCCAGCTTCAACGCCGCCGCCGGCACCGCCAACTGGAGCTACTTCAAGGCCACGCTGCCCGGGGCCCTGCAGACCGGCGGCTATTACATCATGCAGTCGCGCGCGGTGGACCAGGCCGGCAATTACCAGCCCGGCTTCACCCCCGGGATCTCCTCCACCACCTTTATCTGGGACACCACGCTGCCGCAGAGCTTCATGGCGCTGCCGGCCGACGGCGGGAACTACAAACCGTCGGTGCTGGCTTCCGGCAACGAGATAAACGGCACGGCTTCCGACGCCGCGCTGCCCTTCGTCGGCATGCAGCTCAGCACCACGCAGATAAACCTGTCCTACCTGGACGGCAACACTACCTATTACTGGGGCGGCGCGGCCTTTGTGGCCGCGGCCGCGCAGGAAGAGGTGCTGCAGGACGGCTCCTGGAAGGACAGCAGCAGCAGCGACACCTGGAAATACACCGCGCTGAGCGCCGGCAGCTGGGTTTCGGATAAACCTTATACCCTGCGCGTGCGCGCCTTCGACAAGGCCCTGCCGTACGGGGCGGGAAACCACGGCGGCAACGAGCAGGACCCGTGGACGGTGGTCCGCTTCAACGCCGATGGAACGGCGCCGGTCTCGCGCGTGGCCGTGCCCGTGAACAACAGCTTCCTGCCGGGCAGCCTGGCGGCCATCTCCGGCACCAGCTACGCCGGCATTTCCGGGCTGTCCAACCTGAAGCTGAAGATCCATTACCGCTACGTGCCCACTAACGAGGACTGGTACTGGACCGGCGCGGTCTGGAGCTCGCCCACCGTGGTGGAGCTGCCGATAACGACCTTTGAAGTTTCAGCCGGCACCATAGCCTGGAGCTGCCCGGGCGCCTACCTGCCCGTGCAGATCTCCACCAATAGCCAGGCGTATGATATTTCCGTGGCCGGCCTGGACCTGGCCGGCAACCAGGAAACCTACGCCGCCGTGAACGTGACTTCCGACTTCTATTACCCGACGATCACGATCTCCACTCCGATGCCTACGGCGGACGCCTTCTACGGCGCCGCGAGGCTCGCCGGCGAGCCGCTGCGGGGCAACTCGGCCGACACCCCCGCCGGCATAACCCCGCCGATAGTCGCCCAGGTCACCGGCCTCTCCGAAGCCGGCGGCACAAAGCCCAAGTGGAACGGATCTAACTGGTCGGTGGTCGCTTCCAGCTGGCTGATAGTTGACGGGGTGGATTCCTGGACCCACGCCGCGCCGGCCTGGCCGCAGAACAAGCGCTTCAGGGTGGAGCTGACGGCCACGGACCGGGCCGGGAACGCGTCGCCCGCGGCCGCCTCTCTGCGCGAGTTCATCTACGACGTGAATAAGCCGTCTTCCACCATTACCATGCCGTCGGCCGCCTTCCATAACGGGGCGCAGGCGGCGGCCTTTACCGGCGGGGCTTCCGACTGGGTGGTTTACCCCGCGACGGAAGCCATGAGCGGCCTCGCGCCCGCGGGCGTAGAGGTGCAGATCGTCCACGTGCTCAGCGGCGACACCTACGACGGGGATTCTTTCGCGGCCGGGGACAACTGGCGGCCCGCCGCGGTCACTCCCGTGGCGCCGGTGTTCGACTCGGCTATCGGCGTGAACATAAACCCCTCCGCCGGCTGGTCCTATCCTGGCGGCGGCGACACCTGGCCGCCGCCGGTGGCGCTGACAGAGGGCGCCACCTATACCGTCCGGTCGCAGGCCATAGACCGCGCCCGCAACGTAGAGGCTTACCAGGAGCGGTCCTTCTGTTACGATACCTCCGCCCCGACGGCTACGATCACCCTGCCCGGCAATTTCGCCTATACCGCGCTGCCGACCATCTCCGGCACCGTACTGGAGCAGTACAGCGATTACGACGCCGCCGCCGGCGTGCAGCTGGCGATACAGCGCGTAGACAACTATTACTGGAACGGGAGCGCCTGGGACGCGCCGGCGGCCTGGAACGCCGGCATCCATTGGCAGTTGGCTTCCGCGGCAGGCGGCGACTGGAGCCTGACGAACGCGGCCCTTGATACCTATTTCAAGAGCCTCAAGCCGGCCGGCGCCGCTTACCAGTTCCGGCTCTATATCCGCGCCAAGGACAGGGCCGGCAACCAGTCGCGGCAGGGCACGGCCGCCCCCGCCAGCCCCGACGTCACTTTTATCCTGGACCCGGTGCTGCCCACCTCCAAGGTCACCTTCCCGTCTTCCGGCGCCTACCTGAACGCCCCCGTGACCTACCTGGAAGGCACCGCTTCCGACGCCGGCACGAGCGGCACGCCCTCCGGGCTCAATAACGTGCGCGTGCGCTTCTCGCGCCTCAACTCGCTGGGCGAACGCTCTTTCTTCAGCGTGCTGGGCAGCAACTGGACCGGCACCGAGCAGGACGACTGGTACTTCGACCCGGCCGCCGGTCTCTCACCCTGGACCTACCCCCTGGCCGCCGGCATGTTCACGGACGGCAACGACGCCGACGGCTACCGCTTCGAGATACAGGCCAGGGCCCAGGATAATACCAGGCCGGTGAACGGCGGCCCCAACACCGAGGTGCTCTACGCCACCTCCACCTTCCTGGTGGATTTCAGCACGCCCACCGCCTACATACAGCCGCCGGGCTATTATCTGACTTACCTGCGCGGCCTCTCCTCCCTCGGCGGTACCGCCGAGGATAGTTCCAGGGTCGGGGGCGGCGGCCTGCCGTCGGGCCTGAAGACCATCTGGCTCGAGATCGCGGATACGAACAGGAACCCGCAGCAGTATTGGAACTTTAACTCCGTGCCTCCCGCCTGGCAGACGGCCTACAGCTCCGGCGCCATAACGGCCGCCGGAGGCTGGAGCGTGGCGGCTTCCTCCCTGCCCAACAACGGTTCCGACGATAAATCCTGGTCGGTGGGCAGGTCGAGCGCCACTTTCGTCATAAAGCTGAAGGCCGCGGACCGGGCGGGCAACTTCACCAATTTCAGCCTGAACCAGTCTTCATTCACGCTGGACCTGATGCTCCCCGATTCCAGGATCTCCTCGCCGCCCACCGAGGACGGGCAGTACCTGGAGGTCAGCAGCATCACCGGCACCGCCGTGGACTTCACCGCCGGCATAGCTTCGGTGCAGCTGACCATACGGCAGGACGAGAGCGCCACGCAGGCCGGGGAGTGCACCGACCCGCTGCGCAACGGCTATTACTGGAACGGCTCCGCCTGGCAGCCCGGCGAGGCCTGGCTGTCCAACGTCAGCTATAACTCCGGGGACAATTCCTGGAGCTACGACGGCGCGGCAGGAGTGGTTTACAAGGCCTACTGCTACTTCATCGTCAAGTCCAGCGCCGCCGACAACGTGGGCAACGGCGAGGACACTTTCGGCTCGCGCCGCTTCAAGTTCATGCCGCCGCCTTCGGCCACCCGCGTCAACGTGCCTGAGCATGACAAGTACTACAAAGCCCTGACGCAGATCAGCGGCACGGCCAACGCCAACACCAAACGCCTGGAGCTCGAGGTGCGGCGCCTGAGCGACAATTATTACTGGAACTTTAACCTGGGTACGCCCGCCTGGCAGCTGGACGCCTCCAGCTTCACGATCCCGGCCCCGGCCCCCGGCGCCGTCTGGTCGTGGACCAAGGATGCGGGGCTGCCGCCGCTGGTAAGCGGCTCTTCCTACACCTTCCGCACGGTCGGCGTCAGCTATTCGGACGTCTCCGAGGTAGGGGCGCCCACGAACCGGGCCTACTTCGACACCGCCAAACCTTCGGCGCTGGTGCAGGTGCCCGCTTCGCCTTATTATAACGCGCTGCCGAAGCTCGGCGGTACCGCGCAGGACCCGCCCGGCACCAAGCCGCCGGCCGCCGGCATAAACCGCGCCTGGGCCGAACTCTGCGCGCTCAACGGGCCCGAGACCGGCAAGTGCTGGGATAATACGGCTTCCACTTTCACGGCGGCGGCGCTGTGGGCGAAGGACAATAACCAGGCGGTTTACCACCTGTCCGCCTCCTCCTGGACCTACACGGTGTCCTACCCGACGGCGGCCTACATAAACGGCGTGCAGTATCAGGTGCGCTCGCTGGCCAGGGACGACACCTACAGCGACGGCACTTACGCCGGGACGCAGTCCGACTTCTCCGGCGCGAGCCTCTTCAATTATGACGTGACCGTGCCCACCGCCGTCGTCGCCTCCGTCTACGCGGGCCAGTCCCGCTCGGCCGTTTCCGTGGCCAGCGGCACGCTGAGCGAAGAGCTCGTCATCTACAACTACAACAACAGCCTGCCGCCCGGCGAGCAGATCTCGGGCGTCAAGGTGCGCATCCGCGACAATAAGCTGCCCGGCTACTGGGACGGCGCCACGTGGGCCGGCACGCAGGCTTCGTTCGTGCCCGCGTCCGTATACCAGTCCTCCTGGTCGCTGGCCGCTATGCCCAACTGGGCGGACGACGGCTCCTACACGCTGTGGGCCGAGGCCTCGGACAAGGCCGGCAACGTACAGTCCAACTTCGCCGCCAACGGCTCTTCCGTCACCTTCACCACCGACGAAGCCGCCCCGCTGTCGGGCATAACCTCGGTGCAGGCCGGGGCCAGGCTGGCCTCCCTGACCTCGGTGTCGGGCACAGCCAACGACCCCAACTGGCAGACCAACTCGGGTATAGCGGCCAAGGAGAACGTGCAGGTGCAGGTCTCCTTCCTGCTCGGCACCGTCACCTACTACTTCGACAACGTCAACTCCTTCACCGAGACTAACGCCTGGGGCGCGGCCACCGGCTGGGTCCCCGAAGGGCCCTCCTCCGGCACCTGGACCTACACCCCGCCGAACCTCGGCACCTCCATGATCTCGGACAGGGATTACACGATAAAGGTACGGGCGCAGGACAACGCTATCCCGCTGGCCAACCCCGCCGACCTCAACGCCAACGCCGTCGCCGTGTACAACGTCGTGTTCGACACCACCCCGCCCACGATAGGGGTGGAAGCCCCGGCCGAGGGCGCCAGGCTTAAGACCATCCCGGCCGTCTCCGGCACGGCCAACGCGGACCTATCGGGGCTCCAGGACGTGCGTCTGAACGTCTATTCCTACACCGGCGGGACCTGGCAGCCGGTCAGCGCCAACAACGCGGCCAACGTGATCTGGTCCAGCTCCTGGTCCTGGACCACGCTGGCGGGCCTTACCTCCAACACCACCTACCAGGTGGCGGCGCGGGCGCAGGACCGCTCCGGCAACTGGTCTGCGGTCAATTCCACCGTCACCTTCGTCTACGACGCTACCCCGCCGTCGGTGGCCGTCTCCCGGCCCGTGGGGGAGCGCTTCTACGGCGCCAACTCGGCCGAGGCCGAATACTACCTCAGCCTGATGGACGGCTCCGCCGCCGACCTGTTCGGCGTGGCGCGCGTAGAGGTGCGGCTCTACGACGTGTTTAGAAGTTCCTACTGGCATACCACCGGCTGGACCGTGGGCGTCAGCAGCTGGCATGCCGCCGGCGCGGACGCCTGGAGCTACCAGGCGCCGCCCCTGTTCGACGGCAACCGCTACCGCCTCGAGGCCCGCGCTTTCGACATAGCCGGCAACATGAGCCCCTACGCCACCTCGTATTTCTACTTCGATTCGAGCAGGCCCTCCGTGGCGCTCCAGAGCCCCGGCACCGTGGGCTTCTATAATACGCTGGGCCAGGTCTCCGGCGAGGCTTCGGACCCCGCCGCCGCCGGGCCGTTCAAGTCCGACATGCTGAAGGTGGAGACCGCCATACAGAAAGACCCGCCCATAGGCCTGTGGTGGACCGGCGCCTCCTTTACCTCCAACGACAAGGTGTGGCTGCCCGATACCTCAAACCTCTGGCCCGCCTGGTCGCTGAGCGGCGCCTCTACCCCGACCTGGGTCACCAATACCGAATACCTCACCGAGGTGCGCGCGATGGACGTGGCGCGCAATACCTCCACCATAGCCGCGCAGGAGTTCGTGTTCGACACGCAGGTCCCCGCGGCCCTGGTAACCTCTCCCACGGGCCTGCTGACCCACCTGGCCAGCCAGGTCTACATACAGGGCACCTCGGCCGACTCTAACGCTCTGGGCGAGGTCCGCGAGGCGCAGGTGCGCGTGAAGAACCTCGGCACCAGCCAGTACTGGAGCTGGGGCACGCAGAACTACACGGTGGCTTCTCCTGAAGTCGCCTGGTTCGTGGCGTCCACCACCGAAACGGTCCCTTACTCCAAGTGGTTCAGCACCGGCACGCCGCCGGGCGCCCCCACCGGCGTCAACCTGGTCAGCGGCAGTTCCTATGAAATAAACGCGCGCGCCCTGGACAAGGCCGGCAACTACAGCTCGCTTTATTCGACGCGGACCATAACCTACGACATACACAAGCCCACCGGGGCCGTCTCCGCGCTGGCCGGCGCGGCGCCCGCCGCCTTCCAGCGGCAGATAAGCCCGCTCTCCGGCGTGGGCGTAGATAACCCCGCCGCCGGGGCCGCCGGGCTGGCGCTGATAGACGCCGGCGGCGCGCAGCTGCGCATCCTGGAGCGGGAGACCGGCCTGTGGTGGGACAATACGGGCGGCAGCTTCAACATAGCCGACGGCAACGCGGCCTGGTTCTACGTCAACGGCGGCACTTCGGAACTGTGGAACTACGCGCACGCCGCGCTCAACGGCGCGCTCTATACCGGCAGGAATTACCTGGCGCAGCACCGCGGCGCCGACAGGTCCTCGCCCGCCAACTCGGGCCCCTCCGCCGACGGCCTGAATTCCGACTTCGCGCCGGCCGTTTCCTCCGTCGCCTTTACCGCCGACAGGCTGGAGCCGGTCTCACGCGTGGTCTTCCCGCGCGACAACGCCCGCCTGGCCGCGCTCGTCACCGTCACCGGCACGGCGGCCGACGCGCTGAGCGGCATAGCCGCCATGGGCCAGGTGGCCGTCAGCGTGCAGGAAGTCGCGCCGCGCAGCGGCTGGTGGGACGGCGTGGCCGCCGGCACCTTCACGGCTGTCGCCGAGAACTTCTACCCGCTGTCCGCGGGCATCAACGGCACCTTCGCCGGGGGGAACTGGAGCTTCACCGCGCCCGCCTTCCAGGACGGCTCCTCCTACAGGATCCGCGTGCGGGCCACGGACAACGCCTCGCCCGGCGGCAACGTCGAGGCGGCCATCTCTTCCGTCACTTTCGTTTACGATACCACCGACCCGGAGGCCGCGATAACCTCCCCGATAGGCCTGCCGGACCTCAGGGCCAACCTGAAGGCCCTGGCCGCCGTTTCTGGCACCGCGTACGAACTGTTCGGGCTCAATTCCGCTTCCGTCTCGGTGCGCGAGGTGGCCAGCGGGCTTTATTACGATACGCAGTCCTCCACCTTCAATTCGCCCACGCAGAAGTGGATAACCGCCGCCGTCTCCGGCGAGGGCCCCAACTACACCTGGACCGCGGCCGCCCCGCCGCTGAGCGACAATAAGAACTACGACCTGCAGGTGATAGCCGACGACCTGGCGCTGAACCAGATGACGCCGCCCTCCGCCACCACGGTGCGCTACGACGTGACGCCGCCGCTCTCCGGCCCGGCCTCGCCTGCGGACGGCAGCTTCCTCAGGGAGCTGGTCCAGGTCACCGGCACCGCGCAGGAGCCGACCTCCAACCCTTCGGGCGTCTCCGCCTCGCAGATAAAGGTGCAGCGCGGCGACGGCCAGTACTGGACCGGCGCCACCTGGGGCGCGGAGACCTGGCTGACGGAGGAGGCGGGCTCCCCGTGGGTCAAGACCAGCCAGCTGCCGCCTTCCAGGAAATTCGCCGGCGGCCTCGAGGACGGCGTGCTGTATACCGTGATGACCCGCTCCTACGACGTGGCCGGCAATACGCAGAGCGTCATCCTGGCCGGCAACTCCTTCCGGTTCGACGTCTCGAGCCCGACCGCCCATATCTCCCTGCCGCTTAACAACTCCAGGCATATCACGCTGCCGCTCGTGTCCGGCACGGCCTCGGATTCTTTCAACGTGGACTATCCGCGGATCCGCGTCTACGACGCCCCGCTCGGCAAGTACTGGATGGAGGGCAGCGGTTCCTGCGGCGGCGTGGCCCTGCCCGGCTGGGTGGGCGCCGGCTGCGTGTCCTATCCCGAGATCTGGAACGTGGCGCTGGACTCCACCTCGGCAAGCGGCAGCTTCGTCTGGCGCTACGACTCCGCCGCCCTCGTTTGGCCCAACCGCGACGCCGGCCTGCGCGTGGACGTGAAGTCCGCCGACCGCGCCGGCAACTACTCGATCGTTTCCTCCACGTTCAGCTTCGACGACGTGAAGCCCGTCTCGCGCATGACCTACCCGCCGTCGGACGGCGCGCTGTATTCCTCGATGACGGCCATAACCGGCACCTCCTACGACCTGACCTCGGCCATTAACGACGTGCAGATCCGCATCTGGTACCTGTCGGGCAACAGCACCTACTACTGGAGCCCCGTCAGCCCGCACTGGTCCGCCTCCGATACGGGCTGGTGGTCCATGCCCGGCTCGCAGGGCTCCAAGGGCACGAACCCGTGGAACTACAACGACCCCGGCTTCGACTTCGCCGTCCCCGGCACCGACGACTTCGCCTGGCGCGAGGGCACGCATGACGGCGGCAACGGCAAGCTCTTCCATGTCGTCACGCGGGCCATAGACGCCACCACCAACCAGGAGACGGCGCTCAGCACCCGCACCTTCCAGTTCGACAACGAGCCGCCGCTGTCCGCCCCCTTGCAGCCCGGCATAGACACCGCCTATAACAGCCTGACGGTCATAGCCGGCACCTCGGCCGACGCGGTGACCACGGTGGCCTCCGCGCGCATCTCCGTCTACAGCGAGGAGGAGGCGGGGGGGCCGAAATATTACGGCGGCTCCCAGTTCGACAAGACCTCGGAATACTGGCTGCCGGCCACGCTTTACCCGTCCTCCTGGACCTACATCTTCGACCTGACGCCTTTCGCCACCGGCCAGCATTACGTGATCAGGTCCTCGGCCACGGATTCCATCGGCAACGTGCAGACCGTGCCCGGCAGGTCGCGCTTCCTGATAGAGGATACCCCGCCGGCCTCGGCCTTCGCCCAGCCCGCCAATACCATGGTTTACGACGACGCCATGGTGTTGAACGGCAATTCCTCGGATCCGGATTTCACTTCGGGCATAGAGGGCAAGGGCTCCGGCGTGGTGCCCTCCCTGCCCTGGCATAAAGGCAAAGTCGAGATACTCGTCTTCAGGGACGCCGCGCCCTTCCTGGGTTCCGGCGGGCCCATAACCGTAGGCAACTGGGACGACAGCGGCTATTTCTGGAACGGCTCCACGTGGACGGCCTCCACCGGCAATAACCCGATCTGGGTGCAGGCCAATTTCCCGCAGTCCTCGCTCGGGAACTGGAACTACTCCGGGCTGGTTTGCGACGACGTCAAGCGGCCCCTCCATACCTGCTGGGTACGCGGCGACTCTTACGTGACCTGGGTGCGCGTGACGGACAACGCCGGCAACCTGGAGACCAATGTGCAGGCGGGCCCCAAGTTCTACGTGGCCGCCTCCGCCGAGAGCTTCCTTATCACCCTGGCCGCGGACCCGGTCACGGCCGGCGCCGACGTGAACATGACCGTGGAGGCCAAGGACGGCGCTAACGGGACCGGCAGCACGGCCCGCGGCTACCGCGACACGGTGGACTTCGCCATAGACAGCGGCGCGGGCCCCGAGGGCATGGATACCGATAACGTCATGGACGACTACTACGGCCTGCCCAAGCAGTACACCTTCCTGCCCAGCGATTACGGCATCAAGACCTTCCAGGTCCGCCTGCGCAAGGCGGGCGTGCGCGCCCTGAACGTGGCGCAGTTCAATAAACCTACCCTCTACGGCACCCGCAATGTCACCGCCAACCCGACGGCGGCCAGCCGGGTGCAGGTGATAGCCGACTTCGACCCGGCCGGGCAGATGCCGGCCCCGGGCAGGACCGTGGCCGGCTCCGAGGGCGTTACCGGGACCCCGCGCGCCAAGCCGGCCGGCTCCAGCGTGCCGTTCCTGCTGCAGGTCACCGACATGTACTGGAACCTGGTCCTTTCCTCCGCGCCCACCGTCAGCGTCGCCGACACGGACGACAATAATACGGCCGCTTCGCCCGACGCCGCCGTCACCTTTATCGGTTCCACCACAGTAAACCGCACGCTGGTGTCGGCCTCCGCCTCCGGCTGGTCCGTCTCCGCCAACGGCAGCTACCAGTCCTGGCCCGTGCCGGTGTTCGCGCAGAACGCCAGCCGCCTGCTGGCGCTGTTCCCCGGAGAGAGCCGGGTGCAGGGCAAGTATGCCGTACAGCCTTACGGCAAGACCGGGACCCCGTCCGACCTGCTGGCCGGCACCACGTTCTCCGTGTCCGTCTACGGCGTGGACGCTTATTACAATACCGATCTGGCCGCCGGCACCACGGTCTTCGCCTATCTCCCTACCGACCTTTACGACGCCACGCCGTCCTCGCGGACGCTGACCGCCGGGGCCACTTCCTTCGTGTTCGCGCCAGTGACGGCGGGCACGCATACCGTAAGGGTGGAAACCCTGGCCGCGCCCGGGCTGACGGCTTATGAAGCGCCTAACCCCGCCAGGGCCTGGTGGAACAGGCCGGTCAAGCTGCACCTGGTGGCCCCCGGGCAGGCCCTGGAGCCCGGCCTGCCGCCGTATGACGCCAACCCCTCGCCCGGAGGCAAGACCGGCTCGCCCTCCGTCCTGACCGCCGGCGCCACGGCGCAACTGAACGTCTACCTGGTGGACCATTACTATAACGTCGTGCGCGGCACCACGCCGTTCATGCTGGACAAGTCCTCCAACACGCCGCTGGTGCAACTGGACTTCCCCAACGACGCCAACATACAGCTGCGCGGCATGCACCCGGCGCCTTACCAGAAGAGCCTGATCGCGGGTACTACCAATTTCAGCGTGATCCCGGTCACGCGCAATGAGTCGCCGGGCCTGTCCATCCAGGTGTCGGATACCGGCCTGTCCCTCGGCACCAGGTACAGCACCGACACCGTGAGCGGCATAGTGGTGGACCCCGCCCCGGCCCGCCACCTGCTGCTGCTGGTGCCCGACGAACAGGCGGCCGAGGGTTCCATAGCCTGGAAGACCGGGACCGCCGGCCCGCTGACGGCCGGCACGGAATACGCCATAACGGTGCGCTCGGTGGACGACTTCGGCAACCTCGTCAACGACGGCCGCAAGATCAAGCTCTATTCCAACGACATCTACTCGCCGCAGCTCGCCGAGCAGTCGCTCGCCAACGGCGTGGCGGTGCTGAACGGCTTCCTGCCGAGCGCGGCCACCGGCAACCTGGTGATAGACGCCGTGGACAGCGATAATGTAACCCCGAAGCTTTCCACCAGCACGGACTCCGGGATCACGGTGGTGCCCGGCGCCGCTTCGCGGCTCATAGTCCTGCTGCCCACGCAGACCCTGGTGCCCGGCAAAGTGGTCGCGCCCTACGGTGTGGAGGGCAGCATTTCCACGCAGACCGCCGGCGTCTACTTCACCCCGCGGGTCTACGCGGCCGATTCCCGCTACAACAGGGTGTCCGACGCGGCGCTGGACAAGACGATGCGCGTGACCACGAACGATACTTTCGCGCAGGACCTGGGCACTTTCAGCATGGTGGACGGCAGCGCCACCATCAGCAACATCTCGCTGCGCACGGCCGGGGCGCGTACCATCACCGTTAACGACCAGGGCGCCGTTTCCACCCCGCTGGGCACTACCGTCAGCGGCGGGTTCCTGCTTGTGCCCAACACCCCGACCAAACTGCGCGCCCTGATCCCCGGCGAGACCCGCGTGGCCGGTTCCACCGAAACCGGCCGTGCCGGCGCTCCTGTGACACAGGTGGCCGGCTCCAGCTTTACCGTCACCGTCGACATCGCCGACGCCTTCTGGAACCTCACGCCTGACGCCAGCCAGCAGGTGCGCCTGCTGACCGACGACCCGTCGGCCCTGGTGGTGCCCTCCTCGCAGGTGGTGGTGGGCTCCGCCACCTTTGTGGTCACCCCGATACGCGCCGGAGCTACCGTGCTGCGGATAGAGACCGTGCCGCCCGGCCTGCCCGGGGGCCCGACGCTGGCGCAGGATATCGCCACCACGGTCAGCGTTTCCCCCGGCGTGCCCAAGCGCCTGCTGCTGGTCATGCCGGGAGAGGAACCCAGCCAGGGCTCCTCCACCGGCAAGAGCGGCAATCCCGAGGTGCAGACCGCCGGCACCTCCTTCTTCGTGCGCGCCGGCGTGGTGGACGACTATTTCAACCTTGTGCCGGGCAGGGCCGCCGACGTGCAGATCACAGCTCCTACCGACGCTTACGCGCCCGCCGCGAGCCCGACCCCCGCGCCGGTAGACACGGACACCGGCCTCACCGACCTGATCTCGGTAACCATGCTGCGCGCGGCCACGCATTACCTGTCCGCCACGGATTACGGTTCCTCCGGCCTGGTCGACGACCCGAAATCCTCCACCTTCACGGTGCGCCCGAACGTGCCGGTGGGACTGCAGCTGCTGCTGCCCGGCCAGGAAGCCAGGCCGGGCTCGGGAGATTACCCGGCCGGCGGCAAGGCTTACACGGCTTCCACCCAGACGGCCGGCACCGAATTCACGGCGGTAGTGAACCTGGTGGACCGCTACATGAACGTGTACCGCGACATAGAGACGGGCCCGGCGGTCTACCTGAATACCTCGGACATCTACGACATGGACCCGGCCACGGCCACGCTGAGCTACGGCAGCATGCAGACGCCGCTGAACCTGGTGACCCGCTCCACGGCCGCCTTCGTCAAGGCTTTCCCCTCGCCCGGCGCCGAGAACCAGGTCTGCTCCGCCGGCGAATGCCGCAGCGACGACGCGGCGGCGAAGGCCTCCTTTAAGGTCTACACCTCCACGGCCGTCCGCCTGGAAGTGGTGCTGCCCGGCCAGACGCTGGTGGAGGGCAAGTGCGCCGTGAGCCCGCCCTGCAGGAGCGCCGCGCTGGACTGGCCCGGCCGCAGCGGCCAGCCCTCGCAGTACACCGTGGATACCGGCAATATGCAGGTGACCGTGTACCTGACGGACAAGTTCTTCAACAGGGCTTCGGAATTCACCGACGCCGCGCAGACCACCAACCCCGTGGCCGTAATGCCCGAGGTGCGCGTCACCCTGCCCTCCGATACCAAGGCGGCGGCCCCCGCGCCCCAGCCCCTCAGCAACGGCATCATGCTGTTCCAGATGCAGCCCCTGGTTTCCATCAGCAGCTACACGGTGCGGGCGGCCACCACGCCGGCTTCTCCGGCGGATTACGCCAGCGGCGTCTCCACGCTGACCGTCAACCCCGGCGCGGCGGCCAGCCTGGCCTACGCCGTGGTTTCCACCAACGTGGTGGCCGGCGTGCCTTTCTCGGCGCAGCTCTACGCCAGGGACGCCTACGGCAATACCGTTTCCACCGGCCCCAACGTTTACCTCGGCACCGTCAGGTTCAAGGTGAACGACCAGGTCAATTACGTGCAGGACCCGAGCCTGGCCGACACTACCACCGGTTATGTCCTCGCCGATTACGGCGTAAAGGACCTGCAGAACTGGTTCACGCTGAAAAAGGCCGGGCCCGATACCATAGGCGCCTATGACGACGCCAACAATTCCATCCGCGTGACCCCGGAACTGGCACTGAACGTGATGCCGGGCCCGCCTACGGTGTACCGCGTCACTCCCACCCAGGACCGGGAAGTGCCGGCCGGGTCGGTAGGCTCTCCGGGCGTCCAGGAACTCACCGGCCAGCTGACCGACGCCTATGACAACAACATCTCGTCGGCCGGGCAGCCCGCGTATATCTCCCTTCCCGAGGTTTACGGCTCTACCGGCACGCTGCGCTACAACAATACCGGGGCCTGGCTTGGCATGGGCGTTTCCACCCTGGTCTATACCGACAGCTACGGCATAGTCGGCTCCACCTACGCGGAGTCTCCCAGCACCAGGCTGGGCTACCAGGTCTCCAGCAAGTCCGGCGACTGGGCGCGCGTCTGGATAGGCACCGCCGCCGCGCCGGCGTCGGATTCCGAATCTTACAAAGGCTACAAGCTGGCCGCGCAGAACGTCAGCGGCCAGCTGACGACCACCGGCGGCATCCCCTCCAAGCTGGTCTATATCTCCAGCCAGGCCGCGGCCCTGGCCGGCATCAACGAGATCCCGGGCACCGGCGCGGCCTTTACGGTAGAGCGCCGGGACGACTTCGACAACGTCACCAAGCAGGGCGAGAGCATCATCCGCCTCAACCTTCCCGCGTCGGAGATAGCCGTGCATACGGCGCTGGCCAGGGTCATGGGCACCTACGGCACGGTAGGCGACTACGGCTTCCGCAACATGGACGACAACCAGTTCATCAGCGCGGTGGCCATAGCGCCCAACAAGACCAGCGTCTCTTTCCGCTACAAGGACCGCACCTCCTCTTATTCGGGCGTTTCGCCCGCGGCCAATACCGCCGAGGACGGCAGGCCGGGCTACTGGTCGCTGACCGCCATCCTGGGCTCGAACGGGTTCGTCCACCCGCTGCGCATGAACCCCGACCAGGTGGCCAAGGTGTCCTTCGGCAACGAAGCCAGGACCATGGTGGCCGGCCAGCTGCAGGACAAGTACGACGAGCTGCAGCTCTTCACGGTGGAACTGCGCGACAGGTTCAGCAACCCGTCCATCACCACGGCGGCGGTGCAGGTGATCCTGTCCACCCATACCCGCGCGACCTCGCTTATCAACGACTCGTTCTGCTTCTCCGCGTCCAGCATGGTCACCGGCGATTTCCCGCCGATCTTCTCGTCCACGGTCACGACGCTGGATATCCCGCTCGACGGGTACATGACCACGTTCTATTACCTCGACACCACGGCCTCCAGCGTGTACCCGTCCTCCATGACGCCGATCAGGCCCATCATACAGATCGCCGTGCCGCAGCGCGACAGCTGGTCGGCCTCCACGCAGTCCGTCACCATCCTGCCGGACCGGACCTTCCGCGTCAACGTCAGCTATAACGCCGGCCAGGTGCTGACGGCGGGCGTCACGTCCCAGATGTTCGCGGCCTCCATCGAGGACCACTACGGCAACCCGACGCCGGTGACCCCGGACCAGGAGGACGTCCCCAGCACCGGCGTGGGCATCACCTTCAAGCTGGAATCCGACTCGTCCGGAGTCCTGGAGTTCGCCTCGCCCGACCCGTATAATTTCACCGCCTCCACCGGCATAGCCCGGATGGACGTGGGCCAGGCCACCACCAGCTTCTACCTCATAGATACGCTGGTCTCGGCCACCACGCACCAGCTCACCGTGGACACCCTGGAATCCAAGGGCTGGCTGCCGGCCGTTTCCTCCTATACCGTCATCCCGGCCGCGCCGCACCACGTCGTCTTCTATACGGCGCCGCGGCGCCTGGTGGCCGGCACCACGACGCAGTACGCCGATCATACTATCGGCCTGACCACCACGGCGGTGGTCACGGTGGCGCTGAAGGACCGCTTCGAGAACAATACCAGCACCAACACCTCCACCACGGTGCGCTTCTCGGCCGTCAGGAACACCACGTACGGCGGCTTCGATCCCTACGCCCCGGTGCTGTCCTCCAATCCGAGCTGGAAGCTGCTCAAGACCAACCCGCTGGACCTGGACATCCCGGCCGGCTACTCCTTCGCCAATATCTATGTCTGGGACACGATTGTGGGCTCCGCCTCGATCTCGGCCAATTCCTATATCGCCGCGCACAACGTTACCCTGCCGCTGATCACCCAGGACGAGTTCATAACGCCCAGCACCGCGGCTTACTTCACGCTGCACCACACCTACACGCTGGGCAGCCCGCTGCGCGTGCAGACGCCCGGCTACCTGTCCCTGAAGGCGCGCGACCAGTTCGGCAACATCGCTTCCGGCGACGCCCAGAACGGCAAGTACTACACCGGCAAGATCAAGATGGCCACCAACTCCAGGGGCTCGGCCGACCTGCGCGACTATATAGAGAACACCACCTTCTATACCTTCGTGCCCGAGGACAAGGGCGAGCGCACGCTGCTGGTCTACGACACGATGGTGGAGACGCTGAAGATCAACGTCACCGACTACAACCTCCCCGGGGTGCACGGCTATACCGGCGACAGCGCCCGCGGCCTGCCGCAGGGCTCCAGCGGCGACGTGGTGCTGTCGGGCCTGGTCATAACCCCGCGCGACTTCTCGCCGGAAGACCCGCTGCCGGTCTCCAAGACCTCGATAGGCATAAACAAGTACGCCATCTACCAGGGCGACGGCGTGATCGCCGACATCCCCGCCCCCGTGCCGATGCTGCGCCTTACGATGCAGACCTCGCCCGCGGGCGCGCCGCCGGCCTACATGAGCTCCGTGCAGATCAAGAGCTCCGGCACGCTGTCCTATTCGGACATCATAGAGATCGGCATGTACGCCGATAACCCGGTGGCCGGCCAGCTGGGTATGTTCGACGGCGAAGCCGTGCTGGGCGGATCCCCCGTGGACATCTACATGTCCAGCGGCACCTACGATTCCGAACTGCAGGGCTGGAAGTTCACAGACCTCAATACCAAGGTTTCCACCGCGGCCATCGTCTCCAACTCGCCGCGCAACTTCTTCTTCGCGGTGCGCATGTCCACGGTGGCCGTCACGCCGCGCAGTTTCGCGCTGGTGATGGACAACCCGTCCTACGTAGTGCTCAACTCCACCTTCGTGGGCGTGGCCTACAATAATTTCCCGATCCAGACCGCTACCTCCCCGGTGCGCAACCAGCCCGCCACCGTGCTGGTGAAGGGCACCGACATCGGCGCCTGGTGGCAGGCCGGCGTGAACGCCGCCAGGTATGATTACGTGGAGCAGGGCGTGGAGCGCGCCGGCTTCCTGGCCGTCCAGGCCTGGACGGATAATTTCGTCGGCACGATCAAATCGTTCAGGATCCTCAAGACGGGCACGGGCTCCGGCCAGGACCTCAAGAGCGTCCGCCTGTTCCTCGACGACGGGGACGGCGAATTCGGGCAGGCCATCGATAAAGAGGTCACGGACCCCGGCAACCCGCCCACCTTCAACCCGGCGGACCCCGGCACCTTCGTGCTGCCGCTGTACAACCCCGGCGTGGACGGGCAGGTGGGCATAAGCACCAAAACCTACTTCATAGTCTACGAGTTCAAGCCGGACGCCGTCCCCAACCTGACGCACGGCGCGCGCCTGGAGAACTCCGGCATCAGCCTGATCGACGGCGTGGTGGGCTCTTTCTCGCCCATCGTCTCTTCCACGGTGACGCTCTACGCCACCTCGGACATGGTCTACCTGAAGGACGTGAACAAGACCGCGCCCAACGACTTCAGCAAGCCTTCTTTCGTCACGCAGAACGACGTCAACAAGGCGGTGGCGCGCCTGACGCTGAAGATCGAGGACACCATCGGGTCGGCGGTCTGGCGCGGCCTGAAACTGGACCGCTGGGTGACCGGCGCCGAGAACGGCGACACCCCGGCCTGGAACAAGGTCACCGACGTGAAGCGCATCAGCGTCTGGCAGGACTCCACCGGGGACGGCCTGCTGCAGACCACCACCACGGTGAAAGACACCGAGGTGGTGCTGATCGGCGTCCTGCCCAGGACCTTCCCCTACGACTCGCTGCGGCTGCCGCTGAAGTCCACGGACACCGTCATCCGCGTCAACGATATACAGCGGTTCTTCTCTTCGGACAGCCCGTTCCCGATGGCCCCGGGCCGCCTGCTGATGAACGACGGCCAGAGCGACCCGGCCCTCAAGGAGGTCATCTACTACAGCACCGTCAACGTCATGGACAATACCTTCGGCGGGATCACCCGCGGGGGGGACAGCACGCCCGTAGCGGCCGAGTGGTCCAGCGGCACCATAATCTCCGGCCAGGCGGCCCTGCCGCTGATAGGCGAGGGCGGCAGCCTGGACGGTCAGGTGATCTTCAAGGACGAGAAGGATTACTTCATAACCTACGACATGGACCCGCTGGCCAGCGTGTCCGACTTCGCCTACATCGGCATGGCCATCCGCAGCACCGATTACTTCTATATCGAGTCCCCGAAGTTCATGAGCGTCGCCAATATCGGCGTGGCGACCCCCGGCAAGACCCTGTCCCTGATCGGCAGCGTCAAGGAGTACGCCGACGCGGTCACCGTGAAGGCCACCGACACGCTGACGGGCCAGACGCTGACACAGAAGGACAAGAACCAGCCCATACTCGAGTTCTCGATGCAGACGGACGTCGCCGACGCCAAGTGGCGCTGGCTGCTGGTCTACGCCACCGGCACCGTGATCAAGGAAGGCTCCGCCGTCCTCGACGTTTCTTCCGTCACCGTCTGGTACGACAAGGACAATAACGGATTCCTGGACAGCGCCAAGGACGAGAAGATAGGCTCCGGCGAATTCGCCAATACCATTTACGGCCCGCTGGTGGCCAGGGTGAACCTGTTCAACGAGCAGCGCATAATCACTTCCGACGAGGCGCAGGCGCGCTACCTGTCGCGGCGCTTCTTCCTGGCCTACGATATCCGGGAGTCGGCCATGCCCAACGACGCGCTGGGCAACCCGCGCTATCTCGGCGCCTACCTGAAGCCGGAGTCTTTCCCGCAGAACAGCCCCTGGGCGGAAGACACCGGGAAGAACTCTATTTCCCTGCCCAACACCTTCTCGCAGGCTTCCTCCAACCTGATGTTCGTCTCGAAGGTCAGGGAGATCGTCTCCGCGCCCAGCGTGGTGACGGTTAACACCGAGCCGCTCTTCGCCTACGATAACGGCACTTCCACCACGTCCCCGCGGCTGACCGTCGCCGTGCCCGGGACCCAGGCCGGGCAGATGGACCCCGCCTGGCCGGTCACCAACACGGCCGGCATGCCCGCCAGCGGCTATGCTTCGGTGGATAACGAGATCATAGAGTACACGGGCGTTACCCCGACCGCGCTGCTGCAGGTGATGAGGGGCGCTCTCAGCACGCCCGTCAGCGCGCATTCCTCCAACACCGTGGTGGGCGGCATGGTACAGCAGGGCTGGTACAATTACCCCTACATGAAGATGACGCTGCAGACCGCGGGCTACGGCGTGCGCTGGCTCGGCATGAAGCTGACGCGCAGCCAGCCGGCCGGCCTCAGCGGCTACGATTCCGACGCCGCGGTGATCAAGGTCTGGAAGGATAACGGCAACGGCACGTTCGACCGCGACGCGGCCTCCGGGCTCAACACCTCCGACGTGGTGATAGGCTACGGCCTCTACGGCGACGGCGGCGTGCTGGGCAAGACGACCATCTTCGTCAAGGACCCCGCCCTGAACAACCAGGACTACGTCGTGGTCAGCGCCACGCCCACGGTGATCTTCGTCACGATGGACATTGACAAGGCGTCCAGGTTCTCGCACCTGCGGCTCACGCCGCAGAACGACGTGCTGGGCGCGGAAGTGCCGGCGGAAGCCAGCTTCCTCTTCGGGCCCGAGAACTCCGGCCACCAGGTGCAGTTCCTGAACGCCCCCGCCGGGCCGGTCACCGTGGTGATGCCCACCCCGAACAAGGTTACCGTGGAGCCGGAGGACATCTCGCCCGCCAGCGTTACGCAGAACGACAAGAACGTCGGCCTGCTGGCCCTTAAGATGAAGGTGGACGAGACTTCGGCCGTGCTGCAGAAGATCCGGGTGGACCGCGGCGGCAACGTGAACGACTCCGACATAGACCTGATCAAGGTCTGGAAGGATTCCAACGGCAACTGCCGCCTGGACGACAACGATACCGTCGCCAACGCCGCCGGCGTGTACCCGAACCTGCTGACCTACGGCAACGAGGCCTTCGCCGCCGGCACGGTGAACATAGCGCTCAAGACGCCGCTGGTCATCACCACCACGCCCGTCTGCGCCCTCATCAGCTACGACGTCTCGCAGTTCGCCCTGGTGGGGTCCAACGCGGGGCTGTCCATAAACTCTTCCGCCTACATGCTCATAGAGGTGCCCAACACCATCAGCACCAATTCCATGACCTCGCCTATAATTACCCGGCTGATGAATATCGAGGAGATCGCGTCCAACGTGGAGCTGGGCGCCAACGACGTGGCGGCCGACCTGCTGCAGTCCGGCGGCGTGGCCCAGGGCTGGATCAAGATCCCCATGCTGCGCTTCAACCTGATCACCGAGGCCGGCAACGCCCGCTGGAGCGCCGTGCAGCTGCAGCGCACCGGCGCCTCCAACGACCCGAACGCGCCTTTCGGCAAGAACACGGACGTCAAGTTCGTCTCCATCTACCAGGACTCCAACCAGAACGACATCCTGGACTCGGAGGACTTGAACATCTCGGAGGCGAGGACCACCCTGATCGCGCCCCTCACCTCTACGGACACCCTGCCGTTCGACCTGGTGGTCGCTTCCACGGCCGGCTTCCCTACCGAGGGCCGGCTCTATATAGCCGAGTCGGAACTCGTCAGGTATTCGACCACGGGCATCTCCGCCTCCGGCTATCCCTTCTTCCACGTGACCGCGAGGGGGGAGAAGCTCGGCGACGTGATCACGTCTTCTACGACCCACCCTGCCGGCACCAGCCTGCGCAAGGTGGACCTGTTCGACCAGGAGAGCCTGCTTAACACCCAGACCAAGGTGGTGCTGGCCCAGCCGCAGACCCTCAGCCCCCTGCCGCAGACCTTCTTCGCCGTGTACGACATCGGCGAGACGGCCATAAATTCCAACAAGGTCGGCGTGATGATCCGCGACAAGTCCTGGATCACCGTGAACGCGCCGCACGATATAGCGCCTCAGTACTATATGAATGTGAGCAGGGTGCTCCCTAAGGGCACCTATTCCGACGAGTACCCGCTGGGCGGCAGCCTGGTGCCCATACGCCACCTGAACATGAGCGTCTCCGGTGAGAACGTGGCGCCCGGCGTGGCCGAGCGCGGCACCGCCAACCTGCCGATGCTCAAGCTGAAGTTCAAGACCCTCTCCACCTACGGGGATGACTATACGCTGCTGGGCCGCCTCTACCTGCACCAGACCGGCACCATCAGCACCACCACCGCCGGCGTGGGCGAGGGCGACCTTTCCGCCGTCTCGCTCTGGAAGGACGACGGCGACGGCGCCTTCGACGCGGCCCGCGACGTGAGGATAGGCAACACCATACACACCTCCACCGGCCTGTTCCGGGAGGGCATAGCCGTCAACCTGCTGGACAATAAGCAGCCTTACCTCAGGGTGCCCACGCAGGAACTCACGGTGCACGTGGTCTGCGACATCAGCTCTACCACCGACCTGTCCGGCGCGGACGTGATGGGGCATTTCGCCGGGCTGTCGGTCTCCACCCACAGCGACGTGCGGGGCATAAACGGCATCCCGCTGGCCGCCAGCCAGGAGGCGGACTACCCGATGGACTCCAGGCAGGTGCTGATCTACCCGCCGGGCGTCCTCAGGATGACCGCTATGGACATGGCCCCAAGGTCGGTGGTGACCAGCACCCAGAGCGTGGTCATGCTGACCCTGAAACTCAACACCCTTTCCAAGTACACGGCTATCGGCCGGCTGCAGCTGCACCAGACCGGCACCATAGAATCCGTCTTCACGGGCCTGGGCGACGGAGACCTCACCGCGGTCTCCCTGTGGAAGGACAACGGCGACGGCGTGTTCACGCCGGTCACCGACAGCACCATCGGCTACGTGTCGCACGGCGCCGCCGGCACCTTCGAGGACAGGATAGATGTGCCGCTCTTCGAGAACGGGCTGCCGTACCTGTCCGTGTCCACCAAGCCGGTCACGGTGCACGTGGTCATGATCACCAGCGCCGCGGTCGACCTGTCCGGGGACATTACGGAGGGCCATTTCGCCGGCCTCACCATAAGGGACTTCGCCGACGTGCTGGACACGAACGGCAACGTGCTGGCCGCGGGCGGCGACATCCTCAACGTCTATCCGCTGGCTTCCGGCCAGACGCTGATCTCCAAGGCCATCATCACGCTGCCGTCCAACTTCAGCAAGATCATCCTGGACCCCGCGAGCGGCTACCCCGCTTACGCCAAGCTCGACGCCGGCGGCAACCTGCTGCTCGACGCCAATAACAAGCCCATCGTCGACGAGAGCCGCTGGATGAGCGGCGATTGCGATTCCAGCGGCAAGCTGCTGGACATAAACGGCGACGGCAAGGCGGACAACTTCGACTATTACAGCACCGGGAAATGCAATAACATCAGCCTGATCAATTCCGGCAAGCCGTCCTTCGATATCAACGGCGACGGCACCCTGGACCCGGACTTTAATAACGACAATGTGGCGGATATCGTGGAGGATGACGGCAAAGGCAACCCGGTGTACAAGGTGGCCGTGCTGGACGCCTCGGGCAAGATGACCTACTCCATCGCCGACCCGAAAGCGGTTGTCCCGCTGGGCTGGTCCTCCAATTCCACCGAGCTGCCCGCCGCCTGGAAGCCCGTCACCTACGCCGGCACCGAAACGGTGCGCTACGAGCTCGCCGTCGGCGCCAGCTTCAGCACCCCCGACGACGTTTCGCCGCTGGGCTGGAAGGATTCCGGACCCGCCCTCTCCGGCAAGGTAAGCGGCCTGATCCTGACCGAGCTCAAGAAGGCTTACCGCCTCAAGGGCGCGGTCATGGCCGACGCGCCCATAGGCACCATCTTCGAGGTGGACGACGCCGCGGCCGAGCTGAGCGGCGCCGTCTGGATGGGCAACGAAAAGATCCGGGTGACCAATATCTCCGCCGGCAAGTACAGGATAGAGGAGCGGGGCGTGGAAGGCTCGTACCCCGTCACGCATACCATAGGCGAGATAGTCTCGCCCAACGCCTACGTGATGTCGGTCAGGGCCTACTATTACAGGAACGAAGCGGTTAATACCAGCACCAGGACCTACCTGACCGGGCTGAAGGGCACTCCGATAATGGTGTACCGCGTGGATACCTCCAAGCCAGGCATCCCCGGCGCGCCCGAGCCGCCGCCCAACGTGGGCACCACCAGGTACAGCATACAGTGGGAGACCACGGACGACCTGCAGTCCAAAGTGATGGCCTACGAGATACAGGAGCGCGAGGGCACCAACCCTGTCTGGAAGCCCGTCGGCTCCGTGGCCGCCATAAAGAACAGGGACTCTTATACCAACACCTATTCAGTAGGCGAGGGCATGGGTGAGACCTTGCGTCTGCCCGGCCAGTACTATACCTACAGGGCGCGCGCCTGGAACTACGCGGGCCTGCAGTCGGACTGGTCCCCCATTTCAAATCCCGCCCAGACCGATGTGGGGGCGGGCAAGGAATTGCTCAGCAAGGTTTCCAGCTACCCGAACCCGGTGGACCTGCGCAAGGGCGGCACCGAGGGCCGGGTGGACATCAACTACATCCTCAACGACGACGCCGAGGTTACGATGACCCTCTACGACCTGCTGGGCTACGTGGTGAGGGAATTTAAGTTCACCAGGGGCGCACCGGGCGGCCAGAAGGGCCCTAACCACGTGCTCTGGGACGGCAAGAACGGCCTGGGCGGGGTGGTGGGCAAGGGCGGTTACATAGTGCGCGTCAAGGCCACAAGCCCTATGGGCAGCAAGGTCATCCTGCGCAAGATCGGCGTGATCCATTAAGAGGTCGCGGAGGACCCCGCTGCTCGCTCCCAAGCGGGCGCGGCCGAAGAGGGCCTGCGGTCCTCCGCCGGCGAAGAACTCGGCTCGCACACAGTGCTCGCCTCAAACATTCTTCGCCGCCGCCTTAATGATAGGCGGTCCGCTGCGGACCTTGGCCCTGCGCCCTAAAGTCGCTCACAGCGGGGCCCTCCGCTCCGCAGAGTGGAAAAGAGGGGGTGGACAGGGGCGGTTTCGTGGTGTATACTATAGGTATTGACAAGTCAATACCCGCCCCTTGACAAAGCCATATTATCTGCTATAATATTAATGCCGTAAATCTGTAACGAGTTTGTAATGCAGTACTGTTACGATAATAGCAAAGCCGGTGAAAGCCGGCGGCGCAAAGCTAAGACCCGCTAAGTGAGCGGGGGTCAGGCTGCCGAAAACGATGAAAAGCATTCTTTGTAATGCCTTTGCCCCCTTGGCTATATGGGCTGCTAATGTGAAGCGTATAATGCGCTTCAGCCCCGCCGTGGGGTTTTTTATTGCCTTTTCGGCGGTTTCGGCCCTGGCCCAGAGCGGCGGCCAGCCCGGCGCTTTCATGAGCTATGGCGCCGGCGCCCGCGGCCTGGGCATGGGCGGCGCCTTCTTCGCGGTGGCCGATGACGCCTCCGCCTCCTACTGGAACCCCGCCGCCCTGACCATGCTGGAGCGCAAAGAGTTCTCCGCGATGCAGGCCACCCTGTTCGCCGACACCACCCTCAACTTCTTCACCTACGCGCACCCCACCACCACCAAGGGCACCTGGGCCGTCAGCATGACCCAACTGAAGTCGGTGGGCTTCGAGAAGATCTCCATCTCCGTCAACCCCGACACCCAGGACATAGTAGACATCAAGACCCTCGGCACCTTCGACAGCACCGAGCGCGCCCTGGCCTTCTCCTGGGGCCGCGACGTTTCCGACAAGCTGTCCTTCGGCATCATGGCCAAGAACATCAGCCGCACCCTGGACACTTCGGCCGACTCTTTCAACGCCATCGACATAGCGATGCTGCAGAAGTTCTCCAAGACCTACCGCGCCGCCATAGGCGTGCAGAACGTCTTCTCCATGGCCTCGGGCGACACCGAGGACAAGCTGCCCCTGACCCTGAAGTTCGGCCAGGCCCTCTCCCTGTTCAAGGGCAGCCTGGTGTTCGGCTTCGACATCTCCAAGCCCCAGGCCTCCGACATGAACTGGCGCTTCGGCGGCGAGTACTGGCTGATGTACTGGGCGGCCCTGCGCTTCGGCGTGATGGGCGCCCCCGGCATCCAGGAAGCCGATTTCGGCCTTGGCATCAAGTACAAGAGCCTGGGCTTCGACATCGCCCAGGGCGTGCACGAGCTGGGCTCCACCACCCGCTTCTCCGTTACGATGCGCATGGGCCAGAGCAACAAGGGCAAGCACGACCGCGAGGTCCGCGAGATCATCCGCCAGGCGCTGCAGTACTTCAAGTCCGGCTACTTCGGCCGCGCGATGGAGAAGCTGCGCTCCGCCATGGACGCCGACCCCGGCAACGCCGAGATCCGCCGCATGGTGACCCGCCTGGCCGGCGCTATAGAGTACGTGCCGGACGCCACCGGCGGCGACGAGGTGCCTACCCTGACCCGCCGCGGCATCATCTCCTACGTGGACGGCAAGGACGTGCGCGCCTCGGTCAACGTGCTGCGCCACGCTTTCAACAAGGACCCGAAGAACGACCGCCTGCTGTCGCTGCTGAACATGGTGGAGCGCGAGGCCGGCGTGAGCGAGTTGACCCGCAAGCCCGAGGGCCCCGAGATCTTCACCTATATCGACCAGCGCACCTACGACGCCCGCCAGGCCATCTATGACGGCAAGTACGACCTGGCCATGAAGCGCGCGCAGGACATCCTGGACCTGGAGCCCAACAATGAGACCGCCCTGGAGATCATGGGCAGCTCCTTCTACCTGATGGACCAGAAGGAGAAGGCCAAGGTCATCTGGGAAAAGGTGCTGGAGATCAACCCCAACAACACCATGGTCAAGAACTTCCTGCGCCAGGTCCGCTAACCCGGGGGGGGCGGGAAGCGAAGTCGGGGGCCTGTCAGGGGTATTGCCCCCCGAACCCTGGAAGATGGAAACCGTTGCGCGGTTTCCCCCCTAGCACTTTAGTCTGTTTCTTCAGCTCTTTGGATTTTCCTGCGTTGCATGCTTTGACTCACGCACTAAAGTGCTGGGGCCCCCCCTTCCCCAAAGGGTTCGGGGGACAACACCCCTGCCACCCCTCCAGATTTTCTTCGCCTGCTCGCGTGACAAGCCTGCGCTAGGCCGCCAAAAGCGGGGAATCTTAAATAGTGAATGTTTTTGAAACTTTTCTGTAATAGGATAAAGATAAAATAATTACTGTATGAAGAAGTTATTGGCAGCCCTCCTGCTTATCGCGGGCTTCGGGTCGCCGCGGATCTATTCCGCGGACGACGTCGACAGCCGCCTTATGGAAGCCTCCCTGATGGAGCGCCAGGACTCGCTGCGCCGCGAGACCGAGACCAAGGTGAAGAAAGAGATCCTCGACCCCATCCTCGGGGCCGACCGGTCCTTCGTATTCGCGGACGTGGAGCTGGAGGTCATCTCCAAGAAGGCCGAGCAGACCAAAGAAGGCATGGGCGTGATGCAGAAGTACAAGGAGAAGGGGGGGAGCGACGATAACGTCGAAACCGATTTCATCCTGCCCGGCATTCCCAAGCAGCGCTCCGTGCTGGGCAAGGACAACAAGCCCCCGGAGGCCGCGCAGGGCCAGCAGGCCCAGCAGGCCAAGGGCGTGCAGGAAGTGCGCTACGGCGTGGAGACCGAGATCACCCGCTTCCAGCTGACCGTCATACACGACGAAGGCCTGCCCGCGGCCGCGGTGAAGCTGGCCCGCGAGCGGGTGGACGATTACCTGCTGCCCTACAAGATACGCAAGAAAGACGCGCCCACGGTGATGTTCAAACCGACCAAGTTCAAGGCGTCCAACCCCGTGGACGACCTTAAAAAGCCGTCCGTCTACCTGCCTTTGCTTTACGCCCTGCTATTCCTTATACTGTTATTGTTCCTGTTCGGCCCGCTCTGGGGCTTCTTCCGGAAATACATCAAGGCCCTGATGGCCAAACCCGGCGCCGAAGTCAACATCGAGGACAAGCGGGAAGAGGGCGGCGGCGGCGCGGGCGAGGACGAGGGCAAGGAGGAGACCGAGGGCCACCAGAGCATAGACATGAATTTCCTCCAGAAAGAGGACGAAAAGAAGGAAGACGAGGACGAGAGTATGAAGAAATTTGAACCGTTCACCTACCTGAACGAGGAAAACCTCAAGCGGCTCATCTACCTGTTCCTGCTGCGCAAAGAGGACCCGTGGGTGATAGCGGTGGTGCTGAGCTACATGAAGCCGGACCTGTCCCGCCAGGCGCTGTCGATGCTGCCCGTGGAGATGCAGAGCCGCGTGGCGCTGGAAGCGCTGACGGTGCGCCAGGCCACCAGGGAGCAGATAGATGCCATCGACAGGGATATCAAGGAGAACGTGGATTTCGTGATGGGCGGCATCGAGCGCCTGTCGAAGATGCTGGAAGACTCCGACCCGGCCACCCGCAAGAACATCATAGAGTACCTCAAGACCCAGAAGCCCGACATCTACGACAAGGTGAAGCGCATCGTGCTGATGTTCGAGGACATAATAGAATTCACCGACCGCGACATGCAGACCATCATCCGCTCGCTGTCCAACGAGGACATAGCGAAGGCCGTGGCCAAGGCGGACCCCGCCATAGCCAACAAGTTCTTCGCCAACATGTCGCAGGGCGCCGTGAACGCCATCAAAGAGATCATGGACTATTCCGGCGACGTGACGCAGGCCCAGCAGGACGAGGCGCAGATGAAGATCCTGGACTCGGTGAAAAGCCTCGGCGCCGAGGGCAAGATAGCCGCCCGCGCCGGCAGTTCGCAGGAGGTTTACCTCATAGACGGGGCGGAGCTGTCCTCCGACGACGAGCGCCGCAAGAAGTTCGAGAAGCTTTCCGGCCCGGCCAAAGCCGAGGCGCCCGCCGGGCCCACCCCGGAGCAGGCGGCGCAGGCCAAACAGTACACCGACGCCGGCATCAATATGTACAACCAGGGCCAGCCGCAGGAAAGCCTGCAGTACCTGGAATACGCCTCTTCCGTGAATCCCGGCGACGCGCAGACCTGGCAGTACCTGGGCGCGGCTTATTACGCCCTGCAGCGCGTGGACGAGGCCGTGGCCGCCTACGAGAAGTACGCGGCCCTCTCCGGCGACCCGGCCGCCACTGAATGGCTGGCGGGATTCAAGCAGAGCGTCGGGAGGTAGATTTAGGGGACGTTGTTGAGTTGTTGAGTTGTTTCCCGGGTTGAACAGGATTAACCTCAGACACTTTTAGAACAACTCAACAACTCAACAACGTCCCCGCTCCCTTTAATTGTTAACAATCTTGTAACCAAAAAGAAATCGGGTTCTTTTAGAATATGTAAGTGATACCAGCACTAGGCGCAATGTTTATGGACGACAAGGACAAGAACAAATTTAAGCCAGGCATGCCCCCGCTTCCTCCGGGCATGGCCAAGCCCAGCCTGCCGCCGCTTCCTCCCGGCGGCAAGCCCTCTTTGCCGCCCATGCCCGGGATGCCCGGCATGCAGCAGCCCTCCTTCCCGGCCATGCCCCAGGGCTTCGGCCAGCCGCCCGCCGCTCCCATGCAGGCGCAGAAGGACACCGCGGAAGCGGAGTCCCGCCGCATGCAGGAGGAGAAGGACAAGCTGGAGAAGAAGATCGGCGACATGGAGAAAATGCTGTCCGCCGAGAAGGAAAAGGCCCTGCTGGCCACCCTCAAGAACCAGCAGGACGAGGCCCTGTCTTCCCGCGTCGAGTCTTCGCTCAAGGATATACAGGAGAAGATGCGCCGCGACCGCCGCGACCACGAGGTCGAGGAGGAAAGGCTTACCCTCAGGTCCAAGATTAAGGAACTGGAATCCCGCCTGGCGCAGGAGCGCGAGACCTGGATGCAGACGCTCAAAGAGCAGATGTCGGAGCGCGAGACCCAGGGCCGCGACGTGGAAGGCCATTTTATCTACAGGCTCCAGGAGATGGAGCGCCGCTGGCTGGACGAGAAGGCCCAGTGGCAGAAGGAAATTTCAAGCCGCGAGGAGCTGATCCGCTCCCTGAAGTCGTCCGCCGAGAAGCTGCGCGACGTGGAGGACGAGTTCCGCAAGGTGTCGCTGGAAAAATCCATGACCGAGCGCGAGGCTTCCAAGCTGCGCGACGACGTGGCCCGCGCCGAGCGCGAGAAGGCCGCCGTGGAAGGCTGGATCAAGATGATGCCGGAAAAGGAGCGCGAGATCGCCGACCTCCGCAGCGAGAACGCCGCCCTGCGCGGCCGCGAGGAGACCTCCCGCCTGGAAGCGTCCCACCGCGACGATAAGAACCGCTACGAGGCGGAGAAGCTGCAGGGCGAGATAGGCCGCCTGCAGGCCGAGATAGGCACGCTTTCTGACCGCAAGAATTCCGAGATGAACGAGGCCCTGCGCAAGGCCGGCGAGGGCTACGAGGCGCAGCTGCAGGAGAAGGAAAAGACCATCGCCGACATTTCCGGCGAGAAGGTGCGCGCCATCTCCGAGCTCATGAAGATCAAAGGCTTTGTTTCCAGGGTGCAGGCCATCAACGCCGTGCTCGAGAAAGAGCGCGGCCAGCTGAAGCTGGAGAAGATGCAGCTGGCCCAGAACATGGCCGCCCAGCTCGAAGAGCTGCGCCGCCTGAAGGCCGAAAGCGACGGCCTCAAGGCCGGCCACCAGGCCGAGCTGGAGGCGCAGTCCGCCCGCTTTACGGCGGAGCTTGAGAACGCCAAAAATTCGCTCGGCGCCGACATGTCCCGCCAGCACGCCGAAAAGACCGCCGCGCTGACCCGCGCGCACCAGGAAGAATTCATGCGGCTCTCCACCGAGGCCCAGGAGGAGCGCTCCAGGGCCGCCGCCGCGCACCAGGCCGAGGTCGCCAGGCTCGCCGGAGCGCACCAGGCCGAGATCGCCAAGATCTCCGCGGAGCGCCAGGCGGAGTTCGACGCCAAGATCTCCCAGCTGCGCATGAAGTACGAAGCCTCCTCCGAGGAGGAGAAGATAGCCCTGAAGAGGCAGATGGAAGCCGCCTATTCCGGCCCGCTGGAGGAGGCGAAAGCAGCCGCCTCGGCCGCCCTGGACGCCAAAGCCCGGCTGGAGGCGGAGAACCGCCGCCTGCAGGGAGAGGCCTCCGTCTTTGACAAGATCCTGGCGGAAAAAGTGAAAAATTTCGAAGAGCGGGTGGCCCGCGCCGAGGCCGAACTGCGGCTGCGCGAGGATCAGGCCGCCCTGCTGTCCGCCCAGAAGGCCGAGGCCGAAAAGGCCGCGCAGGCCGTAGAGGCCGAGCGCCAGCGCCTGTCCGCCGAATACGCCGCGCTGCGCGAAGGCTATGCCGCCCTGGCCGCCCAGAAGGCCGCCGCGGACGGCAGCCTGCTCTCGCAGGAGGAAAGCTTTAAGGCCCAGGCCGAGAGCCTGCGGGTAGAGGGAGAGAACCGGGCCCGCTTCGAGTCCGAGCTGCTGTTCCTCAAGCAGAAGATACAGCAGATGGAATTCCAGTCGCAGGAAACCGCGGCGGCCCTGGAGGCCGAGCGGGTCAGAGCCTCCAAGCTGCAGGCGGCCGGCATAGACCAGGCCGGCCGCGACAGCGCGCGCATCCATGAACTTTCCGCGGAACTCGACCGCTACAAGGCGCTGGAGTCCTCCTTCGCTGAAAGACTGAAGTGGGCCATCAAAGGTAAAAAGCAGTAAGTACGGACGCTTCGGGCGGTCCGCGGGGGTGGGAACGGGTGTTGCCGCCCGCCCGCGTTTATTGGCAATAAAGTATAATTTATCCAATGATCAAGCTGGAAAAACTCAACGGGACGCTGGTGGTGGTCAACGCGGAACTGATCGAGAGCATCGAGGCGGGCCCCGACACCGTTATCAACCTGGCGACGGGCAACCGCTACCTGGTGCGCAACCCCGTGGAAGAGGTTGTCGCCCTGGTGGTCGAGTATAAGAAAAAAGTTTATTCCGAAAGAAAGTGCATCAACCCTTTAGAGGGATTTGAGAAAAAGTAAGGAGCGGCCAATCTCATGGATATAGGTACACTAAGCGGTATTGTCGTCTTCATGGGCTTTGTGCTGGGCTCGGTCTACCTGCAGGAGGGCATAGCCGGCTTCAAGCCCTTCATGAACATCGAGGCCTTCCTGATCGTCATGGGCGGCACTTTCTGCGCGCTGCTCGTCAACTTCCCTCTTTCCTCCGTGATCGGCTCCGGCAAGATCCTCAAGAAGGTGCTGACCACCAAGGGCGAGGATACCTCCAAGCTGGTCACCACGTTCGTGTCGCTGTCGCAGAAGGCCAAGAAAGAGGGCTTCCTGGCGCTCGAGCCCGACGTGAAGGCCATCGACAACGACTTCCTCAAGCGCGGCGTGCAGCTGGTCATCGACGGCGCCGACCACGAGTTCATCCGCAACATGCTCGAGACCGAG
>MGUI01000011.1:0-672 GCA_001799895.1 Elusimicrobia bacterium GWD2_63_28
AGATCCTCAAGCGCGCCGAGAAAGAGGCGGACGTCATCCTGTGGGACGGCGGCAACAACGACATGCCGTTCTACAAGCCGGACCTGATGATCACCGTCACGGACCCGCTGCGCTCCGGCCACGAAGCCACCTATCACCCCGGCGCCGCCAACATGCGGATGGCCGACATCATCGTCATCAATAAAGTGGATACCGCCACCGCCAAGGAAGTTGCCGTGGTGCGCGAGAACATCCGCAAGATGAACCCTGGTGCGCAGATCATAGAGGCCGAGAGCCCCGTGACCGTGGACAACCCGTCCGCCGTGAAGGGCAAGCGCGTGCTCGTAGTCGAAGACGGCCCCACGCTGACGCACGGCGAGATGAACTTCGGCGCCGGCCACGTGGCCGCCCGCAAGTACAAGGCCAAGTCCATCGTGGACCCCCGCCCGTACGCCATCGGCACCATCAAGAAGGTGTACGAGAACTTCTCCCAGATCACCGACATCCTGCCGGCGATGGGCTACGGCGACGCCCAGATGGCGGAGCTGAACAAGACCATCAACGCCGTGAAGGCCGAAGTGGTCATCGTCGGCACGCCGATAGACCTGGCCAAGCACCTGACGTTCAACAAGCCGTCCGTCCGCGTGACGTACGACCTGAAAGAGCGCAAGGCCGGCGGCCTGAAGGCCGCCC
>MGUI01000011.1:856-24325 GCA_001799895.1 Elusimicrobia bacterium GWD2_63_28
CATCCGCGAGACGATGAAGACCGTGAAGTTCCTGCTCGAGGGCAACAACAAGGTAGTGCTCATGGCTCACTTCGGCCGGCCCAAAGGCAAGGTCGACCCCAAGTATACCCTTAAGCCCGTAGTCGAGCGCCTGGCCGAACTGTCCGGCGTGAAGGTGCATTTCGCCCCCGACTGCGTGGGCCCCGAAGCTGACAAGGTCGTGGCCGCCGCCAAGAAGGGGGAGATCGTGCTCCTCGAGAATCTGCGCTACCACGCCGAGGAAGAGGGCAATGACGATGCCTTCGCCAAGAAGCTGGCCAAGCACGGCGAGTTTTTCGTGCAGGAGGCCTTCGGCGCCCTGCACCGCGCGCACGGCAGCACCTCCGCCATCTGCGCGCACCTGCCCGGGGCCATCGGCTTCCTGGTGCAGAAAGAGCTGGAGTATCTCGACAAGGCCATGGTCAGCCCGGTGCGGCCCTTCCTCGCCATCATCGGCGGGGCCAAGGTGGCCGACAAGCTGAGCGTGCTCTACAGCCTCATCGAGAAAGTGGATACCCTCATTATCGGCGGCGGCATGGCTTACACCTTCCTGGCCGCGCAGAATACCAATATCGGCGGCTCGCTGCTGGAGGCCGACAAGGTGGAAGAGGCCAAGAACATCATTCTCAAGGCCCACCGCAATAACGTCGAGCTGCTGCTGCCCGCGGACCACCGCGTGGTGCAGGAAATAAAGCCCGACGCCAAGGTGGACGTGACCCAGGCAATGGCGGTGCCGGACGGCTGGATAGGCGTGGACATAGGTCCCCGCACCGAGCTGCTGTTCGCCGACAAGATCAAGGGCTCCAAGACCATCTTCTGGAACGGCCCCGTGGGCATCTTCGAGACGCCGGCCTTCGCCAGCGGCAGCGTGACCGTGGCCAACGCCATGGCGCAGGCCACCCGCGCGGGCGCCACCACCATCCTCGGCGGCGGGGACACCCTGAGCGTGCTGAAGACGGCCAAGGTGAAGTCAGAGAACATTTCACACTGCTCTACCGGCGGCGGCGCCAGCCTGGAGTTCGTGGAAGGAAAGCAGCTGCCCGGCTTAGTGGCGCTGTCGCAGAAATAAATTAGGAGAACAAAAAACGATGTATACCCTTATAGTAACCCTGCACGTAATACTGGCGTTCATAATCATCATCTCAATCCTGGTCTTCCAGACCAGCAAGGGCTCGGCGCTCTCGATGTTCGGCGGCGGCGGCGACGCGCTGTTCAACGCGGCCAGCGGCACTTCCTTCATAAAGAAGTTCACCGCGGTGGCGGCCGGCCTGTTCGCCATCACGTCGATCCTGCTGACCATCTTCGGGGCGAACAACCGCTTCCGCTCGGTGGCCATGGAGAACATGATGCAGCAGCCCCCGGCCCAGCAGGCGGCCCCGGCCGCCCCCGGCGCGGCTAACCCCGCCCCCGCGGCAGTTCCCGCTCCCGCCCCGGCCAAGAAGTAAAAATAGGGACAGCCCCCTATTTTCCCATGAAAACGCCCCGTTCTGCGGGGCGTTTTTGTCTTTATATTACCGGCGTTATTTGGTTTTTAGGGGTAGGATTATGCACTATTGAAATAGGGGGCTGTCCCTATTTATTTCATGACCTTGTTTTCGAAGGTGCGGATGATGTCCTGCAGGTTGTCGGGGGTTTTGGCCGAGAGCAGGCGCTTGCGGAGGGTGAGGTTGGAGATGAGGCCGGAGAGCTGCGAAAGGATGTTGAGCTGCAGCAGCGGCTCGTTGAACGGCGTGAGGATGAGGAAGATGAGCTTTACGGGCTGGCTGTCGGGGGAGGGGAAGTAGATGCCTTCCCTGCTCTTGCCGAAGGCCAGCAGCGGCCTGGACAGCGAGGCCAGGCGGGCGTGGGGGAAGGCCGTCTGGTGGCCGAGGGCCGTGGAGAAATTGGTTTCGCGCTTGATGATGGCCTTCAGGGCGTCGCTTTTGTCGAAGACGGGGGAGGAGGCGTGCAGGGCGTTGAGCACCTCTTCGATGGCTTCGAAGCGGCCGGCCTCCTTGAGGTCCAGCTGGCAGGCCTGCGGCTGCAGGATGCCGCTCAGGAGCAGCTTGGGGGGCTGTTCGAACTCGTCGCGGATCTCGCCGGTGAGCTCTTCCACAATGTCTTCCATGGTCAGCAGGCCGGTGGTCTCGCCCTTGGCGTTCTTGGCCAGGGCCAGCTGTATGCGCTTCTCCTGGAAGTCGCGCAGGGCGCGCTCGACGGAGATCTCCTCGGAGATTTCGGAGAGCGGGCGCTTTACGGAGGCCAGGTCCGGGACGGGGCAGTTGGGGGCCAGCAGGCAGTCGTAAAGGTCTTTGAAATGAATGTAGCCCACGGTGACGCCCTCCGGGGTTACCAGCGGGTAGCGCGAGAAGCGCTTCTGCTTGATGAGGCGCATGGTTTCTTCCGGGGTTGAGCCCAGGGTGATGTAGCTGATGGCGCCGCGGGGCGTCATGACTTCCTTCACCCTGGTCTTGCCGAAGTCGAAGAGGTGCTCGAACATCATGAGGCGGCCGAGCGAGATCTTGCCGTGCTCCTGGCTCTGGCCCAGGATCATGCGCAGTTCCTCGTCGGAATGCACGGTGTCTTCCTGGTTGCGCTTGATGCGGAGCACGCGCAGCACCAGGTTGGCGCTCTCGTTGAGAAGCCACATGGGGACGAAGAAGACGGTGTGGAAGAACTTGAAGGGGGCGGCTATCCACAGGGCGGACTGCTCGGGCATGCGGATGGCCATGTTCTTGGGGACCAGCTCGCCTATGACCACGTGGAAGGCGGTGATGATGCTGAAGGCGATGGCGATGGAGGCGGTGTGCAGGGCGGCGGGCGCCAGGACGACGCCGAAGAGGGCCAGGAGGGGGGCTACGAAGCGCGCTACGGCGGGCTCGCCTACCCAGCCGAGGCCGATGCTGGCGATGGTGATGCCGAGCTGGGCGGTGGAGAGGTAGGCCTCGAGGTCTTTTACGGCCTCTTTGGCTATCTTGGCGCGGGTGACGCCCTTGGCGGCCAGCTCTTCCAGCCGGGTGAAGCGCACTTTTACAATGGCGAACTCGGCGAGCACGAAGAAGGCGTTGAGCAGCAGGAAGAAGAGGGCCGCGAAAAGGTAAAGCAGTTCGGTCATTAGGTATATTTTACAATTTAAGCGGGTAATGCTAAAATATCTTAGCTCTTTATACCAAAGTAAACGATTTAAGCGCGGGTGGTGGAACTGGTAGACACGCACGTTTGAGGGGCGTGTGCCTAACGGCTTGCGGGTTCGATTCCCGCCCCGCGCAAATTTAGCACAACGCAAAGGCGGGGGAAATATCCCCCGCCTTTGATTTTTTTATATCATTAACCTATGCTTTCTAAATATTTCAAACCTGCGCTGCTGAAACAGATCGCCGCTAAGGCGGGGACGCCTACCTATGTTTACTCCCAGGCGGTGTTCCTGAAGCAGGTGAACGCGTACGCGAAGGCCTTCAAGGGGCTGGATCCGCTGTTCTGCTACGCCATGAAGGCCAATTCCAGCGGAACGCTGTGCGCGCTGGCGGCGGAGCGCGGCTGGGGGGCGGACGTGGTGAGCGGCGGGGAGCTGTTCCGCGCGCTGCGGGCGGGCTTTCAGCCGGGCAAGATCATTTTTTCGGGAGTGGGCAAGACGCCGGCCGAGTTGGAATACGCGCTGAAGACGGGCATCATGTTCGTCAACGCCGAGTCTTTTGAGGAAGTGCAGGAGCTCGAAAGGGTTGCGGCCAGGCTGAAGCTGCGGGCGCCGCTTTCCCTGCGGATAAACCCCGACGTGGACCCGCACACGCACAAGTATATTTCCACCGGCCTGCTGGGCAGCAAGTTCGGGGTCTCCTTCGAGGAAGCGCTGAAGATCTACATGTACGCGGCCGAGTCGAAGCATTTGCAGCCGGTGGGGGCGCAGTTCCACATCGGTTCGCAGGTGCATTCCGCCGCGCCTTACGCGCTGGCGGCCGGGCGGCTGGCGGCCTTCATGGTGAAGCTGGCCTCGCGCGGGGTGAACCTTAAATACGCCGACGTGGGCGGCGGCTGGGGCGTGAAGGAGGGGGGCGAGATGGCCGACCCCTCGGCGCTGGCCAAAGCCGTGGGCGGGGTTTTCGGCGGCACGGGGCTGAAGCTGGTGCTGGAGCCGGGGCGCTCTGTGGCGGCCCCCTGCGGCCTGCTGCTCTCGAGCGTCATTTACCGCAAGACCGGCGGCAAGAAGAATTTCATCATAGCCGACGCGGCCATGAACGATCTGGTGCGGCCCGCGCTGTACGGCGCGAAGCACCCGGCGGCGCTGATAGGCCGCGGCTGCGGCCCAAAGAGGCGCTGGGACATAGTGGGCCCGGTCTGCGAGAGCGGCGACTTCCTGGCGCAGGGCGTGACGCTGCCGGAGCCCGCCCCCGGGCAGCTGCTGGCCATCTATTCAGCCGGGGCTTACGGCTTTTCTATGAGCTCACAGTATAATTCCCGCCCGCGCGCGGCCGAAGTGCTGATAACCGGCCCGTCCTCCTGGCGGCTGATACGCCGCCGCGAAACCTACGCCGACCTGGTAGCTCCCGAACCCAAACCTCGCTAGCGAGGCGAAGCCTCGATAGACAAAAAAACGCCCCTGGAGAGGGGCGTTTTTGTTGCGCGAGGGCGGAATTCTATTGAGGCGAAGCCTCGATAGGGTGGTTGAGGCGGTTGTAGAGGGCGCGCAGGGCTTCGGCCTGGGCGGGGGTGGGGACCGGGTTGCCGGGGGTAAGGTTCTCGTCGAGGGCGGCGGGGGCGAAGATGAGGTCCCGCAGCATGCCCTTCTTGGCGTAGAGGTTGTCGCCGGGGCAGTCGCTGTTGCCGATGTCGCGGTGGGCGAAGAAGCTGCTGACCTGCACCGCGTAAGTGTCTTTTACATAACGCGCTACGGTCACGAAGGAGTCCCGGGTTTTAGGCGTGAAGACGTCCTTGGAAGGCGGGTGGTAGTTGCCCAGGATGGAGATGCCGACATTGCCCGAATTGCGGTTGAGCACATGCGCGCCTATGACGTTGATGGGGCGGCCCTCGAAGACATTGCCCTGCGGGTCTATCAGGAAATGGTAGCCGATGTCGTTCCAGCCCTTGGCGTTCTGGTGGTAGTCCTGGATGAAGCGGACCTCGGCGAGGGAGGCGTCAAAGGTGGCGGGGTAATGGGCCTGGGTGTGGTGCAGCGTGAAGTAGTACGGGGCGTGGCGCGAAAAGGGCTCTTTGGGGGGCTTGGCCTGCCACTCGGCGCGGCGCACCAAAGTGAAGGGGGAATCCAGCGGCACGGCGAGGTCAGCCTCGGGCACATAGGGAGCCGTGGAAACGGCGGGCTCGCCTTCGCGGAGTTCCTCGCGCAGCAGCAGCTCGGTAGAGTAGATGATCAGTTCGGAGCCGGATTTGTCCAGGCCGAGGTCCACCACGCTCAGGCGGACGGGCTGGCGGTTGGGCTCGGTTGCTTTATAGCGGGCCCAGAAGCGGCCGTTGGGATGGCGGCTGAAGCCGTCGAGCTCGTAGCGGGAGGCGGCTTGGAAGAAGGTCTTGCCTTTGGCCAGAACTTCCAGGCGCAGCTTGGGGTCGGGCATCAAGCCCTGCAGGAGCACGGTGTCGTAGTCCCTCTCCATGGCCTCGCTGTAGCGGGTTTCGTAGGCCACGCCGCCGGTCTTGGGGGCGGCGTTAACGGTAAACGTTATGGGGTAGGGCAAATTTGGGAAGGCGAGGTCTTTTTCGTCTCCGGCGGCAAAAACGGCCAGCGGGGCCAGGAGCAGGGTGAGAAGTAGTTTAAGCATAGGCGTAATTATAATTATAACCGAAACGCGGGTAGGGCGGCAGGGCCCAAAGGCCTAGAGTCTGCTAGGCCTCGGGCGGGGTGCGCATATACTGCAGGGCGGAGGCCAGCACGGTGCGGAAATCCATAAGGGCTGTCTTGAAGCCCTCGGCGCCGTCCAGGAAACCGAGCTTGAAGAGATAGGAGGACAGGAGGCGGGTGAAGGGGCGGAAAATTATGAAGAGGCGGCTGCGGCCCTTGAGGGCGTAGGCGCGGGTGAGTATGTCGCAGTAGAAGGCGCGCTTCTTCTCCATGTCTTCTGGCGTGGAGTAGGGGTAATGCAGCAGCGGCTCTTTGAGGGAGGCCACCGGGCCGTCCACTTCCAGGCGCTCGTGCACGGGCAGAGGCAGGAATTTGGCCCGGCCGCGGGCGAAGAGGCGCAGCTGGGTGTCGGGGTACTTGCCGCCGTGCCTGAGCCAGCGGCCGAAATAGAAGTTCTTGCGGGGCGTCTGCGCGGCCGCGGCGCCGCCGGGCGAGGCGATGAAGCGCTTGATCTCGGCGCGCAGGGCGGGGGAGATCTCTTCGTCGGCGTCCAGGATGAACACCCAGTCCGACGCGGCCTGGTCGATGGCGAACTGCTTGTTGACGTAGACGGCCTGGCTGTTGGGGCGGGAGAAGAATTTTATTTTGTGATCGCGGGCGGCCAGGGCGGTGCCGTCGGTGGAACCGCAGTCCACGAAGATCACCTCGTCGGCCCAGGCCGCGGAGGCGAGGGAGCGGGCCAGGTTGGCCTCCTCGTTGTGGGCTATCATCGCTACGGAGAGGGTGGGCATCAGGCGGCCTCCTCGAAGATCTGCACGGTGGCGGCGGCGAACCCTTCGCGCGAGAACTCCCCGGCGGCGCGGGCGCGGTTCTCGTCCCCGGTCTTCTTTATCAGGGCCCGGTCGGCCAGCAGCGGGGCCAACCTGAGCGACAGCGCGGCGGCGTCGCCGGCCGGGAACAGCCACGGTTCCCGCACATACTCCGGCAGGCTGCCGACGGAGGAAGCCACCACGGGGCGGCCGGCGGCCAGCCATTCCAGCGCGGCGCGCGAGACGGCCTCGCTGCCCAGCGACGGGATTACGCCGATGTCGCAAAGGGACATGAAGCCGAAGGGGCCTTCGGTGCGGCCGTGGAAAAAGACTTTCTCAGTTATGCCCAGGTCGGCGGCGGCGCGGCGCAGTTCGGCGTACTTGAGGTTGGCCTCGTAGCCGGCGATGTGGAACTCGGCTATGGCCCCGCCGCGCAGCAGGTCGGCGGCGGCGCGCAGGAAACAGTCGTGGCCTTTTACCAGGTCCAGCCGGCCGAGCAGGCCGACGCGGTAGGGCGGGCGGGCCTGGCGCTCGACGGGCGGGGGCAGGTCTATGCCCTGCGGTATCACGGTTATCCTGGCGGGGTCCAGGCCGGCCTTCAGGTAGAGGTCCCGTATATAGGCGGAGGCGGCGATGACCTTCTTGATGGAGCCGAAGGTGAAGCCGGCCGAGGGGCGCTTGGCGTCGGCCTTCACGCGCACGAGGGGCAGGCCGAGCAGGAAGGCCAGGGTCTGGGCGCGGCCCGTGTGGGCGGCAACCACGTCTACGGCTTCGTCCTTTGCGATGCCGCGCAGGCGCAGCAGGGCCAGGGGCACCTTGTGATGTTCCTTGCGGCCGGGGATCTCGTAGGCTTTAAAACCGTTCGCCGCCGCGAAGTCCTGGGCGGCGCTGCCGGCGGGGCAGGCGAAGATCACGGCGTGGCCGGCCTCGCGCAGCGCGCGGGCCTGGTCGAAAGCGTAGGCGGCGAGCCCGCTATTCCAGGGGATGTCTATGACGCTTAAGATTTTCAATTGCCGTTTCATAACATTTCAGGGTGAGGGCCGCCATGCGCGGGGAGGAGAAGTCTTCCCGCCGGCGGTGGGCCTCGGCGGCCAGGCGCGCGCGCAGGGCCGGATCCTTTATCAGGCGCAGCTGCGCCGCCGCCAGCGCGGCGGGGTCGCGGGGGGGCACGGTGAGCCCGTTGGCGCCGTCCTCCACCACGTCGGTGATGCCGCCGGCCGTGGTGGCCACTATCGGCAGGGAGGCGTTCATGGCTTCCACCAGCACGCTGCCCATGCCCTCCTCGCAGGAGGCCAGCACGAACAAATCCAGCGCGGCCAGGACTTTATAAGGATCCTTGCGGTAGCCGAGCATCTTAAAACGGTCCTGGATCTTGAGCATGCGGGCCAGGTGCTCCGTCTTCTCGGCGAGGGGGCCTTCGCCCGCCAGCAGGAAATAAGTGTCGGGCGCTTCTTTGAGCACCGCGGCGGCGGAGCGCACCAAATTCTCGGGGTCCTTGTGCGGCACCAGCGCGACGAGGGAGCCGGCCCAGAAGGCGTCCTTCGGCAGGGAGAGCTCGGCGGCCAGCTCGGCCCGGGCGGCCGAGCGGTAGGCTTCGAATTCGCCGGGCTTCCACGGGGTGTCGTCGAGGTCTATGGTGCTGTTGACGACGGCGACCTTGTCTTCCGGCACGCCGGCCTTGAGCAGGATGTCCCTGACCGCCTCTGAAATAGCGATGACGGAATGCGCCTTGGAATATTTGTAGCGCGCGGTGAAGGAGCCGGGGACGAAATCCACGCGGCGGTGGGCGACGCGCACGCAGTCGAGGCCGGCCGAGGACAGCCAGGAGACGGCGGCGGTGTGGCCGGTGTGCGAGTGCAGGATGGGCGGGACGCCCGCGGGGGGCAGGGCCTTCAGCGCGTGCCGCAGCAGCAGGGCGGAGACGGGGTCCCATTCGAAATAATAGGGCAGGGTAAAGGTCTTGAAATTCTTGCGCGAGGCGGCGGCGTGCAGGGGGGAGCCGTGGCGGCAGACCACGGTATTGTCGTGGCCGAGGGCCTGCAGCTCCTTCACGAGGTAAAGCAGCTGGCGCTGGCCGCCGCGCAGCTCCTTGCCGTCGTCGAGATGAAATACGGTGAGGCGGGTTTCCATAGGGGAATATTTTAACAATTAAACGGGCAGCCGCGGGGCCGCTGCCGGCGCGGCCAGGAGACCGCGGGCCTTTTCAATTATGTCCGCGGCGGAGAGTTCCGAGGGGGAATCTTTGAAGACGGCCAGGGCGGGAAAGACTTTGCCGCGGGGGGCGATCCTGGCGATCCAGCTGTCCTGGAAGATGCCTACGCTGGGCGTGCCCACGGCGCTGGCCAGGTGCAGGGGGCCTGAATTGTTGCCAATGAAGAGGACAGCGCGCGAGAGGGCGTAGGCCAGGTTGGTGATGTCGAGGTCCAGGTCGCAGGAAAAGAGCAAATCGCCGGGGCGGGCGGCGTAAGCGCCCCGCGCGGGAGCGAAGAGTTCTTTCTCGGCGGGGGAGGCGTTGACCAGGACGCGCAGGCCCTGCGCGGCCAGGAAATCCAGGATGTCCGACCAGGCGGCCAGGGGAAGGTTGCGGCTGGGATTGCCTGAGAAGGGGTGCGCCACGGCCCAGCGGCCCTTCGACAGGATTTCCGCCGTGGCGGGCGCCTCGCCGTAAGAGGAGGGGGAGAGCGGGTAGGTGAGCTCGCCGGGGTCCGCGCCGGTGAGCGCCTTCAGCAGGGCGCGGCAGGAGTCCAGTACATGGCTGCCGGCCGGGGCCACATAGTCCGTGCCGAAAGCGCCTTTCAGGGCGTAGCGCCTGGGGATGCCGGCCAGCAGGCAGGCGAGGTTCTTGCGCCAGTTGGAATGCACTATGAGCGCGGCGTCGAAGCGGGCGCGGCGTATCTTGAGAAGCGTTTTGAAAAAGGCGAGCTTGCCGCCCTTGCCGGCGCCGGGGGAGCGGTCCCAGAACGGGTCGCAGTGGTAGTGTTCTATGTCCGCGCCGGCCAGCGGCACCACGGCGCGGGAATAGTCCTTGGTCCAGTAGCCCGCCGTGAAGGCGGGATTGCCGCGCAGGGCGTTGTGTATGGCGAGGCTGATGATGGTGTCGCCGACATTGTCCAGTGTTACGATTAAGACTTTCATTTTAAAAAAGAGTTCGTTTCGGTCCGGGATCGGTCACGGGTTCCCTCCTCGCCGTCGCTCGTCGGGCCCCGCGACCCCGCCTCCCCGCTGCGGCCTGCTGGCCTCGCGGGTCCGGCTTTCGATCCCTGACGCGAGCCATAATTATGGCTCGCTTCACGTCCACCAAATTTAAAAGCCCCTTTGCAGGGGCTTTTAAATTTGGTGGACGTGACAGGGATCGAACCTGCGACCTCCTCCATGCCATGGAGGCGCTCTCCCAGCTGAGCTACACGCCCGAAAAACCGATTTACTTACCGAGTCTGTAAAGAACTGAATATATGATATAAAAAAATCCGGCCCAGTTCAAGCGTAAAAAAAGAGGCTCCTTTTTAGGGCGGCCATAATTTCGTAAAATAATGGAATGAAAATTAAATCGTTCAATGTAATACCCAACCTGCCGGAGAACCTGAAGGCGCTGGACGAGCTGTCCACCAATATGTGGTTCACCTGGAACTGGGACGCGATAATGATGTTCGTAGGCATAGACGAGGAACTGTGGCACCGCTCCCACCGCAATCCCAAGTGGATCCTGGGCACGCTGGCCCCCGAGCGCCTGGACGCGCTGAGCAAGGACGGCAACTTCCTGGGCCGCCTGGCCGAGATCAAGAATAAATTCGAAGCCTACATGGCCAACAAGGACACCTGGTTCGCCAAGAACGCGCAGGAGCAGGACCGGGACATGAGCGTGGCTTATTTCTCCATGGAGTACGGCATCGGCGAGGGCCTGCCGATCTATTCCGGCGGCCTGGGCATGCTGTCCGGCGACCATCTGAAGTCGGCCTCCGACCTGGGCATGCCGCTGGTGGGCGTGGGCCTTCTTTATAAGAAGGGCTACGTGCAGCAGGTGCTCAACCGCGACAACTGGCAGACAGAGCGCTACCCCGAGAACGACTGGTACAACATGCCGGTGCAGATAGTGAAGGACAACGCCGGCAAGCCGCTGCGCGTGGAAGTGGACCTGGCCGGCGAGCGCGTGCAGGTGGGCGTGTGGAAAGTGCCCGTCGGGCGCGTCTCGCTTTACCTGCTGGACACCAACCTGCCGGAGAATTCCCCGACGGCCCGCGTGATCACCGAGCAGCTTTACGGCGGCGACCGCGAGAACCGCATCCGCCAGGAGATAGTGCTGGGCATAGGCGGCGCGCGCGCGCTGGAGGCCATGGGCCTCAAGCCCACCGTGTTCCACGTCAACGAGGGGCACAGCGCCTTCCTGCTGTTCGAGCGCATCCGCCACCTGATGCGGAGCCGCGGGCTGTCCTACCCGGAGGCGCGCGAGATAGTGTGGGCCTCTTCGGCTTTCACCACGCATACGCCGGTGATGGCCGGCAACGAATATTTCGACTTCGAGCTGGTCCGCAAGTACCTGGAGAACTACTCCAAGGAGCTGGGGCTGACCTTCCCCGAGTTCCTGGACCTGGGAAAGGAAGAGCACAGCTCGATGGGTTTCTGTATGACCGTGGTGGCCATGAAACTCTGCGCCTTCCTCAACGGCGTGAGCATGCTGCACCGCGACGTGTCCCGCGACATGTGGCACAAGCTGTGGCCGAACCTGCCGCGCTACGAGGTGCCGATCGAGGGCATCACTAACGGCGTGCATACCTGCTCCTGGATCAGCCACGAGCATCACCAGCTCTACAGCAAGTCGCTGGCCAACGGCGGCAACGGCGTGCCGGATTCCTGCGACTGGTCCAGGATGGGGGAGATCTCCGACAAGGATATGTGGGACACCCACATGGTCCGCAAGCGCAAGCTGGTCAATTTGGTGCGGGACCGCCTGAAGCGGCAGCACATGCGCCTGGGCGCGGACCGCACGGTGCTGGCGGAAATAGCGACCGTGCTGAACCCCGAGTACCTGACGATAGGCTTCGCGCGGCGCTTCGCCACCTACAAGCGGGCGACGCTGTTCATGCGCGACCTGGAGCGGCTGCTGCAGCTGGTGACCGACGAGCAGCTGCCGGTGCAGTTCGTGTTCGCGGGCAAGGCGCACCAGGCCGACGTGCACGGCAAGGAATTCATAAAGCAGGTGGCGCGGCTGTCGCTGGACAAGCGCTTCAAGAACCGCATCATCTTCGTGGAAGATTACAACATGAACGTGGCGCGCTACATGGTGCAGGGCGTGGATGTGTGGATGAACAACCCGATCAGGCCGCTGGAGGCTTCGGGCACGAGCGGCATGAAGGCCGTGATCAACGGCGTGATGAACCTGTCCGTGCTGGACGGCTGGTGGCCGGAGGGCTACTCCCCCGACGTGGGCTGGGCGATAGGCGGCACCGAGGCCTACAACAGCGACGAGGAGCGGGATTACGTGGAGGCGGAAAGCATCTACAACCACATCAAGAAGATGGTGGCCCCGCTGTATTACGACCGCGGCGAGGACGGCCTGCCGCACGGCTGGATAAAGATGATGAAGGCCTGCGTGCAGAAGCTGGCGCCTCATTTCAACACGAACCGTATGGTGCGGGAATACCACGAGCGGTTCTATTCGCACGCGCACCGTTCTTCCAGGAAGTTCCAGGAGAACTCGCGCGTGGCGGAGATCGCGCGCTGGCGCAAGAAGCTCGACGAGAACTGGCCGCGCGTGAAGGCGGTGACGGACCAGTTCAAGCCGGAGATGGAGGTGCATGCCGGGGCCAAGCTGCCGGTGAGCGCCGTGGTCTGGCTGGGCGACCTGAAGCCGGAAGACGTGGACGTGCAGCTGCACATCGGCACGGCCGGCGGCGAGGGCCTCTTCAAGGAGGGCAAGTCCGTCTCGATGGCGCAGGAAGCGCGCATGGGCGACGCCTACGTGTACAAGGGGGAGGTGCCCTGCTATAAGAGCGGCCGGCACGACTTCTCGGTGCGCGTGCTGGGGCGGCACCCGGACGCGGTGAACGCGCTGATGCCCCTCTACATCAAGTGGAGCGAGGAATAATTTCCCGCTTGTGTTTTTAAGCGGGAATTTATATATAATATTTTAACGGCCGGAAACGGCCCGGTAGTATGCGGTAAATAAATAGAGAGGTAAATAAGCAAATGGCAAAAGGTAAAGTAAAGTGGTTCAACGATAAGAAGGGGTTCGGTTTCATTATCCCGGAGGATGGTTCCAAGGACCTCTTCGTGCATCACTCTTCGATTCAAGGCGAAGGCTTCAAGACTCTGGCTGAAAACCAGGAAGTCGAGTTCGACACCGAGAACACCGACAAGGGCCCCAAGGCCGTCAACGTCAGGAAGTCCGCACCCGCCAAATAAGCCATAGCTTATCTGGAACACGCCGGCCCCGCTCATCGGGGCCGGCTTTTTTTTATATATAGCGGGGGGAGAGCCGCGAGAAGCACAGTCGGGGGCCTGTTTCGATGCGGTATCAGATGGGAAACTGGCGGAGGTCAGTAGTAGAGGAATTCGCGTTTGGTGATCTCGGGGGCGTACTGGGAGCCTTTCATGCGGTTGCCGTTGAAGAGGATGATGCGGTTGCGGCGCTCTTCGGTCCAGTTGCCCTTCGGGTCGTACTTGTACTCGTAGGTGTACTCGTACTTGGGCTCGGCCGCGTCGGCGTCGTAGACCAGCTCCTTCTCGGGGCGGCCCTTGGCGTCGCAGTAAACCTCGCTGCGAGAGACCGGCTGCTCGCCCGAGTCGTACGTCGAGCGGACCTCCCGGCGCAGCGTGCCGTCCTCGCGCAGCTCGAAAACCGTCTTCTTGCGCAGCTGGTTGGTCTCGCCGAACACCGAGTGGGTGCGCGCCGCCGCGGCCTTGTTCCAGGCCCAGGTCTCGCGGCGCAGCTGCCGGCCGTCGAAGTCGTTGACCGCCATTTCCGTCAGGTTGTTGCCCTTGTCGTAGGTGTAGAGCGTCACGCTCTCCAGGCTCAGCGCCGGGTCGAAGGCGTGCTCCGCCGCCGTGAAGCCCGCCTTGCTGTAGAGGCGGAAGATCTGGCGCACCGGCCTGCGGGAACTTTCCCGGGCCTGGGAGGGGGAGGCGTCGAAGACCTGCACCACGCCGAAGTCCTTCTTCTTGTACTTGCGGCAGAAGTCGTCCATGGAGGACTGGGCCTCGCCGCTGAAAGTGGTGGAGAGCTTCTCTTCCGACTTGAGGCGCTCGCAGAAGGTGCGCGCCTCCTCTTTCTCTATATAGACGTAGGAATGCTTCAGCACCAGGTTCTTGCCGTCGTATTCCGCCTCCTCGGTCTTCATGCCGTAGAGGTCGCAGGCGACCGCGTTGGTGTTCCTGGGCAGGCCCTCCAGCCACAGCTTGCCGCGCCGCTGCGGCTGCATGCGGATGGTCTTGAGCGAGCGCGTCTTGGGCTTCAGCTCGGGGCATTTCAGCGAAGTCTGCGCCGCGGCCGGCAGGCAAAGGCCGAAGGCGGCCAGGAAAATCATCAGTTTCATTTTCTCTCCCGTGTAACCGACAAATATATTATACTTTTACTTGCCCGGAGTACGAAGGCAAAGATTTACAGGAGGACACTATGTCTGAGAACAAACAGGAGCCCGCCAAGGGCATGCAGCTCGAGGTGCAGATGGACGAGGCCACGGCGCAGGGCACCTACGCCAACCTGGCCGGCGTCACCCACAGCGAGACCGAGTTCATCTTCGATTTCCTGTTCCTGCAGCCCAACCAGCCCAAGGCCAAGCTGCGCTCGCGCATCATCTCCAGCCCCGTGCATACCAAGCGCTTCCTGCTCGCGCTGCAGGAGAACATCAAGCGCTACGAAGAGCGCTTCGGCGTGATCCCGGAGCGGGCCGTGAACCTGACGCAGGGCCACAGCTGAGCCGGCGGGGGAAATAAAAAAGCCCGGGCAGTCCCGGGCTTTTTTATTTGCGGGGCGCTTTACTTGGTGCCCTGGAGGAGGAAGGTCTGCTTCTCCGCCGGCAGGTGGCAGTTGAGCGAGTAGCCCTTCTGCTGCGCCCGGTCGCGGGCGGCGGCCAGCATCTGGTCCAGCTGCTCGTCGGTATAGTCGGGGTGGGCGTGCCACAGCACCAGGTCGCGGGCCTGGGCCTTCTCCACCGCGAAATCCATCACGATGGACATGCCGGAGTGGCCCTCGTGTTTGCGGGACTCGTAATCCTTGTCGTTGAAGACCGAGTCGTGCACCAGGATGTCGGAGCCCTTCACGAAGCCGCCGAGCTTCTCGTCGTAGTCCTGGAAAGCGGTGGCGTCGCCCCAGATCTCGCTGTCCGGGCAGTAGGCGATGCGGCGGCCGTGGACGTCGAACACGTAGACCAGGGTGCTGGTGGGGTGGTTGGCGTACATGGCCGACAGCTTGACGCCGGGGAACAGCTCGTAGTTGTCCTCGAGGATCTCGTAGATGTCGATCTTGGCCTTCGGGGCCTGCTTGGTGAGGGAGAAAGAGCTGTAGAAGGTGGCCTGCGCCACTTCCTTAAGGCTCTTCTCGGGGTCGTTGGAGCCTATCAGGTGGATGTTGAAATGCGGGTCGTGGATGGGCGCGAAGCGGCCCAGGCCCAGGATGTGGTCCAGGTGGAAATGCGTCAGGCAGACCCAGATGTCCTTGTAGTAGCGCTTCTTCTCCACAATTTCCTTGCCCAGCGCCACTATGCCGGTGCCGGCGTCGAAGATGAAGAGGTGCTCTTTGGTCTCCACGGAAAGGCAGGAGGTCTGGTGGCCGTAGCGCGAAACCGTGTTGGGCATTTCCATCGGCAGGCCGCGCGCGCCCCAGACGGTCATGCGGATCTGGCCCGCGTCGAGGTCGCTGGCCTGGGCGTGGTCCTCCTCCCTGATGATGGCGGGGGAATCGGCCGGGGCGGCGGAGGGTTCACGCTGCGGCGTCGCGCCGTCCAGGATGCTCTTGACCGTGTTTGAAAAGGTTTCTACGTTGTAGGGCTTCTGCAGGAAGAAGTCGGCGCCCAGCTGGAAGGCGCGCTGCTTTTCCACCTCGTAGGACTTGCCCGAGACCACGATGATCTTCATGTGCCGGAGGGCGGGGTCGGCCTTGACCGACTTGCAGATGTCCATGCCGGTGATGCCGGGCATCATGATGTCCGTGACGATGAGCCGGGGCATCTGCGCCTTGATGGTGGGGATGGCTTCCAGGGAGTCCTGTACCAGCGTGACGGTGTAGCCGGCGTCGGTCAGCAGGTCGCGGGAGAGCTCTCCCACCATGGGGTCGTCGTCTACGATGATAATGTCGGGGTTTGCCATTGTTCTCTCCGCTCGCTGACGCTATTTACTATAATAGTATATAACCCAGCCGTTAAGGAAATGTTACAACCCCGTTAAATTATGATGCGAATAATAGCCGGCACGCACCGCGGCAGGAAGATCTTCTCGGTGCCCAGAGACAAGTTCGTGAAGCCTATCTCGGCGAGGATCAGGCAGTCCTTCTTCGACATCGTGCGCCCCTACGTGACCGGCGCCGTGGTGCTCGACCTCTACGCGGGGTGCGGCACGGTGGGGCTGGAGGCGCTGTCGCGCGGCGCGTCCAAGGTGGTCTTCGTGGAGAAGGAAGGCATCTGCGTAAAGACCATCGAGAAGAACGTGGCCGCGCTGGAGTTCTCCGAGAAGGCCAAGGTGCTGAAGGCCGACGTCCTGAGCGGCCTGAAGTGGCTGGAGCATTTCGCCGATTACAAGGGCTACGACCTGGTCTTCATGGGCCCGCCCTACCGCACCGAGGAGAACCTGCCGCTGTTCTACAGCATGGAAACCCTTACGCTGCTGTCCGAGGCGGGCATCGTCACGCCTACGGGCCTGATAGCGGTGCAGCACCACAAGAAAGAGCTGCTGACCCGCGTCCCCGGGCTGGAGCACGTGCGCCAGGAAAAGTACGGCGATACCAACGTCGACTTCTTCCGGCGTGAGAAATGATCTTCGACCCGCTTGAGCTGAACTACAGCAAGATACGGGCCTACCTGGACTGCCCCTTCCTTTACCGGTTCATCTACGTCGAGCGCAAGTTCGCGCCGCAGACCCCCTATTCCTCCCTCGGCCTGAGCGTGCACAAGGCGCTGGGGGCTTTTCACGCCCGGCCCGGCGACCTGGGAGACCTGCTGCAGTATTACGAGGACAACTGGGTGCACCAGGGCTTCGCCACGCCGCAGGCGAGCATGGAGTTCTACAACCGCGGGACCAAGGTGCTGGAGGACTGGTGGCTGCACTGGCAGCAGCATACGGCCCAGGTGGTGTACTCCGAGAAGAGCTTCCAGTTCCCTTTCGAGAAATGGCTGGTGAAGGGCACTATCGACAGGGTGGACCGCCTGCCCGGCGGCCTGGTGGAGCTGATCGACTACAAGATGGGCTTCGAGGACCGCAACGAGTGGGACGTAGCCGGCAGCCTGCAGCTCGCCATCTACGCGCTGGGCCTGGCCCGGGCGCTGAAGCAGAAGGTGGGCTCCGTCGGCTACTTTATCCTGACCTCGCTGCAGAAGGTGACGGCTCCCTACGACCCCGCCTCCGAGGAAAAAACACTGGCCCTGATCCGCGAGACCGGCGCCAAGATGCTGGCGCAGGACATGTCCCGCAAGGGTACCTGCGCGCGCTGTTCGGTGCGCAACCTGTGCCCCGAATCGGAAGCGAAAGGTACCTGAAGAATTAAAAGCGAAAAGCCCGGGCCTGCCCGGGCTTTTTTATTTGCCGGCGCCGCGGCTACTGCGTGGGCGGCGGGAGGTGCGGCAGGTTCTTGGCCTCGCTGTAGATCTGCAGGAAGACTATGACGCAGGCGATCAGCAGCGGCCCGAGGAACAGGCCCAGCGGGCCGTAGACCTTCATGCCGCCGATGATGCCGAGGAACAGCAGGAAGATCGGCAGCTTGGCGCCCTTGCCGATGAGGATGGGGCGCAGGAAATTGTCCACCAGGCCCACTACGAGGGCGCCCCACAGCAGTACGAACAGGCCGGTCTTGAGCCCGGAGAGGAAATACATGGCGATACTGAGCGGGATCCAGACCAGGCTGGTGCCGACGAACGGGACCAGGGCCGCGAAAGAGGTGAGCAGGCCGAACAGCGCCGGGGCCTTTACGCCGGCCAGCCAGTAGCCGGCGGCGCCGATGAAGCCCTGTATGATGGCCGTCAGCAGCAGGCCGCGCACCACGGCCATGGTGGTGATGTAGAGCTGGTTGGCCACCCGGCGCTTGTGCTCCTGGTCCATGGGGATGAGGTCGATGAGCCAGTGCAGGAAGCGCTCGCCGTCGCGGAACAGCGCGAAGAGCGAGAAGGTCATGACGCCGAAATTGATCAGGAAGAAAAAGATGTTCTTGATGAGGCCCGCGCCGGACTTGGTGATCTTTTCCTGGATCCCCTTGAGGCTGTTGGTCAGGATCTCGTTGGGGTCTATGGTTATGTAGGCCTTGAACCGCTCGGGGATGGTGATGTCCAGGTCTTTCTGCGAAACGGCGTTCAGCCACTGGTTGGTCTTGGGGTAGAGCTCGCGCGATTCGCTGAGCAGCAGCCCGCCGAAGATGAGCAGCGGCAGGGCCAGCGTCAGCACCGCCAGCAGGGTGGAGATGGCCGCGGCGGCCGAGCGGTTGGTGACTATTCTCTTCCTGATCCACAGGTGCACGGGAAAGAAGATAAGGGCGAAGGCGGCCGCCACCACCAGCGCGCCGATGAAGGGCGAGAGGATGTGCAGCAGCTGGTAGAGCAGGAACAGCAGGATGCCGAAGAAGAAGAAAATAAAGACCTGCGCCTTGTCGAACCTGAGCAGTTTCGGCGGCGGGGGGGTTCCGTTCATAAGACAATTATACATTAAAGGGCCGGCAGGCACGGAAGAGGGCGGCGCTGTTGTGCGGGGAGGGCCTGCTTTGCTTTAATCATTAGATATGAAGACTTGGCTCAAGGCGCTGGACCGCGGCGAGGTGACGGCTTTTTCCCGCAGCTCGTACGAAGTGGTTTTTTCTGTGTTCATGATAGCGGTCGCGTATTTCTACCGCCACAGCTCCGAGATAATCTACCCCCGCATACTCTATTTCTTCCTGCTGCTGCTGGTCTCCAACTTCCTCTTCAACTTTTACCTGCGCCGCCGTGTCTCCGTCAACCTCTGGCTGATAGACCTCATACTGCTGGTGAATTTCTGGGTCATAACCGGGGTGGTTTATTATTCCGGCGGGGCCGGCTCGTATTTCTGGGTGCTGTACCTCCTGCCCGTGTTCTCGGCCTCGCTGATGGCGAGTTCCAAGGACACTTTCGGCATGGTCTTCCTCTGTTCGCTCTCCGTGGGCGCCATGTCCTGGCCGTTCACCGCCGCCGACTTCGCCGGTATCATGTCGCTGGCGGTAAAAATGGGCGTGCTCTCTTTCTCGGCCGCCGTGGTGCACAGCACGGCGCAGTCCAGGAAACGCGCCGAGGCGGGCCTGGCCATAAAGCGCGGCCAGGTGGAACTGCTGGAAAAAGAGGTTACCGAGAAGGAGGCCGAGATCGTGAAGACGGCTTCGGCCGTAGAGGTGGGGACCCTGGTCAGCGGCGTCATGCACGACATGGGCAACGCGATTTCCGTCATCCTCCTCACCGCGGAGATCGCGGCGACCTCCGACGAGCCGCCGACCAAGAAGGACCTGGAGCGCATCCTGAAAGGCGCCAGGTACTCCAGGAGCCTGATTGCCGCCGCGATGAGCATCGTGCGAGGGCAGGACTACTCTTTCGAGGCGGTGAACCTCAGGGAGACCGCCGAAAGCGCCTCCATCCTCACGGATTACGCGGCGCGCAAGCGGAACGCCGCCGTTGTGCTGGATTTTCCGCCCGGGCTGCCGGAAGTGCGGGGCAGCAGGGCGCATCTGGAGCGCATTTTCATAAACACCGTGTCCAACTCGCTCTCTTTCGTGCCGTCGGGGGGGGAGGTCAGGGTTTCGGGCAGGACGGCGGACGGCGGGGTAGTGATCGAGGTCTCGGATAACGGCCCGGGGTTCCCGGAAAAAATGCTCAACGCGGACGTCAAGGCTTTCGACACCACGCGCGGCTCCACGGGGGGCACGGGCCTGGGGCTGTACGTCTGCGAGCGCATAGCCAAGAAGCACGGCGGCTGGATGAAGCTCTCCAACGGGGCCGGCGGCGGCTCCCTGATAACCATCTTCCTGCCCCTGGACGGGCCGGCCGCCTGACGGTCCCGGCGAATAAAAAAAGCCCGGAACGCCGGGCTTTTTTTATTTTCGTCGCGCGCTTAGTTCCGGAGCAGCCAGAAGATGGCCAGGCCGAGGGCCACGCGGTAGGCGAGGAAAGGGGCGAGGGTGCGCTTCTTCATCCACGCCATCAGCAGCCAGATGAAGGCGAGCCCCGAGACGAACGAGGCGGCCAGGCCCCAGGCGAAGGCGGCGTTGAGCTGGTCCGGGGTTATCTTGCGGGCTTCCAGCAGGCCGGCGCCGAGTATGACCGGCGTGGAGAGCAGGAAGGAGAGCCGCGCCGCCGAGGAGCGGGTGTAGCCGAGGAAGAGCGCCGCCATGATGGTCATGCCCGAGCGGGAGGCGCCCGGCATAAGGGCGATGCACTGCGCCAGGCCTATCAGCAGGGCGTGGCGCGGCGAGAAGGCGCCCTCGTCGAGGACCTGGGCGGGTTTCCTGTCCGCGAGGTAGATGACGAAAGAGAAGAAGACCAGGTTGAAGGCTATCCACGTCGGGGCGCGGAAGACGGTCTCGGCCAGGTCATTGAGCGCCAGGCCCGCGACGGCGGCCGGCACCGAGGCCAGGGCGAGCAGCCAGAGCATATTGCCGCCGGCGGGGCGCGGCGAGGCGAAGGCGTCGCGGAAGATCTTCAGCCAGTCTTTGGCGAAATAGATCAGCACGGCCAGCAGCGTGCCCAAGTGCAGCATCACGTCGTAGGCCAGGCCCTGGTACTCCCAGCCGAACAGCCAGGGCGCCAGCGCCAGGTGGGCGGAACTGGAGATGGGCAAAAACTCGCCCGCGCCCTGCAGGATGCCCAGTATTATCGCCTGAAGTTCAGTCATGCTTTATCTCCGTGCCGGGGTAATAATGTTTGAGGATGTCCCGGTATTTGAATCCTTTGCGAGCCATGCCCTCGGCGCCCCACTGGCACAGGCCCACGCCGTGGCCGCTGCCGACGCCGTCGAGAAGTACATAATCCCTGCCCTGCAGCACCTTGAAGAAGGAACTGCGCACCGCGTTCCAGCCGGCCCTGCGCCCTATGCCGTGGTAAAATTCCGTGGCCGGGACCTTCACCTTCCTGCGCTGCGTGGTTATCTCCACTTCCGCCGCCCTGCCGGAAGTGCCCCAGGCCGTGATGCGGAACCCTTTGGCGGTTTCGTCGGCTACCAGCCAGCCGGCCCGGCGGGCCAGGCGCGTGAGGCCGGTGTAATAGATCTTGGTCTTCCATTTGAAGCCCGGGGCGATGGAGCAGTAAGGCCTGCCGGGCGGGCCGTCCTTCACCGAGACCAGGTAGGGCTTGCCGGGGAAGGGCCAGACATGCGTCATGTCCTCGGTACGCCCGCCGCAGGCTGAGTGGTAATAGGTCTCCGCCGGGGCGCCTTTATAGGTCAGTATTTCTCCGCGAGTGGCTTCGGCCGCGGCGCGGGCCCTGGCGCTGACGCCGGCGGCGCCGGTATAGAGCTGGCAGTGGGTGGAATCGCAGAGGTTGTAGCCCTCTCCCGAGTGCGCCTGGTAGTGTTTCAGCGCGTAGGTGCGGGCGGCCACGGCCTGCGCCTTGTAGGCCTCCGGGTGGGAGAAGTCGGCCGCCTCGCCGCTGACGACGTTGGCGATATAGGGCTCGAGCGCCACGTGGTTGATGATGCGGAGCCTGCCTTTTTCAGCGGAGAAGAGGAGTTCTCCGCCGTAGAGCCGGCGGGGCAGGCCCTTGCCCGAGAGCCAGATGCCGCCGGAGGCGCGCAGCGCCTTGACCGGGCCGGCGTGCTGGCCTTCGAGAGATAAAGAGGAGCCTTTGGCGGAGAGCCGCGCCTGCCGCGTCAGCGGCCGCCCGCCCGCCGCGGCTCCGCCGTTGGCGGGCTCGAGGGTTATGGCCGTGAGCTTGTGAAGCGAATAGACCCGCACCGACACCTCCCGGTTGCCGGCCTGTACCGCCGCGGGCAGAAGGAGCAGCAGCAGGAGCAGTTTCAACGGAGGTCCTTGGGAGGAGGGGGGGCGTAGAACTCCGCGAGGACGGCGGTGCCCGGGTTTTTGCCGGGTTTAAGGTGCACGAAGCCGGCGGGGAAAAGGTCGAAGCCTTCCTGGCCGAGGAAATAGCCGGCTATGCCGCCCAGCAGCGGCTGGTGGCCCACTATCAGGACGCGGTCCTTGCCCTCGTAAAACTGCTGCACCAGGTCCACCAGGGCCTGGGGCGGGCCGTCGCTGAGGGCGGGAGCCGTTTGGCGCGCCGCGGAGGGAAAGACCCCGGCGGCGATCTGCGCGGTGCGGTCGGCCCGGCGGAAGGGGCTGGAAATTATCAGGTCCGGGGCGAAGCCGGAGCCGCTGAGGTGCAGGGCCGCTTCGAGCACTTCCTTCTCCCCGGCGGCGGAGAGGGGGCGCTCGGAATCCGAGTTTACCCCGGCCTCCGTCCTGGAAAGAGCGTGCCCGTGGCGCATGAAGACCAGTTCTGTCATTCCTATATTTTACAAATTAGCGGGCCGCTCCGGGCGGACTTGCGGCCGGGAAAGGGCCGTTATTTTATAACGGCAAGTCGGTGGTATTAATTCTTCTTATTCCGCCGGCGGCCTGGGGGGCGCGCCCGTGCGGGGGGCGCGCATTGGGCGGGGGGCGCGGGCGTTCCGGCGCCATATAAGAAAAACTAATATGCCGGCTTCGGGCGGCCTCGGGGGCCGTTCCGCCGGGATATTTCTTTAGAGGAAAATTAGAATATAATATAAAGGCAGTGTTCGTTAACATGTCAACGGAGGTCACCAGGTGAACTACCACATATTGATGAAAGACGAGCTGGACGTCTTTATAAAAAAGCTCTCCAAGAAGATGAAAGTCTGCGCCCCTGTAGCCAAAGGGCATAATAACTTCGCTTTCGAAGAAGTCACTTCGGCGGCCGAGATATCGATGGAGTACATCCCCACGATACTTCCGCCCAAGAAGTATTTCATGCCGCCGCGCGAGAAGCTGCTGGACTTCGACCTTACCGAGGGTAAGCCGAAGGACGCGGCCAACCTCGACCCCGAGAAGCTGGCGGTGTTCGCGGTGCATACCTGCGACCTGGCCGGCATACAGTGCCTGAACATGGTGTTCTCCGAGAAGCCGCGCGATTACAATTACCTGCTGCGCAAAGAGAACGTCTTCATCATAGGCCTGGAATGCAACAAGTACTGCGATTCCAACGCCAGCTGCGCGCTGGTGGGCAACCACTACCCGAACGGCGGCTACGACCTGTTCTTCACGGACATCGGCGACAAGTGGATCATCCACGTGGGCACGCAGAAGGGCGAAGAGCTGGTGGAGGGGATGGGCCTGCCCAAGACCTCTTCCGCCGACATGGCCGCGCTGGATAAGGTGCGCGAGGGCAAGAAGCACACCTTCCAGAACGAGATCAGCGTGGACCCGGGCAAACTCCCCGAGATCTTCGCCAAGGGCGTGGACAGCAAGGTCTGGCACGAAGTGGGCGACCGCTGCGTCTCCTGCGGCAACTGCACCAACGTCTGCCCCACCTGCTACTGCTTCGACATGGCCGACACGATCAACCTGGACCTGAAGACCGGCTTCCGCACGCGGACCTGGGATTCCTGCCAGTTCGAGACTTTCGCCGCCGTGGCCGGGGGCGAGAACTTCCGCGAGGAGCGCGCCAACAGGCAGCGGCACCGCTTCTACCGCAAGTTCAAGTACCCGCTCGACAAGTTCTACCGCTCCTT
>MGUI01000012.1 GCA_001799895.1 Elusimicrobia bacterium GWD2_63_28
CCCGAGATGTGCCAGACGCTCATCTTCTCGCTGATGACCGACGCGCAGCGCCAGCGCTTCGAGGCCACCAACGAGCTCGACTTCGCTTTCGGCATCAAGGGCCTCGGCCGCCTGCGCATGAACGCCTACCGCCAGCGCGGCGTGGTGGGCGCGGCCATCCGCTCCATCCCCAGCAAGTACAAGACCTTCGAGGAACTGAACCTCCCGCCCGTGGTCTACGAACTGATGAAGATGACCAAGGGCCTGGTGCTGATCACCGGCCCCACGGGCTCCGGCAAATCCACCACGCTCGCGTCGATGATCGACTACCTCAACGAGCACCGCAACTACCACATCATCACCGTGGAAGACCCTATCGAGTACGTCCACACGCACAAGAAGAGCATCGTCAACCAGCGCGAAGTGGGCGCCGACACCGAGACCTTCGGCGCGGCCCTGCGCCACGTGCTGCGCCAGGACCCCGACGTGATCCTGATCGGCGAGTTGCGCGACCTTGAAACCATCAGCGCCGCGCTCAACATCGCGGAAACCGGCCACCTGGTGTTCGCCACGCTGCACACCTCGGACGCCGCCCAGACCATCAACCGCATCATCGACGTGTTCCCGCCGCACCAGCAGGAGCAGATCCGCGTGCAGCTCTCTTTCGTGCTGCAGGCCGTGTTCGCCCAGCAGCTGCTGCCCATGGCCAGCGGCACCGGCCGCACCCTCTGCTGCGAAGTGCTGATCGCCAATTCCGCCGTCAGGAACCTCATCCGCGAGCAGAAGATCGAGCAGATCGCCACCATCATCCAGACCGGCGGCAAGTTCGGCATGGTCACGATGAACCAGTCGCTCGTGGAGCTCTACAAGAAGCAGAAGATCAGCTACCAGGAAGCCATAACGCGCTCCACTGACCCCGAGGACCTTAAGAAGCTGCTGCAGAAAACGCTGTCGGTTTCCAGCTGATAAACGCGGCGGGCGGGAAAAAGAAAAAGCATGCAATTCGCCTATAAAGCCAAGGACCCTTCCGGCAAAGTCGTCGAGGGCAACGTGGAGGCCGCCGACGAAAGGACGGCGATGGCCCGCCTGCGGAGCCAGCGCCTTTCCGTCACCGAGATAAAGGCCGGCGCCGCCAAGAAGTCCGGCAAGAAGGGCGGCAGCATCAACAACAAGGACGTCGTTATTTTCTCCCGGCAGCTCTCCACGCTGGTCTCTTCCGGCGTGCCCATCGTGCAGGGCCTGACCATACTCAGCGAGCAGGCCGAAGCCCCTAATTTCAAGCTGGTGCTGACCTCCCTGAAGACCGACATCGAGTCCGGGCTCTCGATCGCGGACGGGATGAAGAAACACCCCAACGCCTTCACCGAGCTTTACGTGGCCATGATCCGCGCCGGCGAAGTGGGCGGCATCCTGGACACCATCCTCGAGCGCCTCTCCGCCTACCTGGAGGCCAACGAGGCCCTGAAGGGCAAGGTCAAGAGCGCGCTGATGTACCCCGTGGTCGTGTTCAGCGCCGCCGGCCTGATCACCATCTTCCTGATCGTTTTCGTCATCCCCATCTTCGCGGACATCTTCGCGGGCTTCGGCGCCAAGCTGCCGTTCATCACGCAGGTGCTCATCGACCTCTCTAATTTCATGCGCAAGTACCTGGTTTTCCTGGTCCCGCCGGGCGCGCTCGGCGTCTGGCTGTTTAAAAAATGGATGAAGACGCCCAAGGGCGCCAGGAAGGTGGACGAGATCGCCCTCAAGCTCCCCGTCTTCGGCATACTGCTCAAGAAAGTCGCCGTGGCCAAGTTCAGCCGCACGCTCGGCACGCTGATAAAATCCGGCGTTCCGATACTGCAGGGCCTGGAGACCGTCGCGCAGACGGCCGGCAACAAGGTGATCGAGGAAGCCATCAACAACAGCCGCGACTCCATCAAAGAGGGCGGCCGCATCTCCGACCCGCTTAAAAAATCCGGCATCTTCCCGGCGATGGTCATCCAGATGATCAGCGTGGGCGAAGAGACCGGCAGCCTCGACAACATGCTGACCAAGATAGCCGACTTCTACGATACCGAGGTGGACACCGCCGTCAAAGGCCTGACCTCCATGCTCGAGCCGCTCATCATGATCTTCCTCGGCACCGTCATCGGCACCATAGTCATAGCCATGTTCATGCCGATGTTCGCCCTGGGCGACATGGTCGGCTAGCCGCGCCGCTCTCAGCGCCCAGAGCCCGGCCCCGCCGGGCTTTTTGTTGGCGGGATAAACTTAATATGCCTTTCGAACGGGAAAAACAGGAGCCCAGCTGCCCGGATTGCGGCTCTAAAGACATGCGTCTGCTGCTTTCGCGCGGGGATTTCGTCTATCCGTCCGGGGAGCTCTACCACCTCCATGAATGCGGGAACTGCGGCCTGGTCTGCCTGCCCGACCCGGCCGCGGTGGCCGCCGCGACCGACTACCCGGCGTCCTATTTTAAGCCCGCCTCCGGCCTGACGCGGGTGCTGGAAAAATTCTTTAACTGGCGGCGCGTCCGGTTTTTGGCGAAGTACAGGTCCCCGGGGGACGTGCTCGACTTCGGCTGCGGCAGCGGGGAATTCGTGCGGGCCCTCACCGCCTCCGGGGTGCCTTGCTTCGGCCTGGACCCGCATGCGCCCGATGCGGGCCCGGACGGAGCCTTTATCAGGGGCACGCTGGATACGGCGGCCCTGCGCCCGGGGGCGCTCGGCGCCGTCACCGCCTGGCACGTGCTGGAGCACCTGGCGGACCCGCACGGGGCGCTGCTGGGGCTGCGCCGGCTCCTGGCGGAGGAAGGTTCGGTCCTGATCGTGTCCGTCCCTAACATCTCCAGCTGGCAGGCGGCGCTGAACCCTGGAAAGTGGTTTTATCTCGACCTGCCCCGCCACCTCAGGCAGTATTCCCCGGAAACCCTGGAAGCCGCGCTCGGCCGGGCCGGCTTCACCGTGGCGGGGTTGTCGCATTTTTCCCTTGAATACGGCCCCTACGGCTGGTGGCAGACCATCCTGAACGTCTTGGGCTGCGAGCCGGATTTCGCCTTCAAGTATCTGAAGCGGGGAGATGTGCCGGCGGTGAAGAACGCGGCCCTGCGGGCCTATACGGTCTTCGTGACGGCCGCCCTGGCGCCGGCGCTGATCCCTCTCTCCGTCCTGCTGAGCTGGGCCGAATCCGCCGCGGGCAGGGGCGGGGTGATCACGGCGGCAGCGGTCCCCAACCGCGGCGGCGGCGGAAATTTCAAAGGAGCGTGACTCTCTATGTGGATATATGATCTTCCGAACTGGGTGGTTTTCCTGGGCCTGACGGCGGGCCTGCCGGCGGCCGCGCTGGCAGGGCACCGCCTGTGGCGGCGCGTCTGCCCCCTGGAATACGACCCCGAGGCCAACGAGGTCGCCGTGGGCATGCTCGGCGTGGTGGCCATGATCCTTTCGCTCCTGCTGGCCTTCTCTTCGGTAACGGTCTGGGAAGCCTACAGCGCGGCCGAGTCGGCGGTGGCTTCCGAGGCCAGCGTCTCCGGCGAACTGGTCCGCGACCTGGCCGTGTACGGGGGCCCCGCGGCTTCAGCGGCGCGCGAGGCCGTGCGCGAGTACCTGAGGGGGGTCATCGCCGAGGAATGGCCCGCCATGTCCGAAGCCGGGCGCTCGGAGCCCACCGCTCATAAGTTCAACGCCATTTTTCACAAGGCGGCGGTAATAAACCCGAAGGGCGCGCGCGAGGAGATACTGCTGACGGAGATCTGGGATAAAACCAACGAGTTGAACGTGTACCGCCGCGCCAGGCTCAGCGCCGCCGGCGGCTCGGTAGTGCCCGCCGCCCTGTGGGCCACGATGGCGCTGTGCATAGTATTCAACTTCCTGTTGTGCTACGGCCTGCGCGTAACCCGCCTTAACGACTTCATGCTGGGCATCTACGCGGCCACGCTCGGCATCCTGCTGTTCTTTATCGTGGAGATGGACAGGCCCTTCGCCGGCTCGGTCAGCGTCTCCCCGGACCCCTATGAGAGCGCCCTCGAATCCATGAAGCGCTGGGACGCCGAGCCGGCCGACGTTTCACCGGAGGCCGTGCCGCCCGGAAAATGACTTCCCGCCGGAGGCGAAACATGGAAAATCCGGGCTGCCCCGGGTTTTTCATTCGGGCGCCGGCCCTATAAGGCTTTTTCTTTTTTGAGGAGTTTTATCTTGGCGGCCAGTCCGCCAGGTGCGGAGAACCCGCCGGGGGAGCCGTCTGCCTTTATCACGCGGTGGCAGGGCACCACCGGCGCGAAAGGGTTCTTTCCCAGCGCGGACCCTACGGCGCGCACGGCGCCCGGCCTGCCTATCTGCTGCGCTATCCACTTATAGCTGCGCGTCTGCCCCTCGGGTATGCGCATGCACGCCTTCCACACCGCCTGCCGGAACGGCGTGTGCTCTTTCATCTTTTTTAAAACTTCTTCCCTGGTCATTTATCCCTCCAGCTCCGACCGCCCCCTGAGCTTGCGGTGGTAGGTGATGCCGAAGCGGTGCGCCTCGTCGCGCAGCGCCTGCAGCAGCCGCAGGCCCGGGTGCGCGCGGTCCAGCAGCAGCGGCCGGACGCGGCGGGGGGAATATATCTCTTCCAGCCGCTTGGCCAGGCTTATCACTTCCACCCTCACCTTCGCCGCTCCGATGGCTTTCATCGCCGCCGCCAGCTGCCCCGGCCCGCCGTCTATCACCAGCAGGTCCGGCAGCTCCTCGCCGCGCTTCTTGAGCTGGGCCAGCCTGCGCCCCACTACCTCCTCTATCATCGCGAAATCGTCGGAGCCCCCGGGCGCGTTCTCGAATTTTATCCTGTAGCGGCGGTAATGGGAAGTGTTCTTCTCGCCGCCGGTGAAGCACACCGAGGAGCCCACGGCCTGCCGCCCGAACAGGCTGGAGGTGTCGAAGCACTCTATATGCGCCGGGGGGCGGGCCAGGCCCAGCGCTTCTTTCAGCGCCGTCACCGCGCCGGTGCGGCCCACTGCCTTCTCCAGGAAATCCGGCTCCAGCTTGCCCACCAGTACGCGCTCGGCCATGTGGTCGAAGGCGTTCAGGAAGTCGCGGTAGAGCGCCGCTTCCTCGTAGCGCAGGGCCGCGGCGGCCCTGCCCATCTTCGCCTCGAAGCCGCCGCGCAGCTTGTTGAAATCGCCGGCCAGGAAATCCGCCACGCGCCCGGCCAGCGCGCCGTAGGCCGTTTTAGAGATCCTGCCCGCGCAGGGCGCCGTGCACTGGCCAGTGTGGAAATAAAGGCAGGCCTTTATTTTCTTTTCCGGCAGCGGTTCAGCCAGCGAAAAAATCCAGCGGCAGCGGCGCAGGTTCACGAATTTTATGCGCCACAGGTAGGCCAGCAGCTTCTTGAGCGGCTCTACCTTGGGGTAGGGCCCGAAGTAGCGGCCGCCGTCGCGCGTCTTGCGGCGGGTGAACAGCAGGCGGGGGAAATCCTCGCGTGTCAGTTCCAGGTACGGGTAGGATTTGGAATCCTTCCACATCTCGTTGAAGAAGGGCTGCAGCTTGTGGATCAGCTGCCGCTCGGTCAGCAGCGCCTCGCGCTCGCTGGCGGAGGCCACGTAGTCTATGCGCCGGATCAGCGCCACCAGATTGGGGATCTTGCGGCGGGTATCCGCCGGGCTTTTGCCGAAATACTGCCCCACGCGGGCGCGCAGGTCTTTGGCCTTGCCGACGTAGAGCACGGTGCCCGTGGCGTCGCGCATCAGGTAGACGCCGGGGCCGGCCGGCAGGTGGGACAGGTCCATCAGAACCTCCCGCCCGTCACCAGTTTGCGCTCCTCCACGCCCAGCAGGCGCAGCCCGGCGAAATAGACCGCTATCGCGGCGGGCACCGCGGCGGCGGTAACGGCCAGCGGGCCGGCCGGGGCCAGCGCCCGGGTCAGCCCGAGGGCGGCCAGAGCGGCGGCGGCCGCGGAAACGGCGGGGCGGGCCAGCGGCAGGTCGGAGAAAGGGTTGAAGCCGGAGCTGCGCCGCAGCTCGAACAGGAAGGCTATGGCGGCGGCCCAGGAGCTCAGCGAGGTGGCCAGCATCAGCCCGCCCGTGCCCATCAGGCGCATCAGCGGCAGGCAGAGCAGGGCGTTGAGGGCGAGCTGCGCGGAAATTATTATAAGAGGCCCCCGCTGCCTGCCCTGCGCGTAAAGCGCGGAGGCGGCCACTTTGTTGAAGCCGTAGGCCGGCAGGCCGGCGGCCAGCCAGAGCAGGGCCTGGGCTGTCATGGCGCTGTCCTCGGGCGAGAAGCGGCCGTGCTCGAACAGGGCGCGGCAGACCGGCAGGGCCGTAGCGGCTATGCCCGCCGCGGCCGGCAGCATGATCAGCCAGGAGGAGGCCATGGCCTCCTTCAGGCGGGCGCGGAAGCCAGGCAGGTCGCCGGCGGCGCTGCAGGTGGCCATGGCCGGCAGGGAAACCGCCGCGGCCGAAGCCGCGAAGAGGGAAACCGGGAACTGTACCAGGCGCGCGGAGTTGTAGATGGCGGTGATGGCTCCGGCGGGCAGGAAGCTGGCGTAAACCGTGTTTATCAGCAGCGACACCTGGTCCTGCGCCAGCGTTAGGGCGGCGGGGGCCGCCGCCAGCAGGGCCGGGGCGGCTGAAAGCTTGCCGAGCGGGTTGGTGAACTTCAGGACGTAACCCTCGCGCAGCAGCGCCGGCAGCAGCACCAGCGCCTGCAGCAGGCCCGAGGCGGAGGCCGCCGCGGCCACCACCAGTATCCGGCCCCTTCCGTCGAGCTCCCCGAAATAGCCCAGGTGAAAAGAGAGCAGCACGCCGATCACCGCCACCGAGAAGGCGGCCGGGGCCAGGGCCGGCAGAAAAAACTTGCGGGCGGAATTAAGGGCCGCCGTGAAAAGGGCGGAAAGGTTCACGAACAGCAGGTGCGGCATCAGCACGGCGGCCAGCAGGGCGGTGAGCTCCAGCTGGGCCGGCTCGCCGCGGAAGCCCCAGGCTGCCAGCAGGGCGAACTGCTGCCTGAATATTATGCCCGCGGCCGCCAGCAGGGCCGACAGGCAGAAGATCACGGTCCAGGCGGAGGAGAAGAACTCCCGCGCGGCTTCCGGCGACTTCAGCTTCTCCTTTTCCAGCAGCGGGATGAAGACGGCGTTGAGGGCGCCTTCGCCCCCGGTGCGCCTGAAGACGTTGACCAGCCGGAAGGCGGCGTAATAGGCGTCGGCCAGCGCGCCCGCGCCGAAGACGGCCACCAGCAGCGCGTCCCTGGCGTAGCCCAGCGCCTTGGTCACCAGGTTGGCGGCGGTCATGCCGGCCAGGCCCCGGGTGAAGGGGGCGCCGCCGCTGCCCGCCGCATTTGCTTTTTCAGGCATAGAATGATAAACTATCACTAATATGGCAAAACTCAAGACCGGAAGGCATACCAGCGCTATCAAAGCCTGGCGCAAATCAGAAAAACTCGCTTCTAAGCACAGGGGCGTAAAAACCAGAATACACGACACCGCCAAGGAATTCGGCGCGCTCGTCGAGAAGAAGGACTTGGAGAACGCGCAGAAGATGCTGCCCAAGGCCTATTCTCTGCTGGACAAAGCCGCTAAGACGGGGACCCTTCACTGGAAAACCGCCGCCCGCCGCAAGTCCCGCCTGGCCGCCCGCATCAAGACGGTAGCGAAGAACCCCTCGGTAAAATAACTTTCCTCAAAAGAAAGAGCGACCCCGGCGCAGTCAGCCGGGGTTTTGCTATTTGCCCGCGGTTATCTCGTGCACCAGCTGCCTCAGCAGCAGGGAGGGGTCCCGCTTGGAGGAGGATTTAAGCAGTTCCTCCACCTCGAGGCAGCGGCGCAGGGAGCGCAGCAGCTTGTCGTCCGTGTAGGAGGCAGAGTCGCGCAGGGCCGCGTGGTACTGGCCGGGGGACATGCCGGCCTGGTAGGCCGCCGACGGCCCTTCCCCGGACAGGCGCTTCACCTTGAGCATCCGCTCCAGCGCCCTGGAGAACTGCGCCAGCAGCGCCAGGGGCTCCGCGCCCGAGGCCAGCATCTTGGCGGCGGCCTCGGCCGCCTCGCGCGGGCGCCGCCCGCAGACGGCGTTGGCCAGTTCGAAAGGGTTCTGCACCCGGGAGAAGCCGGCCAGCGCCAGCGCGTCCTCCGGGCTGAAAAAGCGGTTCTGGCCGTGCATGTAGAGGGCTATCTTTTCCGTTTCGCCGTCGAGCGTAACCGAGTCCGTGCCGAGCAGCTCCACCAGCAGCTCCAGGGCCTCGCCGTCGGCTTTGACTCCCCGGGTCAGCAGGATGGAATTCACCCGCTCCACGGCCTGCGGCGGGGTCATAGGAGAAAAATCCACGGCGGCGCAGTCTTTGCCCAGTACGGCGGGCAGCGGGTCGGCCTTCTCGCGCGGCCAGTCGGCCAGCAGCAGCAGGCAGGCGCTGGGGCAGGGGTCTGCCAGGTAGGCCAGCAGCTTCTTCATCGGCTCTTTCTTCAGCTTTTCGACGTGCTTCAAAACTACGAAGCGGGTCTCCGCCAGCATCGGGGCCGTACAGGCCTCGTCGAGGGCCTGTTCGATATCGGCCACCTCGGCGTCCCGCACGGAGAAGTTGAAAGACTCCGGCTGGAAGAGGTCCTCCAGCTTTTTCAGGGCGGCCTCCTTCATGGCGGTCTCTTCGCCGAAAAGGTAATAGACCGGGCGGGTCTTCTTTTTGGCCCACTCCTCGGAGAGGGCCCTGGGGGTCAGGGTCTGCATATCAGGGGTTGGGGTTCACCGTGCCCGCGGGCTGCTTGTCCTGGTTGCCGGGCAGCCGCTTCTGCGAGGTGCTCGATACCGAGCCGAAGCCGGAGACGGTGCGCAGCACCACGTCCTTCGCGAGGATCTCCCACAGGGCTTCCCTGGCCTGCTCTTCCGTGAGGCCGCCGGGCAAATTGGCGGCCGAGTACATCTTGGTCACCTGCAGGGCGGGCTCCTCCCAGAGGAACCGGTTCTGCTCTCGGTCCAGCAGGCGCACGCCGGCTATCACGTTGAGCTTGTAGACGGTGGGCACCAAATTCACGTCGTACTGTATCGGGGTCAGGATGTAGTGGCTGATCTCGCCCACCACCACGCCCTGCGAGGCGCTTTCCGGCGAAACCGTGTACTCGCCGTTCTTGAGGAACTCGTCTATCACCTTGAGGGTGATCTTTTCTTCGAGCCCGAACTGCTGCGTCTTGTTGGCGAAAGGCCTGATCGCTATGTGCTTGATGTAGATCGGCAGTTTCTGCTCCGCCGGCCTGTAGATGATATCCGAGGAACCCCCGCAGGCGGCCAGCCCCAGCAGAGCCGCCATCAATACTGTCTTCTTCATGTTTCCCCCGTTCCTATTTGACCACGATGCTTACCAGCCGGCCGGGCACTACTATCGTCTTGACGATGGTCTTGCCCGCCGTGTGCGGCGCCGCGGCCTCCAGGGCCAGGCGCTTGATCTCGTCCTGCGGCGTGGTTTCCTTCACGCGCAGGCGCTCCTTGACCTTGCCGTTGACCTGCACCGGTATCTCTATGTCGCGCGAGGCGATGACGGACTTGTCCGCCTCGGGCCAGGGGCGCGCCATCAGCGTGCCCGCGCCGCCGGCCAGTTCCCACATCTCGTCGGCGATATGCGGCGCGAAAGGGTGCAGCAGGGTGATAAAGGTCTCGTAGTCCTCCCGCGAGGTCTCTTTCTGTTCCGTAAGGCGGTTCAGGTAGATCATCAGCGCGGAGATGGCGGTGTTGAACTTCAGGGCCTCAATGTCCGCGCCCACCTTGTCTATGGTCTGGTGGCGCAGGATCAGGTCTTCGCCCGACGCTTTCGCGTCCGTCAGCGCCGCGCTGCGCTCCAGGCCCCAGGAGTAGGCGCGCCTAAGGAAGCGGTACACTCCCTCTATGCCGCGCAGGTTCCAGGGCTTGGCGTCCTCGAGCGGCCCCATGAACATCTCGTAGAGGCGGAAGGCGTCGGCCCCGTAGCGCTCGTAGATCTCGTCGGGGTTTATGACGTTCTTTTTGGACTTGGAAACCTTCTCCACCACCGGCTTTATCGTCTCGCCTTCCGCGGTCCTGGCCGAGCCGTCCTCAGCGATCTCTAGCTCTTTATAGGGGCGGTAGACGCCCTTGGAGTCGCGGTAGGAATAGGAGAGTATCATCCCCTGGTGCACCAGCTTTTTGAAGGGTTCATTGGTGGAGACCAGCCCGAGGTCGAACAGCACTTTGTGCCAGAACCTGGCGTATAGCAAATGCAGCACGGCGTGCTCGGCGCCGCCGATATACAGGTCCACGGGCATCCAGGCCTTTTCAAGTTCCTTATCGACGAAAGCGCCGGGGTTCTTGGGGTCTATATAGCGCAGGTAGTACCAGCAGGAGCCGGCCCACTGAGGCATGGTGTTGGTCTCGCGCTTGCCGGGGCCGCCGCAGGAGGGACACTTCGTATTTACCCAGCTGTCTATGGCCGCCAAGGGAGATTCCCCGGTGCCGGTGGGTTCGTACTTCTCCACTTCCGGCAACCTTACCGGCAGTTCGCTCTCCGGCACCGGCACGATGCCGCACTTCGGGCAGTGCACCAGGGGTATGGGTTCGCCCCAGTAGCGCTGGCGGGAGAACAGCCAGTCGCGCAGTTTGAAATTGACCTTGGGCCGGCCTATCCCTTTCTCCTCGAGCCAGGCCGTTATCTTCTTCTTGGCCGCGGGGGTGGGCAGGCCGTCTATGATGCCGGAATTTATGGAGACGCCGTCGCCGCAGAAGGCGCCCTCGCCCTTCCAATCCGCGGGCGCTTTCAGCACTTCAATGATCTTAAGGCCGAACTTCACCGCGAACTCGTGGTCGCGGTCGTCGTGGGCGGGCACGGCCATGATGGCGCCGGTGCCATAGGTGGAGAGCACGTAATCCGCTGTCCAGACGGGTATCTTTTCGCCGTTGACCGGGTTGACCGCGTAGGCCCCGGTGAACACGCCGGTTTTGTCCTTGGCCAGCTCCGTGCGCTCCAGGTCAGACTTGTTGCCGGCGGCGGCGACATAGGCCTCCACCTCGGCCTTCTTCTCCGGGGTCGTCAGCCTGGCCGTGAACGGGTGCTCCGGCGCGAGCACCATGTACGTGGCGCCGTAGAGGGTGTCGGGGCGGGTGGTAAAGACGCGCAGCTTCTCGCCGATCGAAGGAACCTCGAAGTCCACCTCGGCGCCCTCGGAGCGGCCGATCCAGTTCTCCTGCATCAAGCGGGTGGAATGCGGCCAGTCGGTGTCCGCCAGGTCAGCCAGCAGCCTGTCGCCGTAGGCGGTGATCCTCAGCATCCACTGCCGGAGGTTCTTCTTCTCTATCGGGCTCTCGCAGCGGTCGCACTTGCCCTGGAAGACTTCCTCGTTGGCCAGGCCGGTCTTGCATTTGGGGCACCAGTTTATCGGCCTGGTGTCTTCATAGGCCAGGCCTTTCTTGAAAAGCTGCAGGAAAATCCATTGCGTCCACCTGTAGTAGGCCGGGTCGATGGTGGTTATCTCGCGCTCCCAGTCGTAGCTGAAGCCCAGCGATTCTATCTGGCGCTTGAAAGTCGAGCAGTTCTTCTCGGTGGTGATGCGCGGGTGCACTCCCGTCTCTATGGCGTAGTTCTCGGCGGGCAGGCCGAAGGCGTCCCAGCCCATCGGGTGCAGCACCTCGAAGCCTCTCATGCGTTTGTAGCGGCAGATGATGTCGGTGGCGGTGTAGCCCTCGGGGTGGCCCACGTGCAGGCCGTCGCCCGACGGGTACGGGAACATGTCGAGGCAGAAGAACTTGGGCTTGCCGGGCAGGCGGGCCGTTTTAAAGGCGTTCAGCTCCTTCCAGCGCGCCTGCTGGCGGATATCTATTTCCTGGAAACTGCGGGCGGTTATCTCGGTATTCACTGGAGCCTCCGTGCGTCTGCCCTTGCTGGCGGTAGAAAATCGTTAGCGCCCCGGCGTCCCCGCTGAACGGGGGTGAAACAAAACGGCGGCCGCGGCCGGGGGCGCCTATTTATAAATATTTTATCAAATAAGGGCGGCGGAAAGCGGGGCGCTACAGCTTTTTCAGGAGGGCGGCGGTTTTCAGGTTCATGCGGCGGCGCAGGGCCGGGGTGGCGTCGTCCATGCCGGCCAGATGCAGGGCCCCGTGGGCCGTCAGCACCAGCAGTTCGGTAAGCAGGGAATGGCCCAGGGCGCGCGCCTGGCTGGCGGCGACGGGCACGCAGACGTAGACCTCGCCCCAGGCCGAGCCTGGCACGGGGGCTGGGGGGAGGTTGAAAGCTATCACGTCGGTAAGCCGGTTCTTGCCGAGGAAGCGGCGGTTCAGGTCCTTGATGCCGGGGCCGCCGGTGTAGACCAGGTTCACCGGCTTGCTGGCGTGGCGGCCCAGGCCCAGCGCGGCGGCCCTGGCCAGCGCCGTCTTCGCGGCTTTAACCTCCGCCGGCACGGCGGTCTCGAAGAAAAGATTCAGGGGCATCAGGGGTGTTTTTTCTCCCAGCTGTCGTAGGCGGCCAGGATGTCCTTTACCAGCGGGTGGCGCGCCACGTCTTTGCCCGTAAAGTTCACCATTTTAACGCCTTCCACTTTTTTCAGGATATCCCTGATGAGCACCAGGCCCGAGCGGTCCTTCTCCTTCAGGTCTATCTGCGTGACGTCGCCGGTGACCACCATCCTGGAGTAGCGGCCCATGCGGGTCAAAAACATCTTCATCTGCTCGGGCAGGGTGTTCTGCGCCTCGTCGAGGATGATGAAGGCGTTCTCCAGGGTGCGGCCGCGCATGTAGGCCAGCGGCACTATCTCCACCGCCTCGTCGGCGCGCAGGGCGCGGAACTTGTCGGGGCCCGCCAGGGCGTGCATGGCGTCGTAGAGCGGTCGCAGGTAGGGATCCACTTTTTCGGAGATGTCGCCGGGCAGGTAGCCCAGTTTTTCGCCGGCTTCCACTATGGGCCGCGTGAGGATTATGCGCTTGACCTCGCCGGCCCGCAGGGCGCGCAGGGCGCACGCGGCGGCCAGGAAGGTTTTGCCGGTGCCGGCGGGGCCCACGGCGAACACCAGGTCGCCCGAGAGCACGGCGCTTACGTATTTTTTCTGGTTCTCGGTGCGCGGGCTGATCAGCTCGCCGTAATGGGTCTTGTACAGCACGCCCTCGGGGAGCGCGCCCTGCTCGGGCGGCCGGGCCTCTTCGGGGGTCAGGCGGACGGCGTAGAAATCTTCCAGCGCGGCTTTGATGTGCCGCAGCGTCTTGTCCACGGCGGCCGGCTGCCCCTTCACGGTGAGGTCGGCGCTTTCGCTTTCGGGGTGGTGCCGGACGTAGATCTGCACCCGGTGCAGGCGCTCCAGCTCGCGCAGGCCCTCGTCCTGCGCGCCCAGCATCACCAGGATCTCTTCCCGGTTCTTCAGTCTGAATTTCTTGCCTTCCATAGCCTGGGCGGGGGCCGGGGCTCAGCCCGGCAGTCCCGCTACTGCCATTTGGAGATGCCGCGCGGGATCACTACTATCCCGTCGGGATCTATGTAATAGCGCTGCGCGTCCTGGTCGGAGTTGTAGCCGATGGTGGTCTTGGCCTCGATGGTGTTGTAGCGGTCCATGATCACCTTCTTGAGGCGGCAGCCGGCCTTGATCTCGCAGGCGTCCATGATGATGCAGTCCTCAAGCTGGCACTTCTCGTGCACGATCACGTCGTGGGCGAGGATGCAGCGCTTCAGCGACGACTGTGTTATCATGCAGCCGTCGGACAGCATGCAGTCCTGCAGGTTGGATTCTATCACCTTGGAGGGCCCGGCGGTGTGCTTGGAATCCTGGATGGGCCAGAGCTTGTTGTTGAGGTCCATCTTCGGCTTGGCGCCCAGCAGGTCCATGTTGGCCTGCCAGAAGGCCTCGAGCGTTCCCACGTCGCGCCAGTAGTTCTTTTCCTCGAAGGGCTTGCTGCCCGGCAGCACCTGCTCTGCGTAGTTGTAGCCGAACACGCGGTAGCGCTTGAGGATGTTGGGCAGGATGGTTTTGCCGAAGTCCAGCGCCGCGGCCTCCCCGGATTCCTCGTGGAGCACCTTTACCAGGGCGTCGTAGCTGAAGATGTAGTTGCCCATCGAGGCCAGCACGGCGTTGGGGTTGCCCGGCATGGGCTTCGGATTCTTCGGCTTCTCCTCGAAGGCGGTAATGCGGTTCTTCGCGTCCACCACTATCGTGCCGAAGCGCGAGGCCTGCTTGATGGGCACGGTCAGGGCCGAGACGGTCACGTCGGCCTTGCTGGCCACGTGGAAATCTATCATCTGCCTGATGTCCATCCGGTAGATGTGGTCGGCCCCGAAGATGGCCACGAGGTCCGGCTTGTAGTCGTTGATCAGGTTGAGGTTCTGCTTCACGGCGTCGGCGGTGCCGCGGTACCACATGTCGCCCAGGCGCATCTGCGGGGGCACCACGGTGATGAAGTGCTCCTTCGTGATGCCGCCGAGGTTCCACGTCGAGCGCAGGTATTCTATCAGCGACTGCGACATGTACTGCACCAGCACGTAGTTGGAGTAGATGCCGGAGTTGATGAAGTTGG
>MGUI01000013.1 GCA_001799895.1 Elusimicrobia bacterium GWD2_63_28
CTGCTGGGCCTCATCACCGGCGGCGCCATCATCTACTGGTTCTCCGGCGCTTCCATGCAGGCCGTCACCACGGGCGCCTACCAGGCGGTGGACTTCATCAAGAAGAACATCAAGCTGGACGCTACCGTGAAGAAGGCTAACGTGGAGGACTCCAAGAAAGTGGTGGAGATCTGCACGCAGTACGCCCAGAAAGGTATGTTCAATATCTTCCTGGTGGTGTTCTTCTCCACGCTGGCCTTCGCCTGCGTGAACCACTACTTCTTCATCGGCTACCTCATCTCGATAGCCATCTTCGGGCTGTACCAGGCCATCTTCATGGCCGACGCGGGCGGCGCGTGGGACAATGCCAAGAAGCTGGTTGAGACCGAGCTGAACGCCAAGGGCACCCCGCTGCACGACGCCACCATCGTCGGCGACACCGTGGGCGACCCCTTCAAGGACACCTCGTCGGTGGCCATGAACCCGATCATCAAGTTCACCACGCTGTTCGGCCTGCTGGCCGTCGAGCTGGCCATCACGCTGGACCCGAAAGTGAGCCACACCCTGGCCGCGGTCTTCTTCCTCATCAGCGTGGTCTTCGTCTGGCGCTCCTTCTACGCCATGCGCATCCCCGTGGTGAAGTAGATAAAACAGGGACAGCGCCCTGTTCCGGAACTCCCCGCCGCAAGCGGGGAGTTCTTTTTTGGGGGGGCGGGCTGGGGGAGGGGACGTTCATTCCTAATTCCTAATTTATCCGTCGGGGAGACCGGGCGGGGTATTGGCCCTCGAACCCGGACTGCAGGGAACCGTTGCGCGGTTCCCCTCAACCGCAGGAAGCGGTTGAGCCTCCCTTCCCCAACGGGTTCTCGAACCAACACCCCGCCCGGCCCCGGCATGATTGCCTGTTTTGTTCCCGCAAGTGCCATCAATGTGGGAAGTTTTGGTAGAATCATTTCATCGGTCTAGCTCTCGTCTTCAAATTAAGAGGTGTATCTGTGAAAATACTGGCAATACTGCTGATAATCTTTTTTCAAGCAGCATGTACTACAAACTACAAATTGCGAAAGGTGTCTGAACGTTATATCAACTGTCCAGAGAAATTAAAAATTGTCACAATCCATGAAAACTCATTCGTTTCTCGCAAATGGCGTGTTAATTGTGGAGGCAAAGAATACGGTTGTGGCCAAGTGGGTGGTTATGGGTCCCATAAGGCTAGTTGTAGTGAACGGCGTAAAGAATAGGCGTAGGGGACGTTCTTAACTATTGGACTATTTGGAGCCGCAGGGGAAGCCCGGCGGTTTTGTTTTTGGCGACAGGCGGTTGTCGGGGCGGCCTGGGTGCGGATATAATACATATAAAAGTATTGATAAATAGCCATATGCGGTGTAGACTATATGAAAGAAGGTACGGAAAGGGGCGAGGTATTATGAAAAAGACAGCCAGCGGTGACAAGCCTGTGGGGAAACTGACCAGGGTGGGTGACTTCCTTCCGCCCCCGGGCGCGCTTGCCATGCCCGAGGACACCATTAAGGTGACCCTGTCGCTCAGCCGTTCCAGCGTGAACTTCTTCAAAGAGCAGGCGCGCCGCAACCATACCAAATACCAGCGTATGATCCGCAGCCTGGTGGACACCTATACAGCGCATTATCTGCATCACTGAAACGAATACAACAAATTTGTTGTAAATTAGATTTGGAGCAAAAAGGGATAGGGCAGAGGCTAGCCGCCGGGTCTCCCTGGCGGTTTTGTTTTTTGTATTATTGATTTATGTTCCTGATCAAGAAAATTTTTTCGGCTTTTGTGCTGCCGCCGGGGTGCCTGGTGGTCGCGCTGGCCGGTCTCTGGTGGTACCTGAGGAAGCGCTGCAGGCCGGCGGCTATTGTCTGCGCCCTGCTGGCGGCGGCCGTCTGGGGAGGTTCTTCTAAAGTATTTTCGGACGCGCTGCTGCGGCCGCTGGAGAGCGCTTATGAGCTGCCCGGCAAGATCGACGGGGACGTGATAGTGGTGCTTGGCGGGGGGGTACGCGAGGGCGGCGAGGTCTACTCCGCCTCCGAGCGGCTGTCACCGGGCTCGCTGGAACGGGTCTCGGCGGCGTTCAGCCTGCACAAGGCGACCGGCCTGCCGCTGCTGCTCTCGGGCGGCGCGCCGTTCTCGGGCAAGCCCGAGGCCGCGCTGGCCAAAGAGTACCTGCTGCACCTCGGCGTGCCGGCTTCGAAGATAATCACGGAAGAGGCCTCGCGCGACACCAGGGAGAACGCCCGCTATTCGCTGGAGATCTGCCGCGTGCGCGGCTACAGGCGGCCGATACTGCTTACCTCGGCTTTCCACATGCGGCGCGCGGCGCTGCTCTTCCGGCAGGCCGGGGGGGAAATCACGCCTTTCCCGGTGGCCCGCCGTGCGGACAAGGCCGCGCCGCGCTTCCTCAAGGATTTCCTGCCCGGCAGCGGGGGAGATGAGGTCCGGCAGGCGCTCAACGAGTATTTCGGCCTGATCTACTACCGCCTTTATTTCGCCTTCGTATAAACCCCGCCGAAATGGTAAAATATAAGACCGGGCATTAAACCCGGCTGGCGGCTTTGCCGCTGCAAGTTACAGGAGGCAGTTTTGTACCACGACAAGAGAGTAAGAGTTAACCGCAATATCACGTCCCCGCAGGTGCGCCTCATCGATATGCACGGCACCATGCTCGGGATAAAGCCGCTCATTGAAGCGGTGAACATGGCCAAGGGCGCCAACATGGACCTGGTGGAAATTTCCCCGGACGCCAACCCGCCCGTGTGCAAGGTGATGGACTTTTCCAAGTTCCTTTACGAGAAGGAAAAGCAGGACCGCGAGAACCGCAAGAAGCAGAAGGCCGGAGTCCTGAAGGAAATCCGCCTCAACCCGCGCATAGCCAGCCACGACCTGCAGACCAAGGTCAAACACATCGAAACTTTCCTCAAAGAGCACAACAAGGTGCGCGTCACCGTGGTGTTCCGCGGCCGCGAGAACCAGCACCGCAACCTCGGTGAAGAAATACTCATGTCCATAAAGGACAACCTCTCCAACGTCGGAATAGTGGAGGGGCGTCCGCAGATGATGGGCAACCGCATGAGCATCATGCTGGCCCCGGCGCAGAGCACCAAGGCCCACCCGGCGGCGGCGCCGAAGCCGCTGGCCGGCGCGCAGCAGCCCGCCCCGGCCCCCAAGCCGGAGCAGGCCCCCGGCACCTGACCTTCCCAAGGCGGGCCGGAAAGTTATATAATTACAAGATAATCGGAGTTCGCCGAAAAAGAGAATATTATGCCTAAAATGAAAACCCACAGCGGAGCCAAGAAAAGATTTAAGAAGACCACCTCCGGCAAGTACCTGCACCGCAAGGCCGGCCTGCGCCACCTGCTGACCGGTATGTCCGCCAAGCGCGGCCGCACGCTGCGCACCGCCAAGGTGGAGGAGAAGAACTCCGCCGAGGGACGCGTGCTTAAGAAGTACCTGCCCTACGAATAACCACAATAAAGGAGCCGCTCCCGTAAAACGGGTCGGAGCAGCAATATGAGAATAAAATACAGCGTAGCACGCAACAAACGTAAGAAGAGGATTTTAAAGCTCTCCAAGGGCTATTACGGCAACAAGGGCAACCGCCTCCGCCAGGCGACGCAGCAGGTCAAGAAGGCCCTGACCACCGCCTATATCCACCGCCGCGACAAGAAGGGCGACATCCGCCAGCTGTGGATCATACGCCTCAACGCCGCCGCCCGGGAAGAGGGAATGTCTTACAGCAGGTTCATGGACGGTCTGCACAAGGCCAACATCCAGCTGAACCGCAAGATGCTCTCCGAGATAGCCATCCGCGACCCTCAGTCCTTCAAGCAGTTGGCCGAGATCGCGAAGAAAGCCATCCCTACCGTCAAGAAACTCGTCGGTACCGAGCGCTAAGGCCGCGCCGTGAACGCCACGGAGTGGAAGGAAAAGCTGTCCGCAATACGGGACAGCTTTTCCGTTTGTATAGCGCAGCCGACTGCCGGGGACCCCGAGGCGCTGGAGCAGCGCTTCCTGGGCCGCAAGGGCGAACTGGCGCTGCTGCTGCGGGACCTCAAGGATATCCCGCTCGAAGAGCGAAAGCCGCTCGGCGCCCTCGGCAATACCGCCAAGCAGGAAATGGAGGCCAAGCTGGCCGAGCTGAAAGGCTCGGCCCCCGCCGCGGCCTCCGCCGCCGCGCCGGGCCTGGACCTGACGCTGCCCGGCCAGCCTTTTCCCAAGGGCAGCCTGCACCCGCTCACCCACGTCATGAACCGCCTGGCCGAAGGCTTCCTGAAGCTGGGCTTCAGCATGGCCGACGGGCCGTTGGTCGAGGACGATTACCATAATTTCGAGGCGCTGAACTTCCCGCAGTACCATCCCGCGCGCGACATGCAGGATACTTTCTACGTCGACGCGAAGGACGCTTCGGGCAAGTTCATGCTGCTGCGCACGCACACCTCGCCCGTACAGATCCGCGCGATGGAGAAGGCCGAGCCGCCGCTGCGGGTGTTCCACACCGGCCGCGTGTTCCGCTCAGAAGCCGTGGACGCCAGCCACTCTTTCGCCTTCCACCAGATAGAGGGCCTCTATGTAGACAAGGGCGTCAGCATGGCCGACCTGAAGTGGACCGCGGACGCCTTCATGAAGGATCTGTTCGGCTCTTCCGTGAAGACCCGCTTCAACCCGTCGTATTTCCCTTTCGTCGAGCCCGGCGCCGAGGTGGACATGTCCTGCATTTTCTGCAAGACCGGCTCCCGCTGCCCCGTCTGCAAGGGCACCGGCTGGATAGAGCTGATGGGCGCCGGCATGGTGCACCCCAACGTTCTGAAGGGCTGCAAGTACGATCCCGAGAAGTGGAGCGGCTTCGCCTTCGGCGGCGGCATCGAGCGCTTCGCCATGCTGCTCTACGGCATTAGCGACATGCGGATGCTCTACGAGAACGACCTGCGCGTCCTTAAACAGGTCCAGTAAATTCAAGCGCGGCATTGCGCGGTACATAACACAGTTATGAAAATACTTTATTCCTGGCTCAGCGACTTCCTGGAAAATCCCCCGGCGCCCGAAGACCTGGCGGCCAAGCTCAACCGCATCGGGCTGAAGGTGGAGGAACTGCACAAGACCGGGTCCTCGTTCTCCGGCGTCTGCGTGGGCAGGATAGAGAAAATAGACAAGCACCCCAACGCCGACAAGCTGGCGCTGGTGGACGTGCACGACGGGCGCGCCACGATGCGCGTGGTCTGCGGCGCCAAGAACATAGCCGTGGGCCAGAAGATCCCTTTCGCCAAGGTGGGCGCCATGCTGGCCGAGGGCGAGTTGAAGAAGGCCAAGATCCGCGGCGTGGAATCCGAGGGCATGATCTGCTCCGCCGACGAGCTGGGCCTGGACGGCTATGACAACAGCGGTATCCTGGTGCTGCCCGACACCGCCGAGGTGGGCGTGGACGCGTCCATGCTGTTCCCCAAAGCCGACTACGTGCTCGAGATAGAGATGCTGCCCAATTTGGGCTACTGCCTGTCGCATTATGCGATTGCCAGGGAGATCTCACTCTTCTACGGTTTAAAACTGAAGGAAGTTGCCGCGCCGGCCATGAAAGCAGAGGGCCAGCCCGTGCCGGTGGAAATAAAAGTGCCGGATCTGTGCCCGCGCTACGGCGCGATAGTGCTGAAGGGCGTCAGGGGCGCCAGGACGCCGGAGTGGATGGCCGCCCGCCTGCGCGCCATAGGCTCGAACCCCAAGGGCAATCTCCTTATAGACGGCTCCAACTATGTCATGTACGAGCTGGGCCAGCCTACCCACTGCTTCGACATCGCGAAACTTTCCGGCCCCAAGATCATCGTGCGCAAGGCCCTGCCCGGCGAGATGCTCAAGACCCTCGACAACCAGGCCCTGAAGCTGGACCCCGGCATGATGGTAATCGCCGACTCTTCCAAGCCCGTGGCGCTGGCCGGGGTCATGGGCGGGATCGACTCTTCCGTCTCCGACGACACCGATGCCATACTTATAGAGTCGGCGCGCTTCAAGCCGTCCACCGTGCGCCTGGCTTCCAAGGCCGCGGGCATAAAGAGCGAATCCTCTTACCGCTTCGAGCGCGGCACCGACCCGGAGCTGCCCCTGAAGGCCGCCGCCCGCCTGGCCGCCCTGATACTGGAGGCCGCCCCCGGCGCGAAGGTGGAGCAGGTCTCGGACAATTGCCCGGTCAAGTACGAGCCGCCGGTGATAGAAGTGTCCCCGGAGAAGATAAACGCCATACTTGGCACCGGGCTGGCCGACAGCGTGATCTATGGCTGCCTGAAGGCCTTCCAGCCGGACCTTAAAGATTCCAAACCTTGGAAATTCTCTGTGCCTGCCTACCGCCTGGAGCTCGACAGCGTCAACGACGTGGCCGAAGAAGTGGCGCGCTACGCCGGCTACGACGTGATCCCGGCGGCGTCGAACATGCCGATGCGGCCCTCCACCGTCACGCCGCTGTGGACCGTTACCACCGAGCTGCGCAATACTCTGGCGGCCCTCGGCTTCAGCGAGACCTACAATTACGACTTCGTCTCGGAGAAGGAGCTAAAGGCCTGCGCCCTGGACGCCGCCGCCGCGCTTGAACTGAAGAACCCGCTGTCTTCGGATTACCAGTACCTGCGGCCTACCCTGCTGTCCGGGCTGCTGAAGACTTTGCGCTACAACCTCAACCGCGGCCGCGAGTCGGCGCTGATCTTCGAGGCCGGCACCGCCTACGCCCGCAAGGAAGAGGGGAAAGCCGAGGAAGTATATTGCGCCGGCCTGGCTTACGGGCCCGTCCCCGAGGGCGGCTCCTGGCAGGGCGGCAGCGCCCCGGCCGACTTCTATTGCCTGAAAGGCGTGATGAACAGGCTGTTCGCCGGCAAGAGCGGCTTCCGCTATGAGAAGGCCAGAAAGGCCCCGGCCTATTTCCAGCCCGGCCTGTGCCTGGAGATGAAGCTCGGCGGGAATTCCGCCGGCTACCTGGGCCGGCTCGCGCCTGCCGTCTGCGCGGCGGCAGATTTCAAAGACAATAATATTTTCTACTTCGAGATCCCTCTCTCCTGCCTGGCCGTGGCCGGCAAGACCGAGTTCTGGCAGAAGATCGCCAAGATAAAGCCGGTGTCGGCTTTCCCGCAGAACTGGCGCGACCTTTCGGTGGTGCTCGAAGAACGCCACGAGTGGGCCGATCTGGAGCGCTCCTTCTCCGGCGTGCAGGACCTCTCCTCCGCGCGGCTGGTGGACGTCTACAAGGGCAAGAATATCCCCGCCGGGCACCGCAGCCTGACGATACGGTTCACTTTCTCGTCGATGGAGAAGACGCTCAACGACGCCGACGTGGGCGCGCGCATGGCCGCTATCCTCGACAAGCTTACCAAGAACTTCGGCGCCGCGCTGCGCGCCTGACCATGAAACACAAGCTCGAGGGCGTCTGCTCCAAAGAGGTCAGCTTCAGGGTGGTCGGCGGCAAGCTCCGGGACGTCAAGTTCTACCAGGGCTGCCCCGGCAACTTGCAGGCGCTGGCGCTGCTGCTGGAGGGGATGAAGGTGAAAGACGCCGCCGCCAAGCTCAAGGGCATCACCTGCGGCGACAAACCCACCTCCTGCTCGGACCAGCTGGCCAAAGTGCTGGAAAAGATCGTCAAGACCGCAAAGTAAGCCGTTTTCCCATAACACATACCGCCGGGGGCCTCCCGGCGGTTTCCAATTCGCCCTGCAGGTTTAGTCTTAAGACCCGCGCGGCTAGGCCCTAATGCCCATGTGGAATTCCGGGCGGCGCATTACAATATAATTGTAAATGCGCCTTATTGCCTGTATCTTGACCCTGCTGCTCGCCTTCTCCCGGGCGGGCCTTGCCATGGACCCGCCTCCGGACGGCCAGGCGTCCCGCTGGAACTCCGACATAGACCCCGCCCTCGGCATAGGCAACCAGTCTTTTTCTCCCGAACTTTTGAGCCGCCTCGGCGGGGACAAGGGCCCCAATTTGCTGGGTTTCCGGGACAGGGGCCTGCCTTCCACAGGCAGCCCCAAAATACTGGTGCTGCTGGTGGAGTTCGACGAATATCCCGCAAGGCCGGGAGATACTCCAGAGGCCCTGCGCGAGAAGATCTTCGGTTCAGGCGGCGAGTTCCCTTACGAGAGCCTCAGCGCCTATTACAGGCGCTCTTCCTACGGCAGGCTGAACCTGGGCGGCAGCGTGCTGGGCTGGTACAAGGCCGGCCGCCGCGCCGATATCCCGGAGACGCGGCAGGGGCGCGAGGAGTTCATCAAGAAAGCCCTGCTCAGTTTCAAGGGTCACGATTTCTCCCAGTACGACAGCGACGGCGACGGGGCGGTGGATTATTTCGCCGTGATCTGGACCGGGCCCACAGGCGAATGGGCCACCTTCTGGTGGGGGGTAGCGCCTAATTTCTCGGACCGGTCTTTCACCGTGGGCGGCAAGCGTCTTTACTCCTATGCCTGGCAGGCGATAGTTTCCAAGTGGGAAGACCCGGCCTCAGCCTTCAAGATAAAGACCCTGATCCACGAGACCGGCCACGCGCTGGGCCTGCCCGACTATTACGACTACAAGCCTGAAATCGGCCCGAAGGGCGGGCTGGGCTATTTTGACATGATGGACGCGACCCGCTTTGACCACAACTGCTTCAGCAAGATGATGCTGGGCTGGATAGAGCCCAGGGTGATCACCGCCGGCGGCAGCTTCAGCCTGGACCCCGCTTCGGAGGCAGGAGAATGCCTGATGATAAGGCCGCGCGGCCAGGAGAAGAACCCTTTCGGCGAGTATTTCCTGGTGGAGAACCGCCGGCGCTCCGGCAACGACGCGGATAAAAATTTCCCGGGCGGCGGGCTGGTTATCTGGCACGTGAACGCGCGGTTGAACCAGGCAGGGACCAATTTTCTCTATAATAACTCCACGACCGAGCATAAGCTGCTGAAGATCCTGGAGGCAGATGGCCAGGAAGGGCTGGAGAACGGCTTAAGCAAGAGCTTCGGGTTCCTGGACTTCTACCTCAAGGACCGCTCGCTGGGGCCGGACACCGTCCCTTCCAGCCGCCTCTACGACGGCGCCGATACCGGCATAAGCCTGCTGTCTAAGGGCGGGGACTTCGCCGCCAGTTTTAAGCTGGAGTTGAAATAAAGCCGGGCCTGTTCGGATTTTTTTAATGACCACGGGAGATGAATGCCTTACACAATAAAAGCGCCGGAAGGGCAGGGTTGCCTGCGCCTCACTTACGAGGGGGAGGTTACCTCGCAGGAAATACTGGACTGCCTCACTAAGACGATAGCGATGGCCGCGAAAACCGGGAACTTCAAGATACTCGCCGACTGCCGGCGCATGACCGGCGGGCATTCCAAGATGGTGCTGGAATTCGTGGCTTCGGTCCTGGCCGAAAAAGTGCCGCCCGCGGGCTTCAGGGAGGCGGTCCTGCTGCCTGACGCTGAAGAGCGGAAAGATTTCGCCGAGCATTATGAGCGGTCCGCCCGTGAGCTAGGCTACGAAGTCCGCCTTTTCCTGGAAGAGGGCGAAGCCTTGGACTGGCTGCTGAAATGACCTCCCCGGCTCAGCCGGGCGTAAAAAAGGCCGGGTTTCTCCCCGGCCTTTTTTATTTGCTGAGAAGACCTAACGCGGCTGCTGCGGCTGGTTTATTTGCTGGTAGGTCATGACCAGGGCGGTTATGGCGCCGACCACTTCCTTGGGGTAAACCTTGGTGTCCACATCGCCGCTGATACCGTTGCGGTCTATGTTTAGGCGGATGCCGTCCTCCCAGATAGAGAAGGAGCCGTCGCCGAAGCGGTCGCGCATTTCAAGCTTAACGGCCGTTTCATTGTTCTCCGCGCCCTGCTTTTCCACGCGGCCGGTTATTTCCCAGCGGCCGGCCCATTCCTCCATGCGCAGGTCGGTGCGCCCGGCGCGCAGCTCGTAGCGGCGGGAGAAGAAGCCGCTGACGCGGCCCCACTGGCGGTTATTGTCGATCTCTATCTCGGCGTCGTATTCCCGGTCGAAGACTTTGCGCAGGCCCACTTCGATGCGGGCGAAGGGATCGCTGGCCTCGACCACGTTCCAGCCGCCCCAGCCGGGGCGTATGGACATCCAGATGCGCTCGGTGTTGCGCAGCGCCTTCTCTTCGGGCTTGGCCTGGCCCTTCTCCACCTGCACCGCCAGCAGCAGCGAGGTGACGGCGGCCACGGCCTTCTTGGAGAAGCGGTCCGGGTCGTAATTGCCGTTGATAGAGTTCCTGTCGGTGTAGAGGTTCAGGCCCGAGCCGAACACATTGAAGGAGGTTTCGTCGAAGCGCTTGCTCACGTTCACGCTGACGGAGGTCATCTTGCCGTTCTCGGTGATGGTGCCGTTAACGAAGTACGAGCCGTTGGAACCGCTCATGTTCAGGAAGATGCCGCCGCCGGAGAGGTTATAGTAGCTGCCGGTCTTGCGGATATTGCCCCAGGAGGTATCCATATCGGCGCGGAGGTTGACGCTGTAGCTGTCCTTGAAGGTCTCGCGGACGCGGGCTTCTATGCGGGCGCCCCAGTCATTGGCCTCGGCTTCTTTGCCGACGGGGTTGTTGCGCACGGTCATCCAGACGAACTGGCTGGCGGCCTTGTCACCGGCGGGGACGGCGAGGGCCGGGACGGCGGGCTCCAGGGCTTTAAGGGCTGAAACGTCGACGGACTGCAGGTCGAAGGAGAAAACAGGAGAGGCTGAAACGGTCAGCAATACCGCGGAGAGGAATTTTATCATCGTTACCCCCAACACTGATTTTACTGTAGTTATATTATAGATACCTTACAAAGAGAGCGTAAGGGCCGACAGGCCCAGGGGGGAGCCGGGACTTTAGGGCAAAAGCCGCATTTGCTACACTTTCATTGATGACCAGAGGCCCGCTATATTTAAAAAAATCAGTTTTTCTGTCGCTGCTGCTGGCGGCCGCTCCCTGCGCCGCCGCCGATTTCAGGGACGAGACCATTTACCTGGCCGTAACCGACCGCTTCGCGGACGGGTATGCGGCCAATAACAATATTTATGGCGACGAATACGTCCCTGGCAATCTGCGCTATTACCAGGGCGGAGATTTCCGCGGCCTGATGGACAACCTGGACCATATCAAAGACATGGGCTTCACGGCGGTGTGGATAACCCCGCCGGTGATGCAGCCCCCGGGCCGCTACGTGAACGGCTCGCAGACCTATGACGCCGCCGGCTACCACGGCTACTGGGCCTGGGATTTCTCAAAGATCGACCCGCACCTGGAATCGCCCGGCGCGACCTATCCCGACCTGATAGCAGCGGCCCACGCCAAGGGGCTGAAGATAGTGCAGGACATCGTGCTCAACCACGGCCACGGCGGGGATACGCATCCTTCGGTCAAATGGCACGCCGAGCGCGGTACCGCGCGCGGCGGCGGGCTTGTTTTCGACTACTACGCCGACGACAAGGGCTGGTTCAACCATAAGGGGCCGGCGCTGGCGGACCTGCTGGACTTCAACGACGAGAATCCGGAAGTGCTGAAGTGGTTCTCGGCTATTTACGGCAAGTACCGCGACCTGGGCGTGGACGCCTTCAGGGTGGATACGCTGGTGTGGATGAAGAACGATTTCTGGCGGGATTTCGCGGCCGAAATGCACAAGGGGAAAAAAGATTTCTTCCTGTTCGGCGAGGCCTGGACCCGGGACGATTTTGTGCTGCTATCCTCTTATACGCGTCTGGCCGATGGCGACCCGATGAACAAGGGCATGAGCGTCCTGGACATGCCGCTTTCGGCCATGGGCACCTGGGGGCCGATGGAAGCTGTTTTTAAGGGCGGGCCCTATACCGCGGCGGACGACATCCTGAAGCACGACGGTAAATACCAGGACGCCACCTGGCTGGTGACTTTCCTCGACAATCACGACAAGCCGCGTTTCAACGGCGGGAACGGCGAGGGCTCGCCCGCCACGATCGAACAGTATTTCGACGCGCTAAATTTCTATTTCACCGCGCGCGGCATTCCTTGTATCTTTTACGGCACCGAGGTCCAGATGGCCGGCGGCAGCGACCCGGACAACCGCCGCATGCTGGGCGCCGAAGGCATAAAGCAAGCCAAGGCCGGACCCGTTTACGCCCATTTGAAGAAGCTCAACGCCCTGCGGGCGGCCGCCGCGCCGCTGAGGCGCGGCAAGCAAACCCGCCTCCTGGGAGCCGAGCATCAATACGCCTTCCGCCGGGACCTCGGCCGGGAGACCGCGGCGGTTTTCCTGAACAAGGGCGGCGCCGCCGTCAAATTGAAAGCGGAGGGCCTGCCCGACGGGACTTACCGCGAACTTTATACCGGCGCAAAGCTGAAGGTGAAGGGCGGCGCGCTGGAGGCGGAAGTGCCCGCCCACGGGCTGCGAATCTATATGAAAGGTAAAATCAAGGGCGCGCCCTGGCGAGTGACCGGCGGCCCGGAGGCTATGAAATGAAAAACAGGAAAATTAAAGAGATCGTGGAGGGGCAGTGGGTGGTGGAGGGCGCTGGCGTAAAGCTAAAGCGCCTCTTCGGCTTTACCAACACGGAGCTGACTGACCCGTTCCTGCTGCTGGATAATTTCGGTTCCGCCAATCCGGAGGATTACATGGCGGGCTTCCCGTGGCACCCGCACCGCGGCATAGAGACCATCACCTACATGATAGAGGGCGTGGTGGCGCACGGGGATTCCCTCGGCAACGCCGGGGTGATAAAGTCCGGCCAGGTGCAGTGGATGACCGCCGGTTCGGGCATAGTGCACCAGGAGATGCCCAAGGTTTACGAGGGCACCATGCGGGGCTTCCAGCTCTGGGCCAATTTGCCGAAGAAAGATAAGATGACGCGCCCGCGCTACCGCGACATACGCGCCGAGGATATCAAAGTGTTCCAGGGCGAAGGCTTTTCAGTTAAGGTCATCTGCGGGGAATACGGAGGGGTGGCCGGCCCGGCTGAGGATATCGTTATCAAGCCCTGGTTCTTCGACGTCAAGGCCGAACCGGGCGCAGAGTTTAAGCTGAAGGTGCGGCCGGAGGACAATGTGCTCTGCTCCGTGTTCGAGGGCTCCGGCTCTTTCGAGGGGAAAAAGGGCGCCGCGCTCGCGCCCGGCCAGCTGGCCGTCCTGGAGGACGGGGACAGCCTGGCCTGCGCCGCGGGCCCCGGGGGCCTGCGCTTCATGCTGATGGCCGGCAAGCCTTTAAAGGAGCCTGTCGCCTGGCGCGGCTCCATAGTAATGAACACCGAGTCCGAGCTTAAGCGGGCCTACGAGGAATACCGCAAGGGAAAGTTCTTAAAGGGCTATTAGACTTCTAATTCCCGGCCAGGCCGTTATAGATCCAGCCCAGGTCCGTCTTGGCCAGCAGGACGGCGCCTTTTATGGTCTCGCTGCGGCCCGCCTTGGGCGCCGAGCCCAGCTTCTGCCGGACGTACTGGGCTTTGCCTATATATTCCTGCGTGTCGCCGGGCCCGCCGGGCCGGGCCAGGGACTCTTCCAGCGTCAGCCATTTTACTTCGCTTTCGAAGTGCAGGACTACCGCCTTGCCGTCCCTGGCCGCCAGTTCTTCTGTCTTCAGCTCCCTGAAATTAACCACTTCCCCTACGGCCTTCAGGTCCTGCCGCAGGCCGTTCTCCGCGGCGCTGGCCACGGGCCACGGCGCCTTGGCGCAGGCAGCGCAAACCACGGCCGCAGCGGCCGTTAAGAATAATTTTTTCATGCTTCCCCCTAACCTGATAAAGATTAATATTTTCAGGCCCGCAAGCGCAAGGAAGCTTTCTCCGCAAATAAAAAACCCCGCCTGTGCGGGGTTCTTTATTGCCGAAGGTACGTTTAGAACTGTATCTTGCGGGCCAGTTCCTCGTTCTGCATGTAAACGGGGGCCTGCTCTATGTCGCTGATCTCGAGGGCGGCGGACTTGGACGAGCCAAGCTCGGGGATATACTTCTGCAGCATGGAGATCTTGGTAACAGCCTCGCCCTTGCCGTCGTTCTGGCCGCTCTTGAGCTGCACCTTGCAGCCGGCCGGGCTGTCCACGAAGTCGGTGCCGCCGCGCACCAGGATGCCTTCTATCTTGTTGGTGCGGGCGTTGAACACCGCTGAGCCGGAGTTGCCTCCGAAGGTGTCCAGGTCGGTCAGGAAGAAAGACTTGGGCTCGGTGGTGCGCACGCCGGCGTCGCCGGCCACTTTGACCGGCAGGCCCACGGGGTGGCCTATCACGAAGATCCTGTCGCCGGCCTTGATATCCTTATTGCGGTTGAGGGGCAGCGGCTTGCGGCCTTCCACCTTGCGGTCCAGCTGTATCACGGCGTAGTCCGGGCCGGGCTGTTTGCCGAGCAG